>NZ_BOLN01000002.1 GCF_016861655.1 Levilactobacillus lanxiensis | reverse complement strand
AGCACCAACGTTTGCACACGACACAACGACGGCGGATCCCAACGACAGCACTGTGACTACAACGACAGATGCCGATGGGAAAGTTATCAAGGTCGTAAAGACGTGGCCAAATGATGATAGTACGACGACGTACACGTATGACCCTTCAACCGGTGACCAGTCGGTCAAGGAAGAAAAAGACGGGGAAGTTCCTGTCACGCAGGACTTCACCGAAGGTGCAACGCAGACAACGGTAAAACAAGGTAAAACTGATACAACCGTTACAGCACAACCAGGGTCAGCACCAACGTTTGCACACGACACAACGACGGCGGATCCCAACGACAGCACTGTGACTACAACGACAGATGCCGATGGGAAAGTTATCAAGGTCGTAAAGACGTGGCCAAATGATGATAGTACGACGACGTACACGTATGACCCTTCAACCGGTGACCAGTCGGTCAAGGAAGAAAAAGACGGGGAAGTTCCTGTCACGCAGGACTTCACCGAAGGTGCAACGCAGACAACGGTAAAACAAGGTAAAACTGATACAACCGTTACAGCACAACCAGGGTTAACACCAACGTTTGCACACGACACGACGGATACAACGACAGATGATTCTGGAGTCGTTACTACTGTGACAAAGGACGATGCTGGCAACTTCATCAAGGTCGTAAAGACGTGGCCAAATGATGATAATACGACCAGTACGACGACGTACACGTATGATCCAACCAGTAGTAAAGCGACGATAACTGAGGTAAACAACGGGAAAGAAATCGATCGGCAGGAAGAAGTTTCTTCTCCTTCGACGACTATGTTGAAGAGTGGTGATGGCGTTGAAACCATCGTTAACACCGGGCAACCAGGTGAAATGCCAACGTTTGAGCATGATACGACGGTGACCGCGACTGATAAACTTGGCAACGTTACTGCCACGACGAAAAATGTTGCTGGCGATATCGTCAAAGTAGACCAGAAGTGGAAAGATGGTAGCGAGACAGTCTATACCAACGCCAATGGCAAACAGATGGTAAGCGAGCTGAGAAACGGGAAGCCTGTTGCTCAGAAGCCACTTGAGCAGCAACCAGTTGATCCCAAGAATCCCGATGCACCTAAAGTTTCGGAAGTGACACTGCCAGATGGTGCTGGTGGTACGGTAACTGTCAAGCTTGATCAAGATCAGCCGAATGCAACACCAACGTTTACGCACGCGCCAGCGAGCTATAGTGCAGGTGTGAGCGCACCGGACTCAACGACAGCAGCTGATAAGGTTGTGAAGATTACCCAAAAATGGCCTGATGGTCTTCAGGTGGTTTACACGTATGATCCAGTAAGCGGTGATCGGATTGTTCGCGAGTTGAAGAATGGTAAACTCATTGTGCAACGTGCGATTGAACCCGGTGCCTTACTTGCTGTTCTGCCTGACGGTAAGGGCGGTTCTACCACCGTTAAATTTGGTAAGAACGGCGCAGCAGCTCCAACCTTTAAGCGTCAACTTGCTGGCAAAGCCACTGCAATTGGTAGGTATGCTGCTGTTTATGCGATCAAGAAGATTGGCTTTTACAGTGATCCGACCTTCTCTAAAGCAACGCGCCTTCACTGGTACACGAAGCAAAGACGACCAAATCGGCCACAGTTTGTTGTCATCGGGTACGCCTGGTCTAAGGCTGGTAGGCTTCGTTACTACGTCCGCGCCGCTAATGGCAAGACTGGATATATCACGGCAAATAGCAAATTCGTCAGCAACACCTACTACAAGTCTCAACCCAAGGCTATCCGTGTCATCGGCAAACACGGCGTCAACGCTTACAACCAGATAACTCTGCACGGTAAGGTTGTCCGCCACTACAAGCGTGGGACTGTACTGACAGTCAAGAAGATTCAGAAGCATAACCTGACAACGCGTTTGGTACTGTCTGATGGCACCTACATCACTGGGAATAAGACACTGGTGATTGCAAAATAGCTTTTGTTGCGTCAAAGTTTATGAGCTCTTTGTCAACGAGTGTTGATAAGGGAATTTAGAGAAGAGAGGTTCAATTCACTTGCGAATTGGACCTCTTTTTTTACCCTGAACTTGACTATAACGTTACGGGATAGTTTAAAATGGTAAGTATGATGAAGAGAACAAAACACAAAGGTGGGCAAGTATGACAACGAGTGAAAAACAACGTGAACATATTAGTGTACGTGGTGGCAACGTCCATAATTTAAAAAATATTGACGTGGATATTCCGTTGAATCAGTTCGTGGCAATCTCCGGTCCCTCGGGCTCCGGGAAGAGTTCGTTGGCCATGGGCATCTTGTACGCAGAGGGGTCGCGGCGGTACCTGGAGGCACTATCCACCTATACCCGACGGCGAATTGGCCAAAGCAAGCGGTCGCAGGTCCAGGAAGTGCGGCACATTCCCTCCGCCATTGCCCTGCGGCAGCGGCCGGGCGTCCCTTCCGAGCGCTCAACGGTGGGCTCCATGAGTGAGCTATTCAACGTCGTGCGCCTCATCTTTTCACGCCTCGGCTCGATGGTGTGTCCCAACGGCCACCGGATTGCGCCCGGCT
Source organism: Levilactobacillus lanxiensis (assembly GCF_016861655.1). GTDB lineage: Bacteria > Bacillota > Bacilli > Lactobacillales > Lactobacillaceae > Levilactobacillus > Levilactobacillus lanxiensis. Next base: position 459,219 of record NZ_BOLN01000002.1, on the reverse strand, counting down.
TGAAAGTCGCCCAGGCCATGGATCTCCCAGGTGGGGCCGACAGCAAGATGGGTATCGTGACATGTCCGGAGTGTGGGGTCGAATTCATGGCGAAATCGGCCGAAGACTTTGCCTTCAATTCCGGCGGTGCTTGCCCCGAATGTCATGGGACGGGGACGGTTCAGACCTTAGACGAGGCGAAGCTGATTGGTGACGAGAGTCTCAGTCTGGCCGAAGGGGTCGTAGCCTCCTGGCATTTGCCTGGCCGAAACTTTATGCCGACGGTGGCGGAAACCTTGGGCGTGCGCATCGACGTGCCCTACAAGGACCTTACCGACCGGGAGAAGGACATTGTCCTCAACGGCGCCAAGAAGCAGTATCCCGTGGACTTCCGGACCTCGACCGGGCGGGTTTTCCATACCGACAACACGCTGTATGAGAACGCCCACGAAGCCGTTTACGATTCCCTGAAGACGGTGAAGAGTGACCGGGCCATCAAGAAGGTCAACGAATTTTTCCACTTCTCCGTGTGCCCGACCTGTCATGGGACGCGGCTGAATCCAGAACTCTTGACGCAACTAGTTGGCGGTAAAAATATTGCCGAAGTGTCTGACCTGACCCTGGGGTCGTTGTCCGAGTGGCAAGCGGCGGCGCAAAAAGAGTTGCCCGCTGAGATGAAGGCGATGGCCGACGTCCTCTTTAAAAATTTAACGGACACGTTGCGGCCATTACTGGAACTGGGGTTGGACTATCTGACCCTATCGCGAAACGGTAATACGCTATCGACCGGGGAGCTCCAACGCCTGCAATTAGCCAAGACCATTCGGACGGAGACGACCGGCGTTTTGTACGTACTGGATGAACCCTCCATTGGGTTGCATCCCGATAACGTTAAGGGGCTTATCCGCATCTTTCGCGAACTGATTGCCCAAGGAAATTCTTTGGTCGTGGTCGACCATGAAGTCGACATCATTTCGGCCGCCGATTGGGTGATTGAGATTGGTCCTGGGTCGGGGGATGCCGGCGGTCAAATCATTGCCGAGGGCACGCCCCGAGACCTAGTGGGGAATCCGCAGTCACTGATTGGGCCCTACATTTCTGGTCAGGCCAAAATCATGCACAACAAGGTGCCTGCTAGTCGAAAGGCCAGCGAGCTCACCACGCAGTTTGAGGTGCAGGATTACTTTAATTTACACGACATCGCCGTGACCATTCCTGGCAACGAGATCACCGCGGTTACCGGGTTCTCCGGTGCCGGCAAGACCAGCTTGATTTTAGACAGCCTGGTGCCGGCTATTCAGGCAGCGAATGCCAAGGCGGCCTTGCCCAAGCAGGTGACGACCCTGAAGACCCATTTGAAAGACGTGGTGTCCGTGGATGCCAAGCCGATCGGGAAAAATGCCCGCTCGACGATTGCCACCTACACCACCATCATGGATAACCTGCGGCGGATGTTTGCCAATCTGCCGGAAGCCAAGGCCAAGAAGTTTGGTCTCGCTTACTTCTCGTACAATAACAAGCAGGGGGCCTGCGAACAGTGTGGCGGCCTGGGCACGATTACCCTGGATATTCAGTATTTGCCGGACATGGAAGAGGTCTGCCCGTACTGCCACGGCGCGCGGTACAAGGACGAGATTCAACAGATTCGCTGGCACGGCTACAACATTGTCGACCTGCTGAACTTATCGGTCCGTGAGGCATTGGACGTCTTTGAAACGGTGCCCAAGATTGAAAAGCAGCTCCAGTTACTGGATGAAATGGGGCTGGGCTACCTACATTTAGGCGAAAGTACGCCGAGCCTGTCCGGTGGGGAAGCCCAACGGTTAAAGCTCATGAGCCACTTGAACAAACGCCAGGGCAAGACGCTGTTTATCTTCGACGAACCCTCTGTCGGCCTGCATCCCCAAGACGTGCAAACGCTACTGGGCGTGATCAACAGCCTGAAGGCCAAGGGCGCCACGATTATCATCATCACGCATGACCTCGACCTGATGACCAACGCCGATTACCTAATCGATCTCGGCCCCAAGGGTGGGCAAGCCGGTGGCCGGTTGATGGCTAGCGGTGAGCCACAACAGCTGATCAAGACGACCAAGAGTCTGACGCTGGATTACCTGAAGGCCCATTTTGAAAAATTCCATTTAGCTAACTAAATCTGTACGACAAAAATACGGTCAGTCCCGCGGGACCAACCGTATTTTTTCGTCGCATAAATTAAAGGAACCAATCCCGCAACCAATCCGTCACGGCCTGCTGGACCTTGCCAGACTGGCTGGCGTCCGCCGTGTCAATTTCGTCGTACAGACTGGCATTGAGCTTCGTCAGGATGCTGGTGAACTGATCCAGCTCGGTATCCGTCAAGGCGTTCAAAAATTCGGGCACCTTGGCCGTTTCCGTGTCCGCGGTGGTGCGGCCCAGGTCCGTCAGGCGGATGATGGTTTTGCGCCGATCCGTCGTGGACTTTTCCTTGGTCACTAGGTCCTTTTTGACCAGTTTGTTGACAAACTCCGCGGTCGATTGCACCGTTAAATTGAGACGCGTCGCCAGCTCTTTTTGTGAGAGGCCGTCGTCTTGCGACAGGGCCAACAGAATCTTGCCTTGCCCCTGAAAGCGCAGTGGGCGCTCGCCCTTGTCCGTGTGGTTGCGGTGGGCTATTTCGTCGGCGGTGTGTCTGACCATGCCGAACTCGATCAGCTTGCCCGCCGCATTTTTTTGTTTTTCTAAATTAGGCATAAGACCGTCCCCCTGTTGCCATTATACCCGACAATGCCGCGAGCAGGCGCAATATTTTTTCGCAAACAGTTGACAAATCCATCAGGGGGCCTTATTATAATTTTAGTCAGGGGGACCTGATTAAAAAGTACACCTAAGAAGGCAATCAATATGACAATTAAAAACGCAATTGAAGTCAGTCATTTAACGAAAAAATTTGGCCAGAAGCTGGCCGTCGATGATGTGTCGTTTAACGTGCGGCAGGGTGAGGTCTTCGGACTGCTCGGACCCAATGGAGCGGGGAAGACCACGACGCTACGCATGCTGACGACGTTACTCAAGGCTGACGCGGGTCAGGTTAAGATCTTTGGTCACGACACGGTCAAGGAGGGGCGGTTGGCCCGGTCGCTGTTTGGGCTGACCGGGCAATACGCCGCGGTCGACGAGGACATTTCCGCGCGGCAGAACCTGATGATTTTCGCCCGGCTCAACGGCCTGTCCCGGCCGGACGCCAAGCAACGCACGACGGAATTACTGCACGAGTTTTCCTTAGAGAATTCCGCGGATAAGGCGCTAAAGGACTTTTCCGGGGGGATGCGGCGCCGGTTGGACCTGGCCGTCAGCCTGATCACGCGGCCGGCCCTGATTTTCCTGGATGAACCCACGACCGGGCTGGATCCGCGGACGCGCACCCAGATGTGGGACACGATTCGCCACCTGGTCCAGCAGGGGTCAACGATCGTGCTGACCACGCAATACCTGGACGAGGCCGACCAGCTGGCCGACAACCTGGCCATCATCGACCACGGCAAGTTGGTGAAAATGGGGACGCCCGCCGAACTCAAGCAACAGATTGGTGGCACGCGCCTGAACTTCACGGTCGACCAGAGCACGCAGGTCGGCGCGGCTGTGAAACTGGTGGCAGCCCAAGTGGCGGATGCCGTGCAGCAGACCGGGCAACAACTGAGCGTGCGGTTAACACAGATGGCCCAGGCGGCCCCCATTTTAACGGCGCTGAACCAAGCTAAAATTACAATCAGCCAGCTGGCCGTTCAGGAACCATCGCTCGACGATGTCTTCTTGAATCTGACCGTCGGCAAGAATTAAGAAAGCGGGTTATTAATATGGATGTACAAACACACAGTGGCAATTTATTCATGAACACAGCGACCATGGCTTACCGGAACCTACTGAAGACCGTGCACAATCCGGATCGATTCATGGATGTGATCATCCAGCCGGTCATGTTCATGCTCATGTTTGGGTATTTATTCGGCGGGGCCATCGCCGGTGGGGTGCAGGCCTACCTGCCGACCATCGTGCCCGGTATCTTGATGCAGACCATGTTGTCGGCGGCTTCCGGGTCGGGCGCGCAAATCAGAGAGGACCTCGACTCCGGCGTCTTTGACCGCTTCAAATCCCTGCCGATGGCCCACGTGGCGCCACTAGCCGGGCAACTCTTTGCCGATAGCCTACGCCTACTGATGGCGACGGTGGCGTCTTTGACCACCGGTTACCTGATGGGTTGGCGGCCAGCCGTCGGGTTCGGTTGGGTCGTTGCCATCGCCGGACTCGCCATCGTGACTGGCTGGGCCTTGTCCTGGCTGTTTGCGCTGTTGGGCCTGCTGGCCAAGAGTGCCGGGGCCGTTCAGAGCGTGTCGTTGATGACGATGCTGGTGCTGTCCTTCATGTCCAACGCCTTCGTTCCCCTGAAGTCGCTGACCAAGCCGCTTCAAGTCATCGCCCACCTGAACCCCGTGACCTACGTGATCACCGCAATTCGCCAAATTCTAGCCACCGGCAGCTGGACGCACGAGGCCCTGTTGGTCTTGGGGGTTGACCTCATCATCGTCGCCATCTTTGCGCCGCTGGCCGTTTGGGCTTATGATCGGAATTGAAGAATCTTGCTAGCAAAAAACGACTAGTCCGAAAATTTCGGGACTAGTCGTTTTGTCGTTGCCATCAGCGTTTAGTAAGCATCCTCACGCATGGATTGCGGCCAGTCCTTGATGGAATGGTGCCGGTCGAATTGGCGGAGACTGTCGATTTCGGCTTGAGTGAGGGTAAAGGTCGTCGCGTCAAAGTTGGATTGAATATGGGCGAGGTTGGTGGATTTGGGGATGGTGACGATACCTTGCTGGGTCAACCAGCGCAGGAGCACCTGGGCCGGGGCTACGTGGTACTTTTCCGCCAGTGCGGTCACGGCGGGGAGGGCCATCATTTCACGGCCAAAGTTTTCCCCCAGTGGCGCCCAGGATTCGTGGACGATGTCGTGGTCCAGCAGGTAGGGATGCATCTTGGCCTGTTGCCAGAAGAGGTGGGTCTCAATCTGGTCGATGACGGGTTTCACTTGCGTGTTGGCCAGCAGGTGATCAATCTGAGCGCTGTTAAAGTTGCTCAACCCAATCGCCCGGACCTTCCCCGCCTGATAGGCTTCCTCCAGGGCGCGGTAGGTCTCCAGACTGTTGGTGGTTGGCCAGTGAATGATGACGAGGTCAAAGTAGTCGTGACCAAAGCGTTGCAGCGAATCGTCTAAGCCCTGAACCGTGGCCGCGTAGCCATCCGTTTGGGTCTTGGTCGTCACGAAAAACTGGTCGCGGGCCAGGTCACTGTGGGCGATAGCGGCGCCGACGCCGGCTTCGGTGCCGTAGACCTGTGCGGTGTCAATGCTGCGGTAACCGATCTGAATAGCCTTGGCGACGTTTTCCTCGGTGATAACCGGGGGCGTTTGGAAGGTCCCGTAGCCCAGGACGGGCATGGTGACGCCGTTGTTGAATGTGATGTTTTCCATGAGAAGCACTCCTTTTAAGCGAATATTTTTTGATTGCCCCTAGATTACACGTAATTCAGCTATAGGTAAAATGCCCAGATTACATAGATGCTATTCGTAAACTGAATACCTGGTGTTTTTGTTCGCCAGTATGAAAAAGCGCTACTCCAGTCTCTTCTATAAGAATAGAGAGCGGGGGTGGCGCCATTTATATCAGGCCGTGGTCGTCGGCATTTTTGCAATTTCAGCGGTCACGGTTTTAACAAATTCCGCCACGGTCGGTGGTAACTGGTGATTCTTCCGGTAAATCAGGGTGTGCTGCGTTTGACTCAGCGGGCTGAACGGCACGAAGGCGAACTGGTCCGCGCTGGTGAAGTCTTGCATGCCATCGATGGAGATATCATAGTAGCCAAACTGCGTGATCAAGGGGAGCACGTTGTTTTCCAGGTTGCGTTCGCCCCGGAGATTCAGGGTGTCCGCGTCAATTTTGAGCCAACTCGACACCTGATTGATGACGATGCTGCGGCGGGCACCTAACAGCGGGAGTCCGGCTAGATCCGCGCCAGTCACGGTCGCGTGGTGGGCGAGCGGCGCATCCTTGGCCATCATGAGGCCCCAGGTCTCGGTCACGGGGATGTGTTGCGTTTCGTACTTCGCCGACTCCACGGGCTCAATCAGAAAGCCAATGTCCAGGTTGCCCTGGTCGATTTGGGTGCGAATAGCGTTGCCATCGGCACTATAGATGGCGAAGGTCACGTTGGGATGTTGGCGCTGAAAGGTTGCGAGCCATTTGGCCACGTAGGCCGAGAGATGGCTTTCCACGCAGCCGATGCGAATTTTGCCCGCCAGACCGGTCTTTTGGGCTTGCAGGTCGCGCTTGGTCTGGTCCAAATAGTCCAGCATGACCTGTGCGCGTTGGGCGAAGAGGCTGCCGGCATCGGTCAGGGTGATGAGCCGTTTTCCCCGGACGAAGAGTTGGGCGCCCACCTCATCCTCGAGCGCCTTTAGCTGGCGGGAAAGACTGGGTTGACTCGTATGTAGGGCTTCGGCGGCATTGGTGATGTTGCCGACTTGGGTCAGCACCAGGAACGCTTGTAGTAAGCGTGTATTCATTGAAAGCCTCCTAGGTATCCGAAAAGTGAATGAAGAACCAGTGAATATTAGCATTTTACATCATTATCGGTTGCTCGTATGCTATTGTCAACGGGCGCAAAATTTTGGCGCCCGATTTGCGTAACCGATGAGGGTTCGAGTGGGAGAGTTTGGTTTTGAGTAGAAACGAAAAGATTCTGGTGACCTTTGCGTTAGTTCTGTCGAACGCCATGGCCGGGCTGGACGGGACGATTGTAAATACGGCCTTGCCCGCCATTATCAGTGATTTTCACGCCATTCAGGATATGGGGTGGATCGTGGCTTGTTTCCTGTTGGGAATGGCCGTGACGACGCCCCTGTGGAGCAAGTTTGGTGAGCGTTACGGAAACAAGGTTGCTTATATCCTGGCAACGGTTATTTTTATGGTCGGGGCGCTGTTCCAGGGTCTCGCGCCCAATATCGCTTGGTTTATTGCCGCCCGGGGCCTGATGGGCATCGGGGCCGGTGGGGTCAACACGATTCCGTTTATTATTTACGCCGAGCTCTTTACGAGTCTGAAACGCCGGGGCCAGGTGATTGGGATTGCCGCTGCCAGCTTCAGTGGGGCCTCCATCATTGGCCCGCTATTGGGCGGCTGGATCGTTGACCAATTCAGCTGGCACTGGGTTTTTTACGTGAATTTGCCGATTGCCGTGCTGTCCATCGTGATTATGCTGGTCTGGTTTAACCTGCCACAGGCCCTGAACAAGGCGGACATTGACTACCTGGGCATCCTGTTGCTGGTCGGCGGCCTCGCTGCCATCTTGGTGGGCGTCCAAGAAATTGGGGTACTGCCCATCGGGTTCACCCTGGTCTTGGTGGGCCTCGGTCTGTTGTTACTAGTCGGGATGGTTTTCGCCGAACGACGGGCCACGGACCCAATCGTTCCCGGTCGGTTGTTTAAAAATGGCCAATTGGTCAGTGACTTTGCGTTGTTTGCCCTACTCTGGGGCGCCTTCGTGGCGTTCAACATCTATGTGCCGATGTGGGCGCAGGGCCTGTTGGGGTTGAGCGCATTGATTGGCGGGATGACGCAGATTCCGGGCGCGTTTGCCAACTTCGGCGGCTCGGAACTGGGGGCCGTGATTCAGCGAAAATTCTGGCGGTACGACATCATTTCCTTGGGAGCGGGGGCGTTTCTGATTGCGTTTATCGGCCTGAGCCTGGCGAACCAGCACACCAGTTATGGTGTCCTGCTGGTGTTGGGCGCGTTTGAGGGCTTCGGCATTGGCCTGAGCTTTAACATCCTACAGGTGGCGGTGCAGTCCGACGCCGAGCCCCGTGACATGCCGATTGCGACCTCCTTCGCGTACCTGGTACGCATCCTGGCCCAGACCTTTATGGCGGCCATCTACGGGGTCATCCTGAATCACGCCTTAGTGACGGGCGTACGCGCCAGCCAGGGGCGGATTACCCTGACCATGATGAACCGCCTGAGTAATTCGCAGACCGTGGGCAGCTTGCCGAAACAGCTGGTACCGAAAATGCGGGCGATTTTCTTTACGGGGCTACACCACATCATGCTGACGGTCTTACTCCTGCTGTTGTTGGTTGCTGGTATCTTAATAGTGCTCTACGCGCGGGGCATTGCGCGTTCGCCTAAGAGCATGTTGCGTTAGCGCTAAAAAATAGAGAAGAAAAACGCGCCTGGAAAATTCCAGACGCGTTTGTTAGGTTAACTTGGCTAGTCAATGGTCTAGTACCGCTGTGTTGGGTGTGGATTGTCTCCCGAAAACAACGTGATCTGTTGCTGGTCATACTGGTCATGTTCAATGATGTCAAGCACCCCTTTGGCAAAGTCAGCATAGGTGATGTAGTCCTGGCGACCGTCGTCAGGGTTTTGGGAACGCGCCGGATGGAAAATGTCGCCGGCAACGTGATAGGTCCCGGTACTGTGGCCAGCGGGATCAAAGTTATACGTCGGCGTCACGTAGGTCCAGTGAACGGTCGTTTCGCCTTGCAAAATGGCCAGTCCTTCGGCATGAACGCTGCACAGATCCTGCATGTAAGCCGGATAATACTGCGGCAATTCCTGGAGGACGTGGGTGCGGGCATCGTTAATGAAGAGCGTACTGGTGGCGCCCACCTTGAGGTAGTGAATCGGGGTGCCCCGCAGTAGGGCGACGATGTGTGCGAGCCCCGCCGCGTGGACAATTTCTGTGGCGGGGGTCCAAGCACCCACGGCGTCCACGATGGCATCGACGCCGACCAGGTCAGCGGGGGCTAGATCAAACAGATCCTTGATAATGACTTGGGGATTCTGCCGCTCGGCATGCTGTCGGTGGGCAATGCCAATGACCTGATGACCGCGCTTGTTAGCGAGATGTAGCACCCGTTCGCCCAGCCGACCATAGGCGCCAATAATCATAATTTTCAAGCGAAGACTTCCTTTGTCTGTTTAGTAAAAGCTGGGTTTCGCACCGTCAGTATTGGGTTCACTGATGCCCACGGATTGATGGATGGCTTGGCTGTCATCCAGAATGAGGCTCGTTAGGTAGGCGGCCACACTCTCACGGGAAACCTCGGTGCCCTTAAAGGCTTGACCTTTTTGCGTCAGTTCGTAGCTCACGACAGGCTTGTCGGAGAACCAAGCTGGCCGGACAATCGTGTACTGGAGGCGACTGGTTTCAATGACCTTGGCACCCGCAGCGTAGGCTGTCAGGGTCGATCCCAGCATTTGCGCGTTCCACTGCCCGTATTTCCCAGGAATCTCGTTGTAAATCCCATTGGCAGAAATCCAAATGATTCGGTCCAGTTGTGCCGCCGTCATGGCCGTCACCACGGCCTGGGCCTGTTGTTTCAAGTTGGCGCCGTACAGGTTGGCATAAACCAGGTCTTGGCCCTGCATGGCAGCGGTCAGTTGCGCGGCATCCTTGACCACGTCGGCCACAACCACGGTGACCCGACTATCGTTGCGAATGTCTGTGGCCAAACGGTCGGGGTGCCGCACCAGTAAGGTGAGTTGGACCCGAGTGTCGTCAAGTAGGTTGCGTGTTACCAGAGTTGCGATGGACCCAGAAGCCCCAAGAATTAAAACTTTTTTCATGATTAAATATCCTCCTAAAATGTCAGCATTTTTACGATTAAAACACCCATGAACATGATTATTAAGCCAATTATTTTAGCGCGGGACAGTCGGGTGACCTGTGAGCCAAACAGCCCGAAATGCTCCACTAAGGCGCTGAAGACTAGCTGGCCAAACAGGGCGAGCACCACGACCTGGCCTGTCCCAATGAGGGGAACCAGCCAGGAGCTGCACAGAACGTACAACGCCCCAATCACGCCGCCGAACCAGATCCACCAGTAACGGGGGCCTTGTTGAAGAGCCAATTTAAGGTTGGCCAGGCGAGCGCGGGTGACCAGGTTTACCAGAATCAGGCAGAGCACGCCGATGCTAAATGAGATAAAGGCGGCGTGAAGCGGCGACTTCAGGACCGTTCCCAGATAACCGTTGATAGCGGTCTGCATGGCCATGAGCATGCCGGCCAGCACGGCGAAAAGTTGATAGAATAGCTGGGAACTACGCTCAGGTTTTGAGGTGGCGGCCTTCAGCAACGGGTCTCGGGGGGCGAAGATGCCGAGTGAGAGCACCACGCCCCCGACAATTAGCAAGAGCCCAATAATTTTGGAGAGGGTCAACGTATTGGTGGGTGAATGAAAGAGGCCAAATTGGTCGATCACCACGCTCATGATGATCTGCCCCATAATGGGCAACACGGTCGTTTGTAGGCTACCGATCTTTTGAAATAGCACGACGTTGCCGGTCAGGGCGATGGCGCCGAAGAGGCCGCCCAGCCAGAGCCAGCCGGGCCCGTGGGTCATCACGGCCCCACTGATCAGGAGTGGTTGGTGGGTTACCCCGCTGAGAATGAGTAAGAACAGCCAGGCTATCAGAAAGGAAAATCCGGATGAGAGGTAGGGCGAGCCGATGAAGCCTCGGAGCTTGGCATTGACCGCTGTTTGCATGGCGAGACCAATACCCATCGCCACTGGAAAAGTTAAGAGTAACACGCAATCACTTCCTTTAATTTTTGAGTCGAGTTCTATCTTACCGGGCGGGATAGCGAAAACCAATTCGACTAACCAATCCAATCAATCGGTTTTTCCGATAGCTCCCGATTCCGGTAGAGTTGCCAACAATCCGGCTCCCGGATGAAGGTGAGCTGGAGGGTGACCGGTGTTGCCTGGTGCGGGTGCTCGGTCAGCCGGGCGGTCAGGTGGACCAGCCCCCGGGTGCCAACTAGCTGGTCCAGCGTTGGCACGGTGAAGTGGTCATAAATTAAGGCCTCGTTTTGAATGGCATCGATCCAATCGTATTTTGCCTGTGGGGGTACCAGTGGTGTGCGGCGTTCGGCCGTGGGGGCGAGGTGGTCGTTGAGCCAACAGATATCCTTGGTTGCCAGGGCAGTGGTGAGATCGTCGCAACAGGTCAATAGCGTGCTTGTTTCGGCTGTCATTACGGTCAACTCCTTTCGTCAATTTACTTACGAGTCCTAGCATAGCGGCTAGGCAACTCGAAACCAATTGCGTCTCACGATTGGACCAATCGGCTAAGACGATGGATAAAAAAAGACCCGCCGGTTAGGGGCGAGTCGGAGGAATTAATCAAATTGGGCTTTTAAAATCTGGGCGAAGGTTTCAATGTAGTAACCGGAATTATCCTTTTTCCAGTAAGCGTAGTAGTGTTGCGTCAGGTCCCGACCGTGGTCGACCAGCTTGAGGACGCGGTTGGCTGTGGCGTTGATCTGTCCGGCGGTGCGGCTATTGACCACGATGTAGCCCTGGCCCGTGGTGGCGAGCATTTGCGCCTCACCAAAGCTAGAGGCAATTTGGAAGGGACTTTGGACGCCCAAGACATCGCGGTAGTAGGCCTGATCCGAGGCGTATTCGTCGGTGCCGGTAATCAGGATGCAGGGCAGGTCGGCGAGCTCGGTGGTGTCGATGACGGTTTGGTCGCTGGCGAAGCTGTGAGGGGCGACCACGACCATGTAGTCGGCAGCGGTCAGAAATTCATTTTCAAATGCCGGCGAGAGCTCGTAGCGTTGGTCGGAAAAATTCAAATCCAGGTGGCCATCACGAATTCGGGTGAACAGCTCGGCGTAGGAGTCACTGTGAATCTGGACTTTGACCTGGGGAAACTGGCGCGAGAACTCGGCGACGGCCTGGAGAAATTCGCGTGACCCAAACTTGCGGAGGTAGCCCAGCTTGAGCGTGTAGGCCTCGGCAGTGTTGGTCGCGATGGCTTGCGTTTGGGTGACGAGCTGGTTGACCTGTTCGAGAAGTACTTGGGCATGTTGATAAAAATAGTCGCCCGCGGCGGTCAGCTCGAAGCTGCGGCCTTTTCGCTGAATCAGGGTGACGCCTAGACTCGTCTGGAGCTCCTTGATCCGTTGGGAGAGGGAGGACTGGGACAGGTGGCATTCGATGGCGGCCTGCGTGTAGCTGTGATTCTTGACAACGGCAATGAAACATTCGATTTGACGAAACACGATACCAGCTCCTTTGACTGGACTTAGTTACTGTTCAGCATACCCGACTGGCAGGGGATTGCCAAGGGGTGTGGGGGTGGCAAGGAGTAGCGAAAAACGGTCAGTCCTGATTGAAAAGGGATTGGCCGTTTTTGCGGGTACCTGATAGGGTGTGAAGATAATTAGGTTAACCTATTTCCCACGCAAAGCCTGGCCATAAACCCAGTAACGGTGTGTGGCGTGGTTGGTGGTCGTCTGGATACGGTACCAGTTATACGGGGTCCCCTGATCGGCCATCAAATCAATTTTGACCTTGCTCCCGGCCTTGAGCTGCGCATGTTTCCAGCTCGTGACCTTGATGTGCGGGTAATCGCTGTTGGGCTGATGATTGGTCAGCTGAAATTGTCGGTAGTTTTGTTTGATGGTCGTCGACCCGTGTGCCTGGTGGTAGCGCACAGCGCCGGTCATGGTGCTGGCGGAGCCGATGACGGGACTTAACCCCAGTGTGGCTAGTCCGACGGTACCTAGAATCGCTGCTGCTTTTTTCATAAAATAAACCCTCCCCAAATTTGTCCCCGTGGAACGCCATTAAATATAGCATAAGTGCGATGCGTTTATGGATACGTGACAGAATGTTTGCCAAATCGTATAGATTCCGTGACGAAAAGGTGCCAAATCATGATTAAGATATTAATACAGGTTGCCAACTAAAAAGCAGTTAAAACGAAAGTCCTGATTTTGAGCCGTTGTGAGCTGAATTAAACGGTGGGGCTATGCTACAATCAACACCAGAAATGATTGTTGGAATCTTGCTAGGCTGGGGGAGTCGGGATGGAGAAAAAACGAATCGTCACGTTGTTTGCTGGATTAGCTATTGGAGCTAGTTTGGGATTAGTTGGACCGTCTGGTGGGTTGTTTACGCCACCAGTAACCGTGCGAGCTGAGCCGCAAGTGACGAAAAACTACAGTGGGACGATGGGAACCAACTGTCAATGGCGGTTGACCAGTGACGATACGGGCCAACATCTGGTTATTGATGGCGGAGACGGGGGAATCTTACCGGATCAAAACTCGGTTTCTGGAGCTAATTATAATGAGGGCGTTATTGTTCAGACACTGTCTAAGGGCCTGCCAGAAAACTTCTGGCTCCAGCTCCAACTGCAGTCAATCGAACTAAAAGGCAAACTTAAAGCACCCCAAGATGCTAGTTTCCTTTTCAGTGGGCTGGGCAAGAACGGCACGTTTACGGGGCTGACCAACCTTGATACGCATGAAACAACGAATATGACGGGGATGTTTAGTAGTGTGCGTGTCCATCAGCTAGACTTGTCTAGCTTAGATACGGGGAATGTGACGAACATGGCCGAAATGTTTCAGTTGTCTGGTCTGACACGCTTAGATTTGTCTAGCCTTGATACAGGACAGGTCACTACTATGAACCATATGTTTGCTGGAACGTCAGTTAAGACCCTTGATCTCAGTCACTTTGATACAGGGAATGTGACGGACATGACCGGAATGTTTCGGTCGTCTGGGCTAACACACTTAGATTTGTCGTATCTTAATACGGACAACGTGACACTGATGCCCGACATGTTTAACCAAATGACGGCATTGAAGGAGTTGAAAATTGGCTTTAACACAGCCAAGGTCACTGATATGGCGAGAATGTTTAATGGTGACAACCAGTTGACAAATTTAGTAATTAATAAGAGCAAATTTAAAACCAGCAACGTTGGTAATATGTCAGACATGTTTAATGGCGATAGCGAGCTACGTTACGTGGATGTGTCCGGTTTTGACACACACCAGGTTCATTTTATGCAGAGAATGTTTGCTGGGATGACGAATCTACAATCTCTAGATTTGAAAAGTTTCAAGACCAAAGAGGTGCAGGACTTTAGTCTGATGTTCAATAAAGACACTAGCCTGAAACGCCTTGATTTAGCGAACTTTGAGACCGACTCGGTCCTCTCAGATCCCACCGATAAGGAGGACGGGCTCAATGGATTAATAGGCATGTTTGAAGGCGACAGCGAGTTGACCAGCTTAGACATTTCTAAATTTAAAGTAACGTTGGATTCTAAGGCAGGCAAATATACTTACACACAAGATATGTTTAAGGATAACGATGCCCTTCGTAGACTGGTTTTGGGTCCCCAGATGCAGTTCTATGCGGAGAATACTTTATCAGCTGTGGGCCTCTTGGGGCATGCGGAGCAAAATCCGCAACTGTCACCCGTACCGATAACGGCCACGTCCACGGGAAAGTGGCAGGCCGTGGGCGCCGGGACCGAGAGTGATCCGCTGGGTGCCAAATATACCAGTGACGGTCTGATTGCGGCCTATACAGGCAATCACCGACCGGCGGGCAGGCAGGTCTACGTTTGGGAACCGGTTAATCGGCCGGTCTATCCCGTCACACCACCGGTCCAGCCGCCACTGCCGCCCGTTAAACCGGCTCCAGAACCCACGCCGGGTGTTGGCAGTAGTCTCACGGGCATTCGCAAACTCGGCCTTTATCGGCAGCCGACGTTTACATCCCGGCAGCGCCTGACCTGGTATAAACGGCAACCTCGAGGCCGGCAACCCCAGCTGGTGGTTATCGGTCAGCGGCTGTCCCGGCATGGACGACCGCGGTATCGGGTCCGCGATGTCAATCATCAGTCACCAACGTATCGGCTGACGGGCTATGTGACCACCCAGCCGGCTTACGTTCAGCCAACCTACTACTCGCCGCGGCAGAGGGCCCGGGTCATCACGGTCATCAATCCGCGTGGAGTCAATCAGTATCGTCGCGCGACTCTAACGGGCAAAGTCCGCCACGTCCGGCAGGGCCAACAACTGCGGGTCAAACGGCTGGTTCGCCATCACCTGACGACCCGGTTTTACCTGACGAACGGCCAGTACGTGACGGCCAATCGTCAACTGGTTCAGACGGGGCGGCAGAGCTATCCCCAGCATATCCGGGCGAAACGGGCGATTGTTCTGTACCGGGACGCCAACTGCCAACAGCGTAAGCGCCGCGTGCCAGCCGGACGGCGGTTAACTGTGCGTGGCTGGGACTTCTCGGATCACGGGACCCGGCGTTACCGCGTGGCTGGCGGGTTTGTCACGGCCAATCCGCGCTTTGTGAAACGCATTTTTAACTAAATCAATCATGACGAAACGTTCTCGACACCACGCCGGGAACGTTTTTTGATTATTTCTGTTCGATAACGGGCAAACGACAAATTGTGACACCGGTGATTGCTATACTTAAATTTGTTAGTTACATAAACATTTATCGTACCTAATAGATGTGCGAAACACGCTAACGGATTTGAAATTAAGGAGGAACACACGATGCGAATGACTCATATTTTTAGCGCACTGATGGTCGCAACCACGATCGGCGCCACGGCGGCGATCACCGGTCCCACCACGGTTCAGGCCCAGGCGGCAAAGACCAGCTTGGCTGCGTTTCCGAAGAGTATCCGGGGAACCTGGTACCACTACGAGGAAAACAATGGGTATTACTATAAAACGGTGACCATCGGGGCCAACAAGATGACGGTGAAGAACTACTTCGATGCCTTTGGTAAGCAGAAGGCCAAATGGATCGGGACGCTACATACGACTAAGGACCAAGAAAACTTTAGAGAAGGCTGGAGCAATAAGAAGCTTCACTGGACCAGCGCCAAGACCGTTAAGGACGGCTATACCAAGGTTGTGGCTTACGGCATGTTTGCGACCAATGGCGGCGGAACTTATAAGGTGATTCACAAGACCTACAAGGGCAAGTCCGTTAAAGTCCTGTACAACAAGGCCGTCGTGAAAAACTGGGGTAAGCAGCTGGGAGACCACTATTACCAAACCAAGGCCCAAGCCAAATTCTTCAATCCAGTTGGTGCGCTACACAAATAAGCGATTCGGAAATAAGGAGGAATACGACAATGAAATTTACCAACATGATGGGCGCAATCGTAGCGTCAGTTAGTTTTGGCGCGGTCTTGACCGTTGCCAATCCCACAGTTGATGCGCAAGCTAGCGCTAAGATGAGTCTGGCTAGCGCGCCGAAGAAGTTTCAGGGAACTTGGTACTATTACCAGAATGGTCATTACAACCGCTACACGATTGCGGCTAAGAAAACTTCGTACCGGAATTTTAAAGGGAAGAAGTGGGATACGGGAACCAACTATATCAAATCTGGTAACCTAAATAAGAATATGAAGAACATCAAAAAGGGACAGCTCGATACCCTGCTGTATATGAGCAAGGGATGGCTACTTGATGAAAATTGGGGAAACCACACGAAGGCCTCTGCGATGGGGACGCCCGGAACGGAAGGCTACAAGATCGTCAGCCGTCATTATAAAGGCAAGACCATCAAATCACTGTATACGAATGCGACGTGGAATGTTGGCAATGGTGAAGTCCATCTGCAACACTACTACAAGACCAAGGGCCAAGCGAAAGCCTTCAACCCAACCGGGGCAAGCGAAGACTTCACTGATTAAGTAGACGTGAACCTGAAAGATGACCAGTCTCCAAGGAGAAATCCTGAGAGCGTGGTCATCTTTTTAATTTGCGCCGGGCCGTGCGTTAACCAATTACGAATGGTAAAATTAGGTTCGTCTAGGAGGAGATTTCATGAACAAAAGATTGTTAGGATTATGTATCGCACTGGTCAGTCTGGGTGGCGGCTTGAGCATCAGTCAACCGGCTTCGGCCAACCAGCAGTATTCGGCGGCTCGGTCACGTTCCGTTCGGTTGATGTGGCGGCGGAGCATGCGCCAGCACAGCTACACGGCAACCACCGGCGCCCGTTACTCGAAGCATCTGGGGCTGCGTTACAGCAATAATGACGTGACGCCGACTGTGGTGTGGACGACGGATGCACACGAAAAACTGTACAACAAGCGTAAGGGGACCACGCCAATTTACTATCACGTCAAATCGGCTGATGGGACGCTGAGTGGGTGGATTTGGCGCGGCTATTTGAAAGCAGCCACGACTGCGACGACGCCAGCAACGACCAAAACTACGACGACGCAACCGACCACAAAGCCAGCGACCAGCACGGATGACCAACTGGCCCTGACGATTGCTAAGAGCCTGGTCGGGGGTGTGAAGCCAGACGCCGCAACCATGGCGCAGGCCAAGCAGGTCGCTTCGCAGCTGGCTGGGCCAACCTACCATTTTTCCCGTTCAACGAGCATTACGCCAGGATTTTTGCGTGGCCCATTGCCTAACTGGTCTGGGGCGTCTGACTATGGTCAATTTAGAAAGCTCTTGGCAGCCAACAATCTGACCTACGGCTTCGGGTATGACAAGACCCTCAGTACGGTGGTCGTCGGTAGCAAGGACGACGTGCTGAACGGCTTGGCATGGGAGACCTGGGTTGAGGATAATATGTTTGACGGCTCCGGGACCGATGGCGTGACGGAACAAAACTTCTACGTTCCCGCCAAGGTCGGGGTCGGTATCAAACAGCTAGCCAATGGGGACTACGCGATGTTTAGTATCGTGCGGGTTCCGGCGTACTATGGCGAAATCGCCTTGTATGATGAATGAGTGATCACCAATTAAATTAGAGTTCAGGATAGGACGTGCTTGCAGTTTGCAGGCACGTCCTTTTAGGTTGCCCTGAGCAACCTAAGGGCCAAAATTCAAGCGACTCTGAACGTCAGAATCTCGACAGGTCATTAGCCGTATATACAGTGAATCGGACACTAAATGCATAAAGTTCATGTTACAGATAATATAAGACGTGATAATAACGATATATTAAGTGTAAACGCCTTGAATGTTTGTTGGGGCGCAACTATACTGTGAGTGCCATCGGGACCCAGTTAACGGTCCTGGCGAGCTTAGTGGCCGAGTTGCCGGGCGCGCGTTAGTCACGAATCGGGGGATGCAGATGACTGGTGGCATAAGGGTTAAACGAATAAACTCGGTGAATTAACGGACAAATCATGACGAATTTGGCCAAGAGGTCTAGGATTCAGGACACTGACCGCCGGATTTTTCGACTATTTTTCAGTAAAAACTTATTTACAGACAGTGTTACTGATTAACAGCAACAATCTCGAATTAATCGGGCGATATACCGTAGATGGGGTTGGAAACGTTTACAGCCACACCTGGTAAGTCAGCATTTAGAGATGATTGATTCGAAACTTACATAAGCACCAAAAAATAAAACTGTTGGGAGGAGGGATTCGATGCTTACCTATCAAGCGGCTTACGCCAAAACAGTCACCAATATTACTGATCGCGTGGTTGACCTACGCAAGACCCTGTTGACGCTGCCTCGTCAGCAACAGCCCGGCACGCGCCACTGGTCCTGGATCTTGGCCCCCACGTGGTCAGCGACGTCGTCTGAGCAAAATCAAGACGGGGAACTCTACGTTGACCTGCAGGTACATTTGGACTATTTAGTCGATTTACTCTTGTTCATCGAACGTGATCAACTCAGCGGACTGTCCGGCGAGATGACCAGTTACTTTGAAAAGCACGACCTGTACTGGTGGCAAAGCGCCCTGAGCCTCGTGGGGAATCCACCGTATTTAGCACCAGAAATAATCGCGCACGACTATTATGTTTTAGCTAATCAAGCACAAAAACGGCACGCGTTGCCGATTCCAGGGGAAATTTAAGCGTGAGCGTTCATTAAAAAGAGAACCTAGTCCGTCGTTGGCTGGAACGACCGCTACCAGGCGAAAAGGAGATCTGGGTCTTGAGACAAAAAATTGCGAATCAAACGGTGAAGAAGCATTTAATTCTGTACAAAGGGCACACTGGGTGGCGGGTGAAGACCCGGCTATTTGGGACGTTACTGGTAAGTCTTTCGGCGGTTGCCATTGCTGAAAGTACGGGCACGATGACCGTACAGGCGGCCACGGAGCCACCAACCACAGCCGTCACACCAGGAGCACCTGTGACTGAGCCGGCAACGACTAAGCCGAAAACCACACCAACGATGAGCACGCCACCAGTGGATACATCAAAGCCACAGGAGCCGACAACGCCTAAGGAACAAGCCCCTGTTAAACCAACCCCACAGAGGGCTGTACGCTATACGGCGGTGACCCCTAATATTGCAGTGAGTCGGACCGATGCCGGGGCGGCAAAGGCCGCGGCTGCGGAAAAGACCTATCCGGTATTGTCTGCGAACAGCGACGTGAGTGTCGGCGCAGATACATCGCAGGTTAATTTAACTGCGGATCAAATTGGGCAACACTTCACGGCAACCGTTGAAAATCGGGGTGGCAGTGATCAGGACGATGATCCGACCGATAATACGACCACACAAACAATTGATTCAGACGGTAGTATTTCACTGACAACCAATGACTACCACAAATACTATTCGTCACCTAATAGGTCAACCAGTATCCAAGGGCATCAGGTAGCCCATGTGTCGTTCGAACATGCGATTGACTTCACACACAACTTTTCTATGACGGGTGCACTGGGAGTTGGGAGTAAAAATAACGGTGGGGCCGATAGTGTGGGCTTCATCTTTGCCCCAGGTAATCCGGAGAAAGCTACGGAAGGTGGTTCTGGTGGACGCTTAGGAATCGCTGGTCTGGATAATGCCTTTGGTTTTGTATTTGATGAGTATAATAATCAGACGGACTTCCGTGATCCTACGGGGAGTCCTTACGTTGGTTGGCGTTATACAGATGGAAGTGGGACTTTACAATCGGCAGGTGACCAAGGTATAGATTGGCGGTATGCTAGCGAGTATAAATTGACGCGTTCCTCTAATCCGGAAAATCCGTTTACGATGAACTATGATGCTACCACACAGATGTTAACGGTTAAGCTAAACAATCTTACACTTTCACGGCATATCGATGATGTTAAAACTGGTTATTCCATTTCAGTAGCTGCTTCTACTGGTGGTAGCATGAACGATTATTCTGCTAAAATTACTAACTTTAGTTATTCGCCAAAAACGATTCCCCTACAGGTTAATCTAGTTGACTCTGCTGATTCTGGCGCTTTACTCGACAAAACCAACGTTAAAGCCATAGCTAACATTGGGGATACGATCTCCATCTTCTCAACGCAGGCTGCGGCTCAACGTGCGGTGGCTGCTGACCCAACCCTTGACCCGTCTTTGATTGCAGTTATCCCGACAGATTCGGCGGGAAATATTTATGTTATTGATGGGAATCAAGTTGTCGCCAACAATAATGGTACGGTTCACTATATTGGTGGCGATGCGTTTAAGAACATCGCGGATGACACCTACTACAGTTATACGGTTACCGATGCAGATAACCAAAACATGACGGTTCCGGTAAGATTGGCATTTAAAGCGACTGTCACGCCAGTTGATTCTGTGACCAGGCAACCCATTGCTGGGTTAAATCCAGTGGAAGTGGTGACCGTTGCGGGGAAACCAGTCTTGGTGTCGATTCCGGGGTACACACCGGCTGAGGTCACGTTAAATACGCCAGGCCCTGGCCAGGTTCTGATTGATGCATCGACTACTGGAACAGCCACGTCGGCACCAGCGGCTAAATCTAATCCAATCGGTCACTACTACACGGCCACTGGCACGACGGTGGACGGTCAGCCAGTTAATGTGCGTGCGACAGTGGGGACCGGTCAGTCGGTAACTGATGGTTTGAACGGGCAGCCGCTTCAAAGCAATGGTGTAAACGTGACTAGTGGTGGTAAGACACCCATCACTAGTGCCGACTACTACTGGTCCCCAGTAGACAATGCCGGTGCGACGGATTCTACAGACGCCAATAGTCCACAAGCTAGTGGGAGCTTACTGTTACCAACGAAAGAGACCCTCACGTACTGGGAGGGCCAAGCCGCTGCGAACCATGCAAAGGCGGAGGACTATAAGAAAGAAGCCAATGACCTTTACGATCAATTTACGGCGTTGGGTGGTTTAACTGCTGATCAAAAGACAGCGGCAGATGCCCTATTTAAGACAATTACCGATGTTTATACTCAGATTTCCGCGACCAACGGGGATGCCAAGACTGCCTTTGAAAGCGCAGCAACTGCCACGATTCCGACGGACATTTGGCAGGACGGTCAAAATGGGTACGCCGCGTTGAAGAAGGTTCAAAACCTACTGGTTAGTTTTAAGGTCAATCTAGACGACCTAACGACGAAAAACCAGGATGCCCAGGATGTATTGGCGACATTTGGCAGTTGGAATCAGGTTTATGGCACGCCACAAGAGTTCCCAAGCGTCCAATTTGGGAAAGATTTTGGCGAGCTTACGGATGAACAAAGAACTAGTTTTAATAATCATCCAGAATACTTTAGCTATGTAAATGTTGATGACCTTGAGACCCCATTGTCTGAACCCAAGGATGTGGGCACGTACGTGATTAACCTAACAGATGCCGGGCGTGCTCACTTAAAGAGTCTGAGCACGAATCCTAATGCGGGGTTATATATTTCTGGGGGCGTTACAATTACGCCCAAAGTGGCGACCGCGACTGTGACTGTGAGTCCGGAAACCGTATACTATGGAGACGTACCGAAATTTTCTGGTAATTTAGGCATTTTAAAGAGTGATGAAACGAAACCTCAATTTCAGCTTAGTCAGGAAGACTTCGAAATCGTCGACGCTGACGGCCAGTTGGTTCAGCCGAAGAACTTGCAGGCTAATGAAAATTACACGATTCGGTATACGACGAAGGCTCAGACTAGGCTAAAGAGCGACCCCAATTATACTTTCACCGAATTTGATACCGCAACACTCACTGTGAACCCACGGAAAATTTATGTGACCGCTGACATTAGAACGAAGACCTATGGTGATAAAGATCCAGCCTTGATCTTGACCAGTGATTCGGCGAATGCCATGGTTAATGGAGATGACATTGCCAAACTTGGGGTGAAATTAGTCCGAGAAAAAGGTGAAAATGCGGGAGATT
This sequence comes from Levilactobacillus lanxiensis, assembly GCF_016861655.1. Lineage (GTDB taxonomy): Bacteria > Bacillota > Bacilli > Lactobacillales > Lactobacillaceae > Levilactobacillus > Levilactobacillus lanxiensis. Next base: position 437,257 of record NZ_BOLN01000002.1, on the reverse strand, counting down.
ATGCCATTACTCTGGATCCAACTTCAGCGATTAATCCGAACTACACTGTGATACTTAATCCAGCTTCTACGGCCTTTAGCATTGCGCCCAAGCCAATCAAGGTTCGTGTGGATGATTTAAATATTGTTTATGGCGCGACAACACCCAAACCAACATTTCATATTTCTGGGGGGACCTTGGTCACACCGGACACGCTTGATGCGCTCGGTGTTAAGCTGACGGTGACTGGTACGAGTGCTGGTAAGTATACGATTGCTGCGACTACGGACCCGGGGAATTACGCGGTATCGTTTGATAACGTTGGTACCTTGACCATTGCCCCAGCAAAAGCAAGCGTGACGGTTGCCGATGCTACTATGGTTTACGGTGATGCGTTACCTAATGATTTATCAGCCAAAATTTCCAATCCGACCACGAGCGTTATTAACCAAGATGATTTTGAAATTTGGGATGTTGCGGGGAATCAGAGTGTTCTCGCCGTTGATTTAAAAGCCAATCATGCGTATAAGATTCAGTTAACTCAGTCTGCGCAGAAGCGTTTGATTGATGAAAACCCGAATTACACTTACGCTTACGCGAACTCGTTTGGTACTGGCACACTAACTATTGTTCCCGCCGAGGCGACAATCACCGTGAAGCCAACGACCAGTACGTATGGGGATATTCCTGTTTTGACGGGTATCTCAAACGTTACAGAGCAAGGTCCAATCACCACGGACGCCTTTAAATTTGTAAGTGCTGACGGAGGTGAGGTTAAGCCAGCTGATTTGCAGGCCGGAGAATACACGCTTCAATTAACGCAAGATGCACTGAATAAGCTTGACCCTAACTACACGTTCTCATTGGTTAACGACAAGTTCACGGTCAAGCCTCGGCAAATTACGGTTCAAGTGACAAATCAGGTAAAGGCTGCTGGTGATGATGATCCAGACAATGTGGTGACCCTGACAAGCGGTAGCCTTAAAGAGGGGGATGCATTGACGACTGATGGGCTGAAGCTTACGTATAGCCGACCGGAGAACGAGGCAGTTGGGACTTATTCAATTGATGCCAAGGCGGGCAACCCAAACTACGATGTGACAGTGACCCCAGGAACACTGACTATCTTAGGGGTGACGGTTGATAAGCAAGGGAATAAGACCACGACACAAAAGGACGTAGATGGTAACGTAACTCAGATCACGAAACAGTGGGCTGACAAGAGTACCACGGTCTACAGTTTTGATCCGAAGACCCGGCAAGTGACTATTAGTGAACAGGTCAAGGGGCGGCCGGACAAGACCCAGACGTCAGCCTTGCCCGTAAAGCAAGTGGTCCTCCAAGATGGCAACAATACCTTTACGGAAGTCGACGTGACGGACCCAAACAATCCGCACATCACACACTATCGCGTGAATCCATCAAGCGTCAGCGACCAGCCAACAAAGCCGCAAACGCCAGTTACTACGGATGGTAATACCGTTGATCTAGCGAAATTGGTTGGCGATAATCCATTGTTGACGGACATGCCCCGTGCTGTGGCCCGTAATGGTAAGAAACTAGTTGGTCATGTATCACTTGCGCCAGTGATTAAATCAGTTCGTCCCGGTCGTACGAGCCAGGCTAAGCAGTTGGCAACGGAACAGCGGCGCCTGCACTTAACAAAAGCGAAATCTGGCGTGCATGCTCAGAACCTTGCAGTAACCAGACAGGTTGGCCAGTTACGCCAGCAACAGGTCCGTTTTGACCAGCTGGCGGACCAGGGACAACTCCGAGGAGCATCGACATCGACGGACACGCAACTGGGTAAGCAGGAGAGAACTCAGAAGGCGGGGCAAACCAGCTTGCCACAGACGAGTGAGTCACAGGCCAATGGCTGGCAACTTTTGGGCCTCACACTATTAGGGTGGTTATGCCTGCCGTTTCGGCGTAAGCATCCAATGGAATAACTAGTCAATAGGCATGAATAGAACGGGTCTAATCCTTAGTGATCGTCGTATTGCTTAGGGTGGGGCCCGTTTTATTTTGGTGGTTTCCACTCTCAACTACCAAGCGCTCTCACTTGAACCCACCCCAAAAATCCAGTACGCTTAACGAAAAATAAGCTTTCCAGGAGGGTTTCCCATGAAGCAAATCGTTCCGAGTCTGTGGTTCGCCGACAACAACTGTGACAAGGCCGTGCATTACTATCTCAGTGTCTTTCCCGATTCGACGCTGGACGACGTGACTTACTATCCCGATGCTGACCTCGATGCACATTTCACTGACATGCAGGGGGGAATTTTAAACGCGTCCTTTCATTTAAACGGGCAAAAGTTTTTGGCGCTCGATGGCGGGCCGAGCTTTCGGATCAACGAGGCCATTTCATTTACGATTGAATGCGCTGATCAGGCCGAAATTGATTATTACTGGCAAAAGCTGTCCCACGTGCCCGCAGCCGAACAGTGTGGCTGGGTCAAGGACCGTTTCGGCGTCTCCTGGCAAATCGTTCCGGCAAACATTGGTGAGCTGACCCAGACGCCAGCGCAGGTGCAGGCGCTGATGCAGATGAAGAAGATTGAAATTGCGGTGCTCGAGGCCGCTAAATAGAAGATGTGTCCGCGGTTCAGTCCTGGTACAATGGGATTGAACCGTTTTTTAGTGAGGGCCTGGCCGTCCTAAACCGGATGGTCGCCTATTGTGGTGGCCTCTCAGCGGCGACGGACTTAATCGAGACCTGGCGTCAGGCCTATCCGCGTCGCACGGCCATGCTAGATGAACTCCGCCGGTTTGACGGGTCACCGTCTTAACGACCGACTAGCCAATCCGGTGGTCAGCCCGCTTACATTGGGGGTCGACCACGCACGGCTAAAAGGCCCAACCGACTTCGCTAGGTAGGTCAGCTATTTTGACCTATACTGGTTTCATGGGGGGAAGTAAAATGTCAGAAAACTATACCAATCGCGGTGAATACCGCACTTATAAAATGCTACGCCAGCTTGATAAACGATTCCCGGAGGATAAATTTCATATTTTTGCCAACCTCTACATTGATTCGGACGACAATCGTTTTCCCAACCGGCAAGTGGATCACTTAGTGGTTTGCCGCAAGGGTATTTTCATGCTGGAGACAAAATACTGGACCGGGGCCGTGTACCACAACATCAAGCTCGCTGACCTACTGCGGATGATTGGCGTCGGTAAAGATGGGTCGATGGATGGCCTGTATCTGGTGAAACGACTGCTACCCAAGGAAGTCATGCAGCAGGGGACCGAGAGCTTTACCATGTGCATCAAGAATCCCGATAATATCCAGGTTTATGCGGGCGATGAGAATCCCATCAACCAGGTGATCCTCTCCGGCCTGAGCCTAAACCGGCTGATTCAAAATAAGCTCAATCAATTGGGCATCAAACCCTACATCCACGAATTTGTTTTCTACAATTACGTGAGTGAGGATCCCGATAACAAGGTCATCGATCTGCACAACGTCTTGAACCAACCGTACGACGATGACTACAACAAGTGGGGCGAGGGCTTCTCCAAGCCAGCCCTGTTCCGGAGTTTCTATAGCGAAGTTCACGAAAAACTGCCCGACTGGTTGGGTCTCACCGACGACCAGGTCAATGCGATTGCGCGGTTGATTCATGAGACCGTGGTGCTGGATTAAACGAGAATTTTCAAATATAAAATGATTAAACGTTGAAAAGGTCAGTTCATTTAATGGGCTGACCTTTTCACATCAGAGAAATTCGTGGCCCCTCGCAATTCTTAAAGATTATTTGGTCGCTACTTGGCCCAAAACCTAGTACAATGGGGGTGATTGCCAACGGGTTATTATTAGCGTCAACAAATACTTGTGGGCGTTAATCAATTCCCGTAATGGCGTGCTTTCAAGCCGGCTCAATTTCAGGTGAAAGATGCGGTCAAGAAAGCATATTTGCGTGAAAAATGTTGTCTTGCTTAATTGACTATGGTGGCATAGACTAACCGTATAATAGTAAGTTAAGTTGTAAATTTAAATGATGTCATCGACCAATTGGTCGGGTGACAATTTGTTCTTAGAGGGAGGAGTTTACCTCATGAAGTTGTGGAAGTTAATGATGGCTGGGGTTGTTGCGCTAGGACTAGCTGGCGCAGTCGTCACTGCTGAACCGGCAACGGTGACGGCACAGGCGAGTGATAACATCACGATTGATGGGAAGTTTTCGGATTGGGACAATGCTAATCTAACCGATAGCTACAACGGGTCGACGGCCATGGAAAGTAACGGGCAGTACATTGATGTCTACGTAAAGATGCAAAATGGCCAAGTCCCTGGTTATGGAGATTATAACTTTACGATTGATGGTAAGAATTATTTTGTTTGGTCCGATAATATTCCTGGCAGCGTCGCGAAGGGTGAAAGTAAGGCCGTCACATTTACTGGTGGGACCACAAATGAAGGCCCTCAGTATGGCACGGTTGCGACCGGGTACGTCTCCAACGACGGAGAACATCCTTTGGCAGAGTTTCGAGTTGATTTGAGTAAATTTGGACTGACAGATTCAGCTAATGGTAAAAAGGTTGAAATGACGAACCCCAATATTGGGGGGACAGCGACAACCACCGTTGATGATCTAGGTAGCAAAAAGGTTAGTCCTGATGTAACGGCGACGTCAGGCGTTATCGATGGTAAGGCTGACAGTAGTTCCAAGGCCACCACAACCACCGACAACGATGCGAATAATGATAATGATAACCTCAACATTAAGATTGATGGTAAGTTTGCAGACTGGAAGAACGTCACGTTGACTGAGGGTTACAACGGCTATACGGCCATGGTGACTGATGGCGATAAGGTCTACGTTTATGTCAAAATGAAGTATGGGATGGTTCCTGGCTATGGGGACTACAACTTTGAGTTTAATGGTAAGAAGATTTTTGTTTTCTCGAAGGACATACCATATAATCCGGTTAGCCATGGGAGTGCTACTAAGGTTACTTTCCGGGCAGGTAATTACAATGAAGATACCTCGGATAGCTCCTATGGGACGGTCGGAGACGGTTATGTCTCCAGCGACAGTGAGGGTCATAGCATTGCTGAGTTCCAGATTGACGTCAGCAAGTTAAAGCTCTCCAGCATGACGGGACAAACCATTACCATGTACAACCCTAACATTGGGAAAGAGAAAGTAACCGTTGCTGGTGGGTCCACCGGTCCTTACGTCATTGCCGGTATCGGGGTGCTCATCGCTGGTTTTGGTTACTGGCGACTCAGAAAGTCTGGTAAGCTGAAGCGGCGTCAAAATGATGCTGCCGATAAGTAAACAGCGCAGCAACCGTTTGATAAGTTAACTAATAGGACTGGTATTGATGAGAGTAAGTATTCTACTAGGAATCGTGGTGTGGCTGTACGTACTATCGGTGTTAAAACGAGCTCGGCTATCCGCCTTCTACTTTATTGCGGGGAGTGCCGGACTCTTCTTTATCCTGACATCTATTAGCCGGCCATACTGGGTCTGGTTCTTTACCCATGCAGTGATTCACGGCGTCGCGCTATTTAACGACGTGACCAATTGGTGCACGATTATGTATAAGATGGGCCTGGTTTACATCTCAAATGCGGGTAACTCGGTCATCATGTCAATCGATTATGAATGTTCAGGGATCATTGAGACCTGTGCCTTCATTGCGTTGGTGGCGTTCTTTCCGATGTACAAACGGAAGGAAAAGGTGTTCTACTCGTTGTTTGGCCTGATTTACATCTTTCTCATCAACGTCTTGCGCTTAAGCGTGGTGATTACCTTCGTTCATTTCGGGGGTGGTCAGACGTTCTTTCTGGCCCACTCGATTCTCGGCCGGCTCATCTTTTACGTCTTGATTATTGTCCTGTACTACAACGTGTTTACCTATTCTCAGTTGGCCCAGGGGCTGTATCGAGACTTTGTTGATTGGAGGCATGATAAGCTGTGATGTACTGGATCAATCTAGCACTGACCAGAATGGGATTCTGGATTACGTGGGCGTTAATTCCAATTATCGTGGAAATTATTCCAGCAATTGTTTCGACAATTAAATTAATGCACCTGCATCTCCACCAGCCCAAACTAGTGCCACCAGGAAAATGGCCATGGGTCACAATCATTGTGCCGGTCTACAATTCCGAGGACACTTTATTTGAGTGTATTCGATCCATTAACAATCAGTCGTACCCCAAGAACGCCATGCAGGTTGTTTTGGCCAATAATCAGAGTACGGATGATAGCTTTGGCGCCTATGCCAAGGCCCAAAACACCTTTCCCGAACTGATTTTACGGTATGTCAATACGGACAAAGGCAAGGCCCGGGCGTTAAACACAGCGATTTATGAAAGCATTGGCATCTACGTCATTAACATTGATAGTGACGGGCTGTTAGAAAAAGATGCCGTTAAGAATATGGTGTTAAAATTTGAAAATGATCCCAGTATCGCTGCCATGATGGGGGCAATTCTCCCCAAGTGGCAAATGGTCCAGGGGGTCAAGGGCCTCTGGCACAAGATACTGGCCAAGAACGAGTATTACGAGTACGCCCAGGCCTTTCTGTCAGGACGGACCATTGAGTCGTCCAAGGATCAGCTGTTTACCATGTCGGGGGCGTTCTCTGCGTTTCGACGGGAAGTTCTGATGGAAACCTTCCTCTACGATATTGATAGCATTGGGGAGGACACCGACATGACCTTCCAGATTCGAACCCGGCTGGGCAAGAAGGTGGTCATCTGTGCCGACGCCATTTTCTACGTCGAGCCCATCTCCGGGTTTTCTGAGCTTTACACCCAGCGTCAGCGATGGCAACGGGGGGAGCTCGAGGTTACCGAGAATTATATGACCCAAACTTCCAGTTTGAAACGATTCTTTAACAACTTTTTGGTTCGGCGAATGATTATTGATCACACGTTTGTGTTTCCCCGGATGATCTGGACCTTCGCGAGTATCGTGTTGATTGCCTTTGGGTATTCAACTCTGGTCGTGGGGATGTCTTACCTGCTGATTTACTCGTTGTATGTCTTTGTGGCACTCATCAATTTTGCCAGTGTGGCGATTCTGCTACGAAAATATCCCAGCGAGCAACGTTACTATTTACATCTCTGGTGGGTGACATTGACGCTGCCAGTCTATCAGTTCGTCAACTCGTGGATTCGGTTGGTCGGCATCATTAACGCCATGACCACCAAGGCCACGTGGCGGATGCGGGGAATCAATGAAGAAACGAGCCGATTAGTGGCGGTGCTACGCGATGATGGTAAAACCCTTCGCGAGCAGTACCGGCGGCGTAGGAAAGGAAAATGAGTATGAAACAACGGTCCTATAAAATTAAATCATACGTTAATGCGAGTCACGCGGTCCGGTGGAAGTCCGGAACGGGTAAGAAGCATAATCATACTTGGGAAATCGTCTGTGAGCTTCACGTGTTTGAAGGGATGGTCTCCTTCTTTGATATCGAGAAATCTCTGGGGAAGGCCATCGATGCCTTGTCCGGTCAGTATTTAAATGATTTGCCCGAATTTAAGGTCATCAATCCGACCGTAGAAAATGTCACGGAATACTTGTTTAATGAAATTGATGGCATTTTGCGGCAGAACAACGCGGTTTTGCTGCGAATCGAAGTCAGTGACTCGCCAACTCGGTCATTCTGTATTGATGTGACGGAACGGAAATTCCCGACGGAAGACGAAGTAGCCGCTGAAGTGGCGAAACAGGTAAACGACGATGCGTAGGTTCTATAAGTTCAGTCAAGCAGTGATCAACCTCTTTTGGCGCGTCCTGTTTTTTCTGACACTTTTTTTTGCGGTGACGTCGCCAAACATTATCTTAGGGGACAACAATACCTTTGGGACGAGTACCACGATGTTGACGACGGGCTTGGTGATTGGGTTGGTGGCCGTGGCGGTCGGCATCTATGCCTATCCACGGTTTCGCGCGTGGCTGTACCGTATATTTATTACAGAACGGGTACGGACGGGGACAATTCTCTTACTGATGGTGTTGGTGGGCCAACTGTTCTTCGTCTACTTTGTGCACCCCAATAGTGGGTTTGACTCGGGGATGTTGTTACATACGGCGACGGACCCGACCAGTGTGACGGACCCGGACATCACGTCTTATTTCAGTTTGAACCAAAACAACATGCCCATCATGTTGTTCATGCACTGGATCTCAACGACTTTCAATCAGACTACGTGGGAGTTCTTTGACTTTGTCACGCTGTTTTTCGTTGATTTGTCTGCGGTCCTTAACCTGGTAAGTGTCTGGGTCGTTAAGAAAAAGGCCTTGGGCGCGGCCATGTACATTCACGTCGGTTGGCTCGCCGTCTTTCCAAGTATCATCATGCCTTATACGGATGCCTGGGGACTGCCGCTGGTGTCGTTCTATTTGCTGTGTTACTTTGTCATGCGGAAGTCGTCCATCCATTCATTGATTCGGGCGGCAGCGGCCAATGGTTTTGGCATTAGCGTCATGCTGACGTACTTCATGAAGCCCTCGTCCATCATTCCCGTGATTGCGATTGTGATTATTGAGGTTTTAATGGCGATGGTCAATCATAAACACTTGCACATGGAAGCCCTATTCATTGCCTTTGCCATGGTCCTGTTCGTTGGCCGAAGTGGCTACGAAACTTATCAATACGTGAATCATAAGGTTGAAAATCAAACGTATATTCAGATTGATAAGTCGCGAGGAATTCCCGCGATTCACTTCATGGCCATGGGGGTCTACGGTCAGGGTGGTTACAGTTGGTGGCAAGCCGTTGAAATGACGTTCCTGCCAACCAAGCAGCAGAAGACGGATTACTCCGTGATGATGTTGAAGAAGCGACTGAAGCAATTGGGTCCAGTCGGTTATCTAAAATTTTTGGTAATGAAACAGCGGAATAACACCGCTGACGGGACCTTTGGGTGGTTAAAGGAAGGGCACTTCTTCCTGGAAAATCAAAAGCCCAATAATAAAGGCATAACCAATAAGCTTAAGAACTTTATTTACCTGTACGGGAGGCACATCGCAGACTTCCGGTTTGCAGCCCAGTTGTGGTGGATCACGCTCCTCACAATCATCGCACTGGGCTTTGGGCCGGAGCAGCGGGTCATTCAGATTTTAAAGGTGGCCATGATTGGTGGTTTTGCGTTCCTTCTATTGTTTGAAGGTGGGCGGAGCCGGTACATCATTCAGTACCTGCCGTGCTTGCTATTGCTGGCGACGATTTCCTTCGACCGCGCGGTGGCCAACGTGAACCGGTTACTGAACTGGTACAAAACGAAGTTGGCCGCGGCCATTGCGGCGGATGCTGTTGGTCATGATTAGTGTTTTATCCTATTAGAATCGTTTAAATGGGGACTTGGTCTGTTGAGACTGAGTGCCAACACAAAAGGGATACGTCGTCAGACGTATCCCTTTTGTGTTAACAGACTTTAGATATTATTAGCTACTTCAGTGCCCTAACCAATCGTGGATTAGCGGTAATGTACCCACCGGCAACCCGGTAACGTAACGTTCCGGCGGTTGTCGTATTCTGGCCTTGGGAGTAATCCCAGCCGAGTACTTTGAAGGTGTGGTGCGTCTTCTGTGGATAATGCTGTTTCCGTTGGGTGAGGTTCACGTTAGCGTAGCGGTTGACGGCTGTTTTGGCACGGACTTGGGCAGGCACACGATATTTTCCGGCAACGACAAAGTGGCGGTTTCCCGAAATATATTTGCCATTGGTGAGAAGTAAGCGGGTCGTCTGCCCGTGTGTGACGACCTTCTTGACGGCTAGTTGTTTGCCTTGGGCGTAGGCAACTTGGGGTTGAGACAACGCCGCGGAGCCATAGCCGTTGATGCCACCAGGATTGATGACGGTCACCGTCTGCGGGGCGTTTTGGTAGTAGCTAGCCGTGACGGAGTCGGCCTTAGTGGTGACGTAACCGGTCTCGCCATACGTCTGGGACTGCCGGTTGGTGTCTCTAACCTGATAGCGGTGATTACCAGCCTCAGAAGTCGTGACCCCAGTTACTAAGAAGGTCGGCTGCTTCATCTGTGGTTTTTTGGCAAACCAGGCCAGTTGGTTGGCAGCGCTGAAGTCCTTATTGCTATACAGACCGATTTTTTGGGTCGCTGAGATGTAAAATTGTTGGAAGTCTGCGGTGTCATCTTCCGTTGGTGTGGTTGGTGAGGGAATCGGTGTCGGTGCCGGGATATCGGGTTCCTTGATGGCCATGCCTGGTTGGGGCTCACGCACGTACGTTTGATTGCCAGTGATTCCGTGATCTTCGCCATCATAGAGATTAAGCAATTGTTGGGTACTGTCATTCACCGTTGTGTCTGGATCACCCAGAACGGGGCCCTGCGGATCATAGACCTGATAGTTCTGCAGAAAATCGTCGTAGCCAGCAAATGGCGGTTGGTGGTTTAAGTTAAAGCTGACTTTGCCACTACCGACTTCCTGCCAACGATTAGTGACCATTGCATTACTTCTCGTTAGATTGTAGAGGCCACTCTTATTGAGAATGAGCGTGGGACTGACGGTGAGGCAGTTGATTTGGGCCTTGGGTTCAATATAGTTAGTGTAGTTCGCAGCGAGTTTGTCGGGTGAAGAAAAGTTGCCTAAATTGAGGACCTGTAATGCTGTACAACCCAACGTTAACCCACTCAGGTTGGCAACGTTAGCCGTCTGCATTTTGGAGAGGTCCAAGTAAACGAGCGAACTATCGTTTTGAAACATATTTGCGATGGAGTGGGGATTGTTGGCTGCGAAGCTCGGTGCAGTAAAGGCTGTCAAAGTTGAATTACCGGTAAACATGCCCATGAGACCCGAACCGCCGACAATATTTGTGCTGTCTAAGTTAGTAAGGTCTAAATTATCTAGCCCACTGTAATCGGTTACATTTGTAAAATTAGCAAATAGGTAAGCAGCGTTGTCGCCAACGTTAAGTTTCCCCGTGATGGCAATCTTCGTCACCATGTCTTGGAAATCGGTTCTGGTGAGGATATCTTGATTATCTTCAACAAGGTCAGTCAAAACTTGGCCATTGGGAAGCGTCAGCCAGCGACCAGAAAATTTGCGCAACGTACCACCCTGTAGCGTTAAGGTACCGTTATTTAGGGTCCAGGGAACACTGGTCTCACCGGAGCCGATGGTGCCCGAATAGCTAGTTTCATCGACAGTAGCTGCCCGGGCACTTGGTAAGGAGGGTGTCACGGGCAGATTGCCCTGATGAGGAACGGGAACTAACGGACGCAAACCAATGAGTAATCCTAATCCTAATGCGAGTAAGCCTACTTTCCACTTCATTTAGATGAACCTCCCCGAAATGAATGTGTGCTAACCGAGTCAAACCAATTAGTTGTTCCCACCGTTAGTGTATCATTGAGCAACCTTAATCATGAACGATATTGACTCGTTTAGGGACAAGTATTTAGCAACACTAGTAGAAAATGAAATTTTGGCAGTTCTATCCTATAGAATGGCTTGTATAAGTGCTTGGTCAATTGCGGCTGGGCGTCTTTTCGTTTGCGCTGCCGTCAGAACCTAAAGGATTTCCTAAGCCCCGCCAATTCCTAACAGATTACCGGCAATCCCGAATAGCATTTGCTATACTCGATTCACGTTGAGTGGCTGCCTTCCAGTGAGGGGGCAGGCTAACGTTATCGGCGACCCGTGTGGGCAGATTCAAAAACGGGGGCCGGCCGATGCTAGCTCGAAACCTAATCCGGGCATTTTCAGTAAAAATTCCTATGAAAATTGCGTTCACTGAGCAAACCAATGCGAGATTTTTTAAAAGTCTGCTATACTTTAAGCGCAAATGTGATTTTTAGTTTCATCGCGCGGGAAAGCTTGTTGGGTCAGCAAAGAGAAAGGGTGACCAGCAGTTGAATGCGGGTGAATCGGCGGGCCTTTTTCCAAGGATTCACGCATGAAAATCAATTTATTTTATAATTGGGACGAACCAATTTATAAAAAGGTTGACTTTTTGTGAAAGTTTAGTATGATAAGAGAATAGAAATTAACCTCGATCATTGATGTTGATTTAGATGATGTAACTCAACGACACGAAGGAGTGTATGAATTCATGGCAGTAGATTACGATTCCAAGTCATACTTGGAAAAAGTTGACGCATGGTGGCGTGCCACTACGTACCTTTCCGGTGGTATGATCTTCCTGAAGAGCAACCCATTGTTCTCAGTTACGAACACACCAATCCAAAAGGACGACGTTAAGGTTAAGCCTATCGGACACTGGGGTACTATCTCAGGACAAACTTTCCTGTACGCCCACGCCAACCGTTTAATCAACAAGTACGGCTTGAACATGTTCTATATCGGTGGTCCAGGTCACGGTGGCCAAGTTATGGTAACGAACTCTTACTTGGACGGCACCTACACGGATGCTTATCCTGAAATTACTCAGGACCTCGAAGGGATGTCACGTCTGTACAAGCGGTTCTCATTCCCTGGTGGAATTGGTTCCCACATGACTGCCCAAACGCCAGGTTCCCTTCACGAAGGTGGAGAACTTGGTTACTCACTTTCCCACGCAACTGGTGCTGTCTTAGACAACCCAGACCAAATCGCCTTCACTGTTGTTGGTGATGGGGAAGTTGAAACCGGCCCTGCTATGACTGCATGGAACTCCATCAAATTCTTGAACCCTAAGAACGATGGTGCCGTATTACCAATCCTTGACTTAAACGGGTTTAAGATCTCTAACCCAACGCTGTTCTCACGGATGAGCGATGACAAGATTGCTAAGTTCTTCGAAGGCTTAGGCTGGTCACCACGTTTCCTTGAAAACGAAGATATCCATGATTACATGACTTACCACGAAAAAGCTGCTAAGTTATTTGATCAAGCTATTGCTGATATCCAACAAATCCAAAAGGATGCCCGCGAAAACGGCAAGTACGAAGATGGGACTATCCCAGCTTGGCCAGTTGTTATCGCTCGTTTGCCTAAAGGTTGGGGCGGTCCTACGCACAACCCAGCTGGCGAACCAATCGAAGGCTCCTTCCGTGCTCACCAAGTTCCACTTGGCTTAGCACAAGGTAAGCTTGATGAATTACCAGAATTCGAAGCTTGGATGAACTCATACAAGCCTACTGAATTATTCAATGCTGATGGTTCATTGAAGGCAGAAGTCGCTGACTTCGCTCCTAAGGGCGACAAGCGGATGGCTGCTAACCCAGTTGCCAATGGTGGCCGTGTTCGCGGTGCCAAGGCCGACACGCTCGACCTGCCTAACTGGAAAGACTTCGCTAACGACATCAACGAAAATAACCGTGGGACGCAATTGCCAGATGGTAACAAGAACATGGATATGAACGTTCTGTCAACCTTCTTCGCCGGCGTTGCTACGAAGAACCCTACGTCATTCCGGATCTTCGGACCTGACGAAACGATGTCTAACCGTCTTTGGGAAATGTTTAAGATTACGAACCGTCAATGGATGAGTAAGGTCAAGGAACCAAATGACCAATACGAAGCCCCAGAAGGCCGTATCTTGGATGCCCAATTATCAGAACACCAAGCTGAAGGTTGGCTTGAAGGTTACACCTTAACTGGTCGTACCGGTGTGTTCACGTCTTACGAATCATTCTTGCGGGTTGTCGACTCAATGACGACGCAACACTTCAAGTGGATCCGTCAGGCTGCTGCTGAACCATGGCGTAATGATTACCCATCATTGAACCTGGTTTCAACTTCAACTGTATTCCAACAAGACCATAACGGTTACACCCACCAAGACCCTGGTATGCTGACCCACTTGGCTGAAAAGAAGTCTGACTTCATTCGCCAATACCTGCCAGCTGATGGGAACACGTTGTTGGCTGTCTTTGACCGTGCCTTCAAGGACCGTCAAAAGGTTAACCACATCGTTGCTTCCAAGCAACCTCGTCAACAATGGTTCTCCGTTGCCGAAGCCGAAGAACTGGCTAACACCGGTTTGAAGACTATCGACTGGGCTTCCACTGTTGCTGAAGGCGAAGATGCTGATATCGTCTTTGCTTCTGCTGGTGTTGAACCAACCATCGAAACGTTGGCTGCCATTGACTTGCTCAATGCTGCATTCCCAGCTGTTAAGATGCGTTACGTCAACGTGGTTGAATTAGAACGTCTGCAAAAGAAGAACGGGCCTCTTAACGACGAACGTGCTTTGAGCGATGCTGAATTCAGTTCATTCTTCGGCGAATCCGGGACTCCTGTTGTCTTTGGTTTCCACGGTTACGAAGACTTGATCGAATCATTCTTCTACGAACGTCAACACTTAGGCTTACACGTTCACGGTTACCGTGAAGACGGTGATATCACGACTGCTTACGACATGCGTGTATACTCCGAACTTGACCGTTTCCACCAAGCCAAGGATGCTGTTAACACCTTGATTGCCAAGGGTGTTATTGACGAAGCTGCCGGTAAGGCCTTCGACAAGAAGATGGATGACATCTTAGCTAAGCATTTCAAGGTTACCCGTGACGAAGGTCGCGATATTGAAGAATTCACTAAGTGGGCATGGACGCCACTGAAGAAGTAATTCTTTAGTTAAATCAAAACTTAAACGCATGACTTGCGACTTGTTCGTGAGGCGTGTGATGAAAGGTCAATCCAGTGATGGGTTGGCCTTTTTTATTTGGCTTGGAAATAGAAAAATCCGCAGCCAATTGGTTGCGGATTCTTTGGGGTATGCTTGTGTTAAATCAAAGTCCCCGGACAATCAATTGCCAGAGCGCTTCAAAGCGGGCGGCGTAGTCATCGTCGTTCCAAGTGTCCTTGAAGGTGGGGAGGGCAAAGACGGAAAAGGCTGACAGAATGGTTTCGGCCCGCTCGTGATGCGCGTCATCGTATCCCATAATCGTGTCGATCACTACGTAGGCGCTGGTCAAAACGGCGCGCAGAGCGGTCGGATTGCTATCGATGTAGCGGGTGTTGAGGGCAAACATTTGGGGATGGTCGTTGTAGGCGTGCTTCTTCGCATTGGCAAACGCCCACAGCCAGTCGTGAAGCTGTTCAGCTGGCGTGCCAGTTGTGGGTAACGGAATCTGATTAATGATTGTCCGTTGGAACCACGCAGCGGCCACGGCCTCCCAAAGCGCTTGCTTGTTGGTGAAGTGCTTGTAAATGGCCGCGTGGGTCACGTCGAGTTGTTGGGCAATCTGATCTAAGGTAACGGCCGGTTGTTGGTTCGCGGTGATCAGTGTTTCAGCGGTCGCCAGAATTTTTTCGCGGGTAATTTTAGCCATAATCATAACGGACTGAACGCAAGCGTCACGAGTCCTAACTCCTTTATTTGGTATTTCTTCTAGTGTAACACAAAATGCCAGTAAGTTACTTTATTTGACTTTTGTTACTAAATGATTTATTCTTACTTAGAAGTTACCGGTGAGCGATGTGCATTTGACTGATTAGAATTTTAATGGTCAGACTACATCATGGACAGAACCGAGCACGGAATACTGCTAGAGTGGTGAAAATGGTCAGTGAGGTCAGTGTCAGTGACCAGAGGCGGGCCAAGGTGACCAGCTGTGTCGGTGGTCTTAACTGAGTGTTTTTCTCAGTTTAGAGCACGGGACGACCTTGGAAACTCGCGAACTTTGCGAGGTTTTAAGGCGAGGTGAAGGACCGCCCCACAGGCCGGAACCGTGCCCCACAGCAGGGCGCCTTGAGCCCGCCGTCGGAAACGGAATCACGCGTCACGGTAGACCATTTTAACCAAAACAAAAGATAATAAACTAAAGATACCGACCAAGGTCGGGGAGGAGCCAATAACATGCAAGCAGCCCAATTAGACAAGTATGACAAGAAATTCAAACTCGTGGTGCGGGACGTTCCAACGCCCACGCCCAGCGCCAATGAGGTGTTGGTCAAGGTGCGCTATGCGGCCGTGAATCCCTTAGAAATGTTGATCGGTACCGGGAGCGTTAAGCTGATTCAAGACTACCAGATGCCAGTCACGATGGGGAATGAAATCTCCGGTGAAGTGATGGGCGTTGGAGCCAACGTCGATGATTACCAGATTGGCGATGCCGTTTACGCCCGGTTACCCTTGCCACAACAGGGCGGTTTCGCTGAATACGTGGCCGTGGACCAAGCAGCGTTAGCGCCAATGGCCAAGACCCTCGATTTTGCCCACGCGGCAGCCGTGCCGTTGACTGGGTTGACCGCCTACCAAGGTCTTCACGAAGAGCTGGGCGCCAAGTCCGGTCAATCCGTGATGATCCCGGGTGGTTCCGGTTCCTTTGGTCAAATGGCTATTCCGTTGGCCAAACAGATGGGATTGGAAGTCAGCGTTAGTGGTAATGCCGAGGCCAGAGCGGGCGTCATGGCGTTGGGTGCGACGAATTACTTTGATTTCCGTCAAGAAAATTACTGGGAAAAGTTATCGTCAGTCGACTACGTGATCGACACGCTTGGGCCGAAAGAATTTGCCCATGAACTGCAAATTTTGAAGCCAGGTGGCCGCGTGCTGTCCCTACGGATGGGACCTAACCGGCAATTTGCTAAAGATCACCAGTTATCTTGGTGGAAGACGGCGTTGTTTGCCCTAGCCGGCCGCAACTTCGATAAGCAAGCGGCAAGCGTGGGTGCCGATTACCGATTCATCTTCGTACGCAGCGATGGCGAACAGTTGCGGGAAATCACGCGGGTAGTCGAAGAGAATCAGATTGAACCCGCCATTGACCCCACGGTGTTCCATTTGACTGACATTAACAAAGCCTTGGACTTGGTCGCAAATGGCCGTCCTAAAGGTAAAGTGCTCATTCAATTCGATAAGTAAACGAAGGCGGCGACTCTGCGGGGTGGCCGCTTTTAATTTGGTTGCGAGTTTTCCAGATGTTGCTGGTATAATGAGGGTTAACGAAATTGGGAGAAAGCGGGGTGACGGCACGTGCAGAGTAATCAACGAATTGCAGAGCTCATGGTCCAGTTAATGTCCGGTGAAACGCTGAAGCAGAGCGATTTGGAAACAAAATATCATATCAGTCGACGGACGTGTCAGCGGGACTTTTCATACGTGCGCAGGGCACTGTCGGAGTATGCGGCGGGTGACCTGGTGGAACACGACGGCACCTACCGCCTGGCCCGCCAGAGTGAAGAGACCGACGTGGAAATGGTTTTAACGATGAGCAACATTCTGTTGGGGTCTCGTGCGTTAGACCAAGACGAGCTGACGGCGACCTTGGATTACATCAGCAGTAGCCTATCGCCCGTGATGCAGGCGGTGGTCCGGCAACAATTAATTTTGTCGCGGGGCAGTTACGTGCCGTTATCCCGCGCCAAGCCACTGCTACACCGGTTGCGGGAAGTTGCGGCCAGCATCGTGCGCACGGAGAAAATGGTTTTCACCTACCGTAGTAGCAGTCACAACAATTCTCAACTGCAGGTTCACCATGCCCAGCCGGTGGCGCTATTCTTCGAGACCTACTACTTCTACGTTGCTATGCTGAGCGAAGAGCACCACGGCTACTGGCTCTACCGTCTGGACAGGATGGGAGACATTTTAGATACGCTACCGGGAGATCACCTCGACTACGCCGAACGTTTTTCGCTACAGGAACACCGCAACTATACCTATTTGATAGATTCGGGGGCACTGACGCAGATTCGTTTCGAGTATCATAACTATGTGCAAACGGCGCTGGACCACTTTCCCGGTTCACGGGTCGTCAAGCAAAATGCGGATGGCAGTGTTGTGATCGAGGCCTTCGTTAAAGTTGACGGGGCCTTGCTGTGGCTGATGAGTCAGGGCGCGGGGCTGAAGGTGTTGTCGCCGGTGTCGCTGGTCGACCGCATTAAGTCCGAACTCCACCACACACTGAATCAATACGAGTGAAAAATTTCGTTCCCGGACGATGTCATTGCCGTTCCCGACGGCGGGCTCAAACCGCCCTGCTGTGGGGTCGGTTCCAGCCTGAGAAGCTGGCTTCCACCTCAACTTTGAGCCGAAGAGCGGTCTCAAAGGTTGTCCCATGCTCTAAGTAGAGAAGTTCGCTCTACTAAGACCATCGACACAGCTGGGCAGTTTGGCCCGCCTCTGGTCACTGACATCGACCGGGGACTTTTCACGTCGGGTTGATTGGCTAGCGGGTTATTGATTGAGTTCCCGCCATTATGCAATAGAGTTTAATAGAGTTTAATATCAAATAAATATTTTTCCCAGTATTTTGGGTGCCAAAATAGCGCTACACGTATCTGTTAACAACAGATAACATGTAGCGTTTTTACTTACGTTCTCCTAAACGACAAACTGTGACGCCACCATTTTGTATACTGAACTCATCATCTGGTATCGGACTAGGTGAATTCGTTTGAGGAGGAAACAATGATGAATCGATTAACGAAAATGATTGGCGCAGCCTTGGTGGCGGCGAGCTTGGGTTTAGTGGTCAGCGGGATTAGCCAGGCACCAGAAACCGCTAATGCTGCGGTGAAAACCCACAAACTGACAAGCTTGCCTAAGGCGTTTCGGGGAACCTGGTATACCAGCTACAAGGGTAAGGGTCGCAAAATCAAGGCGAGTGCGAAGAAGTTTGATATCTCAACTTATCGGCATGCCTTGGATCGTAATAGCTATAGTGCTGCCAGTGAACAATACTTTACGCCATATCGATTAAGTGGCAAAAAGATACATAAGCAGACACTGTATCTGCTGAATGGCATAGGATTGAGCACGGTTCGCCGGACGACCATTAAGGGGAAGCCAGTTCTAATTCAATACAATGAGCAAGAACACGGGACTATCTTAACCATCTTCACTAGAACTAAAAAGGCTTCAGTCCAAAAGGTCTATTCTGGTTTTAACCCGTTTGGGATGTCCGTCTACACGCGAAAAGATGCCTTGAAAAATCGCAAGTTTTACCGGACAATTGATCCAATTGTGAGGAAGCAATTTGGTGCAGCGGTGAAAAAGAAAGTCGATAAGGGCGGTAAGACGGGGAAATTCAAGCACATTAACGTGGTTTCCTATACGGCCTATGGTTTTTGGGAAGGCATCGCGAATTAGCCTATGTTAGTCCTCAATCAAGTAAGCTATCTATTATTTTGAATATGGAAAAGACGTTACGTTTATCTGTCAACAACAGACAATACGTAACGTCCTTTTAGTACAACGGCTTAAATTAAGGCCAGACACAGGGCCACAAACCGTCCGCAAAATCAGTGAACCAGTAACGGGCTAACGCCATGTCAGCCACGGTTTAGTTTTCACTAACTCGAAGATCCAGGCTATTGCGCCCGTAACTGTTTCGCGCGTTGTTGTCGGAGCTGTTTCAGAGCTTTTTCTGGCGTCGTGGCGCCGGCACTCAGCTGGTCAGACGCTTGGTTCACCGCGTTCAGATAAGCCGTGTAACCGTAGAAGGTCGGATCCGGTGAAGCGTGGGGCAACGACTGCACGGTCGCCTTGGCTGCCGGGTGCTGGGTCAGGTAACGCCGGTAGTCGCGACTCTTCAAGGCCTGGGTGGTCAGCGGCAGGTAGCCGGTGGCCTTAGCCTATTTGAGCGTCTGTTTTTGGCCCAGCAGGTAGGTCATGAAGGCCGCGGCCCCGCGGCGTTGGGCCGTGGAAGCTGATTTGAACATGACCAGATCATTACCTTGAATGGCACTGACGTGGCGGTTGCCCCGATAGCTGGGCAGCGGCGCCGTTCCCCAGTGAAAGCCCTTAGGCGTGCTGGTTTGGAGCACACCAATCGCGGCCGAGGAACCACTGTAGAAGAGCGTTTTACCCTTGAAAAATTGCACGTTGCCGTAGCCATCCGTCCCCGCTGTGGTGGCCGTCTTGGCCTTTAACATGTCGTAGACCACGTGGGTCGCCGCAAGCATCTTGGGGCTCGTGAGCTTCGGCCGGGGCGTCATCAGCGGCGTACCCGCCTGAGAGGTCAGCGTGTCCCATTCGGCACTGAAATTTTGGTTCAGTGCCAGCCCGGTCAGCCCCTGAGCCTTGACCCGGGTGGCATCGCGCTGGAGTGCCTCCCAGGAGCGGGGCACAGCCGTGTGCGTCTGCTTGAGGAGGTCGCGGTTGTAGAATAACAGGCCGATGGATTTGGAAAATGGCATGGCGTACGTTTGCCCACGGTAATAGCTGACTTGCCGGAGATTGGGGTCGATACGGGCCATGGTGCGTTTCGACAAATAATCGTTTAGTGGCACGATAAATTGACCATGCACGTAGTCGGGCACGTTGGTGTACGTGGTCTGGGCGATGGTTGGCAGGGTGTCAGACTTGGCGGCGGCCATGATTTTTTGTTGGACGTTGGCGAAGTTGCCCTGAGCGCTCGCAACGACGGTATATTTAGACTGAGAGTGGTTAAAGCCGCGAACTAATTCGTTGAGCGTCTGTTGGCTGGAACCGGTCATGCCGTGCCAAAAGGTCAGCGTGACCCGTTTGTGTGGGGACTGGGTCGTGGTCGGTTTGCCGGAACAGGCGGCCAGCGACCCCAGGGCCAGGATAGCGGTGAGACTCAGAAGAAGACGGAAGTGGTGTTTCATGTGATCAGCCTTTCAAACGGGATGCGGTCACCCCGAGAATTAAGTATTTTTGACAAGCAAGATAGAGAATGAATAACGGCAAAATGACGCAAACGGAGGCGGCCATCAGGAGCGGATAGTTGGTGCCCTGGTCGCTGGTGAAGGTCATCAGACCCACCGGCAACGTGCGTAACGCGTCGGTGTTGGTGACGATGAGCGGCCACATGAAGGCGTTCCAGGAGCCAATGACCTGCAGGAGCGCTACAGCCGTGATGATGGGCCGGTTGATAGGCACCAGGACGTGCCAGAGGTATTGCCAGTCGCTGGCACCGTCCAGTCGCGCGGCCAGGTACAGCGTTTGCGGTTGGGCCTTGAAGGCTTGGTGAAGGGCGACCAGCATAAAGGGACTGGCCAGCCACGGCACGATGAGCGCGGCGTAGGTGTTGATCCAGCGGAGGTGGGCCAGGGTGATGAAATTGGGAATGAGCAGGAGCTCACCGGGGACCAGCATCAGCGCCACCATGAGCGCGAACAGCCACCGCTGCCCGTAGAAGCGCAGATGGGTGAAGGCAAATGCCGCCAGTAGGCTGGTAAACAGCTCGCCTGACGTGGTCGCAACGGTCACCAGCACGGAATTCAGGCAGTAACGCGCAAAGGGCGCCGCCTGCCAAACGTGCCAATAGTTGAGCCACCGGAGAGATTTGGGCAGCCAGGTCGTGGTCACGGTCAGTGTTGTTGCGGCCGGTTGCAGACTAGTGATGATCATCCAGCCAAAGGGCAGGAGAATCAGGATGGCGCCCGCCGTTAGCAGGAGGTACCAGAGGGTGGTGCGAATGGGATGGGCCACGTTACCGCCCCCCTAACTGACGTTGCCGGTGGTGGAAGTAGCCGACCGTGATCAAGGTCAGGACACTCACACACAGAAAGAGCACGACGCCACAAGCCGCGGCGACCGCCATTTGATTTTCGACATAAAATTTTTGATAGAGGTAGACCATCAGGGTGAGGTCGGCGTCCCCCGGTCCCGCGGCGCCGTGAAAGAGCGCGTAGACCTGGTCGAACACCTTGAAATTGGTGATGCTGGTGTTGACGATGACCAGAATGGTGATGGGCATCAGCAGCGGCCAGGTCACGTTGGTGAACCGCTGCCAATCGCTGGCACCGTCCAGTTCGGCCGCTCGGGCAAATCGGTGGTCGATGTGGTTCAAACCGGCGAGAAATAAAATAATATTGAAACCCAGCCCCTGCCAGATGCAGACGATAATCAGCGCGCCCAGCGAGTAGTGCGGGTCGTTGAGCCAATCAATGGCGGGGATATGTAGGAGGCTCAGAAGTCGGTTGAGCAGACCACCATCCAGCCGGAAAATCCAGTTCCAGACCAGACCAATGGCGACCGTTGACGTGACAAACGGTAGGAAGTACACCGTTTGAAAAAAGTCGGCGAGTCGCGGAATCTGGTTGATGCCCAGCGCAATGGCGAGGGCCAAAGCCACCGACACCGGCACGGCGACCAGCACTAACAGTAAGGTGTTACGTGCGGCCAGGTGAAAGGTCGGGTCGTGCCAGAGATAGCCAAAATTGGCCCAGCCCAGGGCGCCGACGTGACCGGTATAGTAGTTGTATTTGGTATATAGGCTGATGAGAAACGCGTTCAGTAGCGGCCAGAGGATGAAGACCGCGGTGAGCACCAGTAACGGGGCCAGGTAGAGCAGGGCCTTGAGCGTGGATTTGGCGGTCGGTGTTTGGTTAAGCATCGCGGTCACCTCCCACAAGACTGTGGCCATCGGCGGCGAAGAGCGTGCAGCCGGTCGGGGCCAGCGTGATGGCAAGCGTTGTGGCGGTGGTCGTGGGGATGGCGGTGCTGACGAGCGGGCCCAGCGCCGTTTGTAAATGGGTTTGGACGTCGCGGCCCAATTGAATCTGCTGGATCACGGTCGCGGTCAAGCGGTGGCGGTCGGCCGTTGCCAGGCGGATAGCCTCGCTGCGGATACCCAGCGTGGTGGCTTGGGTTGTGGTTGGCAACAAGGATTTGAACTCGGCTGGCAGAAGGCCTAGCGGTACCACGTTGATTCGAGGCCGGCCAATGAATTGGGCCACGGTCAGGTTGGTGGGGTGCTGATACAGGTCGCCCCCGGACCCGACCTGTTGCAGGCGGCCGTTGGCGAGCACCATGATCTGGTCGGCTACTTGGAGCGCATCCTCCTGGTCATGGGTCACCAGGACCGTGGTCACGCCGGTCGTGCGTTGAATCTGGCGGATGACGCCGCGGAGTTCTTCGCGGAGCGTCGCGTCCAGACTCGACAGCGGTTCGTCCAACAATAAAAGGTTAGGTTGCTTGGCCAGGGCCCGGGCGATGGCGACCCGTTGTTGCTGGCCGCCAGAGAGTTCTTGGGGAAACTTACTCAACTGATCGGTCACCTGAACCAACTCGGCCAGTTCGGCCACGCGTTGGTAGCGGGCGGCCTTTTTGACATGGGCCATTTTCAACGGGAAACCAATGTTATCGCGGACGGTCAGGTGCGGGTACAGCGCATAATCCTGGAAGACCATGCCGATGTTGCGATGCCGACTGTCCGTGGCGGTCACGTCGGTCTGATCGAAGATGATCTGCCCGGCGTTGGGTGTTAACAGGCCGGCTATCAGGTTTAAGAGGGTGGACTTGCCACTGCCGCTGGGCCCCAGGAGCGCCGTCAGCTGGCCGTCTGGAATCTGGCAGTCAAAGTTGGTGAGGATGGGCGGCTGCTGGTCGTAGGCTAGTGTGATGTTTTTTAGGGTGACCCGCATAGGCCCAACCTCCTTTCTAAAAATAAACTGACTGATGTTTTTCGTTCCCGACGGCGGGCTCAAACCGCCCTGCTGTGGGGCCGGTTCCAGCCTGAGAAGCGGGCTTCCACCTCAACTTTGAGCCATAGAGCGGTCTCAAAGGTTGTCCCATGGCCTAAGCTGAGTGGGAAACCTCAGCTAACGCCATCGACACAGCCGGGCAGTTTGGCCCGCCTCTGGTCACTGACACGGTTGCTTATTTTTACAATGCCGTGGATGTCCGAGTCAGCCGCAATTGCGTGATTGATGTTGCCGTTTCTGGCGGCAGGCTCAACCTGCCTTGCTATGGGGCCGGTTCCAGCCTGAGAAGCGGGCTTCCACCTCAACTTTGAGCCGAAGAGCGGTCTCAAAGGTCGTCCCATGTTCTAAGTTGAGTGGGAAACCTCAGCTAACGCCATCGACACAGCAGGGAACCTTGATCCGCCTCTGGTCACTGACACGGTCGTTAATTTTTACAATGCCGTGGGACGCCGAGTCAGCCGCACTTGGATGGGTGATTGATGACGGCTATTTCCATTTTGGTGACTAGTGGGCTGGCGACCCTTGAATCTAACCAGCACCAAATGTATACATTGTGTCGTTGTTTAGATATGTCCCATTATAGCCTATCTGGACAGGCGGTGGTATCAATAATTTTGCGGTGGAATGGTCTTGAGTTGGCGTCGTAAAGCTTAGAATTTGGTTAAGCCGCCTAAGTTAGGGGAGAAATAATGCTAAAATGAAATCACCCGCACTTGAGGTGAATTAAAGCGACGACCTTTCAATTAGTTAATTGATGAGGCGCGCGACCTATCGCGCAAGTTGTTGGTTAGATAGGTGCAATTAAGAACAACTAGGGATGTTTAAGGGGGAGACCACACATGAACGTAACCATTTTGTTAGTCGAGGATGAAGAGGGGCTGCGGACGCTACTGAGTGCCGAGCTGGCGTTTGAGGACTACACCGTGATTCCTTGTGCCAGCGGGGAAGACGCTCTGACGCAGTTTGCGGCCCATCAGAGTGAAATTTCACTGATTATTTTGGATTGGATGTTGCCTGGCATTGACGGGCTGGGCGTGCTGCGGAAGATTCGGCGGCACTACGACGTTCCGGTGATTATGATGACCGCGCGGGATTACGTGGGCGACAAGGTGTCCGGCCTGGATGCCGGGGCCGATGACTACATCACCAAGCCGTTTGACACCGAGGAACTGCTCGCGCGGATTCGCGTGATTCTGCGGCGCAACGTGGTAAAAAATATTAACGATAAGAAATTCCACGTGGGACCACTGGCGTTAGATACCAAGACGCGCCAGGTCTTTGCGGCCGATGCCGAGATTCAGCTGACCCAGCGCGAGTTCGATTTACTCCTGACGTTCATGCAGCATCCCGGAGAGGTCCTGACCCGCGACGACCTACTGGACGCCGTGTGGGGCACCAATTTCGACGGGCAGGTCAACATCGTCGACGTCTACGTCCGCTACCTACGCAATAAATTAAAGGAAAGTGTTGCCAGCCAGATGATTCAAACGATTCGGGGCGTGGGCTACAAACTGGGTGCCGCTGATGAAGAAAACGCTCTTTAATACCAGTGCGGCGCGAATCACCAAGGTGTACGCACTCCTTCTGCTGGGCATCACCGTGATTCTGGGTGGTGTCATCATTTCCGTGGTCGGGGTCAAGCAGGCCGAGGTCCAGCGGCAACAGGCATTGGGCATCGTGCGCGGGCTGAAACGGACCTTCGTGGCCAACCGCGATGACTGGTACTGGTGGCGGATGAGTAGCTGGGCCGACAAGCGGACGACCTTTATCCGCATCAGCGTCACTAAACCTGGCAAGCCGACTAAGCATCTCTATTCGCCCAACACGCAACAGTTCTTGCGGGCCAAAGCCCACGAGACCGTGCACCAGGTGACGCCCAACTTCGGTTACCTGGAAAATTCGGGGCTGTATTATCACGTGCGCGCGTCCGACGTCGCCACGGATAAACGGGACCCGACCGTGCGCTACGACGTGTGGTTGAAGCTCAACGAGGTCACGGATTTGCTCTTGTTGCTGGTGAAATTGATCCTGCTGATTTCGCTAGCGTTTCTACTGATTGGGACCTGGTTCATTTACCTGTTGGCGCGGCAACTGAACCGCCCGCTGGTTGAGCTGACTGGCACGACCAAGGCCATCAACCAGGACATTTCGGAAAATTATCAACGGCAGTTACCGGTGCCGGCGTCGCCTCAGGAAGTTCACGACTTAACGGTCGAGTTCAACCTCCTGCTGCATTCGCTGAGCGAGCAGGAACAGGCCGACCGGCGCTTCGTGGCCAACGCCTCGCACGAATTGAAAACGCCCATCGCGACGATTCGCGGGTACGTTTCCATGGTCAAACGGCGGGGCACGGCGCATCCCGAGGTGATTCCGACGGCCCTGCAGTTCATTGACCAGGAGTCCGAGCGGATGCAACGGCTGGTGGAGAGTTTACTGAAGCTGTCGCGGGCCAATCAGCTGGAGCTAACCACGGCCAGCGTGGACCTGAGCCAATTGGTGACGGAGACGGCCGCTAATTACGGCACGTCAATGGGGCGCGAGGTCATTTTAAACGTTCAACACCACGTCACGGCACAAGTGAACGCGGATAGCCTCACGCAGATCCTCACGAGCTTGTTGAACAATGCTCAGAAGTATTCGCCGACGGACTCGCCCATCACGGTGACGCTGGCGGCCGTGGGCAAGCAGTTGACGGTGGCCGTGGCGGACCTGGGGATGGGGGTGCCGGACGACCAAAAGGCCTTGATCTTCGGCCGCTTTTACCGGACCAGCAACGTGCGCAACAGCGTGGCCGGCAATGGGTTAGGCCTGGCCATCGTTCATCAGCTGGTCACCCTCAGCCATGGCACTATCGTGGTGAAGGATAATCAGCCGCGGGGAAGCGTGTTTGAAGTGACCTTGCCGCGGTGAGTGGGCGTTTCTGAGAAATTCTCAGCAAAGTTTCTTTTTAAATAGATGGAGCCCCTTCACTAAACTGTGTAGAATAAGTCACAGTTAATCAGGAAGGGGTTTTTGATTAACGGGGGAAGCATCATCCCGGCACCATCTGCGGGGGAGCAACACAGCAGAGGCCAGGAGTAAGCAGAATAGAAGCAGGTTGATGGTTATTGGAGTAGCACGGAAAAAATTAAACTGGGCGCCGGACTGTGGGGACAGTGACGACGCCAGAAAGGGGGCAGCCAAGTATGATGCATCCATTAAAGATTCGGGAGCTTCACTATGCAGACGTGCCGGCGTTGGCCAAGATTGTCGGTCAGCTCTGGCAATTCGATCAATCTAATCGCGGGTTAAATGAAGCGGCGGCGCGCGTTTACTTGCGGACGTGCTTGACGCAACAGAATTACGTTCGCGTTGCCGTGTGGCAGCACCAGGTGGTGGGGGCCATCTTGGCGGATACCAAGTACCGCAAGAAGGAACGCTCATATGATCTGTGGCAACTGGCAGTGGCCAAGGCGGCTTTAGCCGTTCGGCCGGGGGGCTGGCAGCTGTTACGGCAATTACGCGAGCGGGGCACGATTGATGATCATCTCTTGTCTAGCCTGCAGCGGCGCGAGTTCTTGGGGGAAATCGTGCTGCTGATGGTCGACCCGGAGTATCAAAACCTGGGCATCGGCCACCAGCTGGTTCAAACAGTTGCTGAGTATTGGGATGCGGCACCGGTTGATAAGGTGTACTTATTTACTGCGGCAGAACGTTTGGGGCGTTTCTACCGTCAGCAGGGCTTTCAGGAAAGCCAACGTGAGCAAGTTGATTGGCCAGCAGCCGACCAGCCGCGCCAGTTAGCCGGGTATTTGTACACGGGCCACGTCAGTGATCTGGCGACTGCCCCCAAGCATCATCTATGCAAGGAATAAGGTCAGGCCTGGGCCGAATGTGGGGACGTTCGCTCGAGGTCAGCACAAGTTTTTCAACTAAATAAACCACGAAGACCGGTTGATTATGAACCGGTCTTTTTGTGTTTTAGGACAATTAGTTAATAGTTATATTAAGACGCCTAGTATAATTGTTTACATAATTCAGCACTTTGGCCATTCTGGTGATAGTTTTCCCGCAATAAATAGCCTAATATTGGACACAGTCAATTAAGTGGTAATAAATTGACTGTGTAGACGAATAATTGGGTCATTTAGAGTAGGTGTTGGGTATCAATTCCCAGCAACTAGGCGTAAATGACCCCTTTAATCAGTGCTACGTGGTCGTTAAACTAGTTATGTGGCTACGGTTTAAAGCCGTGCTGGTTGCTGAGTAAGGCGACCAAGATACACCGAACAGACGATGGCAGGGTGAAAACCAGCCACCGTTTGTGGGTTAAACCAGTGTCAGCCGCAGGGCTGGTGAAACTGAGCCGAGTTGGTCGATGTCAGTGACCAGAGGCGGGCCAAAGTGACCAGCTGTGTCGGTGGTCTTGGCTGAGGTTCTTACTCAGCCTAGCCCACGGGACAACCTTTGCGACCGGTTTTCAGGCGCAAAGTTGAGGTGGAAGCCCGCTTCTCAGGCTGGAACCGACCCCATAGCAGGGCACTTTGAGCCCGCCGCCGGGAACGGCAAGCATCAACCCGCGTCCCGGTTCAGTTTTCACCGGCCCGGAGGCGCTGATAAAGACAGTCGTTAAAACCAGGGCCAAGCGTGGCGCTGGCTATTCACGTAAAAAAATTTAGAAAAGAAGAGGGTTTCGCCATGACGTGGTCTCATTGGCAAGTGCCGCCATTTATCACCAGTGTGTTCTTTGTTTTAGGGGTTTTCACGCTCTATTGGGTCTCATATAACTGGATTGCCTCCTGGGCGCGGAACCACTGCCTAAAAGTTTCAGAGGAATCCATCAACACGTGGTACGGTGTCGCGTACATGATGGCCTTTGCGTTTGGCATCCAGACGTTCGTGGTGGGACAGCCCAATTCCTGGGAGTTCATGAACTTTCAGCTAATTGCCGTTATCTTCTGTGCGTATTTCTTAAATATTCATATCCCGTACTATTGGTTTTTCCCAATTTTGTTGGCGTACATGACGTTCAACGGGTCGCTGGGGTACTGGGAGTCGTGGGGGCACGCGGCCACGATGATGACGTTCTTCATCACGTTAAATGTGATCCGGGTGCGTTATCACAATCACAAGATGGCACCGGTGCTGTACATGGCGGTCGGTATCCCGTTTGGGGGCCTGCTGTGGCTGTGGATGAAACTGAAGTTTGATTTTACCTGGCTGACGTTCTGGGAAGAGTGGGCCTACCTGATTATCTTTGAGGTGTTGCTCTACATTTATGTATCCATGTTGTCACACGATGTCGAGTTAAAATTACGGCTGGCCAAGTTTGCCAGTCACGATGCCTTGACCAAGACGGAAAACTTTGCGGCTTATACGGATGCCATCCAGTATCTGTTTGACGAGCACCAGAACAGTCGTCGGCCGCTGGCCATGATGATGTTTGATATCGATCATTTCAAACACATCAACGATACCTACGGCCATTCGGCGGGGGACGCCGTCTTGCAACAGGTCACCGACACGGTCCAGACCGTGCTAGAGGCTAACGATTCGACGGTCAAACTCTACCGGACCGGGGGCGAGGAATTTAACATTCTCTTCCCAGGGTACGATTTGGTTGAGACCGAGCACATCGTCAAACAGATTTTTACCGCGGTGAACCATTTGGAAATTCACTCCGCGCAGACTATTATTCACGTGACCATTTCCGTGGGGGTCTCGGCGGTTTCTGGGGATGACCAGTCGCCGATTGATTTCTACAACCGCGTGGACCAGAACCTGTACCACTCCAAGCGCAACGGCCGGATGCAGGTTACTGTGGCTTAGCCCTTTTTATACTTGTTTGGGGCGGATTGTGGATGATTGGCCGCCTGCGGCTTCCAGGACTACGCCTGCTGTGGGGCCGGTTTCCGCCGAAGGGCGGGCTCCCACCTCGATTTGAAACCTCGCTGAAGTTCGCGAGGTTCCAAAGTCGTCCCAGGCTGTAAGCCGGCTCAAAAACGCCGACTAACACCCTCGACACAGCCGTCTCCGTCCTGGCTTCCTCCGGCTCCTGGTTGATTTCTGACCGGAAGCTGGTGTTAGGGCCAAGCCCCAGTGACCTGCCTCTGGTGTGTTGGTAGCGTAGTGTGGTAGGAAATTGCTGCTTGCGGCTTTCAGGACTACGCCTGCTGTGGGGCCGGCTTCCGCCGAAGGGCGGGCTCCCACCTCAACTTTAAGCCTTGCTGAAAAGCGCAAGTCTCAAAGGTCGTCCCAGGCTGTAAGCCGGCTCAAAAACGCCGACTAACACCCTCGACACAGCCGTCTCCGTCCTGGCTTCCTCCGACTCCTGGTTGATTTCTGACCGAGAGTTGGTGTTAGGGCTAGACCCAGTGTGGCGGTCGTTGGTGGTATTGGCGACAGTCAGTAGTCAAGTGATGACGGTTATAGTGATTGGTAAAATGGCTGATCCATGTCAGTGACCAGAGGCGGGCCAAACTGCCCAGCTGTGTCGGTGGTCTTGGCTGGGGTCCTTTCCCAGCCTAGCCCACGGGACGACTTTTGAGACCGACCTTTGGCTCAAAATCGAGGTGGAAGCCCGCTTCACAGGCTGGAACCGACCCCATAGCAGGGCGGTTTGAGCCCGCCGGCGGGAACGACTATTGAGCACCCGTTTTCACTTAAAAACAAATTTAACGATTTTAGATAAGTTCAAAGCAGATAGCAAAAGATGCGACTAACGCATGCGGAAGGTTAGTCGCGTCTTTTTGCGCTATTCAGAAATTTGTGTAGGGGATACAGTATGTGACAGCGCCTGAATAGCGCAGTGGCCTAAGCCATCAGGTACGGCACATCTCGGCCGATGGAGGCGCGGATGATTGCTTGAGCCGTGGCCCAGTCTTCCTGATTGACCAGGATTGCCGTTGCGTCGGTGTCAGTTGCATGCACCGTGACGGGATGGTGTTCCAAAGCTGCTTGTTGGATGAATTGATTTAAGTTAGAGTTGTTTTCGGTATTCATATTTTTCATGTGGAGTTCCTCCGGTTTCAAAGACTACAGTCAGGTCGTTTGAAGTTGGTAGCGACTTGCGTTTGAAACGGTATCGCTATCCATGAACCTATCATAGCTGATGGGCCAAACGACTGCACTAGGGTTTGCCTGAAATTTTTCTGATAAATTCTCAGATAAGGCGTAGCGGCGGAAATATGCGGTAGCCGTAATCGGGTGACCACACAAAAATACTGGGTTCTCGGCATTGAGGACTCAGTATTTTTGTGAGATGTGAAAGAATAACTAGTCGGTCAAATCCAAATAGACAGACCAACAACAAATCTAAGCAGGGCCAGTCCAACCAAACACACTTCGGGATAGACCAGCCCAGTTCGTGTTTCGGAGCTACAACCTGTCAGTTAGGCGGCTAGTGAAAAGCGCGGTCGCCGTCAGTGACCAGAGGCGGGCCAAACTGCCCAGCTGTGTCGGTGGTCTTGGCTGGGGTTCTTTCCCAGCCTAGCCCACGGGACGACTTTTGAGACCGTCCTTTGGCTCAAAATCGAGGTGGAAGCCCGCCCTTCGGCTGGAACCGACCCCATAGCAGGGCGGTTTGAGCCCGCCGGCGGGAACGATAAGTTACCGCGAACTTTTCACTAAGACAGTCAGATTGACAGGAAAGCTAGCTTGGGGCGACGGAGAGGGTCCAGGTGACGGTGCTCTGGTAGTCGCCCGCCGTCACCAACGGATCTTGGCTCAGTAAGAGCTGACTGTCGGTGACGTCAAAGTCCTGACCGTCGTAATCGCTGGAGGTGTAAATCGTGGTGGCTTCGTTATTGGCCGGCACGTTTTGGTCCAGCCGGTCGGCAGGGTCGTAGACGTCCAGCGTGGTTGCGCCCAGGTGGCTACTGTTGGTCCCGTCTAACGTGAATTGGGGCAGGGTCGCCGTGAGCGTCCAGTCGCCGCCGGTCTCGCGACTGTCGGTGACGGTCAGGGAGCCGTTGTTGTTGCCATCGTAGTTACTGCCATTGCTGGCGACATCCATGTTGTCTAGGGTCGCGTCGCCTTGGCACAGCGTGGCGGCGTCGATTCCGCCGAAGTTAAAGTTCGGGACCGCCGTCAGGGATAGCAGACCGGTCTTTTCCACGGTTAGGAGCGCTGAGTTGGTGGTGACCGATTTGGTACTGCCGTTTAACGTGTAATTCAGCGTGGCGTAGTACGAGGTCCCGTTATCGCCGGCCACGGAAGCGCTGTTGACGGTGTAACTGGTGTCCGTCGTATTCAGGGCCGTGGCGGTGCCGTCCTCGACGCGGTACCAATTGGAAACGGTCATGCCCTCTGGGAGATCTCGGAGGGTAAATGTGGCGTCGCTACCTTCCTTGACGGTGACGTTTTGTAGCGTCCCAATCATGATTTTGACGGAATCTTTTTTGCCGTTGCTGGACCCGGTAATTGTGACGATGCCGTGGTCGTTGGCCAAGCCATCGGTGCTGCTTGAGGTATCGGCCGCGACGACGTTCCCGTATTCATCGACCGAGGCCAGCGACGGATTACTGCTGGTCCAGGTGATGGGGTCGGTCGCGGTGCTTGGCGTGACGGTCGCGTGAACCGTCGTGATTTCACCGTTGTACAACGCGGTGCTGTCGGCCGTGACTTTGATACTGGTCGTGGGCACCCGGTCGGGCATGATGATGACATCGGCGATCCGCGACCATTCGTTGTAGAACAGGCCGATGCCGGTAAAGTCGTATTGACATTGAAAGTACAGGTGGGTGACGCCACTGACTTGGGGCGCGGTAAACGTATAGGTCGTACTGTTCGAGCCGACCTTACTGTAGGTGTTGCCGCCGTCCGTGGATTCCCACCAGACGTATTTCCGACTGCCAAAGGGGTTGGTCAGAGCTTCCAAAATGTTCCGGGTCCCCTTGGCGGACAACGTCACCGTGTCGCCAGAAATATGGTTGGAGTCGATGGGCTCCTGCGTGAAGCCCCCGGCTAAGTTGATGCCCAGAATCGACGTTGGGGGTGACGTCGGCGTTTGCGGCGCGGTACTGGCCGCCTGAGCGGAAACGCCAATATTGAGGATGCTCAGGCCAACTAGGAGCCCAATCACCAGCCGGGTTAATTGCCGTTGCCATTTGCGCATGTCCAACACCCCCATGTCTTACGCGTGCGTATCGTTTGTTGACTGCGAATCGTCTGAATCATCGTCATCATCATCGTCGCGTGACCGCCGTTTGCCCAGCAGGTAGGCGCCAATGATCAACAGTAAGGACAGGAACAAGAAGAGTAATAACCAGAGCCACCAGTAGGCCGGTTGCTCATCAGATTTGATCACGGAATTGTGTTCCGCGATTTGTTTTCGGGTCAGGGTAAACGTGCCGCTGAAATTCCACGTGCGTTTGCCACTGGTGACGTGGAGCTTCAACGTGTACTTGCCGGCCGTTAGCTTTTTACTGCCAAGGCCGACCTGGTAGTCGAACCAGCTGTTGGGCGCCATGGAACCGTTGTGGAGGTTCTCCGTGGCAATCTGCTTGCCCGTGCTATTTTGCATGACGCGGGCCGCAATATCCATGCGGCCAAATAGGGCGGGTGTCAGGTTACGGATGCGGGCGAACGCCGTTGGATGGGTGTTCGGTTGCCGCACGCCGACACCGGCTAATTTCAACTGGGTGCGGAAGGTCTGATTGGGCTGACACTGAAGCGCCACGGCGGTGACCTCGGCGTAGCGGTTGTTCAGCCGGAAGTCGGAGGCGTCGCCGTTTTCCGTTTGCGCCTTGGTGGCGTGCGGATCGGTCACGAACAGGCCGCCGAGCACCTCACCGGAGAAGCCGGCCGTGGGAATCTGGGTATGAAAGGTGACCGTCTTGCCCTGGCGCGGGGCCAACGTGATAGTGACGGGGCCCGACGTCATCTTGGTAAACGTGGTCTGGGCCGACGCGTCGGTCCGTTTGGACGGAATGTAAACGGCGTTGCCGCTGTCGGCGGTGGTGGCGTTGACCGGAATGACCTGAAGGGTCCGGGTGTTGTCGCTGGGGTTCGTCACCGACAGTTTCAACACCTGGGTCGCCCCGGGCGTGACCTTGAGATCGAAGTAGCCCGCCTTCGTCGAAATCTGATTTTTAGGCAACAGGGGGGTCGCCGCAAAATTGGCGGGCACCTTGGCGGCGGAAGCGGGCGCGGCACCAGCTAGTCCCCCCGTCAGAAGCAGACCAGCGGCGAGGAGGGGGTAAAGCCATTTGAGTTTCATTTCAGCACGACCTTCCTTGATCAGTGAACCGCAGCCGTTGGCGGGGAAACGTCTTAGTGAGGTGACCTTAACTGTTTAGGCGGTTAGGGGGATTCTGCTTGAGTAACTAAGACAAACATTAGTCAGAAGCCGGCGCCAATCGCGACGCAGATGGTTAGTTAGATTAACCGGTTGCGGTAAGTATCGGGTTTAGCTAACGTTTAGTGTTAGTTAAACCCGGACCTACGGGTATTAGACGCCATTCGGCTGTGTAGTCAAACGGCGTCTAAGCCCAGACTATTTAACTGACAAATGACTGGTCCATGACTATTGGGCAGGCGTGGTGGTTGCTGGGGCATTTTGTAAGGCCCAGTAAAGCGTCGCGTCGTAAGTCCCGGCGACGATGGTGGGTTGCTGATCGACCAGTAAGTTACTGCTCGTGGCGGTCGTGGCGCTGTTGTTGCCTTCACCCGTTTCAGCGGACGCGTTCCACAAGGTTTGTGGACTGCTGATCCAGCCGTTGGTGACGGCGGACTGCGTTAATTTCAGACTGCTTGGGGCAGCGGTGGCACTGTTGTCGAGGGTGCCCGGCGTCTGATTCAAGTTCAACGTCGCGTTGGTAATGGTCGATTTGCCCGAGGTAAAGGGACTTAACCCCACGGAAAGTGACCAGCCGGCGTTGTTGCCACGGAAGTCAGTCACGTTCAGGGTACCGGTATTGTTGCCGTCGTAAGCGGTTCCACTAGTGGGTGCCCCACTGGTGACCGGAACCGTGGTGTTGGCCGTGGCGATGTCTTTAACACTGACGGTCCCCAACATGATGTTAGGCACCTGGTTCAGGCTCAACGTCCCGGGGGTCACCGTAAATTCCGCGTTGGACGTGGCTTCGGCATTGCCGGTGCTGTCCGCAACGTAGCCACTGGAAACGTTGGTCAAGTTACTGGTTGCGGTCCCAGGACCAGCGGCGCCGGCAACTAACGGATTCAAGGCCAGCACGGCTGCGGCGACGGCCACAGTACTGCCAACGCCACTCAGTAATTTTAGAACACGCATAATTTTCTCCTCCAATCTGGGTTAGACCCAAGTTTGACAAACAAAGTACCGACTTGGTTGGGTGGCCAACGGTGCCGGTCGCACTGGGGTGACAGAGGGCTGTTTGCGGGGGTTGGCCGGCAATGGTTGGTCACGGGAACCAAGTTAGGGTTAAATAAGTGTCGCTCTCCTCCGGTGGCAACTGTATGGTAACAGGGATTGGGTAGTGACAGTTATGAGAAGGCTAAGCTTAGCGTGGTGACTACACCAACTGCAAAACGTGGGGTGCGTTTGCTGGTAAATTGTGGCGCAGCACTCCGCGTGATACAGGGGAGACAAAAATTGCCGGCTAATTGGCTGTGAGCGCAATTAGTCGGCAATTTGAATGAATTACTCAGTGGTGAGTCGTTGCATCAGCGTGACGTCATTGAGGACGTCCTGCAGGGTGATCTTCGCCATCTTGGCCTCCGCGGCGGCCTGAATCTCTTGGTAGTAGTTGGTTAAAACCTTGGGTACCGTCTGCCCGACTGGACAGTTCTGCGAGGTATGGGTGTCCACGTTGAGCAGGGGCGCCTGGTTGGGGAGCGTCGCGTAGATGTCCCGCAGCGTGATGGCCGCCGGTTCGCGGGCGAGCGCCAGTTGGGTCGGCCCGTGCGTTGGCGCTAAGAGGTCGTGGCGTTTTAAATTGGCCATGATCTTGCGGATGAGGCTGGGTGAGGTTTCTAGACTGCTGGCAATTTCTTGGCTGGTCATTTTTTTGCCTTTGAAGTAGGCGATGTAGACTAGGACGTGGATGGTGTCACTGAACTGCGTGTTCGCCATGTTTTTTGGCGCCTCCTTTATTTTTTGGTTACATTTTGTTTGGGTTTAACTTTGGTCGTTGTCAGCGCCTCCGGGCTGGTGAAAATGGGCCGTGGCGCTGTGGGCGCACGTCTGGAGCCGAAGGGCGGTCTCCAGACTTACTTTGAGCCTCTGAGAAGCGAGTCTCAAAGATAGCAGTTGCCTAAGCAGGAGACCCGCTTAGGCAACTCCCACGGCTGAGCCCATTTTCACCAGCCCTGCGGCTGACACTGGTTGACCCCAGAACCAGTCGTGGCGGCGTTAAATAAGTCGGCGCCGGTTCTTTCCACTTTGATTTTTGCGTTGGCCAGTGTGACGGATTGGATTGTTGATCGGTTTTACTTTAAATACAGATAGTCTTTAAATGAAAACTTCAAATCATTTCTGTATTATATTCTATAACACTTTGGTGAAAAAATCAGGTAAAACCGTTTGATTAAATTAATTTAAGCGAATTCATTGACTTTAATCGTTAATTGACGTATCTTAAAAGTGTACTTAAAAATAATACAAAATATCAAAAACACATCAGGGGGTCTGCATTATGGCAGCAATTACAATTTTTGGTAAGGGTAACATGGGTCAAGCAATCGGTGACGTCTTCACACAAGGTGGGAACCAGGTTAGTTTTATCGATGCTGGTGACGCTGTTGAAAACTTGGGTTCAATCGTCGTTTTGGCTGTGCCATTCAACGCTGCGTTGAGCATTGCCAAGGCTAACCAAGCCGCTTTAGCTGGCAAGGTTGTCGTCGACATTACCAACCCATTGAATTTTGACACTTGGGACGAATTAGTTGTTCCCGCTGACAGTTCCGCAGCCGCACAAATCGCTGCCTTATTGCCAGATTCCAAGGTGGTTAAGGGCTTCAACACGACCTTCGCCGCAACGTTACAAAGCCGCAAGGTCAGCGACCAAGTCCAAACGACTGTCATGGCCGCTGGGGATGACGCCGCTGCTAAGCAAGAATTAGCCGACGCCTTGAACGACAGTGGTGTGGCCTTCGTTGACGCTGGTTCCCTGAAGCGTGCGCGTGAACTCGAAAGCTTTGGTTTCTTACAAATGACCTTGGCTGCCAGCGAAAAGATTGGCTGGACCGGTGGCTTCGGCGTTTTAAAGTAAAGAGTAGAATAGAAGATTAGTAAAATAGTAAGGGCCCGAGAACGTTGATGTTCTCGGGCCCTTTTTGTGAGTTGAGTGACAAACAAAAGAAGGATTAAGCCAAATTGTTGCTGGCTTAATCCTTCTTTTAAAATGAAATACATCAATTTTAAATGACGTTGTTAATACGAAAAACTGAAAATAGGCGATCATTGTTAGTGACCAGAGGCGGGCCAAAGTGACCAGCTGTGTCGGTGGGCTAGGCTGGGGTGTTTTCCCCGCCTAGCCCACGGGACAACCTTTAAGACCGTTTCTCAGGCTCAAAGTTGAGGTGGAAGCCCGCCCCTCAGGCTGGAACCGACCCCACAGCAGGGCGCTTTGAGCCCGCCGCCGGGAACGGAATAGATCAACCTATTTTTAGTCGACAACGACCAAGGACTTGATAGCTTCACGCTTCGTCATAGCTTGGTAAGCATCGTCAATGGCGTCCAGCTTGAAGGACTTCGTGAAGACCTTCCCAGGATGGATGTCGCCGTCGAGAACGGCCTTCAACAAGGTTTGCTTGTCGTAGGTCGTTACGGAAGCGGGGCCCCCAGCGATGATGGTGTTGCTGTAGAAGGAACTGCTCATGTCCATCTTAGGTTCGTGTGGCAGGCCAACCCGGCCAACGATGGCGCCTGGACGGCCGACCTTCATGGCCGTGTCGTTAGACTGTTCCGTCCCGACACATTCGAGCACGGCGTCGGCACCGGCGTTGTTGGTCATAGCCATCACCTTGGCAACCGCGTCGTCACCACGTTCAGCGATGATGTCGGTAGCACCAAATTCAGTGGCCAGCTTTTGCCGGTCTTCGTGACGGCTCATGATGATGATCCGCTTGGCACCGCGCATTTGGGCAGCGATGACGCCACAGAGACCCACGGCACCGTCACCAACGACGACGACCGTGTCACCGGTGGAAACGTTAGCGACGCGAGCGGCGTGGTAACCGGTAGCCATGACGTCGGCTAAGGTCAGCAGGGACTTCAGCATTTCTTCGCTGTAGTCGGCTGGCTTGCCAGGAATCTTGACCAGGGCCCATTCGCCGTGTTGGAAACGAATGTATTCGGCTTGGACACCGTTACTGAAGTTGTCGGTGTGGTTTTGGCAATCGCCGTCAAAACCGGCCCGGCAAGCCGCACAGTGACCGCAACCATGGGTAAATGGGGCGATAACAAAGTCGCCGGGTTGGACGGTCGTGATGTCACTGCCGACTTCTTCAACGATCCCGATGGCTTCGTGGCCGGTGTTTTCGGAATGCTTTTCCTTGTCTTCAAGCCCGCGGTAAGCCCACAGGTCGGAGCCACAGACACAGGTCCGGACAACGTGAATAATCACGTCATCGGGTGCTTGCACCGTTGGCTTGTCAATATCTTCAATTTGAACTTTTCCAGGTTCCATGAACATGGTGGTTTTCATAAGTTTGTGACCTCCTAAACATATCTAAGTGAATTTTAAGCGTTTGCATTTTGAATGTAAAGTAACTAAACTTTTCAACCTTTCTGTCGGGTGGGTGGTATTTTCAGCTCACCCCTCAGGCCAGGCGTCCTTCAGCGTCGTGATGATTGGGGTTACCTGGGACGTGGCGGCGGTTAAATAGTTGGCGTAAATGGCCATGTGGGCCGCAGCATCACTGATGGGTAGGAGTCGCCGAGTGTCGTCAACCGTTGCTTGTGGCGGCAGGGTCGGATCGAAGGGCGAGACGTTGGTGGCAAAGTAGGGAAAGTCGGAAAATTTGGTAATCTCCGCCAGGGCTTCCCGTTCCTTTTGGTAAAAGAACTTGGCGTCGGGGATGTTGTCCTGGATGATGGCGCGCCAGGGACCGATGTCGACGGGGACCACAAAACTCAGGCCGGCCAGATCCGCGAAGGTGACCGTGGACTGGTTGGCTTGGTACATAAACTTGTTGAGGTGGATTGCCAGATTTTCCGCGCCAATTAGTTGGCTAGTGATGTCGGTGGCGGACAGCGGGTGGTTGGTGAAAACTAAGGTGTACTCGTGATTACGAAGACTCTGTGCTGGTTCGGGGAGCGTGACGGCGGTGATCAGTTGGAGGTTAGCGGGCAACTGGCTTGTCAGTGATTGCAAGACAATCATGGGTCCCGGCAGAGTGGCCGCCACTTTAAACACGCGTTGGTTGCGGTCAAAATTTTGAATGCGGACCGCGGTCTCATGATTGGCCTGTAATAATTTGGCGGCTTCGCGAGCAGCGAGTTCCCCGGTCGCGGTTAGGCGAATCCGGTTGGGCTGACGGTCAAAGAGCTGTACGCCCAGGTCAGTCTCGAGCTTTTGCATGCCCCGGGTCACGGTCGGCTGCGTCACGTTGAGCGTAGCCGCCGTCTTGGCTAGCGTTCCCGTTTGGGCAAAGGTGACGAGTTCTTGGAGCAGGTAATTGTCTAACAAATTGGTGAACCTCCTTAATGGGTGAATGGAATTTTGAGCAGGTTGCGGAGGTACTTTGAAGTGCCTTCTTCTATTTGATTGCGGCGTGGTTATAATGGATTTTGTGGTTAAGCAGGACAGTAAAGCTGAGAATTGCGGATGGGTAAGTCCAATGTTAGTTATGGTTAGTAAATATGATGCAGGTCTTAAGTCTCAATATGTTGCTCGTATGCGGTCTAAGTCTGTGTAAGCCGCAGGGATGGTGAAAATAGACTCAGCCGTGGGAGTTGCCTTAGCGGTTTACCGCTTAGACAACTGCTATCTTTGAGACTCGGGCTGGGAGGCTCAAAGTAAGTTCGGAGACCGCTCTTTGGCTCCGGACGTGCGCCCACCGCGTCCCGGTCTATTTTCACTATCCCGGAGGCGAAATCAAAGACTAGTATACATCAACCGCATACTAGCATAACTTATTGGTAATTTTCAACGGATTGGTTTGGGACTATAGTAATCTCATTAGCAAAGCGAAAGGTAGGATGAGTTAAATGGCAAATGTCCCAACAATTAAATTAAACGATGGTCATGAGATGCCACAATTAGGCTTCGGGGTCTTTCAGGTTCCCGATTTAAAAGAATGTGAAGACGCCGTGGTGGCCGCCTTGCAAGCCGGGTACCGGTTACTGGATACCGCGACGGCTTACCAAAACGAAGAAGCCGTTGGCCGTGCCATCAAACGCAGTGGCGTGCCCCGCGACGACATCTTTGTGACCTCGAAGCTGTGGGTGTCTGACTTCACCTACGACCGGGCCAAGCGGGGAATCGATGCTTCACTGGAACGCTTAGGCCTGGATTATTTGGACTTATACCTGTTGCACCAGCCTTATGGCGACACGATGGGGGCTTGGCGTGCACTGGAAGAGGCCCAACAAGCCGGTAAGATTCGCTCGATTGGGGTCTCTAACTTTTACGCCGATCAGTTGAAGAATCTGGAGTTGACCATGAACGTGAAGCCGGTCATTAACCAGATTGAGGTCAACCCGTGGTACCAACAACCCACTGAGGTGGCGTTTAACCAGGGCGAGGACGTTCGCGTCGAGGCCTGGGCACCATTCGCCGAGGGTAAGCATGACATCTTCACCAATGAAACGATTGCCGCGATTGCTAAGGCACACGGCAAGACGGTGGGGCAGGTCATCTTACGGTGGCTCTTGCAGCGCGGCATCACGGTGATTCCTAAGTCCGTACATGCAGAACGCATGGCGGAAAACATCGACGTCTTTGATTTTGAATTGAACCCCGCAGAAATGACCACGATGGCGGCGTTGGACCGGCAAGAAAGCCAGTTCTTTGATCACCGCGACCCGGTCACGATTGAACAAATTTTCGGTTCTAGTTTAAAACAATTAAAGGAGTAAGATAATATGACAACGACACCAACGATTAAATTAAATGATGGTAACGAGATTCCCGCAATTGGATTTGGCGTTTTCCAAATTCCTAGCGACGGGTCCACTTACAAGGCCGTGACGGAAGCGCTCAAGGACGGTTACCGCCACATTGATACGGCCGTGGCCTACTTTAACGAGGCCGAAGTTGGCCAGGCTATCAAGGATAGCGGTATTCCGCGCGACCAAATTTGGGTTACCAGTAAGCTTTGGCTGCAAGACTTCGGGTACGAACCAGCCAAGAAGGCCATCGATTTATCCTTGAAGAAGTTGGGCCTGGACTATTTAGACCTTTACTTGATTCACCAACCCTATGGTGACGTGGTCGGCGCTTGGCAAGCCATGGAAGAAGCCCAGAAGGCGGGCAAGATTCGCTCAATTGGGGTCTCTAACATGACACCGAAGATCTGGAACCACTTTG
Source organism: Levilactobacillus lanxiensis (assembly GCF_016861655.1). Classification (GTDB taxonomy): domain Bacteria; phylum Bacillota; class Bacilli; order Lactobacillales; family Lactobacillaceae; genus Levilactobacillus; species Levilactobacillus lanxiensis. Next base: position 396,572 of record NZ_BOLN01000002.1, on the reverse strand, counting down.
TGCCTGACTTCACGGTCATGCCAGCCGTCAACCAGGTTGAATTCAACCCGCTATTCCAGCAACACGCCATCCGCGAAATCATGGCGGCCGACGATGTGAAGCTGGAAGCCTGGGCACCCCTGGGTCAAGGCAACCAAGCGTTGTTAACTAATCCAGTGATTGCCAAATTGGCTGAAAAGTACCACAAGGACGCGGGGCAAGTTATCCTGCGGTTTGAAAACCAACTGGGCGTCATTGTTTTGCCTAAGTCGGTGCATGCCGACCGGATCAAGAGTAATTTGGACATCTTTGACTTCACATTAACGGCCGATGAAATGAAGCAGTTAGAAGCCTTGGATACTGGCAAGGGGAACCATGATCCCGATGCCCCAGGCGTTGAACAGATGTTAGCGGCTTACGATGTGCACGCTGACGACTAATAGTTAATTAAAGGGAACTGACCGTGAATGGGTCGGTTCCTTTTTGGATTCCAGGAGAAATTAATCACGCGCTTCACCAGAATGGCGGGGCGAGCCGTCACAAAATTTGTTATAATTGGCTTCATTGTGATATGAACGACCTGGAGGAAAAATGACAAAGAAAGAGTTTCATTTAAAAATACCCGCAGAATTCAGCGACCAGCTGCACTTGAAGGAAGATACGCCCGTCAAATTGGTGGTCAAGCGGGACCGGCTGGTGGTGCAACTCAATGAACCCCGGCAACAATTATTTCAAAATCGGGTGCTGCTGTGGCCGGTGTTGACGGCGTTAGTGGTCAGCCTAGGATTCTATATTTTTTTACGGCTTCAAAGTATTCATACGGTAAAACTGGTGGGCAACTACTCGTTAGCGACGATGATTATTTTGTTGGGGGTTAGCATGGGGACGCTCTTGTTCGCCGGATTCTTTATTCGCGACCGCAAGAATCCCCACACGCATTTTAGCCAAAATATCTACTGGCGAAATTTCCCGGTCATCGTGTTGTCCTTTGCCCTGATTCTGGGATTGGTACTGACTGGAAGCATGTGGCTGCTGGGCGTCCTGTTCAAAGGGGCGAGCTTCGGCCGGGTGACGGCCAGCCTGATTCTGTTTGCGTTTGGCGTGGTGACCAACTCGGTGATGATCTACTTCGCCCTGGTGGTGGATGCCGGCGTGTTGTCAACCGTGCTGATTCTGGTGATTATTAGCGGTGTGGTCATTGCCATGGCCGTGAACAATCAGAAATACTGGTGGCAACATAACCTAAGCTTCTTGGGAACTAATGGGGCGGCGAGCGGGTGGCAGTTCAACGCCACACTGATTTTCTCGGCGCTACTGATGATTGCGTTGATCGATTACCTCTTCGTTCGGCTGCATGAGGTCTTTCCCAAGTCGCGGCAGTTGTTGGTGTTGCGGACACTGCTGACGCTAACGGCGCTGGATTTGGGGATGGTCGGGGTCTTCCCGAACAATGCCAATTCACATGAGCTTCACGACCAAGTCGCCGTGTTATTGGTGTACTTTATCATTGCGCTTATCGTGGGTGTGCGCTGGCTCTTGCCAGATATTACCAAGGATTTCCTGTACCTGTCGGACGGTGTCGGCGTGGCCCTGGTGGTTGCGGCGCTGCTGTTTCAGGTGTTTGGCTACTTCTCCCTGACTGCGTTTGAAATGATGGCGTTTGTTTTGGCGTTTGGTTGGCTGTTAATGCTGCTGGACCGGATCGAAGCGTTGATTGATGTGGGAACCGAGGGTGTCTTAGAACGTGAAAACAACGAAAAAAATGGTTAATGCCGGTTGGGGCGTTAACCATTTTTTTCGTTGTTTGTGTTTACCGATGATTCAGAACCGTCATCTTCGTGGGCATCGACCGGACTTTCTTCATGGCGTGGTCGGCGTTGAGTTGCTTAATGACTTTCGGCAGGGTCGTGGTGGCTGTCTGATCCTTATGAAACGAGTGGACGATCATGCTGTCGTAGGTGACCTTGTCGCCACTGAGTGAAAACCAGTTGGGTGCTAGATTCTTTTCCGCGGACGTGATGTTCATGTCCGACCAGACCAGGTAGCGAGTGGGATGTTTCTTGGCAAAATGCTCGACCTGCCAGCCGGCCTGAAAGTCGTTGACCTCTTGCCACCGCTGAAGCTTGGTGTCCTTGATGGCGTAATAGATTAGACAACTGTAGGTGAGCTTGGGACTGGCCTTCAGTTCGGCTAGGGTGAGTGGCGGCGTGGAGTGCTTAGCCGCCCTTTTAGTTGACTGAGATTTAGCTGTGGATGTCGTTGTGGTCGAAGCGTTGTGGTGGGTCCAAACCAGGCCGCCAACAAGCAACAATAAGACCACAGCACTAGCGGCAATTAGCCATTTTTTCAAAATCATCATTCTTTCGTAGATTAGCGTTTAGTTCTCAGTGTACGGGAATCAGAGATGGATGACAAATTTGGGCAAGAAAAAACGACCGAACGGGTTTAGGCGTTCGGTCGCAACTTAAAATCTAGTTTAGTACCAGTGGTGATGTTGCCAGAAGGACTTTGCTTTCGTCCAAGAACCGTAACGACCAGCGACGTACTTGTTGGCAGTCTTTTCTTGGTTGACAGCGGATAAGTCACCGTGCAGGTAAGACTTCAATAATTGGTAACGACCATAACAGTTACCGTTACGCGCACGGTAGCTGTAACGGGATTCGCGGAAGGCAATCCAGTTTTTGGCGGCCTTTTGCTTCTTGGACAGGCCGGAGTTGATTTGGGCGATTTGCTTCTTTTGGTTAGCAGACAGTGTTGCGGCTTCAGCGGTCACACTAGGTTCTGAAGTGAAGCTAGTGGCAACATTGGCGATCATGCCGAATGAGAAGCCGAAAATTAATAAGATTGAAGCTAATTTGATTTTAAATTTAGTCATATTTTTTTAAACACTCTTCCTCGTTTGTTAATCTCTACCCTGTAGGATACGCGATGAATGTTGCAATCGTGTTACTACGCAATTAAAAGGGCGTCACAAGCGAGTAAAGTTATATGACGTAAACTCCGGATACATAGGGGTTACGATACCCCCTCAACCTAGATGGCTCTAAGCATGTAACCGAATTTATACAAATGTTTCAATAGTGAATAGGAAGACTTATTAGCAGTCAATAAAATCTACCGGATTAATCCGAAATAGCCAATCACGATGATTCCGAGGACGATTCGGTACCAGCCGAAGGGCTTGAAGTCGTTGTTTTTAATGTAGCTCAAGAGAAACTTGATCGACAGGTAGGCCACAATATAGGAAACGATGACCCCGGTCAGGAGGACAATCACTTGGCTGTAGGTAAAGGTGTTGCCATGGATGAAGTATTTGAGAACCTTCAACGAGGAGGCACCAAACATGGTCGGAATCGCTAGGAAAAAGGAAAATTCGGTGGCCACGTAACGGGAGGCGCCAATCAAGATAGCGCCCAGGATGGTGGCACCTGAACGGGAGGTTCCGGGCACCATTGCCAGCACTTGGAAGAAGCCAATACTAATGGCCAAGGTGAGGGGCAACTGGTTCAAGTCAGTAAACCGCGGTATCTTGGTCCGATTGTAATTTTCAATGATGATAAATAAAATACCATACAGGATTAAGGTCGTGGCGATGACTTGCCAGCTGGTCAGGTGGGCATCCATCCAATCATTCAGCGGCAGGCCAATGGTGACCGAGGGCAAAACGGCGATGATGACCTTGACCCAGAGCGTCCATGTTTGTCGGCGTTCCAGTTGATTTTTACTGCGGGCCCAGGGATTCAGCTTGGTGAAGTAGAGAACCAAAACGGCCAGGATGGCGCCTAATTGGATGACCACCATGAACATGTTGATGAAGGCCGTGGGCTCGTCTAATTTGATGAATTCGTCGGCGAGGTACAGGTGACCGGTGGAACTGATCGGCAGGAACTCCGTGACCCCTTCGATGATACCGAGAATAATAGCTTTAATAATATCTAACACAAGAAGACTCCTTTTATGTAGAAGAATAGTAATCTCTAGTTTACGGGAGTCGTGTAAAACTCTGATGATGGTTCAGTAAAAGATTGGTAAATGAAAAAGGCCCACAACCAATTAACGTTGTGAACCGCAAGTTTAATCATTTTCCGAAGCCAAGCCCCGCAGCGCCGTGACCTTGCGAAAGGCAAAGACCGACCCCAGGAAGAAGCAGGCCGCCAGCGTGGCCGCGATGGGTAGGGTGTGAAACATATTTGTCGGTAAGACCAACGCTAGTAAGGGAAACGCGTAGGCGGCTGGCAGCTTGATGCGTAACAGTTGCAGCAGGACAAAGACCAGCGGCAGCGCAATCAGCGTCGTTAAGAGCCAGGAGGCCAAGACCAGGTGAATCAGGACGCCCAGGGTTGCGGCGCCAGCCAGGGCAATGATCTGTTTGATGGCGAGCTTGCCGGGATAGGTGGGCATCTGAGAGACCTCGAAGAAGACGACCAGTACCGGCGGAATCCCTGCCATTTGCGGGAAACCGGCCAGCCAGACCGCTGCGACCCAGACGGAAGCCACCAGCGTGAAGCCTAACATGTGGGACACGTGGAGTGGTTGGCCCGCTGGCTTACCGCGGTAGTGGCCCTGCAACAGAACGCCCACGGTCAGCGACAGCGTGAAGACCAGGATGGCCACGATAAATGACCAGTGGGTGGCGTTGATGATGATGGGCAACAGGCCGGTCGCAAAGGACGGTGCCAGGGTTGAGCGCAGAACGCTAAGCAACAGTAAGATGAGTAACAGCGTCAGGTAGACCTTTTCGGCGTAGGTGATACTCAGTTGGTTGACCAGAAAGCCAATCACGGCAGTGCCGGATGGGGCGAGGAAGATTTTAAACGGCTGCGCGATCCAGCTACTATTATGGTAGATCCAGGTGCCGGCCGTTAACGCGCCAATTTCGGGTAGGATGATTTCGTAGTCGCCGAGCAGGGTGGCAATGGTGACCATAGACAGGACAAAAACGAATCCTATCAGGTAATCTCGGACTTCGAGTTTAGTTAGTGACATGGTGCAGGGGTCCTCCTTAGCAAATGACTTTATATATAATCGGAATTTTTGAATAATCGTTTTTGATTATAGCACGTTATTCGTTTGTTTTCAGGTCCGGCAAGTCATGAAAACGTTGCCATCACAGCGTTTTAACTGGATTTCTGCCGGGCTAATCGCAACTGGGACGGTGTTTTTCATTTCGATGACAAATTCAAGAAAACTAGGCGGACAAGTTTCATCGTCTAAAAATCGGTGTTCACCCGATAACAATGACGAGAAATAGTTTGTTATTTAAAATACCTTACGATTTAAACGATTTTAGTGTATAATAAAAACTATTGAATATGTTCGACAGAAAATGTTTCAAAGTAAATCGAAGGAGTGAGTAGACATGCGGGTAACACAATGGGGCCTAGGACTAGTAGGGTTTATTGTGGCAATGGGGATTGGTGCCAATGGGGTGGCCTACGCCGACGCGGACTTAGACAATGCTTTAAACACGGCGCCCCAAGGGATCAAGATTCAAGATGCTAGCGACAGTAGCGCAAATGTTTTTACGCCCGGGACGGCTTGGAGCAAACAGAAATTCAATCAGTCTAAGGTAGTCGATGTTCCCGAGAGTGCCGGCGTCTCCGGAACCCAAGCGGTCGAGGTGACGAATGGCGCTGGCCAATCCGGTGCCATTTGGTCCACGGACAACAATCCCTTTCCACTGAATTCCAAGCACGTGCAGGAAACGGCATCGATGTGGATGTACTTCGGCAATAAGCAGAGTGCTGGGACCGCGGGCGAGGGGATGGCCTTCGTCTTGCAGAATGATAGCAATGGATTAGCGGCGACGACCAAGTATCAGACGGCGTTTTTAACTGGAACGCACTATCCAGGGAGAGAGCCTAGGTGTTTGGGGGGCGAGCTACATCGGCAATATTTCGCCTGACGCGGTAGCGAAAACAGCGATTCAGCACAGTTGGGCGATGGAATTTGATACGGAAGCTAATAAGGCGGCTAATAATGCTGCAGATTTCAGTAATTCATTTGATAATATTGCGAGTGTTTCCGGCGCCCACATTGCCTGGAATTATCCTAGTGATTCCAAGACATATATCTCTGACTCCAGCATTTCATCTCCTAATATGTTGCACCGGGGAGCTGTGAACAATCTAAGTCTATCCGATGGTAAATGGCACCACATCACCCTGACGTGGAACGGGTACAACACGATGACTTACACCATCGACGACAAGGACCCTCAGACCGGTGAGGCGTTGAAGGGTCAGGGGGCCGACTTTAGTTTGGACCCTGGTGGTCAAGTCGGTTTGGGTAATGACCCAACCACCATCACGACCACGGACTCCGGCGAAACGCGCTGGGGCTTTACCGGGACGACGGACTCGTCTAAGTGGGAAAATAACTTGGTAATCTTTGAACAGGTTCCCGGGTTGGTCAACGCAACGGCGAAAAACACCCTGACCGATGTCACGACTGGCAAAGACATTGCCAGTGGGGACAAGGTCAAGTCGGACGATAAGGTTAGTTTGACCTACAATCTGGGGTACGTCAACGGCCGGCAGGACTGGAAGAACATTGTGGCTAAGCTTAGTCTGCCGCGTGACCTGACGTTTAGCCAGGCAACCGTCAGCTATGGCGCCACCCAGGTAGCGACCATGACCGGAGACAACTTAGCCAGTCAGCTAGCCAAATACACGTTGCCGCAAGACTTGAGTAGCTCGAATACAAAAGCTAGCATTACGCTACAGGGGACGGCCGATGACGTGACCAAGGAAACGACCGTGCCCGCCACGACCAGTAATTTTGACGGCACGAATGACATTCTGAGTACCGATACGGTGCCGTTTACCCTGACACCGAACCGCTTGATCTCAATCCACAAGCTCAGTGGCGACCCGGTCAACGTGCAGCCCAACCAGGACACTAAGGTGACTGGGACGGTGGTCATGGACAATATTCCTGATGACTACGATTACCGAAACGTTACTGTGACGGGAACCCTCAACGGTAAAACGCTGACGACCCAGCCGGATGATGAAGGGGAGTTCAATTTCACGATTCCCGCTGCCGACCTGACCTCGGGCAGTAATTCACTAGCGGTGAAGGCGACCGACGAGGAGGGCAACAGCTCCGACACTGCCACCTGGACGCTGAATATGGGCGTGCTTCAGTTAGCCAACGTTTCCGACCAGGCGAAATTCACCACCAAACTGACTGGTTCGGCGCAAGATGTTGAGCCGGATGCGGGGTGGACCATTAATGTGGTCGACACCCGCGGCACCGGGAGCGCGTGGACCTTACAGGCCAGTGCTACAGCTCAGGCGACCACGCCGGATGGCCAGCTCTCGGGGAATCTAGTTTATAAACGCCAGAATGGCACCGAGGTCACGCTGAATCAGACGCCACAGACCGTGATGACCCATACCAATACGGCGACGGATACGGGCACGACGGACGTGACCAGCAGCTGGGGCCAAAAGGCCGGGATGCAGGCGCAGATCAACAGTGATGCCCTTGTGGGCGACTATACGATTGTCGTCGGCTGGCAGCTGATCGATGGCGTTTCCTAATTTCAATAAGAGTGAAAGGGTCTGGAACGTATCCAGGCCCTTTTTGTCCCTTAATGGTTATTGGGGTATACTAAAGTTGGTTATGATATCGGTTTCAAAAAATAGTGTTAAGGAAGTAAGCACATATGAGCACAACTAAAATTGCGTTACACCAACTGATTCAGTACCGCGACCAGCAGATTGCTAGCAAGGCCCTCAGCCGCAAGTTAGGGATTCAATTGCCATTTGTGGCCTATGCCATTGCGGCCGGCGAGAGCATCAGTAGTGAACAGTCCGACCGCACCAAGCTGGTTCAGGTGTTGGACGGCACGCTGACGGTTCAGCTGGCGGACCATGCAGAAACGGTGGCGTCAGGTGAACTGCTGGTGATTCCCGCCGGCACAGCGCACAGCTACGTTGCTGAAGAACGTTGTCAGTTTATTCAGATGGAAACGAAGTAGGAGGAAAAATTATGGCATTTGTTAACAAGTTGAGCCCACGCGAGGTTTTGGATTTACGCGAACAGATTCCGTTGGATGAGGACCAAGTGAACAGTCGGACCCTGGTCCAACGCGACGACCTTGGCATTACCCTGTTTTCCGTGGCGACCGACCAGGAGATTGGCGGTCATTCCGCGACCGGGGACGCCATGCTCAATATTTTAAGTGGGGTAGCCGAGGTCACGATTGAGGACCAGAAGTTTACGGTACCCGCTGGCCATTCGCTGGTGATTCCCGCCAACGCCCGCCATTCCCTATACGCCGTGGAAGGTTTCCAGATGTTACTGGTGGTTGTGAAGCCGCAGACAAAGTAACAGATGTTAAAAACAACCAAGCGTGCGTCGGCTACCTGATTTTTGACGCACGCTTTTCGTGTGGTTTGGGGTATACTAAAAAGAGCAATCAAACCATCAGGAGGAACAACATGATAGCATTAAAATCACAACGCGAAATTGCGGGGATGCAGGCGGCTGGTGACATTCTGGTCGGCCTCTTCCACGAGCTGGAAGACTACATCAAGCCCGGCATCACCACCTGGGACATCGACCACTTTTCCTATGAATACATCGTCGGTCACGGCGCTACTCCGGGCGAGCTCAACTTTGAGGGCTACAAGTACTCGACCTGTGTCAGCGTCAACGACATGATCTGCCACGGTTGCCCCAGCAAGGATATTCTGGTTCACGAGGGCGACTTGATCAAAATGGACACGGTCATCGACTACGACGGCTACCTGAGCGATGCCTGCCACGCGTTCGTCGTGGGCAAGCCATCCGCCGAGGTTGAAAAATTAATGGACGTGACGCTGAAGGCCCTGTACAAGGGTATCGACCAGGCCGTTGTCGGCAACCGTATCGGCGATATTGGCTTTGCCATTCAGGACTACGCGGAAAACCAATTGGGCTACGGCGTGGTGCGCGATTACATCGGTCACGGCATTGGGCCGACCATGCACGAAGACCCAGACGTGCCCCACTATGGGCGTCCCGGTCACGGTACCCGGTTGAAGGCGGGGATGACCATCACCATCGAACCCATGATCAACGTGGGTAGCGAGGAATGCAGCGCGCCCGCCGATGATGGCTGGACCATCCGCACGGTCGATGGCAGTCTGAGTTGCCAGTACGAGCACACCATCGTGATCACGGATGACGGGCCGAAGATTTTGACGTCATTTGACCATGAACTGGATGCGAAATACTTGTTGAAGTAAGCGAAAGGACCGATTCCTGTGGGGAGTCGGTCCTTTTTTAGTCGTTTTTTAGTTGGAAATATTTGCGAAATTAAACAGCGGTATACCCACCATCAACGGTGAATTCGGACCCGGTCACGTAGTTGGATTCATCTGAACCTAAGTAGACACAGATTTCACCAATGTCCTGGGGCTGACCGACACGCTTCATCGGAATCGCCGCGGAGACCTGCGCCACTTGGTCGCTGGGGCCACTGGTCATGGGCGTGTTGATGACGCCGGGATGAACGGAGTTGACGCGGATGTTGTAGCCCTTGGTCGTGGCGTCGATGGCGGCGGCCTTGGTCAGCATGCGGGTGCCACCCTTGGAAGCGGAGTAGGACGAAATCAGGGGACTGGCGACCATGCCGGCAATGGAAGAAATGTCGATGATTGAGCCGCCATGGGCCTTCATTGCCTTAATGGCGTGCTTCATCCCCAGAAAGTTCCCGGTCAAATTGATATCGATAACGCGTTGCCATTTGCTGAGCGTAATCTCATCAAGCGGCTTCATTTCGGGCAAAATCCCCGCACAGTTGACCAAAATATCCAGCTGACCATACTTGGCCGTGATGTCACCGATAATGGCCTGCCAGGTGTCCTCGCTGGTGACGTCCTGCTTCACAAATGACGCCTGGTCGTTGGCCTGAACCAAGTCTTTCTCGGCAGCGCTTTCATTCAAATCCGTCAAAATAATCCGTGCACCTTCACGCAGGTAACATTTTGCAATGCCAATCCCAATGCCACCGGCACCCCCGGTAATCAACGCGGTTTTATTCTGTAAACGATCCGTCATACCCAAGACCTCCTAAAATTTTAGACCTTAAGTTTATGTTATCACAATGGGGTGGACGCACGTAAGCCAACCGTCAAAAAACGCGTGACCACAGCCGAATAGGGCTAGGGTCACGCGTTTCGTGTGTGTAAAATTAGTTACGTTTGCGCCGGAAACCCAGTGCGCTGGCCAATCCCAGTAGGAGGACGCCGAGTTGGGCGATCCAGGTAGCGGGTTGGTCATTGGTTTGTGGCAACGTGGTGGCGTTAGTGCCGCCAGCCAGTTGTTTTTGCTGGTTCTGTTGGTTGGCGTTGTTAGCGTTGGCGTTGCGAGCCGCGGCCTCACGCGCAGTCGCTCGTTCAGCGGCTAACTGGTCGGCTTGGGCCTGTGATAACACGGTTGCCGGATTAGCTTGGCCGTTCTGATTTTCCAGAGCCGCGGCAGCTTCACCACCGGAAAGGGGTGAAGTGTTGACGGTAACGCCCGTCTGAATGCCTGGGGTGTACTGTGGCTCACCGATGGCTCTGATTGGCGGATCCTTGATTGCAACTCCCTTGACAGTGACTGGCGTCACAGGATGAACCGTCTTCGCTGGTTTCGTCGTTTTGACTGGATTAGTTGGCTTGACAGGCGTTGTCGGTGTGGTTGGCGTTTCACCGTTGTCCGGCGTGGTTGTGCCGGTGTTGGTGCCGGAACCACCAGTGGTTGGGGCAGGGTCGATGGTCAACGTGACCGGGTCAGAGACGACATCCAGTTTTGTAGTCGGGTCGGTATAGTGGTAGATGACGTTGTAGGTGCCGGGCTTACTGGTATCGACTGAAGAACCGTCTGCGTTGGTAACGGTGATATCTGAGTCGGTTGGTGTGACTGGAGTGCCATTTGCAGCGGTTAATGAGGTGATAGCCTCTGCTGGTGACCACTTTACGCCAGCAGTTGTATTCGTATTTTGTGCGACGAGTTTACTCTTACTTGTCACCTTAACCGTAGCAGTCGCAGGGTGGCCTGTTCCTGCTGAGTCCGTATACGTATAGGTGACGGTGTAAGTTCCTGGAACATCTGTATTGACCGTACTACCGAGACTTTCATCAGGATTCTTCACGGAAGTAACTTTTAGGTTGCTTGCGGATGGTGTGAGTGGCTGTCCATCGATGTCTGTTAAGTTGACGACAGTATTGGGGTCCCAGTTTTGGCCCACGATTAGTTCAGTTGGCTGAGAACTAGTGCTGATGCTAGCTGAATTAGTAATCGTGATAGTGGTTGAGATGGGTGCCGCATCAGTTCCTGTGACATTGCCTTGAGCATCTTTGTAGCTGTAGGTGACAACATAAGTCCCCGCCTTTGAGGTGTCAACCTTAGATACTAGACTGCTAGTCGCGTTCCCTTTAGGCGTGAAATCTATTTTGACAGTCAGATTACCTTCGCTTGTTGTAAGTTTAGATGAGTCAGCATAATCAAGTCCTGTTGGGGAAGTGAAATTAAGATGTTCTTTAGAAAGTGGATTCCATGTGCCAGTGGCAGCGGGAATCGTTACTGCGGGTGCTGTCGGGGATATACTGGTCTTGATGGTGTCGATGTAGTACACGAACGTTTTACCATTAACAGTAGATGCGTTTGAAATCATGCTGGTAAGCGCGAAAGTTGATTGTTCTGGCAAAACAGCATCATCACTGATGGCATCTGAGGTGCCAACGTAGCGTAAACTTGGTATCCAGTACGTCTGTGGCTTCATGTCGAGTGTTTTGACACTGTCAGGTGCCAAGGAGTATCTTCTTGAGAAGAATGTAGCAGGGTCGGTTGATGCTTTCGGGTCAGAAGTCTTATCAGCAGGATTGTAACTACTGCCAGCTACCCCGGTTGCAACGGTGATAGGGGCATTATACGACGTAGCATTAGTCGTCGTTCCAGTTTCATACACTCTATAGTAGTCGATAACTTTGATGAAAGCATAGGTGGGGGTTTTGATGTAGCGATCATTGGTCATCCCAACGACGTATTGATCAGGATACGCAGTATTTGATGATAGGCCATCAGTTGAGAAAACTGTGTAGTCGGGGTCGGTAGGATACGCGTCTTTATTAGCACCAATCCCCGCTAAAATAACATCATTACTTATGGTCGTGACACGAGTGCCATCACTGTTAGTGGCACCATTATTGGCCGTAATGCCTTTAATGGCAGTATCATCAGTAGTTTGAACTATTGCTGTTAAAGCAGGTTGTCCAGGTTGCCCGCTAGGCCCACTAACAAGCCGCATATCGGGCTCAATTAAATGAGCATTAGCATCTGGTTGGAAATAGAAGACTTGGCGCCCATCTGTCGTAGGGGCAAGCTCAGAAACCGATAATGAATCAATTGAGACGTAGCCGTCGTTAGTCAAATCAGCCACGTATTTATCGGCACCAGCTTGCATGTTATCAACAGTAGAGGTGATTGATACGGGCAGAATAACGTAGAAGTTAAAAAGTTTCTGACCAGCAGTCCAGTGGTCGGAGACATAAGGATATAACTTAGCTGGGGCATAATAATTATATGGCAGGTAGCTTCCTTGTAAGTTCAAATAAAAGTTAGATAATCTGCCAAGAGTGAAGCTACTATCAGTGGTTGTTGCGTCAGTATTATCGGATTCGACGACAGGCGTAACAGCTGTGTGCGCAAGGGAGGCTGGCGCTAACCGCAGCTTCATTAGTGAATCGACAGACTTCTTCACAGTTAGGCCACTGGAAGCCAGAACGGCGGAAGATTTGCCTGTTTGTGCTGGAATCTTTAAAGTGTTTGTACTAGTTGATGAGTCAGCAGGCGTGTTATTAACCTTGCTGGTATTTAAAGATTGTGTGGTTGATTGAACGCTAGAGGTACTTGTAGCAGTAGCGTTTGCGGGAGACTCAGTTTCTGAATTCTGCGTAGTGTTCTTTGAATTAGTTAAGTCAGAACTATTTGAGTCCTGTTCACTAGTTCCGTTAGCAGATGAATCAGTTCCCTTACTAGTTGTGGGAGTGGTCGTTTCATCGGCTTCGCTAGTCTTGGTGTCATCGGTGTCGGACTTGGTAGTTGAAGAATCCGTTGATTTCGGAAGAACAACAGCCTTGCTGTCGGTAGAACTCGTTTCCGATTCAACTGAACTGTCTGTTGCGTCTGAATTAGTGGTTGCAGTCGTATCTGCCTGAGCAGAGTTGGTAACTGCCAGACCAGCCACCAAAGATACCGTGGCCAGCGTGCCAACTAGCCAGAATTTTCCAGCCTTGTAAAGCTTGTAATGGACCTTGGTCGTGGTCGGTGTGTGTGCTTGTTTCATAAGAGTCTGCTCCTATCCTACACAGTGGCCGTGGCAGGGGATGTCAGAAGCAGATCCGAGAAAACGGACGCGGTCGTGTGTTTCATTGATAGTTTAATAATAACATAAAACAGTTATATTAAATGGTAGTTAATTGGGGAAACCGATTACCCCTGTTGCCGGTTTAGCTGTCGGCTAAATAATAGATTAAAAATACACCGATAGCTGTTATGACGCGGAAAATGGCAGTTACCTATTACCTTTGTGTGACCCTTTTCACTTTAAGCAAAAATGCCTGAAAAGGGGCTGAAAAGTCAATGGACTGTGACTTCTCAGATTTTAAAAAAAGTAACGGAATTGACAGTGGCACTGATTATAAAAATTGTAATCAGACGACTACAAGACCTTTACAGCATTTACATCAAAAATCTACAGTAGCTTGTTATCCTGATTTCGGAGTAAAAATTAGGAGGTAGATTATGTTGAAATCTAAGTTACGGTTAGGCCTTTCGTTGGGAACTTTGCTGGTCACGCTGGGGTTGGGTGCCCAGGTAGTGGCCACACCCGTTCAAGCGGCTACGCACGCGGTGACGACTAGTGCCAGCACCAAGGCCGGTTCACAGATCAAGCTGAAAGGCGCCGTCAATGTTCGTGACCTAGGCGGCTACCGGACCAAGACGGGTAAGACGGTCAAGGCTCACATGCTGTTGCGGGCAGCGGCCTTAAACAAGCTGACCAAGGCGGACGTTCAGAAGCTGAAGAAGACTTACCACGTCCGGACTGATATTGATTTACGCTCCAAGGCAGAGGCCGCCAAGGATCCCGATGTGAAAATGTCAGGCGTGAACTACGTGTTCGACCCGGTCGTGAAGGATGTTTCCCAACAGTTTTCCCTGACTAGCAAGGATGGCAACAAGGTCATGCAAGACGGCTACAAGGCTATGGTCATGACCAAGCAGGGACAGACGGCCTACAGGAAAATGTTCAAGGTACTGTTGAAGAACCCCAAGGGCCAAGCAGTGCTTTGGCACTGTACTGCCGGCAAGGACCGGACGGGTGTCGGGACGGCCTTAGTCTTGACTGCCTTAGGTGTAAACCGTAAGACGGTTATGAACGACTATTTGTTATCGAACAAATACCTGGCTGCCAGCAACAAGGTTGCCATTCAACAATTGAAAGATAAGGGCGCAGACGCCGCCACCATTAAGATGATGACTGACATGATGAGTGTCAAGAAGTCCTATCTGAACGCGGCCTTCTCCGCCATCAACAAGAAGTATGGGTCAGTAGACAAGTACCTGCAAAAGGGCTTAGGACTGACAAAGGCAGATCAAACGAAGCTGCAGAGGCTTTACCTGAAATAAACAGTGGAGCTAGATTGATGGATCTTGAGAGAACTTTTTACAGATTCGGTCAAATTTCCCTTTGACTTTTCCTGAAAGCAAATGCTAAACTAAACACAACTTAATAGTGCGTATAATTAATCAGCACGCCGACACCCTCATTTTGTGGAGGGAGTCGGCGTGCTGATTTTTTACCACTAAACTTTGAAGGAGTGTTTATTTTTTGGAATTTCAACAACGATTACCCCAGAATCTGAAGGAAACAGTTTTATTTATGGCAATTATCTCGCTGATTTCGGTCAATCTGATTGCGCCCGTCATTACCGTCCTCGAAGTCGGCTTCTCACTGAGTCACTGGGAAATGGTTTTCCATCAGTTGCCCTTGCTATGGATCAGCGTGATCATCCTGGTTGTGCTCACGCAACAGCCTGCCAATAAGCTAGCAAGTTACTTTTTAGGTGAAAATGCCAGTTTTCGCTCGGCCATGCTGATTACAGCGATGTGCAACGTCTTTTTGATGTCCTTGGTCCTGACGATTCTGGGTACCTGGATTGGGACTAGTAGCGTGACCCTCGATCCCATCATCCATTTCTTTGCCAAATGGCCCCGTAACTACACGATTGCCTTGGTTGTGGAGGCCTTTATCGCCCAACCAATTGCGCGGAGTGCCATGGCTTGGCTACACCGTGGTCAGGTAACCACCCCCTCACAATTGTCCTAAACAAAAAACGCTCGCTACCTGCTAAAAAAAACAGGTGACGGGCGTTTGTTGGTTAATCTGGCAAGATTTGAACACTTTGTAACTGTTCACCCACAACCGTCATTTGGAAGGGGCTGGTGCCGTTAAAGCCGTTGCCACTAACGGTTAGGTTGACCGTCCAGCTGCCGTTGTCATTTTGGGTGGCATCGACGAGTTCGAAGTGGGATTGCTTGCCGATGTTATCGGTTTGATTCCATTTCGCAATGCCACTGGGGCCGTGGTATTCGGTACCCCAATCATTCAGGACAGCGTCGGCGGTGAAAAGGGCGACGAAGCCAGTTGAATCAGCGTTATTAGTGGTGGTGATAAAATTCGTGATCACAGTCGGAATTGTCATAGTGTGTGGTGCCTCCTCAAGTTGAATTTAGTTAACCACTTCTCCTGGTGGGGGTCAACACTTGTGGGTTAGCTATATTAACGGGTTAAATCAGTGAGGTAGTTTGTTCGGCGTGAATAGAGTAGTGGGACGATTTGATTTAGGCGAAACAGACTCAAAATATCTGGATTGATGGACTTGTGCTTGCTAGGCGTGTCATTCAAAAAAACGTAGAACTTAGTTGGTCCAGGAACAATTGGCCGTGTTTGCTCAATATCAGCTAACGTGGCTTTAGCTAGTAAGGAATTGTTGGCGCTACTCAAGACTTTGATGAGCTTGGCGGGAATTTGGTTGATCCCGGGAATAGAAAAATCAAATTTATGGATCAGGCCACTTTCGCCAACATAGGCCATGTTTTGATTGGTCCGAATGTTATTTTCCGTCAGAAAATGGGCAACATCTTCTAGAAAAATTGGAGCGGCTTCGGTTGGTGCTAAGGTGAACATGTCATTGATGAACAGAATTGCCTGAAGTAAACGGTGCTTCGCTTCAGCAAAATGACGACGGTCACTGTGAACGACGAGGTCGCCATCACTAAGCTGAACGCCATAAGCAACTAACTGGTTGTGGAATAGTTTTTGACGGTGGGATGGTCGCGAGAAGGTAATGCCATGTGCGGCCAAATTATTGAGCGTCCAACCATCATCTGTGAGGAGAATCATGTTGTCTGACTGTTGCAGGGCATACATGACAATCTCATCATCAATTGCGTCGGTGAAGGGACTGTCAATGCGAACGGTTCCCGGACCGAGCTGTTCAAAGGTGGTATTCGAGTCTAGCCAAGATAAATAATCTTGGTTCAATGAATGTGCATTAAGCATTAGGCAACACCTGCTAACTTTAGATTGATGTAGGCAACGAATTTGGTGATAGCGGTAGTTAGATTGTCATTTTCAATGAAGGGAAAAGCAGTTAGGGCGTGAGCGTAACTCTCTTGATTCTCCGGTCGGTAGACGTGAACGTGACTACGACCAACGAGTGTCCCGTCTTGGTTATGGTGGCGAGAACCATTGATGCAGAGCCTGAGGACCTGCTGATTATCAGTAGAAAAACGGATGTGCAAGCTGTATTTGTTTTCAATATTTCCGCGGTAAATTTGAAGCTTATAGCCTAAGTTATGCAACTTGTCGACGATAACCTCAGTTCGCCTGAACTTACCGGAGACTAGGGGATACAATTCGGGATGAGTCACAAAATATTTTATCGCAGTAATTAGAATCTCAATATCTGCTGAAGTCAGTTGGTCAGTCTCCATGTGGTTGCTTCCCCTCTGTATTGGCGGCCATTTAATATCACCTCATCATAGCATGTACGGAGGGGCGGAGGTAATGATTTGACTAACGAAGTTGTTGTAGGTGGTTATATTCAAAAAACATCAAGTTGCGTGATTGGCCTATACCTATTGCCCATCCCATGGTACACTAAACCTAAACCACAGAGGGAGCGGATTACCTTGTACAAGATTATCACCAGCGATTTAGACGAAACGCTACTGCGGAAGGATGGCACTATTTCTCAGGCTAACATCGACGCGATTGCGGCGGCCTCGGCCAAGGGCGTTAAATTTGTGCCCAACACCGGCCGGAGCTTTTTGACGGTGCAAAACCTGTTGAAACAACTTGGCCTGTACCAAAAGCCGGGCGAGTACGTCGTGTCTTACAACGGTGGCGTGGTCGTGGAAAACCAAGACAATCAGGTTATTGTCAGCAATCAAATGCCGTTTGCGGAAGCGAAAAAGACGTTTGAAATCATGACGCAGTTCGACGTCGACATCCACGTCTATACGCTGGACCACTTGTACATCTATCGGCCTCGGGCAGATGACATGGCTTACCTCAAGACGCGTGGCGTGACCTTTGACGAGCTAACCGGGTCCTTTGACCAGTTTGAAAATGATCGAATCATGAAAGTCATCGTCATGAACCCTGACTTGGGTGTTCGCCAGAACGTTTTCCAAGCCATCACCGCCGCGTTTGACGAAATCAACTGTACCTATTCTTCCGGTATCTATATGGAAGTCAATCATGCCGGCGTCGACAAGGGGACCGCGATTCTGGACCTCGGACGCAAGCTGGGCGTTGGTGCCGACGAAATTATGGCAATTGGTGACAACGCCAATGACCTGGGCATGCTGACGAAGGTGGGGATGCCCGTCTCCGTGGCTAACGGGATTGATGAGGTTAAGCGCGTTGCTAAGTTTGTGACGCCGCATGACTACGAGTCCGGCGTAGCAGACGCGATTCAGGAATTTATCCTTTAGTTTCTGACATCGCCTTCGGCTGGTGAAAATGGGCCGTGGCGCTGTGGGCGCACGTCTGGAGCCTGAGAAGCGGTCTCCAGACTTACTTTGAGCCTCAAGAACCGAGTCTCAAAGATAGCAGTTGCCTAAGCGGGAAACCCGCTAAGGCAACTCCCACGGCTGAGCCCATTTTCACCAGCCCTGCGGCTGACACGGGTTTAATTCCTTCGTCAGCTGTTAGTGGTGATGGCGCGCCCTGGTCACTCCTATGACTGGCCCAATTTTTACCAGCCCTGTGGCTGACACGGATTTAGTTCCTTGGTCAGTCTTTGTTGGGTAACATTGTTCACTTGAATTTTAAACTGTTAATGAGGTTGTGGCTGATGCTGCAATCTCTTTTTTATTTGGCAATATGTCATACGCGTCAGCCATTTACGCGTCTTGACAGAACACTTGGAATCCCGTAAAGTAGGGAAACATTCAACAGAGAGGGGTGACAACCCATGAGTATCGATAAATTAATGGCGTGTGTCCCCGCAAACGGACAAGGACGTTTTTCCCTAGATTAACTTTATAAAGGAGAAAAATCTTGAAAAACGTCCGTCAAACAGTCCCTTCCTTGGGATTGATCATTGCGCTGGTGGGATTTCCCCAGATCAGCGAATCCATCTTCACCCCGGTGTTACCGCAGCTTCAGCGCGCCTTTAGCGTGAGCGCCAACCGGGCACAGTTAACCATGAGTACGTACTTCGTCGCCTTTGCCGTCGGTGTCCTGATTTGGGGCCAACTGGCTGACAAATGGGGGCGGCGTCCGGCCATGCTGGCGGGGATTGCCGTCTACTTGGCTGGAAACCTGGGACTGATGCTGAGTCCAACTTTTGGTTGGCTGATTGGTAGCCGGTTGGTTCAGGCGTTTGGCGCCAGCGCTGGTTCCGTCGTGACCCAGACCATTATGCGAGAAAGCTTCAGTGGACTGACCGGAGCCAAAGTTTTTGCCCACACCAGTGCCGCCATGGCCTTAGCCCCAGCGCTGGGTCCCCTAATTGGGGGAATTATGCAGACCTACTTTGGCTACCGCAGCGTCTTTGGCACGCTGGTCGCGATGGCCGTGGCCGTTGGGTTGTATGCGGGGACCTGTTTACCCGAAACACAGCCGGTGACGACAAAGGTCAAACGGGTCAATCAAATGGCCCTGCTACGGCACTTACTGACAGATCCGGTCGTTTGGGGTTACGGCTTGTTAATCGGTGGTATCAATGGCGTATTGTTTAGTTACTATGCCGAAGCACCGTTCATCTTTATCAGCCATTTTGGCTACTCCGCCGTGCAATACGGTTGGCTAGGGTTGATTCTAGCCAGTGCCAGTCTACTCGGTGCCGTGCTGGTCAACTGGCTACTGAATTGGATAACACCGGAACAGGTGGCCCTCGGCGGCTTGTTATTCAGTGTCGTTGCCAGTGCGGGGCTAGTGGGCGCCGCTTACTTGGATCACGCGGGCCTCTTATTAGCGTTTGTGTTTCTCACCTTTCTCGGGCTCAACGTGACTTTGCCCAACGCCTTGAATCGCGCGCTGGTGGGGTACGAAGCCGTGATGGGCAGTGCCAGTGGCTGGTTCAGTCTCGGCTATTATTTAATGGTCAGCGCTTTGACCTACGGCATGAGTTGGCTCCACAACGGGGCCGTTGAAACGCTGCCGTGGTACGTGTTGGTCTTATGTAGTGGCATGCTGGTCGGGTTCGTTTGCCTGGTCCAGCGGTCGTCACAAGTCTCTATGCAAGAAGAATAATTGGGGTGCCCCGCAGTTGGTCTGTTGACCAATGCGGGGCATTTTTATAAATAAATTTGTAAGACGTCCGGCCAGAAACCGCGGTATGCCGGTGATATACTGGTGCCGAAGTTTAGTGAGGAGGCGTAGCAACGTGCAGAAAAGATTGGCAACGGTGGCGTTCACTGGTCCCTTAAAGCTCAAACGGGAGAGCGTCGCGCCGAAGACAGTTGAGGTGGTGGCCGACGTTGATTTGACTACCGGGGAGGTCAAGCTGCGGGTCAGTGATCGCGATTTACAGAAGCTGCGACAGGACGCGGAACATAGCGTGCGGTGACAGCATAAACGGGGCTAGCAATCAGGACGATTGTTAGCCTTTTGGTTTTCTCGGAATAATTAAGTGAACGTGCCAACGTTAGCGAGCGACTGGGGACGATTGGGCGCGATGACTAGAATAGAATCAGTTGGTGATGAATCAGTCAAAGTTCGTTAAATTATCTTTTACTATCTTTTTTAGCCTGAATCTGGTATAGTCATGAATGTAATAGTTAACGTTTATCGTTTATAATTATTTTAATGTTCGGATTTCATAGGAGGAATCGATTGTGGATAAATTCTTCAAACTTAAGGAATCGGGGACCACTGCCGGCACTGAAGTTGCGGCCGGCGTCACGACCTTCTTTGCCATGTCCTATATCTTATTTGTGAACCCCACCATCTTGGGGCAAACGGGAATGCCGCAGCAAGCAGTCTTTCTCGCAACAATTATTGCTTCTGTCGTCGGGACACTGGTCATGGGCCTCTTTGCCAACGTGCCCTATGCGCTGGCACCCGGGATGGGGCTGAATGCCTTCTTCACCTACACCGTCGTTATGGGACTGGGTTTCAGTTGGCAACAGGCATTGGCGCTGGTTTTCTTCTGTGGCATTATTAATATCATTATCACCGCTACCAAGATTCGGAAAATGCTGATCTCAGCGATTCCGATTAACCTCCAGCTGGCCATCAGCGGGGGGATTGGAGCGTTCATTGCCTACGTGGGACTGAAAAACGCGAACTTTCTCCAATTTACCAGCGATGCCAGCAACATCGTGTCAATTAACGGCAAGGCCTTTGACGCCACGCAAAAGGCGTTTGGCCAAGGCATCGGCTCAGTCGTCACGGGTGGCGGCATTGTGCCGGCGCTCCAGGTCTTTAACTCACCATCATTGGTGCTGGCCTTGATTGGTCTGGTCATTACGGTCATCTTTAAAGTTCGCAAGGTGCCGGGTGCCCTCCTGATTGGCATCTTAACGACGACCATCATTGGGATTCCCATGGGGGTCACCAACCTGCATTTGGCCAGTGGCTTTTCATTTGGTGCGTCGGTTCATCAGCTGGGAACGACCTTCCTGGCGGCCTTTTCCCATGAGGGGATGGGCTCATTATTTGCGGAGCATAATCGGGTTATCCTAGTCCTGATGACGATTCTATCGTTCAGTTTGTCCGACACCTTCGACTCCCTGGGGACCTTCATTGGGACTGGCCGGCAGACCGGAATTTTCTCCGGCAAACGGGAGCTTGAGCTGGAAAGCCAACCCGGGTTTAAATCAAAGCTGGACAAGGCTTTATTTGCCGATTCGATTGCGACCGGCGTTGGCTCCATCTTTGGGACGTCTAACCTGACGACCTACGTGGAAAGCTCCGCGGGGATTGGGGCCGGTGGCCGGACGGGGTTAACCAGTGTTGTAGTCGCCGTGCTATTCTTGGCCAGCTCCCTGGCTTCACCGTTACTGTCGATCATTCCGACGGCAGCCATTGCACCATCCTTGATTCTAGTGGGAATCATGATGATGAGCTCCCTCAGCAAGATTCCGTGGCACGATTTGAATGAGGCGATTCCGGCCTTCATGACCACGTTCATCATGGCCTTTGCCTACAACATTACCTATGGGATTGCGGCTGGTTTCATTTTCTACTGCATCGTCAAGGTGGTCCTGGGGAAGGCGAAGGACGTTCACCCGTTGATCTGGATCGTTTCGATTCTGTTTGTGATTAACTTTACGGTACTGGCTTTGGTTTAACCTAATTTGAAATGCGACGTTGAATGGCTACGGCTGTTCGGCGTTTTTTTAATGCAGACCTTTTCTCACGTTTTCCCGTGTTCAACCTATTTTTGAGGTGTACAATTAATTTGTTAAATTAATCCACTGGAGGAATTGTATGAAGTCACAAATGAGATTAGGTATGACGGTCGTTGCGTTGGCAATGGGATTGGCAATTGGAGGGAATACCACCCAAAATGCTAGTGCGGCAACCTGGCATCGGGGAACGCCGAAAGCACTGCGGGGAAAGTGGACGGACGGTAAGAAGGAGGCAGTCTTAAATTATTATCCTTTCATTATCGTTAAGCCTAAGGAGTTGAGCGAGAGTGGCATCGATCCAGTCATCAACAAGCACCTGCACTACCGTCACAAAAAGGGGAGTCATATCTATGACGTTAGAGGCCACGAAACGATGTACAGCCACGGCAAGCTGGTCAACTATTACCGATTTAAATTAAGTAAGACCACACGGAAACATAAGTCCCATAAAGTTAAGTTCTACATTTACAAGCAGAGAGGGAACGGCCAAGATTACCAGGCAAAGAAGGCCAAGTACGGTCACTACTTCTACAAGTAAAGTGCTAAAAGATGTGCCCCAAAATTACTTATGTTCAATTTGATTTCCTTGATGTATGATTAACCTTGTAAAAGCAAATAATTCACCCTGGGAGGGCTTTTCATGAAGAACATGTTGAAAGTAGGAACCACTGCTTTAGCCGTTGTTGCTGGATTAGCCATTGGCGCCAGCACCACCCAATCCGCCAATGCCGCGACTTGGCACAAGGGGACGCCGAAGGTTTTGCGGGGCAAGTGGGTTGATCCGAAAAAGGATAAGGCTTTAGACTATTATCCTTGGTTTACGATCAAATCCAACGCCTTGTTGTTGCCATTTGTTACGAATAAGAACATGACGTATCAACACAAGAAGGGCAGTCACGTTTACTACATCAAGGGGCACGAAATGGGCTGGACCCATGGCAAGTTGGTGAACTATTACAAGTTCAAGGTCAGCAAGACCAACCGCAAGCACAAGTCCTACAAGGCTCAGTGGTACGGCTACAAGCAGACCGGTGAAAGCGTTCAAACCTCACCTAATAAGCACCCAACTTACGGTCACGTTTACTATAAATAAATCACTAAAAGTCCGCTTCCGGCGGGCTTTTTTCACCCAATCGGTGTGCCCAGAAATTATTAGGTCAATCTAGTTGCGCCCCACAACTAGATAGCCTAGAATCAACTTAATTGGAAACATTGTCGGGGCAGAAGAGAGTCGAAGGGAAGATTGCGCTGTGAAAATTGTCAGACGTTTGTTACTTGCCATTGTTTTGGGAATCGTCGTTTTTATCGCTGTCAATTGGCAGCCGCTGTTGACCCAGTTCACCTATTACCGCGCGGCAATTGTGGCCACACTGACGGGCAAGGCACAGTCGGCTACGAGTCAGAGTCAGTCCGGTAATTATCAGGCGAGTGGTTATATCCTGCGCAACACCAGTGACGGCACCACCCAGACCGGAGCGGACGAGACGCCAGTAGAAGAGGCTATGCAGGGACTCTTACTCCAGAAGAAATACTACTATCATTTTGCCAAGAACACGCCGGAGAAGGTACGTGAGGTCTTTACCTACGCCGTCGATGTCTACGATCAGACCGGCATCGTTCAGCTGGTAGCGGGCACCGGGAGTTCCAAGACCAACCAGATCACCTTTGGCACCTATCACAAACGCGAGCCCAAGGGCCAGACGACTATCGAGTACGGCCACGGGGGTCCCCAAATTACGCAGCGTATCAGTTGGCGGGGCATCTTGACGACCAACACGGCTACGGCCAAACTCAACGCCACCTATCCGCACGCGTTCAAACACTCCGTTGCCGTCCACGAGTTGGGGCACGCGCTGGGCCTGGACCACAGTTCGGACAAGTCTTCCGTCATGACACCGTTGGATCATGGCAAGACGCAACTGTCCACGGCGGATTTAGCCAGCCTGCGGGCCATCTATGACAAGGACTAGGTCAACGCTGGTCATCTGATTGCGGGCTAATGTGAACTTGATGATGTATAATTGATTTGTACGCAATTAATTCGAAAGCTAAACATTAAGCACACAAAGAGAAGGGATGCTGTTCTATGGCAACGATTTATGAGTTTACCGAAACGGAAATGAGTGGCCAGACCATTGACTTCAAGGACTATCAGGGCAAGGTGCTGTTGATTGTGAACACCGCCAGTAAATGTGGCCTCGCACCCCAGCTAGAAGGGATTGAGGCGCTCTACCGCAAGTACCATGAGCAGGGCCTTGAAGTTCTCGGCCTGCCCTCCAATCAATTCCATCAGGAGTTAGCGACTGACGCCGCCACCAGCGACTTCTGCCAGATGCATTACGGGGTCACCTTTCCCATGACCAAAAAGATTGCGGTCAACGGGGATGACGAGGACCCACTGTTCACCTACCTCAAGGCCACCGCGGGTCACGGTCGGATCAAATGGAACTTCACCAAGTTTCTAATTGGCCGCGATGGCCAGCTGATCGACCGCTACGCCCCAATTACCACGCCCGAGAAGGTGGAACCCGATATTCTTACAGCTCTCCAAAAGTAATCAAAAACCGTTGCCACCAACGCTCACAGGCGCTGATGACAACGGTTTTCGTTTGGCTAAAATTAGTGATTCATGATCAACATGCCAACGCCCGTGGCTACGATGAGGTAGACAACGGCGGCGATGGCGGTTAACCGCGTGCTTTTACTCCAAAATTTTTCATCCATGAGAAATCCCTCCGGTTTAGGCAACGTGGGCGTCAGTCGCCGGCGTTGACGTTAATTTTGACTTATTCAACAACAGGGAGCTGGCGACGACGGACAGGGAACTCAAGGCCATGCCCAGGCCAGCAATTTCAGGATTCAAAGCCAGGCCGAAGACGGCGAAGACCCCAGCGGCAACGGGAATCCCCAACGTGTTGTAGATGAAGGCCCAGAACAGGTTCAACTTGATTCGGTTGAAGGTCTTCTTGCTGAGTTCAAGGGCCCGGACCACGTCCATCAGGTCATTCTTAACCAGGACGATCCCACCAGATTCGATGGCGATATCGGTCCCGGAACCCATGGCGATTCCGACGTCGGCGGTGGTTAAGGCGGGGGCGTCGTTGATACCGTCACCCACGAAGGCAACTGGCCCCTCGGCCTGAAGCTGCTTCACGTGGTCAGCCTTGTCGCCAGGCAACACGTCGGCGATGACCGTGTCGATGCCCACTTCGGCCGCAATGGCTTCGGCGACCCGTTGGTTATCACCGGTCAACATGACCGTCCGTAACCCGCGCGCTTTAAGCGCAGCCATGGCACCAGCGGAACTGGCCTTTGGCGCATCTTGAATGGCAATCAACCCAATGATTTGGTCGGCGATGCCCACGAGAACCACGGTTTTGGCTTCGCTTTGTAGCTGGGCCATGCGGTCACTCAGCGTGGCGTCTAATTTGTAATCGGCGATTAATTTATCATTCCCAATAAAGGCTTGTTGGCCGTCAACCGTGGCCTGAACCCCTTTACCTTCGATGGCTTGGAAGTTTTCAGCAGCGGTGACGTCAACTTTTTCAGCCTTGGCCTTGTCCAAAATGGCAGCGGCCAGGGGATGTTCTGAGGAAACTTCAAGGTTAGCAGCCACCCGTAAGACCGTGGCTTCGTCGCCGACAATGTCCGTGACCTGGGGATGACCCTCGGTAATGGTCCCAGTCTTGTCGAAAACGACCGTCTTAACGTGGTTGGCCGCTTCGAGGACTTCCCCATTTTTGATCAGGATACCCATCTTGGCACTGCGGCCGGTTCCTACCATTAAGGCAGTTGGCGTCGCAATCCCTAACGCACACGGGCAAGCGATGATGACGACGGAAACGGCGAAGAGCATGGCCGTGACCAGGGAAGCGCCGATGAAGACGTACCAGATGGTAAAGGTGGCGATGGCCACAATCAAGACGGCAGGGACAAAGATATCAGCGACTTTATCCACGGACTTTTGAATCGGTGCGTGACTAGTCTGAGCCTTCTTGACCATTTCCACGATTTGGGAAAGCAGGGTGTCGTTGCCGACCTTGCTGGCCTTGAACATGAAGGTCCCGTTGCTGTTCATGGTGGCGCCGATGACGTGGTCGCCAGCCTTCTTGGTGACGGGCATGCTTTCACCGGTGACCATGGATTCGTCGATGGTCGAGGTACCTTCGGTGATAACGCCGTCGACGGCAATCTTTTGGCCGGGACGGACGCGAATGATGTCACCGACAGCGACTTCGGCCAGGGGAACCTTGACCAGTTGGCCGTCGCGCATGACCTCGGCGTCCTTGGCCTGCAAGTCGACTAACTTGCTGACGGCGCCAGACGCGGAGTGCTTCATTTTCTCTTCGAAATATTGACCCAGTAAGATCAGGGTAACCACGAAGGCGGCACTTTCAAAGAAGACGTCCTTGCCGGCTAACATCGCGTAGAAACTGTACAGGTAGGCGGTAGTCGTCCCGATGGCGACCAGGGTATCCATGTTGGCGTGGTGGTGGCGAAAGGCGGCCCAGGCACTCTCGATGAAGGGGCCCGCCGAAACGGCCATGACCGCCGTGGTGAGAAAGAACATGGTCCAGACACCGCCGGGCAACATGATGCCCAGTGGGGTGGTAAACATTTCAATTAATAGGGGTAAGGACAGGATGAGTGAGAAGACGAACCGATTTTTAATACTCATGGGTGAACGACCACCTTTCCGAAGAACATGTCCATCCCACAGCTGAACGGAAACTCGCCGGCCTTGCTGGTGTCGATGGTGACGGTGCGGGCCTCGTTTAAAGGGAGGTCTTCGCTGAAGTTCAGACTCTCGGAATGAACTTGGTCCAGACAGCCGGCGTCGTTGATGCGTTTGAAAGTGAGTTCGGCGGGGACGCCTTGGGTGAGCACGACTTCTGCTGGGGAGTAGCCGCCGTTGACGATGACCGTTGCTGATTGTTTGTTTGTCATGATGAAGACCTCCGATTTATTTAATAATAACCTTGCCGTGGAACATGTTCATGCCGCACGCGTAATCGTATTCGCCAGGCTTGCTGGTGTCGATGGGAATCACGTGCGCTTCATTTTGCGGTAAAAATTCGTTGATGCCGAAGTCGGGGAAGACGACCTGTTCTAAACAACTGGAGGGGTCCTTCCGGTTAAACGTGAGCGTGGCGGGTACGCCCTTCTTCAAAACCACGGTGCTGGGGGAGTACCCACCGCTGACTTCAACGCCCACGTCCTGGCTGGAACCAGTCACGGCGGCGTCAACTGCGGCGGTGGTGTGCTTGCCGAAGAACCACCAAGCGATAAATCCGATGAGTAATAAGGCAACGATAAGCACTAAAATTTTTGTCATGAGAGCGATCTCCTTTTATGTTTACATCTGTAATCCTTAATTGATGAATTAAGCATACCGCCATCGTTTACGTTTGTCAACGATAAAAAATCGGTATGCCAAGATTACATATTTGTTGGGGAATATTGCGGCACCAAGGGGACAAAAAAGCGAGCAGATCGCCGGTCGTACAGCGATTGCTCGTTCAGAAAAGCCTATTCTAAATTTTTAACCAATTGCGGATTGTACACGAGCTTCTGCACGTGCTTGGTAATTTTGGCCATCCGGGGGAAACCAGTGAAGCCGGTTTGACCGTGGCCGTGGGTCATGATGACCAGCACGTAGCGTTGCCCATTGGGTAGGGTGACGATGCCGGCGTCGTTGTTGGTATCGGCTAACCAGCCGACCTTGTCCGCCACGAGGGTGCCCTTGGTTGCGGCGGCCGCTCCGGCGGGAATCCCGTCACGGTAAACTTGTTGCTTCATTAGGGATAGCAGCCATTGACGATTATGGGCGTTATTAAATGGCGCATCCGCCCGTGCCAATTTAAGCAGCATCTTCTGCAGGCTGGCGGCCGTCGTCATCGATTCCTGGTTCATGACAAAGGTGGGAGCGTAGAGGCCCTCGCTACTGAGAAATTCATTGATGCCGGCGAGGCCGTACGTATCGAGGATACCTTCGGGAAAGTCGTTGTCGCTGTTCACAATCATTCGGTGGAAACCGTCCTGATTCGTCGGCGTCCAGGTGTAGGCCTGTTGGCTGCTCAGGTGGAAGAGGTAGGCCGCGATGTAGATCTTGTAGGTGCTGGCGGTAACCTCTGGCGTATGGGCATTGGCCGACGTGGCTAGCTTACCGGATTTGTAAAACCGATTGGCGACGGCTGACTTAGCCGATTGACTCCCCTTGGTGACACCCAAGTTGTAGAAGGTGATGCTGGTGGTGCCATCGGCGGTGAGCTTTTTAAAGTAGGTATGTAGTTGTCGTTTGACGTGCCGTTGTTGGGCACTGATCTGCCGACTGGTTGCCGGCTTATCGGCTTGGACGTGAGGCGTGGCTTGTTTTTGCCGTGCTTGCACACTGAAGATGCCAGTAAAACCAAGGACCACAATGGCGCCAATCATGACAACGATGCGGTATTTGACCAGCAGGTCTTTGAGGGGAAGGCGTTTCGCGTGTTTCATGGGCATCTATCTCACTTCTTTAGGGTTTGTCTGGCTAACTAATTAATGTTTTTAATTATACGCTCAAATATCGATGGCGTACACGTGAAAATAACGGTAGGTAATTGTTGGGGTTGTGTCGGGATTAAAAAAGAATGGTGGGGGCCATTCTTTTTGGGGTGTTGGATTTGGGGATGCTTGTTAAGTTCAAGGGTGTGTTTTGTGGAGTGTAAGTCTGTGTTTAGCCGGTTGGATTCAGGTCTGGGATTTGCCATTGATTTTCTACTTTCCTAGGTCGTTTGACTAGTTCGTCCTGGAACAATCCCGATACTTGCGGCCTCCGAAACGTGCTACGAGAGCCAGGTTCCTGCGCTTAACCGCATTGGCTCGGGTCTAGGATTTGCCGTTAGTTTTTTACTTTCTTAGGTCGTTTGATTGGTTCTTCGCGGAATAATCCTGGTCCTTGCGGCCTCTGAAACGTGCTACGCAGGGCAACTGGTTCCGCTTAACACCGTAACGAAAATGCCCCAGGCCCGGGGGCATTCCCGTTACGCCGTTAATGCTCGCCAGTTAGGCGCCCTGCTCCGCACTCTAAACCTCTTGTACCAACCCATCAAAGAACCGCTTCAAAGAAGTCTTCCCGCCGGTAGTCCGGGTGCCCTCTAGTAGGAGCATTTCGCTGCGGACGTTCTTGTATTCGTAGAGGGTGTTGGCGTATTCGACGACGATTTCGTCGCCCATGCCGTCTAGACTGATGTTGGCGAGGTTAGTCAGGCCGGTCTTGATGGCGCGGCGGATGCGTTGGAACATGATTTTCTTTTCGCGGTCGTCGATGTGGTAGGTGGCGTTGAAGTCGATGTCACGGAAACTGATGTTTTGGTCGAGCATGACCTGGGCAATTGCCAAGATGTCTGATGAACCGGCCTCCGAGGTGATTCCCAGAAACCGCAGAATCGAGAGAATCTTTTCCTTTTGGTGTTGATGTTGGTCAACCACGGGGGCAGCGGTGATGGCCCCGCCACCGACTAGCGATTGAATGTTGTTGAGCTTCGTGGCCATTTGGACGCTCTGGGCGACCTTCTCGACCACCGTTTTCACTTCGATCACGTTGATGGGCTTATCAATGAAGAACTCAATGCCGGCCTCGTAGGCTTGGGCCCGCAAGTCGCTGTCCTTGACCTGAGAAATCATGATGGAACGCAGGTCGGGCTTCAGGTCCTTGAGCTGTTTGATCAGGTCGATACCGGAAATACCCGGCATCAAGAGGTCCGCCAGCACGATGTTGACGTCCATGATCATGATGTCTGACAGGGCCTTCTTCGCGTCGTGGGCGATGCCGACCACTGTGTTATCGGGGTTCTTTTCCAAAATTTGACGTAAAATCATCGGAATCGAGGGGTCGTCGTCAACAATGTAGAAATTCATTAGGCTTCTTCCTCCTGCTCTAAGCGTTTCTTACTGAGGGTCACTTCAAAATTGGTGCCTTTGCCGAGTTCGGATGTCACGTTGATGTCGCCGTCAAACTGTTCCTGGGCAATGATCTTCACGTGCGACAGGCCAATGCCCCGGTAGACGTCACCGTTCTCGTTGAACTTAGTGGTGAAGCCGGGCTGAAAGATCATCGACAGCGTTTCCTGGTCCATGCCGCTGGCGTTGTCACTGACGTTCAGGATGATGTGGTTGCCGCGGTCGATGGCGCTCACGACGACGGTTCCGGAAGGCTGATTTTCCATGGCGTCCACGCTGTTAAAAATCAGATTGGACAGGATGGATACGACGTAATAGTGGTTGGGAATGACGAGATCCACGTGGTTGTGGACCTCGATGGTCACGTGCGGGAACTTGGCCTTGATGGATTCTCGGATGTAGGAAGTCGTAATTGTTAAAATGTCTGACAGTTGCATGGCGGTATCTTCATCGTCATTGAAGTAATCGCCCAGTCCCCGAATCACGTTTTGGTAGTCTTTCTTAATTTCATGCACGTCGCGGGCAATCTGTAAGGCTTTATCCTGCTCGGCCTTGTCGATATCCGTGTGCTGGAGGTCCTGATTCAAGAGGTAGGCGTTCTTCATGACGTTCTCGATTTCACTGATGTTCTTGCGCATGAAATAAACTTCGCTGTTTACAGCCGAGGCCACCCAGATGAAATGATAGTAGCGTTGCTCGTGTTTTTCGTCCCGTAACATCAGTTTAAAGTAATGGTAGAGAAAGGCCAAGAGACAACTGACAATGCTGCGGACCAGTGCGGCGATAAATAAAATCTGAAAAAGTCTGTATGTATAATGGGAGAAATCGGTTAGCAAGCTAACTTCTAAGAGGTTGGAAAGGTAGTCACAGAGCACGATGGTGAGGAAAAAGGTGGTGTTGGTCCGCTCCGTTTTGCGCCAGTACAAGAAGTAGTAGAGAATGCCGTAACACATGTAGAACGCCATGTCCGCGAGGATGTAGATGACGTTGTCATACGGATCAACGGCGTGGCCAATGAATAGCAACAGGCCTCTGAAAATCGGTGAGGCAATCGTAACCGCGACCAACAACTGAATCGGATTCAGGTCGCTATTGAAGTACAGGATGACCGGCAAAATGAAAACGGACAGCGTAATAATGAAGCCGGGGGCGTAGGTTTGAAAATTTACCTGCGAGGCTAAGGCAATGCAAATCGCTGCCAGGATAATGCGTTGATAACGTTCCTGGCGGTATAAATGGAACTGTTTCATCATATTTTGAGCTCCTTCGAAAAAAGTTTAACAAAGTTTTGAAGCATTTTGAAGTTCTATGAAACCGCTTTCTATACTAGTACTTGTAATTAACTAAAGGAGGAACACACAATGTTTAATCTTCGTAACCGTAGCTTTTTAACTTTATTGGACTACACCCCTAAGGAAATGGGCTATTTACTGCAATTAGCCGAAGACCTGAAAAAGGCCAAGTACGCTGGGACTGAACAACAAAAATTAGCTGGTAAGAACATTGCTTTAATCTTTGAAAAGAGTTCAACTCGTACCCGTTGTGCCTTTGAAGTCGGTGCCCATGACCAAGGCGCACAAGTTACATACTTAGGACCTACTGGGACCCAAATGGGTAAGAAGGAATCTGCCAAAGATACTGCCCGCGTTTTAGGTGGGATGTTCGACGGGATTGAATATCGTGGGTTCTCTCAACGGACTGTTGAAACGTTAGCCAAGTACTCAGGCGTGCCTGTTTGGAACGGTTTGACCGATGAAGATCACCCAACCCAAGTCTTAGCTGACTTCTTGACTGCTAAAGAAGTTTTGAAGAAGAACTACAGCGACATCCACTTCACTTACGTGGGTGATGGCCGGAACAACGTGGCCAACGCCTTGATGATCGGTGGCGCAATCATGGGGATGACTTTCCACTTAGTTTGCCCTAAGGAATTACGGCCAACCAAGGAACTCCGTGACAAAGTTAACGCGATCGCCGAAAAGACCGGTGCTGAAATCTTAATCACCAGCGACATCGACGAAGGGGTTAAGGATTCTGACGTCTTATACACCGACGTTTGGGTATCCATGGGTGAACCCGACTCAGTCTGGGCCGACCGGATCAAGTTACTCTCACCATACCAAATCACTAGCGAAATGATGGCTAAGACTGGCAACCCAGACGTCATCTTCGAACACTGCCTGCCTTCATTCCACAATGCTGAAACCAAGGTTGGTAAGGAAATTGCTGACAAGTTTGGCATCACCGAAATGGAAGTTACGGATGAAGTCTTCGAAAGCGATGCTTCAGTTGTCTTCCAAGAAGCTGAAAACCGGATGCACACCATCAAGGCTGTCATGGTTGCAACCTTAGGCGAATAGTGGGGGACTAACATATGGCTAAAATCGTTGTTGCTTTAGGCGGAAACGCTTTGGGCAAATCACCAGAAGAACAATTAAATCTAGTAAAGCACACCGCTAAGTCTCTGATTGGCTTAGTCGCTGCCGGGAACAAAGTGGTTATCAGCCACGGTAATGGTCCCCAAGTTGGGGCGATTAACTTAGGCATGAACTACGCTGCTGAAAATGGTCAAGGCGCGGCCTTCCCATTCCCAGAGTGTGGCGCGATGAGCCAAGGGTACATTGGCTACCACTTACAACAAAGTCTGCACAACGAATTGCACCGTCAAGGCATCAAGAAGGACGTGGCTTCCGTTGTGACCCAGATTGAAGTTGACCAAAATGACGCCGCCTTTGATCACCCATCCAAGCCAGTTGGGTCTTTCTACAGTAAGGAAGATGCTGACAAGATTGCTGCTGAAAAGGGCTACACGTTTGTTGAAGACGCTGGTCGGGGCTACCGTCAAGTTGTCCCATCCCCACTTCCTAAGTCTATCATTGAAATCAAGAGTATCAATGACTTGATTGAAAATGATAACTTGGTTATCGCCGGTGGTGGTGGCGGGGTACCCGTCATCGAAACTGACGAGGGCTTGAAGGGTGTGCCAGCCGTCATCGATAAGGACCGTTCAAGTGCCTTATTGGCGGCCAACATTTCCGCAGAACAACTGATCATCTTGACCGCCGTTGATGACGTTTACGTCAACTACGGTAAGCCAGACGAAAAGGCTTTGCGTGAATTGTCGACCAAAGACGCCCAACGTTACATTGACGAGGGTCAGTTTGCCCCCGGCAGTATGTTACCTAAGATTGAAGCTTGCTTGAGCTTCGTCGCTTCAGGTAACGGCCGCACGGCACTGATTACGTCACTGGATCACCTCGACGATGCCTTAGCTGGCAAGGTCGGGACGCTGATCAAAGCTTAATCAGTTAAATTAACGGAACGTGGTCCAATCGTACGGTGATGTTGGTGACACCCGTTCTTGGACCACGTTTTTCGTATGGCGTTAAAAATCACTTAAGGGGTGAAATTAATGGATGCATCAGTCGCACCAAAACCGAAGAAGAAAAGATTTAAATTGAAAATGCCCGGCGCGTTCGTCATCTTATTTATTTTGACGATTGTCGCCGTGCTTGCCACTTACATTATTCCAGCCGGTTCATATTCTAAGCTATCATATAGTGGTTCCCACCTGGAGATTTCTCGTCCAGCTGGTAAGACCGTTAAAGTACCAGCGACGCAACAGGAACTGGACAAATTGGGCGTGAAGATTAAGATCAAAGAATTCACGTCTGGTGGGATTACGCAAGCGGTCTCGATTCCCAACACATATCATCGCTTGAAGCAACGGCCAGCCGGACTCGGCGCCATTACGACGAGTATGGTCAACGGGACGATCGAAGCCGTGGACATCATGGTCTTCATCTTCGTTCTGGGGGGCCTGATTGGGGTCGTTAAGGCCAGTGGGGCCTTTGAATCC
The DNA here is from genome assembly GCF_016861655.1 of Levilactobacillus lanxiensis. Taxonomy (GTDB): domain Bacteria; phylum Bacillota; class Bacilli; order Lactobacillales; family Lactobacillaceae; genus Levilactobacillus; species Levilactobacillus lanxiensis. The sequence goes on along the minus strand of NZ_BOLN01000002.1, from coordinate 362,884 downwards.
GGCCTGATGGCATTGACGAAGAAGACGAAAGGGCACGAGTTCTTACTGATTTTCATGGTTTCCATTCTCATGGTTCTTGGTGGGACGTTGTGTGGGATTGAAGAAGAAGCGGTGGCCTTCTACCCAATTTTGGTGCCTATCTTCATTGCGATGGGCTACGACTCCATCGTCTGTGTGGGGGCTATCTTCCTGTCGAGTTCAATTGGTACCGCTTTCTCAACGATTAACCCGTTCTCTGTCGTGATTGCCTCTAACGCTGCCGGGATTAACTTTACCGAGGGGATTACTTGGCGGATTGCTGGGTTGGTTGTGGCGGCGGCCTTCGTTGTCGCTTACCTGCACTGGTACAGCAAGAAGGTTAAGGACACGCCATCATTCTCATATTCATACGAAGATAAGAGTTCCTTTGATAAAATGTGGTCCGTTTCCTCTGATGACACCGCCAACACGGCCTTCACGATGCGGAAGAAGATTATCTTGGTCTTGTTCGTGGTGACGTTCCCAATCATGGTCTGGGGCGTTATGTCCCAGGGCTGGTGGTTCCCAACCATGGCCTCTTCCTTCCTCCTCTTTGCCATTATCATTATGTTTATTACCGCTACTGGTAAGTATGGTATCGGTGAAAAGGGTGTCGTTGATGCCTTCACCAATGGGGCCGCAAGTTTAGTTGGGGTGTCATTGATCATTGGGTTAGCCCGTGGGATTAACCTGGTGATGAACAACGGGATGATTTCCGATACGATCTTACAATACTCCTCGAACCTGGTCGCCCATGTCAGTGGGTCCGTCTTCATCATCGTCATGATGCTGATCTTCTTCGTTCTGGGATTCATCGTGCCATCATCTTCTGGTTTAGCTGTTTTGGCAATGCCAATCTTCGCGCCATTGGCCGATACGGTTGATATTCCTCGGTTCGCCGTGGTTACCGCTTACCAATTCGGGCAATACGCAATGCTGTTCCTGGCCCCAACCGGTCTGGTGATGGCAACGCTACAAATGCTGGACATGAAGTACTCGCACTGGTTCAAGTTCGTTTGGCCAGTTGTGCTGTTCGTGCTGTTCTTTGGTGGCGCCATCCTGGTGATGGAAGTGCTGTTCAGCTAGAAGGGCGAGGTGGTTTCTGTTACCAACTATCACAAAGCATGAAGTATTTAGAACCCATTAAGATTAAATCAACTGAGGATCGACTTGCGGGTCGGTCCTTTTGTGTCATCAGTAAGTTAATGACTAAATGCTTTTCTGATTAATTAGTGGTGTTAGGTACACAGTCTACCAGAAAAATAGCCGAGACCCGGCAAACGTGTGGTATACTAACGCTTCGTAGGCTTTAATTTCGAGATTTTCTAAGGGGGAACCAACTTGGCACTTACAACCGCCAAAAACTTTTTACTAGTAACCGAACATATTGGGCAAAAACCCACGTTGCGGACGCGCTTCACCACGCAGGCATACTTCGTGCTGGCGACGCTCCTCGACCTATTGGACCAAGAGATTCTTCAGGTAGAGGGTGACCGGTTGATTGTGGCTGACGAGGCGCGCTTGGATCAGCAGCCGGCATACCTGAATTCATTCCGGATTCGGTTGACCAGTGATATTGCCCAGGACGACCGCTTGAAGACGGTGCTGAAATTGGTGACGAGCTGGGATATCGTCAACGCCATTTACGACGGCATCGGCGCGGAAACGCTGGCAGAGCAGACTACGGAGCGGGTGCTTTTCCAAAATAATTTGAAGCCCCACGTGATCTACGAGCCCACGGCGACCAGTAAACAAGAGGTCCTGACCACGCTCGAGGACCAGATTCAGGCGGGCAAGCTGACCCGGGCTGGCAGTAATTTGTTCCTGATTTTGTCGCAGCAGGACGCCTTGAAGTGGCTGTTTGATGAGGCTGAAGGGGCGACGTTGTCCGAGCAATTCGCAGCCGCTACGGCGGGGGATAGCTACGTGCAAACCGTCAAGCAGGTGACGGTGGCCGCCGCTGAAATCATCCAGATGAAGAAGTTTGAGATGGATGGTTGGCTGAGCTAAACGTTGTCATAGCATCCGGGCTGGTGAAAACTGGACCTGGTCGCGTCCGTTCCCGGCGGCGCGCTCAAGGCGCCCTGCTGTGGGGCCGGTTCCAGCCAAAGGGCGGGTTTCCACCTCAACTTTGAGCCTGAGGGGCAGTCTCAAAGGTTGTCCCATGGAACTAGGCTGGGAAAATACCCCAGCCAAGGCCATCGACACAGCCGGGCACCTTGGCTCGCCTCTGGTCACTTCCACAACCGGCCCAGTTTCCCCAGCCCTGCGGTGGGCGTGCGTTTAATTCGCAAGCATGGTGTTTCTTGGTGGTGCTCACTGAACAAAGTCAAGCTAAATCTACCTTGACGTAGACCATCCTGATAAATCAGAATTCACCATTATTTGCAAGTCAGGACATTCACTGAATTTATTTGCGTCAAAATAAGTGGCCACTCACAATCATGCTGAGTGGCCATTTTTGTTGTCCTGGCTGGTTTTTACGGTGAATGACCGGTGGACGAATCACGTTGGACGGTCAACTTATTAACTGTCTAATAAAGCAGGTCAAACTTGTTTTGGCCCCCGGAGAGGCCTATGCTGAAATTGTGAAGGAATTCTCAAAAGGAGATGGGTGGCATGTCATTAACGATTGCTGCTTTACGGGAAGCGCCTGGGGAAAACCGGGTTGCCCTCTCACCAGAAGTGGTACGGAAGCTGGTCAAGAGTGAATTTCAAGTGCTGATTGAGGCCGGGGCTGGGACGCGGTCCTTCTATCCGGATGCCGTTTACGAGCAGGCTGGGGCCAAAATCAGTGAGCGAAGCGCCGTCATCAAGGACGCCGATGTGATTGCGACCATTGGTCAGCCCGGCGCTGACGTGGTCGACCAGTTGACGGCCGGGCAAACGTTACTGGGCCTGTTGCGACCGCTAACGGATTTGGATTATGTCAAAGAATTAGCGGCGAAAAAGGTCAATGCCTTAGCCTTTGAACTGCTGCCACGGACCGTTTCGCGGGCTCAGACCATGGATGTCTTGAGTTCACAGGCCAGTGTTGCCGGGTATAAGGCAGCATTGGTGGCGGCAGACAGTTTTGCCCGGTATTTACCCATGATGATCACGGCTGCCGGGACGGCGAAACCCACCAAGGTGCTGGTCTTAGGGACCGGGGTTGCCGGTCTGCAGGCCATCGGAACCGCTAAACGGCTTGGTGCCATGGTCTCCGGCTATGACATTCGGCCAGCCTCACGCGGGGAAGTCGAATCGCTGGGTGCGACGTTCCTGACCACATCCGTCTCTGCCACCGGTGAGGGCGGGTATGCCCGGGCCTTGACGCCAGAAGAAACGGCGCAACAACAGGCTGAGCTGGCGGACTTCATTGCCCAAAACGATGTCATTATCACGACGGCGCAAGTGCCCGGACGGCGGCCACCGTTGTTGGTCACCCAGAAGTCCGTGGATGCGGCCAAGGCGGGGACCTTATTTATCGACCTCGCGGCGAGTGAATTGGGCGGGAACGTTGCCGGTTCACAGCCGGGAAAGACCGTAACAACGCCGCAACAGGCCCAGATTGTGGGGGCTGGCGACATGGCCAGTCAATTGCCGGCCTCGGCATCCGATATGTTTGCCAAGAACGTGCAAGCCGTGCTGAACGCTGTTGTCCAGAATGGCAAATTGGTGCTGGACGTGGACGACGAAGTGGTTGGCGAACTGCTGGCCACCTATCAGGGCGACATCATCAGTAGTCGGGTGCGTGAAGCGATGAAATTGCCACCACGCGAGCCCGCCAAGCCAGCGGAAGCACCCGCAGAATCAACTGAATCCAAAGGAGTTGATTAGGCATGAGTCAGGAATTATTTACAAATTTAGCAATTTTTGTCTTGAGTCTGTTAGTGGGATTTGAAGTCATGAGTAAAATTCCCGCGACCCTCCAAACGCCCATGATGTCCGGGGCGAATGCCATTCACGGCGTCGTTGTCGTGGGGGCTTTCGTGATTGCGGCGGAAGCCAACAGCACGTTATTTTATGTTCTTGCCTTTCTGGGTGCCTTCTTTGCGGCCGTAAACGTGGCCGGTGGGTACACCGTGACCGACCGGATGCTGGGCATGTTTGACCGGAAGCCAGCTGCGAAGAAGGGGGAGGCTGATCAGAAATGAGTGCGCTACAAACAATTTCGTCCTTAATCTATCTGGTCTCCGCCGTTTGCTACGTCCTGGGGGTCCACCTGATGCGCTCGCCAAAGACGGCGCGGAAGGGGAACGGCCTCTCCGCCGTGGGGATGTTTCTCGCGGTCATCACGATTATTGTGACGATTATCATTGAAGGTAAAATTGATGCGATTGGCTGGGTCGTCTTACTGGTCGGCCTGGCGCTGGGGATTCTTTACGGGGTCGTCAAGGCGCGCAAGGTGCCCATGACCGACGTGCCTCAGCTGGTCAGCCTCTTTAACGCCGTGGGTGGCGGGGCCGCCGCTACGATTGGGATTTTCGATTACTTGTTAAAGGGCGATGGTGCCGGTCTGGGCGTGGCCTTCTCCCTGCCCGTCTTCCTGGACGTGGTCATCGGGGGCATCACCTTCTCCGGGTCACTGATTGCGACGGGGAAACTCTCCGGTCACGTTTCCGGGAAGCCGATTAGTTTTCCGGGGTCGCGGTTGCTAAATATCATCGTGGTCATCGCGATTCTGGCCTCCGCCTACCTGATGATGGGGTTGACGACCAATGTCTGGTACGTCACCTTGGCATTGGCGATGAGTCTGATTTTTGGCCTGCTGATGACCTTGCCAATTGGTGGGGCCGACATGCCCGTCGTCGTTTCGCTGTTAAATGCGTTCACGGGTTTAGCCGTCGCCTTTGCCGGTTTCGTCATCAACAACCAAGTTTTGATCATTGCCGGGGCTTTAGTTGGGGCAGCCGGGACCATTTTAACCTTACAAATGGCCGATGCCATGAACCGCTCCGTTGCCAATATCTTGGCTGGGGGCTTTGGGACCGGTGATAGCGACAGCGGGGCGGCCGCAGCGGACGTGCCCGTCGACGTGAAGGAAACTTCTGCGGACGACATTGGCCTGCAACTGGCCTACGCCCACAGCGTCATGATTGTGCCTGGCTATGGCTTAGCCGCTGCCCAGGCCCAACATGAAGTGGCCGAGTTGGCCAAGGTCTTGACCGACCAAGGCATCAGCGTGAACTACGCGATTCACCCAGTTGCTGGGCGGATGCCGGGTCACATGAATGTTTTATTGGCCGACGTCAACGTGCCTTATGAACAAATGAAACAGTTGGATGACGCCAATCCGATGTTTGAAAGCACCGATGTGTCCCTGGTCATTGGGGCCAACGACGTCACGAACCCACTGGCCAGAGAAAGTGGCAACGCCATTTCGGGGATGCCAATTCTGGACGTGGATAAGTCGAAGTCCGTGGTCGTCATCAAGCGTTCCATGAGTACCGGGTACGCTGGGGTGCAGAACCCGCTGTTTGCGATGGATAACACGCAAATGTTCTTCTCCGACGCCAAGAAGGGTCTCCAGGAGATTGTGGCGGCTACTAAACAGTATTTGGAATAGGTTTTGATTGCTGACGAGGTTGCGGTATGCTGGCCGCCTGCGGCTTCCAGGACTACGCCTGCTGTGGGGTCGGTTTCCGCCGAAGGGCGGGCTCCCACCTCAACTTTGAGCCCTGCGAGAATCGTGCAGGTCTCAAAGGTTGTCCCAGTCTGTAAGCCGGCACAAAACGCCGACTAACAGACTCGACACAGCTGGCTCCGTCCTGGCTTCCTCCGGCTCTTGGTTGTGGTCACACTATTCCATTGTGGTGGCCGCAATCTGCTGGTGATTCTGCTGGTCCGGTTGGGTTGGTGATGAGGTAGTGGATGTTGCCGCCTGCGGCTTCCAGGACTACGCCTGCTGTGGGGCCCGGTTACGGCCTGAGGAACGGTCCTCCACCTCGCTTTGAAACCTCGCTGAGAATCGCGAGTTTCCAAAGTCGTCTCGTGATGTAAGGCCGAGGAAAATCGCTCGGTCTAACATCACCGACACAGCCGGCTCCGTCCTGGCTTCCTCCGGCTCCTGGTTGTGGGCTCACTATTCCATTGTGGTGGCCGCAATCTGCTGGTGATTCTGCTGGCCCGGTTAGTCGGTTGGCTGTTAATGGACGGTTCGTTTTGATTGGTTAGGTAGATTCAGTGTTTGCTGAAGGCAGTTAGGCTAACTTAATTCTCTAAAAACAATCACCTGAATTTGGTGAAAAAGCACGTTCCAACAAAATTCGTTATTAACGACGAAGGCTGTTGGGACGCGCTTTTTACTGTGTCAGCGGAATTATTTTAGAGGCAGAGACTTGTTAACAGTCAGTTTCCATGTTATAGTGTAATAGTTAAATAGAACACTAGGGAGGCAGGACAAATGAAGTTTGATGATAAGATTCCGATTTACTATCAAATCAAGAATTATCTTTATCATGAAATGATGACCGGCGCTTTAAAGCCAGGGGACAAGCTGCCGGCCGTTCGTCAGTTGGCGGTGGATTTGACGGTTAACGTCAACACTGTGCAGCGGGCACTCGGGGAAATGATCACGGAGGGGATTCTCGAATCCCAGCGGGGAAAGGGGAATTTCGTCACCATGAATGAACAACGAATTACCCGATTAAAGGAGCAGTTAGTCATGGAACAGTTGGAGCGGGTCTACGAACAATTACACGCACTGAACTTAACCGATGAACAAATCATTACGAGCTTGAAACAATACATTGCACAAAGGGGGCAGCGAGATGACCAACGTGTTAGCGATTAATCAATTAACTTATAAGCACAACTTGAAAACTATTTTGAAGGATGTTGACCTGACCCTGGAGACGGGCAAGATTATCGGCCTGTTAGGGGAAAACGGTGCCGGGAAGACGACCCTGATGCGGTTGATCACGGGGAGTGCCAAGGGGTCTGGCACGATTGCCGTGTGTGGCGATAGCGTGGCGGCGCACCATAAGAGCCACGTCAGTTTCACGGAACAACTTCGTGGGTTCAAACCCAACACGCGAATCGACCGGGTGGCCAATTTTTACCGGACGGTCTACCCAGACTTTGACGGGCAGCGGTTTGAAGAACTGATCACGTTCTTACAGATTGATACTAGCCTGAAGCTGGGGGCGCTGTCCAAGGGGATGAAGGAAAAGGTGGTTATCGCCTTGACCTTAGCGCGTCAAGCCCAGTTGTATCTGCTGGACGAACCGTTCAGCGGGATCGATTCCATGAGCCGGAAGCGGATTATCAGTAGCATTATCAAATGGAAGCCAGAGGACGCCACGATGGTCATCTCAGACCATTACGTGTCAGAAATTGCGCCCATCTTGGATGAAGTGGTCATCGTTAAGGACCAGGGGATTTATGCCCACAAGCCAAGCGATGCCATCCGTGAGGAATTTGGCATTGGTATCGAAGCTTACTACGAAAGTTTATACGAGGGGGGCGTCAAGCATGACTAGTTTTGGGTCAGTTTTTAAAGTGATGAGTAAAGATCGGTTCCGGACCACCAGCAAGGTGATTCTGGCGGAACTGGCTGTGATTGCGGTTACCCTCTTGTGGAGCGTGGCGACACGGGGAGTTTCTTCCGGAGAATTCTTTGGCGTCACGGCGTCCTGGTCGGGGCCAGCCTTCCTTGCCGTGTTCATCTTGATGTCAGTCGCTAACGAACACGTTTATACGCGCGACACTTACCGGCTGATTCCGGTTGGCGAGACGAAATTATATACCACGAATTTGCTATCTTCCTTCGTCATGTACCTCTACTTCGGGATTGTTCAGGTGGTGCTCTACACCATCACCGCATCGATTGATGCCGATTTTATTAAAGGCATCTTGGATGGCATCACGGGGCCAGCGTACACGAACCTGGAAGCGGGCAAAATTGTCATCGGCTTACTGTTGATGGGACTAGCTATGGTTATCCTGGGCTGGACCACGATTTCACTGGTGCACTTAGTGGTTAGTGCGACAAACAATTTTTTGCCAAATGTGAGCCGCCGGGCCATCAACGTGGTGCTCTACGTGGTCGTCATCTACCTGGTTGTGCGGGTTGCTGCCTTCATGCTGCACGAGGTCAACAACCTTGGTGGCATCATGAGTACGGGTGGACAGGGCCAATTTATCCTCAACATCGTCGGTATCCTGGTCATTGCCGTGATTGAGGCCGTGATCAATATCTTCCTGCTGAAGAAGTGGGTCGAGACGATTCCAAATTAATACAGCAATTTAAAAAGCCCCTGAACGACCGCGTAATCGGCAACGTTCAGGGGCTTTTACTAGTCTTGAGGTAAATGCACGTGATCCTCCACGTACTGCATGGCGGCCAGCAGGTGTTGCGTTTCCGCTGCAGATAGGCCAGCGAAGAGGGTGGCGACCTGGTCGTCGGCCCGTTGGTTCAACAGGGCCAATTGTTCCTGGCCGGTGGGGGTCAGCGACAGGCGCTTGGCCCGTTTGTCGGTTTCGTCCGGTGTTTGGCGGAGTAAGTCCTGTTCCACCAACCGCTTGAGGACGCGGCTGAGATAGCCCTTGTCCACGGTCAGTTCCTGAATCAGGAGGCTGGCGGTGTCGCGGTGGTGTTCGCCTATTTCTAAAAGGATACGGGCTTCCAGTAGCGTTAAATTTGTTTTGAGGTGGTACTTATCGGCGAGGTGAAATATTCGGGTATAGAAACGGTCGAATGCCCGAATTTGGGTGATGGCTTCATTATTCATGGCAAGGCTCCTTCTGTAGTTGACAAAGGCAACTATCGCCATTATGATTAGATAAGTTGCTTTTGTCAACTAAATTTTCTGGAAGGTCGTTTGACTTACATATGCATAAGAACCGCTTCTCCTTTAGCCTCATCATGGTGGGGGCGTTCCTCAGCGTGCTGAACCAGACGCTGATGTCCACCGCCTTACCCGCTATCATGCGGGCGTTTCACATTACGACCGCCCAGGGACAGTGGCTCAACAACGGGTATTTACTGATTAATGCCCTGATGATTCCGACCACGGCGTACCTGATCAAACGCTACACCACGCGGCAACTGTACTTAACGGCGTCGCTGATTTTCATCGTCGGCTCCCTGATTGGGGCCACGGCGCAACTCTATCCCGTCCTGATTATTGGCCGAATGATTCAAGCGCTAGGGGCCGGAATTATTATTCCGCTGGTCAACGTGGTCGTGATGACCTCGACCAAACCCAGCGAACGGGGTGCGGCGATGGGCATCGTCGGGCTGGCGCTGAACCTGGCACCGGTTCTCGGGCCCACCGTGGCGGGGGTCATCCTGACGCACCTGAGTTGGCAATACTTATTTGGCCTGACGCTCCCATTAATGTTGGTCGACATTATTTTAGCGCCCAAATTTTTGCGTAACGTGGGGGAACTCCATAAGCAACGCCTCGACCGAACGGGGTTACTGTTGTCCGGGTTCGGCTTGACGTTAGCCCTCTACAGCTTCTCCAACGTGGGGGAGACGGCGTTCTGGTCACTGAAGGGCGTCGTACCCCTGGTGGCCGGCGTGATTCTGCTGGGCTTGTTCGTCAAGTGCCAGTGGACCAAGCGCTACCCGTTATTAAATTTGCACGTGTTCCGTTATCGCCAATTTAATTTACCACTGATCATCAACATGTTACTGATGGTTACGATGTACGGCAATGCCATCATCATTCCGGTGCTGGTCCAAAACGTGTTTCACCAAAGTGCCTTCGTCTCGGGGCTGACACTCCTGCCCGGGTCGGTCTGCACGGCCATCATTTCACCGCTGAGTGGGCGGTTCTATGATAAATATAACTTCCGCCGGATGGTCATGATTGGCCTGACCATCGACATGAGTGGCTCGCTGATGTTGAGCGCCACGGGGAGTCACGCCTCAATGGCCTACGTGGTCGCGGGGCAAACGATTCGGCAACTGGGACTGGTCTTAGTCCTGATCCCGATTCAGACGCATGCCTGGTCGATGCTGCCGTTGCCGATGATTCCCGATGGGGTCGCGGTCTACAACACGTTGCGGCAGGTGGCGGCTTCCTTTGGGACGGCGCTCCTGGTGGCCATCATCAGTCTGACCAGCACCAGTCACATTCACTGGTCGATGAACAGTCAGTTGGTCGGAATCAAGTTCAGCTACCTGTTGTCGACGGGGATGGTCTTCGTCTGCTGGTTACTGGCCCGTCAATTGAAAAAGTCTTCGAAGCTTGATCCGGTCGAATCCGACTAGGTCGGGCTTTTTTCGTTTGAAAAAGGAAGCAACCGCGCTGGCTGCTTCCTTTTGTTTTAGATAAATAAGTAATATAGTCCACTGAGGCCAATGAAGACGTAAATCAGGCGTTTCATGGTTGTCACGTTCAGGCGGTTCAGCAGGTGGGCGGCAATCATGGTCCCGGTGATGGCGCCGACCATGCCAATCAGAATCAGAGGTACCAGGTGGAGGGTCACGATGCCGCTGGCCACCCGCAGACTGGTGATGTAGAAGGTGTCAATCAGGAAAAATGTTTGGAGATCCGCCAGATACTGGGACATCGAATGGGCCTTGGAGAGAAAGTAGAGCGCCATCAGCGGGCCACCGATTCCAAACAGGCCGTTGAAGAATCCCGAGATGATCATAAACATGCCGGCGATGAACCAGGGATACTGGCTATCGCCTTGGCGCTTGCTGAAGGTAAAGTAGATGGAGAGGGCGACTAACAGGCCACCCAGCAACATCCGCAAGAGGTGAACGTCGAGGACGTGGCCGAGATGTACCGACCAGGTCGCCACGCTGGCGTAAACCAGGAAGGGAATGATGATGCGGGTCAGTCGAATCTCGTGTCGGTTGCGATAGACCAGGGTGATGACGCTGCCGAGCATCATCAGGCCGGCCACCCCGGCACTTTGGTCGATGGGCAGAATGTTGGGTAGAAAAATCATCATGATGATGACGGCACCAAAGCCAGTCAGGCCTTGGACCAAGCCACCACAAAAGCCTGCGAATAAAACGATGAGCCAAGCCAACGGGAGTGCCTCCTTTGTTAAGTCTCTAATTAGTGTGGTCGAAATCGGGATAGATGTCAATGAGTAACGTCACTTGACAGTTTGGTGGGCAACTCGTTTAATGAAATTAAGATGATTAAGGAGATGTTCACGATGGATGCCAGAACCACACCTTATTTTTCCTTTGCCAACGCGAAAGAGGCCGTTGCCTACTACCAAGACGTTTTTGGCGCGACCGAGGTCTATCGACTGAGTCCAGATCAACAACAGGCCCAGGCCCTGAACCTTCCGCCAGACACGAACCTAGCCGACATCACGATTTACGGGGGCTTCAAGATTATGGACCTGAATTTCTGCTTCTCAGATGCCTCGGGCGACCAGCCGCAGTCATCCAATCAGGTGTCGGTCATGTTGGATATCAATAGTCGGGACCCAACAGCCGAAGCGGCCTTGCTCAAGCTGTATCAACGGGTCGTGGCTTCGCGGCAAGTAACCGTGAAGGTGCCGTACAAGACGCAGTTCTGGGGCAACAAAATGGGAACCGTGATTGATCGGTATGGGGTGTTCTGGATTTTTAATAGTGCACCGTGGGTGACGCAAGCTTAACAACTAAATGACGCCAGTGAGGGATGACCTCGCTGGCGTTTTAAAAAAAAGCGCACAAAAAAGCCCTCATCAATCCGAGATGAGGGCAACTAGTTGATCCATAGGTTACATCTGGAATGTACAGAGCAACTAGGCAGGCGCAAACCTGCATGACCTATCATAACTGTTTTGCGGTGGAATAGCTAGGGTTATTTGGCAAGTTGTCTAAATTGTTTTTGATTCGGTGCTGGGGTAGACTAGGTTTTATCAAATTCAAAGGACGTGAATTGATGAATAAGACCCGTATCATGCTATACGTGACCGACGTTACTCAGACCGTTAATTTTTGGCAGGAGCACTTTGAACTGCCGGTAGTGGCGACGAACGCGTTGCCCGATGGCTCACAGAATATTGTTCTTCAGATGAACGCCGGAACCGAGCTATCCTTCTTCTCACGTGATTTTATAAAGAAGTATTCTCCGGAAGTCCTCGACGATGTGCCTTCGCTCATGTTTTTCAGCGACGACTTTGACGCGCTACATGAAAAATTGGCAGGCGCCACGCCAATCGCTGATAACAATGGGCTACCCACGTTTGCCTTTCCGGATCCCGACGGCCGATACTTTGCCGTGGCTAAGGCTTAGTCGCTAAATTCAAATTATAAATTTCAAGGTCGCCCTTACGTGGACGGCCTTTTATCTTGCCCAGGAAAAATAAATAGTTCAAAAGTGGTTAGTTTTAGTTTACAAAAACTAACTATCGTGATAATATAATTTTCATCAAGAACGAGGAGGCATTTTCGATGAGTGAAAAAAGTCGTGAGTTAATGCAAACGTTTGGCAAGTTACTACAGAACCGAGCCTTCATCATGTCCGTGGGGCATCAGCCGGGGATGGGCGGTCACGGGGGACCTGGTGGCCGGGGCGGTCAAATGCGCCTACTCCACCTGTTGTATCAGGCCAAGAATGGGCTGACCAACGCGGATATCTCCGAGATGTTAGACATCCGGCCCAGTTCCGTTAGTGCCGGCATCAGTAAGTTGGCGGATGCCGGACTGGTGGAACGGGTGCCGAGTGAAAACGACAAGCGCGCCGTCATTGTTAAATTGACCGATCAGGGTCGGCAGATGTTTGACCAATACGATGAACGCGTTGACGATTGGTCCGAAAAATTATTTGGCGGTTTATCCGATGAAGAACAAACACAATTGCGTGACCTATTAACGAAGGTGACGCACCACGTGGGCGATTTGAAAATGGATGAGTTCATGCCCAATCACCACAACTGGCCCCACCGCGGTATGGGACCCATGGGACAGCGGCCCCGCTGGTAAGCAATCGTCGCTAATAAGAGAGTGCTGGAGGCATAAGAGAGATGGAACACAGAATGGCAGCACCGGCGACCGCCCGCAAACGGCCGACTGGCAAGTTTGATATCAAAGGATTTTTACACTTGATTCGGCAAACGAAGCCGAAGTATTGGCAATTGTGGGTCGGCCTGTTCCTAGGCTTACTTGCCACGGGCGCACAGTTAGCAGTGCCCAAGCTGGCCCAATCTTTAATCAACGGACTGGGTCATGCGCTGAACAAGCCCATGTTGATAACGGTCATCGTGTTATTTATTGTGAGTGCGGTCGTGAGTGCCATTTCCGGCGCACTGCTGGGGTTCTTCGGTGAAAATGTCGTGGCCCGGTTACGTGAGACCTTATGGCAAAAATTAGTGCGTTTACGGGTCAGCTACTTTGACAACGTGAAGACCGGGGAAATGACCTCCCGGCTGGTCAACGATACCATGCAGATCAAGAATCTGTTGGCTAATTCGTTTCCCCAGATGGTCACTTCTTTACTCCAACTAGTGGGGGCATTAGTGATTATGGCCCTGATGGATTGGCGGATGACGACCATCATGTTCGTCGCCGTTCCCGTCGTCATGCTGGTGATGTTCCCCATCATGCGACAGTCCGGGAAGATCGGCCACCAGCGACAGGACGCCATGGCCACGTTTAGCGGTGCCACGGACGAAACGCTGAGTGAGATTCGATTGGTGAAGTCGTCTAACGCCGAGGGGTACGAAACGCAAAATGGCGCGACCCAGATCAATGATCTGTACCGCATTGGGTTGAAGGAAGCCATTTACGATTCCATCGCAGGACCGGCTATGACGGCGGCCATGTTGGCGGTCTTTGTCGGGGTCCTGGCCTACGCGGCTGCTCGGGTATCGGCCGGCACCATGACGATGGGGACCATGTTCTCCTTCCTGATGTACCTCTTCCAAATCATCGGCCCAGCCGGCACGTTGGCGCGGTTCTTTACGGATCTGTCCAAGGCCAATGGCTCGACCGAACGGGTTCGGGATTTACTGGCAGAACCAGAAGAACGTCTGACCAGTGGGCCGACGCAGTCCGTGACCGACCAGACCTTGGCCATGGAACACGTAGATTTTGCCTACGAGGATGACGGGCAACCGGTCTTGCGGGACGTGAATTTTGAAGCGAAACCCAATACGGTCGTGGCCTTCGCCGGGCCATCCGGTGGCGGGAAGTCGACCATCTTTGGGATGATTGAACGCTACTACCACCCGCAACAGGGACGGGTCACCATTGGTGGTGAGGACGTTGAGGCGTTTAACCTGAGCGATTGGCGGTCTCAAATTGGGTATGTCAGTCAGGACTCGGCCATCATGGCGGGGACCATCCGGCACAACTTAACCTACGGGGCGGACCAGAGCTATAGCGACGCGGAACTCTGGCATGTCCTGCAGTTGGCTTCCGCGGATGGCTTTGTCCACAACATGGCTGACGGCCTGGACACTCAAGTAGGTGAGCGGGGCGTCAAGGTGAGTGGCGGTCAACGTCAACGGCTGGCGATTGCCCGTGCCTTTCTGCGGGACCCGAAGATCTTATTGCTGGATGAAGCCACGGCCAGCTTGGACTCCGAGTCCGAAGCCATGGTCCAACAGGCGTTAACGGAACTGATGAAGGGCCGGACAACGCTGATCATTGCGCACCGGTTGAGCACCATCGTGGACGCGGATAACATATACTTCGTTGAGGACGGCCACATTAGCGGTAACGGGACGCACCAAGAACTCATGGCTAGCCTACCGATTTACCGGGATTACGTTCGGATTCAATTTAAAGAATAAGTGCATAGGCTCGTGATGAATAATCAGATTGTAGAATCTGAATGTTCATCACGAGCCCTTTTTGTGAAAAAAGTACTAAATGGTTCGAATAAAATGGTATAGTTAGGTCAAGTTACAAACAGTACCTGGGCGGATAGGTTAAATACGAAAACCGTTTTTGTTTTGCATTTTTTAAGCCGATTCGTAATGAGGTGCTAGTGACGTTCTAGTTTCAGGGGAAGAAAAGTCTGATTCGGGTGGAGGTAGGGAGATTATGAAAATACAGCGAAAAATTGTAAGGGCGTTAGTAATGATGGGGCTGGTATTGGTTAGCGTAGGCGGCATTAGTTTGACCGCTAATTCTACGGTCATGGCGGCGACGACGGATGCGATGGCAACCGTCACGCCAGTTGATAGTGGGACGACCATAGATAATGCGTTGCCAGACAGTGACACGAACGCCAAAATCGTTAAGGACGCGATTCTGACAGCGGGAACCAATTATGGTAAGCCACTCACGAAAGATTCCACGCTGGCTGATGTTGCGAATGCTAAGTTAACCGTGACCATTTCAGATAAATTGACGAAATATGCATCATTGTTGAAAGTAGAAAAATATTTTAACGGGCTACTTTTAAATGATCAGGATAATTTGAGTAAAATTGATGTCACTACGATAACAACAGCTTTGTTAACGGATAATGCCACTGGGCCCGAGCTAGAGGCCTTGGGGTTCTCTAATGACAGCATAAATGAAGACGGACTGGACAATATTTTAAAGACGGTTAGTGGGATTGATTCGACATCGGCGATTAAATACTTAATCCTTAATCGTAATCCGCTGAATGATTTCACTGCTTGGACAGTTTTTAAAAATAAGACGACCAATCCTGGCAATGCTGAAAAAATTCAAGCGTTGAATGCAAATGAATTGAAGCTTGATGGTAAAGGGAAAACCCTTGATCCGGTGGCTGTGAAGGATTCAACTATTAAGGTGCCGTACTCAGCATTCACTGAGTATAGTCATGCCAGCGATTCACTGGCAGGGTGTGCTTTAGCTATTAGATATTATCAGGGAATTCCAGATTACTTTGATGGACACAATGAAGAAACCTCAGATAGCTCAGAAACACTTTTTGGGGAACTATATCCGCAAAATATCGCTGAATATTCTTTAGGCACTGTTGAATTTTCTGATGTAAAATTAGATCTTAGTGAAATTAACGTTTTAGATACGGATCAAATTGCTAAGGGGGATCAATACCAAGTTCAGGGACCAAAATATTATATTAGGGCGCCAAAGGATTTGTATGAAAGTATGTTAAGCGCTATTGAGTCTTCCCCTGACATGATCTTTACGGTACCGGTACCTGGTGGCGGCACAACCACATCTGATAAGCTTCCTGATAATTTTCTTGATAATGATACGCTAGTTATCAATGTTCCAGCAGGCGCGAAAAAGGTTCAGGTTCGGATTGCCGTTACTGATGCAAATAACAAGGCTACCTACACTCAAATCTACACGATTCCCATCGCGGGGATGACAGACGCAACTGATACGAATACCAGTGGATCGAATAGTGCTAGTGCAAATAGCTCTAGTGAAAGCAGTGTCACTAGCGAATCCAGTTCAGCGACGACTAATCAATCAACGAGTAAACGTCCGACTGTCATCTACGCTACAAAGAAAATTGGGTTATACCGGACGCCAAACTTTTCTACCAAGACACGGCAAGCTTGGTACGCTAAGCAACCACGGATCTATCGGCCGATGTTTGAAGTCACTGGTTATGCACAATCGACGAAGGGCACACCGCGTTACCTGGTCAAGGACGTTAACCATGAGTCTAAGACGTATGGCAAAACGGGTTACGTGACGACCAAGTCAGCGTTTGTGCAGTCGGTCTATTACCAACAAAAGCTTTCTAAGATCACTGTCATTGCGCCCAATGGGGTGAATGCTTACAAGAACAAGGACCTTAGTCGACAGACCAAACATTACCGTCAAGGTCAGACACTGGCAGTCGTTCGGAAGGTCATCCACAATTTAACAACACGTTATGTCTTGAAGGATGGCCATTACATTACGGCTAATCGGAAGCTGGTTCAAAGTGGTCGGGTGACGATGCCCAAGACCATTAAGACCAAGACACAGGTCAATCGTTATCGTGACGTTAACCTGAAGCATCTGCTTAAGCGCTACCGGAAGGGAACTAAGCTGGCCGTTAAGGGCTGGGATTACAGTCGCAATGGGACCAAGCGTTATAAGGTTGCCAATGGTTATGTCACAGCTAACGCCAAACTGGTGCAAGTGATCAAGTAGGTAGATTTAGCTGATAGTTGTCAGTCACAAGATTATTAAAAAGTTAAAAGTATGCCATGCAAAAGGGACCGCAACAACTGGCCAATACCAGTCATTGCGGTCCCTTTGTCATGCCTTAATAAAATTACTTAACGAGTTTAACAGCGTGCTTGGTGTAGCTGATGTGCCAGCCCTTAGGCAGACCAGAAACGTGGGTGAACTTACCCGTCCGTTTGTGGAAGGTCAAGAGCTTGGTGCCACTCTTGAGACTCCCCTTGGTTAACTTCAAAGTGCCACCCAATTTGGCGGTCTTCTTGATGGTGACGTGGGCGTTGCGGGCCAATTTCAGTTGACCGGCCTTTTGTTGGTAATTGCCCTTAACGGTGACCTTGGCCGTGCTGAGTTGCAGCACACCACCGGCCAGCTTAACGTTACCAGTACCGGCTGCGGTTGCGTTTGCCAGTTCCAACGTCCCAGCCTTTAAGGTCGTGCCGTTGAAGCTGTTGTGACCGCTCAGAATCAGGCGACCGGAACCTTGCTTAGTCAATTGACCCTGACCGTCAATGTCGTTACGCCAGTTGTCCTTAGCGTTGAAGCCGCCTTGCTTGGCATCCATATTGACGGTGACGTTGTCGTTCAGGGCACCGTAACCATTGGCAGCGGAGAAGAGGTCTAACCGACCCCAGCCCTCAGCGTCGTCCATCACGGGGTAGCCAGAAGGCATGCCCGTCGTGTAGAGCACGTCACGGCGTTGGGTATCGCTTAAGTAAGGCAGGCGAGTGGCCAGCAGAACTTCGGCACCCTTCGGCACGCGCATCGCTTGGGTCGTGTCACCGGTTTGATTGAAGCCGTAAGTCATCCGGAAACGGTAGGCGTCGCGGTTCGTTTGGTAATCGCTGAAGGTATCCGTGGCGGTCGTATCCTTGCTACCAAGCAGGGCATCGGAGTGCGCCACCTGGTAGGCTTGCTTCATGAGGTCGCGGTTGTTGCTGTCGTTTAAGGTGGCGGCGGTCATGGCCGTCCCGACCATCCGACCACCCATGACGGCGAGTGGGGAGTGCCGGCCAGCCAGAACGCGGTCGTAGCCGACTTCGGAAGAACGCGTCAGGAGTTCTTGGAAGCGTTCAGGCACGGCGTAGGCCAATGTCAGGCCACTTTCAAATGCAGCGGTCGTGTGGCCACTAGGGAAGTCGTAGTCGTCGGCCTTGGCAGCGGCCATGACCTTGGACAGGGCGGGCACGACTTTGACTTGATCACTCTGGCGGTATGGCCGGACGTACTTCACCACGTGCTTTACGACACCAGTTCCGGAGAATGGTGAGCGGGCCGTGGTGTTCACGAGTTGGACCAGGGGCCCGAGTGTTGAAGTCGTAGACGCCCAGTTGACCTTGCTGTAAGGGGCGTTAGCGGGAAGCGGTTCGCTAGGCATCGAGTTGAAATCGGTTTGGGCGTCGGCGTTCTTGACGAAGGCTGTGGCGTAAGGCCCTAAGCCTGAGATCAGGTTGTAGCGCAGGTCCCGCCGGTCGGTGAGGTAGGAACGCTCGGCCTCGGCATCATTTCTGTGCTGCGTGATGTCGGCTGCTTTGGCCACGTTTTGGGCCAGCAGGCCCTCATTCAGCTTCTTACCGTCTGCCCAATATGTAGAGAATTCAGCCATTTCACCCACGACTGGATTATTTTGTTGGGTCGTGTTCTTGCTGACGTTGGCTTGGTACGTGTCCACAAAGTAGCCGTAAGGCGCGGCTTGTGGGGTCAGGTTGTCCGTTACCGTTTTGGCTTGGGCAACCGTGGTCATCAGGGGTAAAGTGACGGCTGCGAGGGAAACCATCGCGGCTGCTTTGCGGGTCCAGGTGCGTTGTCGCATTTTCATGAAAATTCCGCCTTTCATCTTGAACGTGTCGAGTCGTTTTCAACTTTCAGGTACATTTTCATCATAACCGACCTAGTTTGCAAAGTCAGTAGGGTTAATGAAAATGATACAGAAAGCATACGGAATCAATACATAGCGTTCGTTTTAGACCGGTAAAGTAAGTGATTTAACTAATTAAGCACTGGGATGTCTTAATGGGTCAAATGAAAGCGATTCACTTTACTGTTATTTTGCCTGCTCATTCGATATGATGTGTGCGGAGTCGGGTTTTAAAAATTAGCATTGGAAAGGAATTTTGTGATGATCACTGTCAACGAATTAACGACCAACCTAAAGCAACCACTTCAAATTGAAATTTTAACCGGAGAGGAGTGGTATGGGGGCGACATTTTTGCTGGCTCACAGTATCCCTTGACCAAAGGGAGTTCGTACAAGTTAGACCTGTTCCACCTGGAAACGTACAATCAGGTGGCGCCAGCCTTCGTTTCGTCCAAGGGTCGCGTCTTGACCAGTCAGACGCCATTTTCACTGACAGTTAGCGGGGACCGCCTGAACGTTGTCACGCAGGATCACGTCAAATTAGTTGCGGGCAATGACGGTCTCAAGGGGTCACAGCAATGGCTAGCTCAGCATACATTTGAGTTGGGCAGCCTGCCGCCACAAGAGTTCTTCGAGCTTCCCCAGTGGAATACTTGGATGGAGCTGTTGTACAAACAGAATCAGACCGACATCTTAGCTTATGCACACAGCATTGTTGATAATGGCTTTCCGGCCGGCATCATCATGATTGATGACCTGTGGGCGGATTACTATGGTCGGTGGGAATTCTCGGCGCGTAAGTTCCCAGATGCTCCGGCAATGATTCAAGAGCTACATACTTTGGGCTTTAAAGTGATGGTCTGGGCCTGCCCATTTGTCAGCCCAGATTCACCAGAGTTCCGCGACTTATGGGACCGGGATATGCTGTTGAAACGTCCAGATGGCAAACCGGTCGTTCGTGAATGGTGGAACGGCTACAGCGCCATCCTGGACCTCAGCAATCCGGCCACCTATCAATGGTTCAAGGAAACCCTGCAAAATCTCCAGGAAACCACTGGGGTGGACGGGTTCAAATTGGATGCCGGCGATAGCTACTTCTACCGGGACGATGACGTGTCCCACATGAATTTATCCCCGGTTCAACAGACCGAGTTGTGGGGCAAGTTTGGCAAGGAGTTCCCTTACAATGAATTCCGGGCGCTCTACAAGAATCAGGGTGCACCGCTGGTAAACCGCTTACAGGATAAGCAATTCGCCTGGGGCGAGCAGGGGTTGTCTGAATTAATTCCGGATACCATTGCGCAGGGGCTGATGGGGTATTACTTCAGTTGTCCCGACATGATTGGTGGCGGGGAGATTGGTAGTCTGAAATCCCTCGAGACCTTCGATCAGGAGCTCATCGTGCGCTCGGCACAGTGCTCCGCGTTGATGCCGATGATGCAATTCTCCTTGGCACCGTGGCGGGTTTTGGACCAGGAACACTTAGATATTTGTCGGCAAACGGCTGACCTGCATCAACAATTTGCGCCAACCATTATTAAATTAGCGGAACATGCCGCTAAAACAGGGGAACCCATTGTTCAAACGATGGCCTATGACCATCCAGAAACGCCGCAAGCCTACCTGAAGAGTCAGTTCAAGCTTGGTCCCGCCTTACTGGTAGCCCCAGTCTTGGAAGCCCACGCGACGACCAAGTCCGTGTATTTCCCAGCGGGTCAGTGGCAGTCCGTGACGGACGAGACCGCAGCAACCATTACCGGTCCGGCCGAAGTGGATGTGCCTGTGACCCTCAGTAGTTTACCGGCTTATCGGCGTCTGTAATTAATTGATAGAATCGAGGATGAAAGCATGGAAATGGATCAGAGCGTCAAACAAAACAAAATTTTAACGCGAACCACGTATGCCTTTGGGGCCTTTGGTCACGATTTATTTAATCAAGTCATGAATAGCTATTTTATTATGTTCGTGACCAATCACCTATTCAACGGGAGTGATACCGCCGCCAACAACCGGATGATCGGGATTATGACGACCATTATCTTTGTTCTGCGGATTGCTGAACTGTTCATTGACCCCTTCATTGGGAACACGATTGATAAGACGAATACCAAATGGGGGAAGTTCAAGCCATGGGTGATCATCGGGACCTTGATTTCCGGGGTCTGCATGATGCTTCTGTTCAGTAACCTCTGGGGTCTGACGGAAAGTCCATTCATGTACCTGTTTGTCTTCACCTTTATTTACATCATCATGGATATCTTCTTCTCATTCAAAGATATCGGCCTGTGGTCCATGTTACCCGCACTGTCCTTCGATTCCCTGGAACGGGAAAAGACCGCAACCATTGCGCGGATTGGCTCGACCTTAGGTGGGACCATTGTGACCGTGACCATCATTCCTGTCATTCTCTTCTTCTCTAAGAGTAATGAAGGGGGTACCGGGGACTCCCGTGGGTGGTTTATCTACGCCGCCATTGCTGCCATTATCGCAATTTTGGGAGCGCTTTCTATTGGCTTTGGGACCCGTGAAGTGGAGTCACCACTGCGGGAAAACAAGGAAGAAACTGGCTTCAAGCAAGTGCTCGGTGTGTTGGTCCACAACGACCAACTGATGTGGTTATCCTTTGCCTACCTGCTCTACGGGATGGGCGCTTACCTGACCAACTCCCTGATGCTGTACTACTTCACCTACGTGCTGGGTCACGCGGCAATGTTCTCCATTCTGGGGATGGCCAACATGGTGATTGGTCTGCTGGCCGTTTCCATGTTCCCAGCCTTAGCGAAGAAATTCAAACGGCGGAACGTGTTTGTGTCATGTATCGTGATTCTTCTAGTTGCGTTGGCACTGTTCTCCTTTGCCGACAAGAACGTTTGGCTGGTCATCTTAGCGGGTGCGCTGTTTAACTTGCCACAACCCCTGATCTTCCTGGTTGTGCTGATGACCTTCACCGATATCGTGGAATACGGGCAACTGAAGTTGGGTCACCGGGACGAATCCCTGGTTCTCTCCGTTCGTCCGTTGATTGATAAGTGTGCCGGCGCCGTGGTTACTGGGATTACCGGGATGACGGCCGTCCTTGCCGGGATGTCTGGCAACGCCAAAGTTACCGACATTACCGCCAGCAACGTCATGACCTTTAAACTGATCATGGTGGTCGGACCAGCGATTGCCGTGTTGATTGGGACGTTCATCTTCCTGAAGAAGGTCAAGATTACCGAAGAAAAGCATGCGGAAATTGTGAATGAGTTGGAAAAGACTTGGAACAAAGACGAGAGTGACAAGTAAGTGAATTGACGTCAAAAAAGCGGTTGGCATGAGGTTCGTCCAACCGCTTTTGGCGTATTCAAATGGGGGCTGAGCCGGATATTAGCGAGAAAGTTCCCGCTTCAGCTGCAGATTGCCCCAGTCCTCCAGCGTCGTCAGAATCGCATGAAATGTGGCACCGTCAGTGGTCAGCCGGTAACTGTAGTCGTCCTCGGGGATGGTTTCAATCAGGCCCAGTTCGGTCAGTTTTTTCAGCCGGAGTAAGAGGTTGAACGTGGAAATACCGCGGACGGTCCGGCGAAGCTCCATGAAGTCTGTGGGAGCGGGATCAAGTTGGTACAGAATCAAGGCGTACCAGCGTTGGTGGAGCACCTCTAAGCCAAGCTCGCTACCCAAATTTAACTGTGTTAATGCCATGAGTCAGGTTCCTTTCGTGATTAGAGTGCTAGGTAATTGAACAGGCGGTAGCTGAGACGCATGCCGAAGGTTCGGTCGGGATTGTCAAAGTCGATGTCGATCAAGTCTTGAATCTTGGCGAGCCGTTTGCCCAGGCTGTTGCGGTGTAAATTGAGCTTGGCCGCCGTCTTGGTGACGTGGCAGTCGTTTTCCAAATAGACGGCCAGTGTGTGGAAGAGCGCGGCATGGTGGGCCTCGTCGTACTGCCGTAACGTGAGCAGCTGCGTGCACATGGTGTTTTTCAAGAGGGTACTGTTATCCACGTGGTCCAAAATGATGTAGATGTTGTACTTTTGCGTGGGGTTGAGCACCGTGACTGTCCCTAAGCGTCGTGCAATCTGCTCGGCCTGGCGACAGATGCTGAGAAATTCGGGCGTCTGGGCCACATCTTCGTACGGCTCAGAAATGAAGAAGACGTGGTGGGTCTGCTTTCCCAGCTTGGTCAAAACGGCCTGAGCTCGGGGCAACTGACTGGCCGACAGGAGCAGGACCAAGCCGGCCGGCGTTTCGGTCAGGGGCAGTGGTGCCGCTAAGGTTTGTAACGCGGTCACCAACGCAGCTGGATGGGCGGTTCCGGGTTCGGCGGTCACCGTGACGCAGACGATGTTGTCGGTGACCAGTGATCGGAGCAGCCGGGCGTCCGTTTGAGCGGGTGCCTGCAGGAGTTGCGCCAGCACCGCATTGACCTCACGCTGATTGGGATTGAGCGCGTACCGGTCGGTGAAGTTGTTGATGACCTGCAAGACGAGCCGTAGGTGGTCTGCGGGGATGGCTTGGGCTTGCGGCTGAACCAGGTACCAGGGATGCAGCGCTTGGGGATCTAACAGGGTCCGGGTACGTGGCTGATCAGATTGGCTGGCGGCAGTTGAACTCTGGCTGATAATCGTGCCGGCTTGATCCACGATTGAGACGGGCTGTTCTAAGTAATGACCAATCAAAGCCATGAGTGGGTCTAGTGAGGCACATTGAATGGCGTTCAGTAAAAATGCTTCGTTTGTCAAAATTATTCCTCCGGTGTGCAGAGTGCCTATTGATTTTGTTTTTTAGTGGTCATTGTTACCGCTAAACACTTGATATAACAGCGTTGTCGCGATATTTCGCTGAAAAACAGCTTAGCATTTAGTGGGCAACTTGTCCACTGATACGACGCTGGCTGGCGGGGAGCCGTTTCGATTTCAGAATGACTGTGGCCATCGTTGCATCACTCAGGAGTTGTCTGATTCGAGATGTCAGCGCTTACAAAATATGCTACGATATGTACAGCAGTTAAAACAATTGAAGGGAGCACAATCATGTCAATCTTAGTTAACCAGCACCAGTTTCACCTGCAAACGGCGCACAGTAGTTATGTCTTTCATGTGATGGAAAATGGGGAATTGGGCCAGCTTTACTACGGCCCCCGTATCCACGACCAAGCCGCTTATCCTGAGCTGATGGTCCGCGAGGTTCACGGGGCCGCGCCGGCCTGGCGGTTGGATAAACCAGACTTCCAGCCGGAAACGTTGAAGCAGGAGTTTGCTAGCCTGGGCAAGGGCGATTATCGCGACCCGGCGTTTCAGATTAGCGGACCGGATGGCAGCCGTATCAGTGAATTTCAGTATCAGGGTTATGAAATTATTGATGGTAAGCAGCGACTGGTTGATTTGCCAGCGACCTTTGACGATTCGGACGACGACGCGCAAACGCTGCTGGTCACCCTGAAGGATGCAGTGAACGGCGTCACGTTGACGCTGAGCTACGCCGTGTTCCCTAACCAGGACGTGATTGTCCGGAGTGCTAAATTTGAAAATCAGGGTGAGCAAACGGTGACGTTGGACCGCGCCTTGAGCCTGCAACTGGACCTGCCAGATGCGAAGTACGACCTGCTCCAGTTTTCTGGGAGTTGGGCTCGGGAACGTCACCTGGTGCGGTCGCCGTTACACAGCGGCACGCAAAGTATTGGCAGCTTGCGGGGCGCATCCAGTCCGCAACAGAATCCCTTCATCGCTTTGGCACGACCCGAAACGACCGAAGATCAGGGGGCAGCGATTGGCCTGAACCTGGTTTACTCCGGGAACTTCCTGGACCAAATTGAGGTGGATTCCTATGGGGCCGCCCGAGTTTTGACCGGCATCAACCCGACCGAATTTGGCTGGCAGCTGACGGCGGGAAGCAGTTTCCAAACGCCGGAAGCCATCCTGAGTTACACGTCGGCCGGTCTGAATCAACTGAGTCAGCAGATGGGGACCTTCTATCAGCATCACCTGGTCAATCCCCGGTTTGCGCAAGAACCTCGTCCCGTGCTGATCAACAACTGGGAAGGCACCTACTTTAACTTCGATGAAGCCAAGCTGACGGCGATTGCCAGTGATGCCAAGGAATTAGGAATTGAAATGTTTGTTCTCGATGACGGCTGGTTCGGCCACCGGGACGACGACACCACGTCGTTAGGGGACTGGGACGTTTACGCCGCCAAGTTGCCGAACGGCATTGCCCACCTGGCCGAACAGATTCATGGCATGGACCTCAAGTTTGGCTTATGGTTCGAACCGGAAATGATTTCCGTCGATAGTGACCTGTACCGGGCCCATCCCGAATGGTTGGTCGTGGCGCCACACCGCGAGAAGACACCAGGACGGAACCAATTTGTCCTCGACATGGCCAACCCGGACGTGGTCGATTATCTCTATGGCAAAATTAGTCAATTGATTGTGGAAGCCCATCTGGATTACATCAAGTGGGATATGAACCGGAACATCACGGAGGCCTACAGCGCCACGCTGACGGCCGACCAGCAATTGGAATTCACCCACCGCTACATGCTGGGCGTTTACCGGCTGTACGCGCGGTTGACCACGGACTATCCAGAAGTCTTGTTCGAATCCTGTGCCTCCGGTGGTGGTCGGTTCGACCTGGGCATGATGGCCTACGCGCCCCAAGCTTGGACTAGTGACGACACCGATGCCATTGAGCGGCTGCGGATTCAGTACGGCACCTCATACGGATACCCGCAAGCGATGATGGGCGCCCACGTCTCGGCCGTGCCAAACGACCAGACTGGCCGAATCACCTCGATTGAAACGCGGGCGGCCGTAGCCTACTTTGGCGACCTGGGTTACGAGCTGGACGTGACAAAATGTTCGCCAGCAGAGAAGGCGGCCATCAAGGAACAGGTGGCGTTCTACAAGCGACACCGTGAGTTGTTCCAGCAAGGCACGTTCTACCGCATCGACAATCCCTTTACCGGGGATGGCAACGTGGGTAGCTGGGCGGTCGTCAGTCCCGACGGCCAACACGCCATTGCGGCGCGCTACCAAATTTTAAACCGGCCCAACCCAGCCTACAACCGGCTATACCTGCGGGGACTGGTGCCCGACCAACAGTATCGGGTGTCCGGCGACCAGCACGTGTACTTTGGCGATGAGCTGATGCATGCTGGCCTGTTTATTCCGCACCTCCTGGCTTTAACGGAGGGTGTCGAAGAGTCGGCTGACTTTAGCTCACGGTTGTTTGTGATTGACGCGGTGAAATAGGTGAATTAAAAAATCAGGTAGCCGACGTTGTGTTGGTTGCCTGATTTTTTGTCCAATTTTGTCTGAACTAGCGTATAATTCTCATCAAATACTCATAATAGGGGGCCGAGGATATGAAAATTTTAGTTACGGGGTTTGATCCATTTGGCGGTGAGCCCATGAATCCAGCGATTGCCGCGGTTAACCAGCTACCAGATAAGATTGCTGGCGCAACAATCGTGAAGCTGGAGATTCCCACGGTGTTTGGTAAATGCGCGACGGTGGTGCGGCGGGCCATTTTGACGGAACAACCGGATGTCGTCTTGAACATTGGCCAGGCTGGTGGGCGCGCGGCCTTGACGCCGGAGCGGGTCGCCATCAATCTGGATGACGGGCGGATCCCGGATAATGCCGGGCAACAGCCGATTGACCAGCCAATTCAGGCGGACGGGGCCGCGGCGTATTTCACTCAACTGCCGGTCAAGGCGATGGCCCGGGCCATTCGGGCGGCGGGGCTGCCGAGCAGCGTGTCGACCACGGCGGGGACCTACGTCTGCAACCACATCATGTACCAGGTCCAGTACCTGCGCGCCACGGAATTCCCGCAGTTGCGGGCGGGCTTCATGCACATCCCGTTTCTCCCCAGTCAGGTGACGACTAGGCCAGGCCAACCGTCGTTGTCCTTGGCGGATGATGTTCGGGGCATGACGGCGGCCATCACGGCCATCGTGGAACGCGACGGGCAGGGTGATGTGGCGACGATTGAGGGAACGTTGAATTAGAATTTTGCTAAATGGGGATAGAAAAAATCGTGGACTGGGATGTCATCAGTTTACGATTTTTTCTGCGATGAATCTTTAGTTGAATGGTAGCTAAACCTGAACATTATCGCCGACCAGGCCAACGAAGGCGCCGTCTATATGCGCGTCCGGGTGGGCAATCAGCCAGGTGTTGGTCTTGAAGAGGAGCCGATTCAGGGGGTCATCATGGTTGACGGAAAATTCCAGGTCGCGGTTGGAGCCGGCCGGTAACATGACCAGCCAACGGAAGCCATCTTGGCCGAGCGCCTCACAGGGCACACCATGCAGGGTGGTGGCGTAGATTTCGATGGCAGTGCCTTTAGGAACCAAGAAAGCTTCCAGCTGGTCGGTGTCGTAGGTCAGGTCGTCGTGAATGTCCTGGCGTTTGCCCAACAGCAGGACCAGGTCGGTGGCGGCGAGGTTGATTTCAGAACTGCTGTGGAACTCGAGGCGATTCAGAAGGTGATTGTGCCCGATGCAGTAGCCGGTCTCGGTCGGCAGACCGCCGAAGAAGGTTTGCTCCAAGCGATGGGCCGCTTTGGTATCGGCGAGGGAAGTCTTGTTGGCCACGGCTTTCGTACTTTCAGCGGGATAGGGAACGGCAGCGAGGTTGGTGAGCAGTTCATCCAGGTCGCCAGCGTGAACGATCCGGCCGTATGGGCGAAAGCGCTCATCGGTGACATCAAAGATTTGCATCAGAATCATCCTTCCAAATTTAAGTTGCGCTCAGTATGGTCGCTAATCGTGAATTTTTTTAGACTTTGGGGTAAACATTTTAGTAAGGTGCCAATTGCGTGAAAAAAAGCCGGCTGACCAGACAATTAAGTCAGTCGACAATTTGAATTTCAGCGACGCGAAACGCTACCAGCTGGGCGATGAGGCCGGTGGGCAAAGGTTGATCATAGGGTAATTGGATAGCACCCTTAGAGGCCTTGAAGTTAGTAAGGTCATCGGCAAAATGGGCAATGGGTGCGGCCGTCGGGTACAGTCCAAGGTGGTGTTTCATAGCAGCAAAGTAAATGACCGGCTTGCCGGCAACGAAAAAGGCAGGCATGCCGTAGCTGAGTTTTTCGGTGGCGTCTGGGAGCTGGTTTTGCAGGAAGTGATACAGGTCGATTAGTTGGGGACGATGTTCTGTGGCGACTGCGGCGAGGTAGGTGGGGATGGGGGTCATTTTGGGGCCTTCTTTCTGGTTGTTTTGGGTTTATTATAGCAAAACAATGCCCCTTGAAGCCAAATGATATACTTTGGGAGCAATCTAGGTTTACTAACTATTTTACTTTTATGATTAGTAGGGTGGTAATTTGGATGAGAACTTTTAGTGCCAACGTTTGAAATTGACGGATGACTACTATCACGATACAATAGCAGGATAGATACCTTGAGAACTGATGTTTGCATTATTCTTGAAAGAGGAATTAATAATATGACGACAAGAAAGAATCCACTGGTTAAGCCATTTGTTAAATGGGCGGGTGGAAAAAGGCAGTTACTGCCAGAGATAAAAAAGTATTTGCCGAGCGGTATAAAGAGATTTTATGAACCCTTTGTTGGCGGTGGGGCAGTATTTTTGAGTATGCAGTATTCTAAGGTAACCGTTAATGACTTTAACGGGCAATTGATAACGGCATACATAGCTGTGAAGGATAATGTTGATGAATTAATTGAATTACTTAAGGAACACGAAGCCAATAATAGTAGTGAGTATTACTATCAGATGCGTTCTTGGGATAGAGATAACACGCTTTCCCAAAAGAGTGATGTTGAAAAGGCTGCTAGATTTATTTTCTTGAATAAGACCGGATTTAATGGCTTATTTAGAGTGAATTCACAAAATCAAATTAACGTGCCATATGGTAGGTATAAGAATCCATCTATTGTAAATGAGGAGGTTTTACGTGCAGTTTCACACTACTTGAATATTAATGATGTAAAAATACTTACAGGTGATTATTCGAAGGCAATTAGTTTGGCAAAGAAGGGCGATTTTGTGTATTTGGATCCACCATATGCACCGGTCTCTGATGACAAACAAAGTTTTGTTGGATATACGTTAAATGGATTTGGTGAAGATGAACAGCTTAGGTTGAAAGAGTCTTTTGATGTTCTAACTAATAAGGGTGTTAGAGCTATGATGTCTAATTCGAGGGTCCCGTTAATTGAAGAACTGTACTCGGCATATAAAGACACTACTCAGATTGTTAAGGCTACCCGTTCAATTAACTCTAATGCGGCTGGCAGAGGTAAAGTTGATGAAGTGTTGATTATGAATTACGATTATAAGTCTAATAAGTAAGGTAATGAATTATGGCTGAAAGTAAACTGGACAACGCATGGGATAAGCTATTTGAAAAATATGACATTACTAATGAGGTTGAGAGTAAGGGGAAATTTATAATAAGTGCCAATCAAATTAAGGAGTTTCGTGAGCCAAGACTAATGACAAAGTTTGATTGGAAATCTGCCCGCCCTAAAAAATTTATATCTCACAAGCTCTCTATTTTGCCAGATAGTCGCGGTGAGTATGTTATTGGCAAGTTTAGGGCTTACCAAGAACTTAACTATAAGGAGATCCGTCCGATTAGTGTGAAAATGACTGATTGGGTACGTTCCTTCGATGATTTTACTGTAAGTTCGGAGGCAGTGGCACTAAACATAGCGCAGATGACGGGTATGATCGATATGGTTTTGGGTAATGTCAGTACTCCTGCAGTAAGTACAATAACGGGACGTTTAAAGTCTGGACAGATTAACTATGATATTAGTATGATGGGCAGTCAGAAACCATATCATTTTAGTGTAAACAATAGCCAAGTAGAAATTGACGCTGGATTTGAGACACTTAATGAGTTAGTTGTAATTGAGGCTAAGAATCGTATTCCAAATGACTTTATTATTCGTCAACTGTATTATCCGTACAGATTGTTTGAGAACCTAGCAACTGGAAAGCGTGTTATACCCATTTTCTTTACTTATTCTGATGGTATTTATGCGTTTCATGTTTACAAGTTCAATGAATTGAATAACTATTCGAGCATTGAAAAAGTAAAACAAGTAAACTTCATTGTCGACAAAACACTGGACATTAATCTTGATGATATAAAGCGGATCAGCAAGGAAAGTGCTGATGTGACTCCTCAGGAAGTATCTTTTCCTCAAGCTGATACTTTTACACGTGTTCTTGATTTACTTGATGTTTTGCGAACTCCTAAAAATAAGCATCAAATTGCAGAAATTTACAGTTTTGATGAACGTCAAAGTGACTACTATGGTAATGCACTGCGTTATTTGGGGTTTGCAAAAAAGGATAGTGTCAATCATGTGTTTGAATTAACGAGACTTGGACGTAAGGTTGCGAGAATGCCTAATTCAAACGATCGAAATTTGATAATTATTCAAAATATGTTGTCGAGTAAAGCTATTAATCTAATTTTTAAAGACTTTTTGATTAACCAGGAATTCAGAAATGAATTTATCGATGATGTGATACGTAAGTATGGTGGTGTTGGTGGAAAATCAACACTACATAGACGTAATTTTACAGCCAAAAATTGGATAACTTGGATATTAGATACAGCTACGTTAGAATAACGTTTATCGACTAAAGCTAGAACCATTAAAAGTTGAACTGACAGTAAAGGCCCGGCATGCCGGGCCTTTACTGTATCAAAAAAAAACATGAGTATCATTTTCCTGTGAAATGGTTCTCCAATTAAACATACACTATTTTAGAAGATAGGTTTTACTCACATCTTTCTTAGTACTTGAACAATATCTTAATTAATTCTAAAATCTGTCATTCACTAAAACAGTGTTTCTTCTTCATTATGGATACGTCGCTTAGCGATCTCTAGGTATTCTGGTGATAAATCAATTCCGATACAGTGTCGATTAAGTAATTGGCAGGCAACAGCTGTGGTTCCGCTACCGATAAATGGATCAAGCACTAGCATTTCTTCAGTGGTTGAGGCTTCAATTATTCTTGTGATAATTGCAAGCGGTTTTTGTGTTGGATGGCGTCCAAATTTACGCTCTGATTGTTTAATAACGGGGGTTGACCATACATCTTTCATCTGTTTGCCGTGATTGTACTCACGCATTAGGTCATAATTGTAGTAGTGCTTTTGTTTGGCAAATTTTCTGGCCCAAATGATTGTCTCAGTAGAATGGGTAAACATTCGACAGCTAAGGTTGGGTGGCGGATTTAATTTTTGCCAAGTAATATTGTTGAGAATGCGATAATCGTGTTGCTTCATCAGATAGCCAACCTCATAGATATTGTGCAAACTACCAAATACCCAGATGGTACCATGAGGTTTTAGAATACGCCTAGATTCTTTCAAGAACAAATCGTTAAAAATTTCAGAGGTTTCATATTTATCATTAACCTGATCCCAAGCGCCTTTATCTACGCTAACTTTCTTTCCTCCGCGATTTGAGAATCCACCATTGGAAAGAAAGTATGGTGGATCAGCGACAATGACATCAATGCTATTGTCTGCCATTTTTTGCATGAGTTGAAGCGAATCACCTTGATATAAGCGAATTAGATTGTTTTGATAGAATGGTTGTCTCATAGGCCACCTCTTAGTATGAATTCAGATTGAATTGCCTAAGTATATGACAGTGGGTGTAAGTTGTCTCGAGAACGTACGTTTGAACTTATATGGAACACTTTAATCAGGAAGCTCTACTGTATAGAGGACTCGACTGGATAATTAGTGGTACTCAAAAAACAGCTACCTTCATCTAATTTTTGAGCTGGTGACAAGTGGAATTTGGGAGGCGAATTTGGGATTCATGTATAATGGATTGTAATTGATGGAACTAAGGCACAGATGGTCGGGGAGTTAATAATAATGGCACGTGGAACCAATAAAGCAAATAAAAATGATGTGTGGCAAAGAATATTCGACACAGTTGGCGATGAGATTACAGAGTCTATTGGTGAAAAAGGGTATTTTGATATCACTGCCTCAGAACTAAAGGATTTTAGTAACCAGCTAAATGGTCCAGATGTCCGTAATTTAGCAAAGTTCGACCGTTCGTATAGCTTGCCAACGCCGTTTAAAGCGGGTGTACAGGATATTAAAAATTACATCAACATCATGCCATTGGGGTATGTTGATAAGATCTATACGTATCGCTTGGGAAGATTCAATGCTTATGCAAATTTGGCGATTGATGAGACTAAACAGCCAGAGTTGATTCGCTTTCCGGATATTCAGACTATTTCGCCGGATACCATCCCATCAGAGAATACCTATATTGACGCGGCCTTTTCCAGTGGGATGTTAAACAAGGCATTGGATGATGGTGGTAGTCAGTTTCTGCCCGTACTGCATGGACGGATGGGGTCTGGCCCAATGGAGTTTAACATTGGAGTTGATCGGCCACAGAAGTTAACTGTGAACGGTGCGCAAATTGAGATTGACGCAACCTTTGAGAACAATCAGTCAATTGTTATTATTGAAGCCAAAGCTGTTCCAGAAGCTGATTTCTTAGTTCGTCAGCTCTACTATCCTTATTATGTGATTCATCATCGGGGAGTCACAAAGCCTGTACGTCCAGCGTTCTTATCCTTACTTGGTGGAAATTACTACTTTAATGAGTACGAGTTTACCGATCCCCATAACTACTCGACCATTCAGATGGTTAGGCAGAGGTCATTTAGATTCTTAGATAATTCACCAATTACTGAGAAAAAAGTTGTTGATATTTATAAGTCCAGCAAAGTTGTTACCGAACCTGTTGAAATTGTTTTCCCACAAGCCAATTCGTACATTAAGTTGGTCAAGACGCTCAGTCTACTAAATGATGCTTATCACGATGATGATATTGCGAGTCAGGGCTTACACAAACAAGATATTGCCAGTGTCTTTGGCTACGCAGAGCGCCAGGGGGACTATTACGGTAATTTAGTTTGGTATTTGGGACTGTGTACAAAAGTGAAAAACACTTATGTCATTAACCATAACGGACGGAAGCTATTACGGGAACTGGATACGAATGAAGGAAAATTATCGTTGATTGGGCTGCTATTGCAACATCAGCCTTTCCGGATTGTCTTCAAGTTTTTCCTCGATAATCCTAAGAAAAGAACGGTTGCACTCTCGTTAGACGACAAGCTTGAATTAGCAAACAAAGTGAAACCATATTTAAACACCGATTACAATGAATCGACGATGAAGCGGAGAATTGAGAGTACCGCTGCGTTAGTTCATTCCGTTATTTTTGATGCAATTGACGATAACTAGCCTAAATCCATGCTAAACTAAACCCAGAGAGCAGAAAGAGAACGCAAACCAACTAACAACTTATTTGGAGGCGTTTCAAATGAACCTAGAAGATATCAAGACCATTACCAACCTTGGCGCAGGGACCATGGGGCACGCTACGGCGCTACAATTTGCCATGAAGGGGTATCCGGTTCACTTACTGGACACCAGCGATACTGTGCTTGACCAAGGATTGACTGCCATTAAACATGACCTCGCCACCTTCCGTGAGGCCGGCCTGCTACACGAAGACGACGCGACCATCCTGGACCGCATCACGCCCACGACCGACTACACTGCTGCGTTGGCCGGCACCGATTTCGTGATTGAATCCATCATCGAAGACCTCGACGTCAAGAAGCAAGTCTGGCAACGCGTCGAGTCCCTGGTCAGCGCGGGGACCATTCTGGCGACCAACACGTCTGGTCTCAGTCCGACCGCCATTCAGTCGGTGTTGCAGCACCCGAACCGTTTTGTCGTGGCCCATTTCTGGAATCCGGCACAACTTATGCCGCTGGTCGAAGTCGTTCCCGGCAAGCAGACCGACCAAGCCACGGTCGACCTGACGACGGCGCTGATGAACCGCATTGGCAAGCACGCCGTTAGCCTGAAGCGCGAATCACTAGGCTTCGTCGGCAACCGCATCCAGTTGGCCGTCATGCGGGAAGCCCTGCACATCATCGACGCCGGCATCGCCTCACCCGCGGCCGTCGATGACATTATCAAATACAGTCTGGGCCGTCGCTGGAGCCTGGTCGGGCCCGTTGCCAGCGCCGACTTGGGTGGCCTCGATATCTTCGACAACATCAGCAAGTATCTCTACGCCGACCTCGGCGCAACGCAGGGCGAGGACCCCGCATTGGCGAAAAAGGTGGCCGACCACGACCTCGGTCTCAAGACCGGTCACGGGTTCTTTGACTGGGACGGGGATGCCGGCGCTGAAATTGTGGCGCAGCGGGACCGCGATTTGCTAAAACTATTGAAACAGGATGAAGACAAGTAAATTGAACGTGAAGAC
Organism: Levilactobacillus lanxiensis; assembly: GCF_016861655.1. Lineage (GTDB taxonomy): Bacteria > Bacillota > Bacilli > Lactobacillales > Lactobacillaceae > Levilactobacillus > Levilactobacillus lanxiensis. The sequence goes on along the minus strand of NZ_BOLN01000002.1, from coordinate 328,684 downwards.
GGCCACCCCATGGTGAGGTGGCCGTCTTTTTGGCTATTTTTCCAAATCCTTTAAGCGTTGAAATTCCTTTTCGCCCAACAGGTGGTGGAGCGCCTGATCCTTGGGCTGGTGTTCCTTACGGCCAAGCGCGTAGAACAGCAGGCCCAGGCCAATCCAGACCGCCAGCATGATATATTCCGTCGGCCAGGCCAGCGCGACCGGAGACTTGGGATAGAGCGTTGCGACCGCAATCGTGACCGCCAACAGGCCACCCAGCAGGCTGGGCCACAGGCGTTTCAGGCGGAAACCACCATTGAGCGTCGGGTAAGTCCGGCGAATTCGCCAGAGGGCGACCGCCGTGATTGCCCAGGCCATGGCCACGAAGAAGCCACCGAGGTCTAGGAAGTAGGTCATCGCGCCCTTGCCCAACCAGCCGAAGCCGACCGCAAAGACCAGGACCAACACCGTCGCGTTGACCGGCGTATTGTGTTTTTCATTAATTTCGGCAAACTTGGGTGGCAACAGGCCCGCTCGCGCCAGCGATAAAATCAGTCGGGGCGCCGCCGTGAACAGGCCGATAAAGCTGGTCAGCAGGCCCAGAAAGGCAATCAGATAGGCCGCCGTTCCTAACAGCGGGAAGCCGGCCTCGGTAAATGCCGTGATGGAGCCCATGCTGAAGGTCGCTGTCTTCTGCCACGGGTAGACCCACGCGCTGGCCAGTAGCACGATAATATAGTAGCTGGCCGCCAGCAGAATGGCGCCGACCACAGCTTTCCCAATTTTCCGTGGGGGCATCGCCGCTTCCTCGGCCAGAATGGTCACGACCTCCCACCCCGTCAGAAAGGTCATGGCGGGCAGGACGAACCGTACCACATTGGCTAAGGGATCATTCCCGGTGGCGAAGGCCGGCCAGAAGTTTTTCGGACTCCCTTGCGTAAAGCCGGTGACGACCAGCGCGCCACCCAGGATGACCAGGCCGATAAATAGGACCGCCTGAACACCCGCCGTCAGCTTGGTGCCGCGGATATTTAACGCGAAAATGAAGAGGGTGAACGCCACCCCAATCGCCAGTTCCATCAGGGAGACGTGCGCCCCAGCAATCGTATAGCCTGGTCCCGTCGAAATCTTGGGGACCAGCGTCGCCAGCAACATGCTCGACGCCGTCACGTAGAAGGATAGCGCGCTCAAATAGGCCCCCAGGATCGCCCAACCGGTCGCGAACCCCCAACGTTTGCCAAAGGCCAAGTAACTGTACACCACGGGCCCGCCACTCCGCGGAAAGATGGAGGAGAGCTCCGCAAAGGACAGGGAGGCCAGCACGGTGATGAACGTTGCCAGCATGAAGCCAAAGATTTCGCCCCCAGCGCCGTACTTGTCGAAGAAAATACCATTGGTATAGATCCAGCTACTGCCGATGACGCTGGACGCACCCAAAATCAGGAGGCGGGGAAACGAAATGTGACGGGACAAATTCTGCATAGTTATCGCTCGCTTTCATTGAACTAAATAATGGTTTCGGGTCGTATGTACTTGTGAAATTCCTCTAGTCATTCTACCTGATGACAGCGTTTACAACAACGAATGTGGCTCGTGATTTTCACAAATAGGTTGCGAGCAGGGGCGACCGTTGCGGGATGCCAGCTTCGACGGTTAGTGAACGGCACTGGGTTGGTAAAGGTGGCGGCCAAACTATTTTTAAATTCAAAAAAATATTTGGCGATTAATTACGGAGTTAACCTAAAAGGGGGCGACAGCCATGAAGGCACGGCCAAGTCAGCGCCAGAAGTTAGCAGAGTTAGGGAACATGGAGCGACACCCATTCAAGGGGATTTTTGAACGGTACGGGATCAAGTCGGGGTACAAGGGGGAGGAGCCAACGATTTTATTGCGGCAGGTGCGGCTGATTCCCACCGAGCAATTATTAACGGACCACCTCTGGTTCAACCTGACCAAGGGCTTTCAGCGGCTAGGTCAGCTAGAGCGCGGTGATGTGATCCACTTTAACGGCCGAGTGAACAGTTATGTCAAAGGCTATCGGGGCCATCAGCTGAACCTGTTCAGCGAGCTTTCCCTGGACTATCAACTCAGTTGGCCGACGAAGGTTTGTCGACCAGCTGACAGTCCTGCGCGGCCACCGTTGCCCACGGAGCGGTGGCAACTCATCACCTTGATTCAAACGCAAAATCAGGATCTACCGCGTCATTAGCCACGCGGTTCGGCAAATGAATTGCGTCCGACCGGCATTTCCACTAAAGTAGAGCCAACGAAGATGACTTGAAATGGAGGAATGAGGATGCCAACAGGTTTGCGATTCGATGAGACTCAGGGTCAGTCGGCGACAGCGACGATGGGTGCCGAAACGGTGGCCTACCGGGCGTCCAGGGACATTAGCTACGTGATGATGCCGGTCGACCCGATTCAACGGTTGAACGTGTTTGTGCCGGAGGCCTACTTCCATGGCGGCACGGTCAACGGCTACCAGCGGGTGACGGCGCCAATTTTTATGCCCAATACCGTGGGGGGCTATTTACCCGGGCCACGTGACTTTCCGGAAAATCCGGATGCCTTTAGCCGCGGTGACACGATTGTGCGGGCCCTACAACGGGGGTACGTCGTGGTCTCGGCGGGCTTGCGCGGCCGCACGTCGACCGATGGCCAGGGCCAGAATACCGGGAAGGCCCCAGCATTTATCGTGGACATGAAGGCCGCCGTGCGTTACGTGAAATTCAATGCCGGCTGGTTACCAGGTAACCCCGAACGTATCATCACCAACGGGACCAGTGCGGGCGGCGCCACGTCAGCGTTGATGGGCGCTAGTGGCAACGCCGATTTCTTTGAAACACGCCTACAGGAGTTGGGCGCCGCTCCGGCAACCGACGATATCTTTGCCGTCTCGGCTTACTGCCCGATTCACAACCTGGAGCACGCCGATGCCGCCTACGAATGGCAATTTAAGGGGATCAATCAGTGGCACCGGCAAAAGGTTCGGGTCGAAAACGGTCGGAAGATTTGCACGCCGGTTCACGGACGCCTGACCCCCAATGAGCAACGGCTATCACCAGAGCTAAGTGCGGCCTTTCCGGCGTATCTGAATGGTTTGGCATTGACGGATCAGGCGGGGAACCCACTCACGTTGGACGCGGCGGGCGAGGGCAGTTTTAAAACCCAGATTATCCACGAACTGCTGGCCTCTGCCCAACACGCATTGGATGCCGGACAAGATGTGACCAAGTATGCCGGCGTCATTGTCAAAGGCCACACGGTCACGCGGATTGATTGGCCCCAGTATTTGCGCGCCATTACCCGAATGAAGAGCGTGCCCGCGTTTGATGCGTTGGCGGTGAACAATCCTGAAAATGACCTCTTCGGTAGTCGTTTGACGGCGGCCCGGCACTTCACGTCGTTTGCCCAAAAGCACACGACGGTGCCCGCCCAGTTGGCCGATGCCGACCTGATAGCCGCGGTTAATCCGTTGACCTATCTATTAAAGAAGCAGTCACAGGTCGCTCCGCACTGGCGGATTCGTCACGGGGCCGCTGACCGGGATACCTCGTTTGCTATTCCAATGATTCTAGCGACAAAGCTCCGCAACCAGGGTTATGACGTCGATTTCGCCATGCCATGGGCCACGCCCCACAGTGGGGATTATGATTTACCCGAGTTATTTGATTGGATCGATCAGTTGTGTCAGTAAAAAAATAATTCAGCGCCAGCATTCGCGTGCTGGCGCTGTTTTTACGTTCTGCCTTATAAAAAGTAAGCGAAAAAGCTTGCCAAAATATACCTAAGGGGGTATATTGAATCTCGTTGTTAATTAGCGACCGTTTTAAAAGCCTTGATGATGAAATGAAATAATTAGAACGCTGGCTAATTAGCAACTGAATGCCTATTGGGGTATATAACCAGGAGGAACTTAACATGATTAAAGAAATCCACGATGATAATTTTGAAACTGAAACCAATACTGGCGTCACCGTTGTTGATTTTCGGGCCGACTGGTGTCCGCCTTGTAAGATGATGGACCCGATTTTGAAGAGCCTGTCGACCAGCGAAGAGTTTGGTGAGCGGGTGACCTTCACGTCAATCAACGTCGACCATGACCAAGACGTGGCCAGTCGATTCAACGTTCAGGGAATTCCGACCTTTCTGATCAAGAAAGATGGCCAGGTGATCAATCGCCTGGTGGGTGCGCGGCCCAAGCCGTTGTTTGCTGCAGAATTAAAGAAAGTGTTAGGTGCTTAGATGACTCAAAAATTTGATTATATTGTTTTAGGTAGTGGTCCAGCTGCGTACGGTCTCGTGACCGCGTTGAAGGAAGCTCAAAGTTCTCAGACCGTTCTGATTGTGGACAATGATTTGTTCGGGGGGACCTGCCCCAACTATGGTTGCGAACCCAAGATTTTCCTAGAGGGTGCCGTGCGGTCCGTCCTGATCTCCCAACAGCTTCAGCAACGGGGGATTCAGACGGCTGCTAAAATCGACTGGCCCGCACTGATGGCAACGAAGAAAGCCACCTTTGCGCCATACCCAGCGAATGCGCAGGCAGCGTTTGATTCGGAAACGGTCTCCACACGCCAGGGTACGGCCAGCTTCGTTGATGCCCACACCGTGGCGGTCAACGATGAGCAATTTACGGCGGATAAAATCGTGATTGCGACCGGTGTGACGGCTAATCAGTTGCCAATCCCGGGTAAGGAACTCACCCACAACAGCAATGATGTGTTGGACCTGGCCGAGTTGCCGCAGCGTATCCTCTTCATTGGCGGGGGCTACGTCAGCATGGAACTCGCCACGGTACTGAGCGCAGCGGGCGCCAGCGTGGAAATTGTTGAGCACGCGCCCCATGCTTTAGGCGCGTTCTACCAGCCACACGTGAACGTGGTGGTCAAGCAAATGCAAGCACGTGGAATTAAATTTCACTTTGGCCAATCCGTGAATGCAGTGACGCAGACTGGCGCTGACTTTAGCGTGACGACCGCGGAAGGCGACAGCTACACGGCCGACTACGTGATTGACGCGACCGGGCGTCGTCCGAACATTGATAAATTAAATCTGGCAGTGGCGGGCGTTGAGACCAATCGGCAGGGCATTATCGTGGATGACCATTTGGCAACCAACGTGGCCGGGATTTACTCGGCTGGCGATGTGGTGGCGAAGTCACCCGCAGTTGCGCCGAAGCTCACGCCGGTTGCCCAGTTCGAGGGTGCCTATTTAACCGCGACTGACGACGAACCCATCCACTACCCAGTCACGGGCACGGGGTCCTTTACCTTTCCACAAGTGGCACAAGTGGGGGTGCCAGTGGCAGAAGCTGCCGAAGACAGTCGATACCATTTGAAGAAAATGGGCTTATCGCCTGACTTTGCCTATGCAGGGACCAATGATCAAGACGCTGAACTGATTGGGGTCTTTGACCACGACCAACGATTGGTGGGCGCGGCCGAGGTCAGTCAAACGGCCACGGACGACATGAACCAGTTGGTGAGTGTTATCGGCTTGAGACTGACTGCCAAGGATTTCCAACAGAAGCAGATCCTGATTTTCCCAACCTTGGGCACGAAACTGAAGGAATTTTTAGCTTAGTTTGACGGGAACCTGGAGGGAGGCTTCTGGGTTTCTTTTTTGGTTGGAAATGTGTGGAGAATACGACTGTTGAAAGAGTTTCTCGAATCAGCTATCCCAAGTCTGGCGGCCTTTGAAACGTGCTCCGTTAGCCAGGTCCCTGCGCTTAGCAAGACCTGCGACTCCTGCCCGACGTTGTCGAACAGAAGCCTCAGGTCTCCCTAATGCTCAGGGAAAGTCGGTCTCTCGAATCCTCTATCCCGAGTCTGGCAGCCTCTGAAACGTGCGTCCGCGGGCAGCTGGTTGCGCTTAACCCCACTAAGCAAACGACTCAGGCCCGGGGTCATTCACTTAGTGACGTTAATGCTCGCCAGCTAAACGCCCGCATTTTCAATCCCGAGTCTGGCGGCTTCTGAAACGTGCTCCGCAAGCCAGGTCCCTGCGCTTAGAAAGACCTGGGACTCCTGCCCGACGCTGTCGAACAGAAGCCACAGGACTCCCTAATGCTCAGAACCTAAACGGCTAGCTCCGCACTCTGTTTGTAATCCCAAACAACCTACCCCCAGCGAATTGGTTTACTTTCCGTCCAAACTCCGTTACAGTCGAGGCAATCACAACGGAAGGGTGACAATCATGCAAAGACTCTACGGCTGTGTCCCCCTGTTGAACGCAGTGGGGAGCTTGATGTTTCTCCTGATTATTTCGCTTCAGCCATCCACCATGAGTAGTTTCGGCGTCGACTTTGACTGGGGCGAGGCCAATGTTGCCATGGTAGCCATGATGCTCCTGATTATTACGGCGACGGCGTTTGCAAAACAGCGGCAGGCCAAGCGCATTGGGTTGGCTATCAATGGCGTCCTGATTATTGGCATGACCTTGGCGCTGTGGCACGCCCAGGTTCCGGCGCTCATCAGCGACTATCTGTGGCTATGGGCCTTGATTATGATTTTTAACCTGGCCTTGATTGGTTGGGGCTGGCTAAAATTAACGGCCAAAAAGAAATAACCCAGAGAAATCGTCAGTGATTTCTCCGAGTTATTTTTTTACAGAAAATTAGGTTGCTAGATAATAATGCCGTTACAGTGATCGACTTCGTGTTGAATAATTTGTGCCACAAAACCAGTGAACGTCTGATGCTGTTTCTGGTAGGCCTGATTGAGGAAGTCAACTTCAATCGTCTTAAACCGTTTCGTTGGCCGCTCGCCGGTCAGTGAGAGGCAGCCCTCAGTGGTTTGAAACGGGCCGGCCTGCTTGGTGATGACCGGATTGATCATGGCGACGGGCAAAATCCCCATATCGACCACGATGATGCGTAGGTTAACGCCAATCATGTTGGCGGCCATCCCCACGCAGTTTTCACTGTTGGCTTTGAGGGTGTCGAGTAAGTCGGTAACGGTTGCGGCGTCGGCCTTGGTGGCGGGCCGGCTCTTTTGTGCTAAACGAGTTTGGTCGTGAACAACGGGTCTAATCATGGGAAGCCTCCAAAAGTTGTTTGAGTTTCATGGTCGTGTTGTAGTTGCGGGTACTGGTCTGCTGGTAAAGCGGCGTGCCCATAATCTTGGAATAGAAGGAGCGACTAAAGTGGTGCTTGAGCGTCGACGTCCAGAAAATCACGTTAGGCGTGACCACCACCTGGTCGTAGTCCGCGGTGACGTGGTCGACCAGCCAGGTGTCATTGGCGTTGGCGTAGTCATTTAGTTTGAAGAGCGCGTTGTGCCGGAGCTGGTCGTCGGCGCCCCACCACGCGGGAGCTTGGGCGAGGTCGGTGAGAAATTCCGGCTGGGCTAACAGGCGAAACGGGAGGGGAAAGTCAAAATGACTGGTGAGCACGTGCTGAATGGTGATTTCGCAGTCGACTTGCGGCTGGTCGCTAGTGACCAAAAGGTTGCCGCTATTGATATATGAGCGCACATGGGTAAAGCCAGCGGCTGTCAGGTAATCGCGTAAATCCGCCATTGGCACGCGATGGTTACCGCCAACGTTGATGCCGCGCAGGAGAAGTAGGTAGTCCATGGGGTCAGTCCCTTCTAAACGTTGAAGTCGGTTTTATTATAGCATGATTGGGGGCACACATTTAGGATGGCTTATGGGAACTTAGCCGTGAACGGACGAAGAAACCGATGGCTCTTTCTTTTAATTGTTACAAATTCAATTTCACCAGATTTTATCGGCTGAAAAACCACCCAGAAGCGTATAATTAAGGGGATAGAGACGGGCCAGACCCACTCTTATTTCGGGGAGGATTTACACATGAAAAAGATGATGCTGGCGGTTGCGACCGCTGTGACGTTGTTGGCTGTCGGGGGCGTGTCACTGGGGACACCGGTGACGGCACAGGCGAAAACCAAGACAACTTTGAAAGCGGTGCCGCAACGTTACCGGCACACGTGGTACCACTACGAACATGGCAAGATGGACACGCTGACGTTTAGTGCCAAGCGAATCTCTGGCCTGACGTACTACGATGGGCAGGGGGCCAAGTATGTGGCCCACATTCACCATCACAAGTTAAGCGCGAAGAAATTTAAGAAACACTATTCCTGGAGTACGGTCACGAACAAAAAGGCGCACCAAGCGCAATGGATCAACGTTCGTGGCTGGAATCAAATCATGGGGGATGGCGATTTCTACAAAGTGATGACCAAGACCTATCATGGCAAGAAAATCAGCGTCCTGAGTCAGGCTGGCGGTGCCGGCATCTGGACCAGCGCACACTACTACCGGACGAAGCAACTCGCCAAGCAACGGGGACCGCGGTACTTTAGCAACGAAGTTTACTATCCCATGAATGTTTAACTGCAAGAACTAGCGGGGCGTCAAGGTCTGGCCAATCAATCCTGTGTCTAGTGTTCGGACAACTGTAGGAGGGATTTTCATGCGTATCAATGTGTTACAGCATGTGGCCGACGAGGGCCCCGGTGCCATTACGAGTTGGGCCAACGCCAACCGCCATGAGCTTTTTGTCTATCATCCAGCCGTGTATGGCAAATTACCGACCGCGGCGGAGACGGACCTGTTGGTAATTTTAGGGGGACCGATGAGTCCCAATGACGACTACCCCTGGATCAAGGCGGAACGCGCGTTGATTCAGAAACTGTTAGCCGCTCACAAGCCAATCTTTGGCGTGTGCTTTGGTGCCCAACAGATTACGAAGCTGCTCGGCTATCCGGTGAAAAAGGCCCCGGCCAAGGAAGTGGGCTGGGCCCCGGTCACGCGGCAAAGCACGGCAATCGCCGGACTTCCCGCCAGCCTGGAAGTCTTACATTGGCACGAGGAGATGTTTGAGATTCCCCAGGGCGCCCAGCTGTTATTCTCCAGCCAGCACCTGCGGAATCAGGGCTTCTTGCTAGGCGACAACGTGATTGGCCTACAGTTTCACATCGAACCGCAGCCCAACAACGTGCGCGAGATGGTAGTCAACGATGGCGATTACGCGGCCGGGTCCGTCTTGCAGCAGACACCACAAGAAATCCTTGATCATGAGGAATCCGTTGAGATGGAGGCGTTGACCTTCCGTTTGCTAGATTTTATTAGTAAGCACGTTTCGGCTGATGACAACGGTCAGCTGACCTAAACAATATAGTTGAGTGAACACCCGCTACCGAACGTTTTATCGGCGCGGGTGTTTTTGGTTTGTGACGGGTTAGAGGACAGTTTGTAAGATAGCGAGGGTGAGTCCTTGTCGAGTTCTTGTGAAAGCGCTATCATAATCATATAGACAAACGTCAATATGAACTCTGAACTAACAGAGATATTGGTAAGACAATTAAGGATTCGGTGACTGGATGTTGAAGGCACCCGTCTATGTCAGTGACCAGAGGTGGGCCAATTTGGCCAGCTGTGTCGGCGGTATTGGCTGAGGTCCTTTCTCAGCCGGTCCCCATAGCAGGCCGACTTGTCCCACCGTCGGGAACGACTGACAACGACTAGTGATTTCCAACATTCAGAGGAGCGAATAGGGAGGCGAGCAAATGGATGATGCAGATTACGTGGCCGCGCTAAAGGCGATGGCCGATGAGAACCGTTTAAAAATTATCGGGTTACTTTCGCAGGGCACGCTGTGTGCGTGTGATATTTTGGACCACTTCGACTTCACGCAGCCGACCCTGTCACACCACATGCGGGTGTTGGCAGATGCGGGCATCGTGACCAGCTATAAAGAAGGCAAATGGAAGCATTACACGCTCAGCGAGGATTTTGCGGCGGCCTTTTTCCAACAGACCACCACGCTCCTGTCCAGCGACCAGCGCTGCGTTTGTGAGCTGGAACCGGCAACGACTAAGGAAGGATGAGTGCCATGGTAAACGTTCAAGATCAACTTGATTTGACCAAGTACCTCTTTTTCACCGGCAAGGGGGGCGTCGGCAAGACCACGATTGCGGCCAGCTCGGCCGTTCAGTTGGCGGACCAGGGCAAACGCGTGGCGCTGATCAGCACCGACCCGGCCAGCAATCTCCAGGACATTTTTCCCGGCGACCTGACCAACCAGCTTCAGCCGGTGGCGACCGTGCCCAATCTGGACGTGGCCAACTTCAATCCGACCGAAGCCGCCGCGGCGTACCGGGAAAGCGTGATTGGCCCGTACCGGAATATCTTACCGGAAGCGGCACTGACCAACATGGCCGAACAGCTCTCCGGGTCCTGCACGGTCGAGGTGGCCGCCTTCAATGAGTTCGCGAATATGTTGACGAATCAAACCGTTAATGAGACCTATGATTACGTGTTCTTTGATACCGCGCCGACCGGCCACACGTTGCGAATGCTGCAGCTGCCCGCCGCGTGGAGTCAGTACCTCGACGAGAATAAATTGGGTACGAGTTGCCTGGGCCAATTGTCTGGGCTAGGCGAGGAGAAGGAACGCTACCACCAGGCCACTCAGGTGTTGGCGGATGGGCATCAGACAACGCTAGTCCTAGTGGCACGGCCGCAACGGGCAACGCTTCAGGAAGCCAGTCGGACGGTGACGGAGCTGGCCAAATTGGGAATCACGCATCACCAACTGGTGATCAACGGGGTCCTGCCAGCCGACCAGCAGGCCGCGGCGCCAGAACTTTATCAGCAGCAACAGGCCGACCTGGCGGCGATTCCGTTCAATATTTTGCCCGTCGCTTGGCAGGTGCCCCTACGTGCTTACAACGTGAGTGGCGTGCCCCAACTGCGCCAGTTACTAGCGGATGAGCAACCGGCATTGACCCAGGAAGCACCAGCGGCAACCGATTATCCAGGATTGGACCGCGTCGTGCAAGCGTTACAGAATCAGCGCATCATTTTTACCATGGGTAAGGGTGGCGTGGGCAAAACGACCATCGCCGTTCAGGTCGCCCAGCAATTAGCCCGCCAAGGCAAACGCGTGCATTTGACCACGACCGACCCCGCGGATCACCTGAGCTGGTTTCAGTTAGATTCGGCGATTCAGGTCAGCCACATCGATGAGCAACAGGTGCTCAAGGACTATCAGGAAACCGTGATTGCCCAGGTCAAACAGGACATGGGTAGCGAGGACGTTGATTACGTGATGGAGGACCTGAAGTCGCCGTGCACCCAAGAAATTGCGACGTTCGAGGCCTTTGCCAAAATTGTGGACGAAGACGACAGCGACGTGCTGGTCATCGATACCGCGCCAACCGGGCACACGCTGCTCCTGCTGTCCTCGACGGAGAGCTACGCGGCCGAGGTCAAACGCACGACGGGGACCGTTCCCGCCGCGGTCACACGGTTATTGCCCCGGTTACAGGACCCTCAGCAGACGGAAACCATCATGGTGACCTTGCCAGAGGCCACGCCGGTGTACGAAACGCTCCGGCTGCAACGGGACTTAGACCGTGCAAAGATTGCCCACACCTGGTGGGTCGTCAACCAGAGCTTGCTCGGAACCAACGGCAAATTGAGTCCGTTCCTCCAAGTCCGAGCGCAAAATGAGCAACCGTGGATTGACCGGGTCGCCACGGCCGCGGCTGATCACTTTGCGGTGGTCGGCGTGCAAGCCAATTTTGAAACCCAACGACTCCAGCCAGTGAAAAGTTAGGAGATAAGCGAAATGAAAAAAATCAATATTTATGAAGAAGCGCTTTGCTGTCCGACCGGGGTTTGTGGCCCCAGCGTCAATCCAGATTTGATTCGGTTGACTGCGCAGACCAAGCTCATCAATCACAGCGAGAATGTCCGGGTCTTGCGGCGGAATCTGGCCCAGAACCCACAGGCGTTTGTGCGGGAAAAGCAGGTTGCCAAGTTGATTGCGGATTACGGCATTGAAGTCTTACCCGTGACCATCGTGGGTGAGAAAGTCATGAAGCTGGGCGGTTACCCGACAACGGCGGAGATGGAAGACTATAGTGGTCTGACGCTGCGAGACGAGGTTCGTTAACTGAGCTAATTTAGATGGGTGGTCGACGATGAAAGTTGACCACTTTTTTGCTGCCCACAATTAGCTAAATCGCTAGGGAGACACGGGATAGCGGTCAGAGTGTCCTGTCAAAATGATAGAATTTTTCCAAGAGTTATTGACAAAAATCAGAGGTGAGTATATACTCACCTTATTGAGTAAGTGATTAATCACTCACCTATCATAAAATTTGTTTTGGGAGGCATTATTATGGCACAAGCAATGATTGATTTAGCCCATTTGGCCAAAAAATTCGGTGACCAGACCGTCTTGAAGGACATTAATTTAACCGTTAACGCTGGTGAAATCGTCGGGTTGATTGGACCATCCGGGGCTGGGAAGTCGACGGTCATCAAGGTGGCCTTGGGGATGGAAGTTGCTAACGGCGGGTCCGCCAAAGTTTTTGACACTGTCATGCCCGACCGCAAATTGCTTGGCCGGATGGGGTACATGGCCCAAACGGATGCGTTGTACGACGACCTGTCCGGGGAAGAGAATTTAAAATTTTTCGGCGTGATGAAGGGCATTGCAAAGGCCAAAATGGCCGCAGAGATTGCCCATGCCGCTGGCGTTGTTGATTTGACGGCCGACCTGAAAAAGCGCGTCGCCGGTTATTCCGGGGGGATGAAGCGGCGGTTGTCATTGGCCATCGCGCTGCTGGGCAATCCGGAACTCTTAATTTTAGATGAACCCACGGTCGGTATTGACCCGGCTCTCCGGCGTCAAATTTGGACAGAGTTGGGGAAGATTCGTGATGCGGGGCGGGCCATTCTGATTACGACCCACGTGATGGACGAAGCAGAACTGACCGACCGCGTGGCCCTGTTGCTAGGCGGCAAGGTCATGGCATTTGATAAGCCCGCAGTATTGAAGCAACAGTACGGCGTGGACACGATTGAGGACGTTTTCTTAAAGGCGGAGGGTGTTGAATAATGAGAACAATTGCGATTATGAATCGGGTGCTGAAGGAACTCATCCGCGATAAGCGAACGTTAGCGTTAATGTTTGTCGCCCCCATTTTAATCATGTTGCTAATGAGTGTGATCTTTAACACGAACTCAACCACGGACGTGAACGTGGGGACCGTTGCCGTCACTCGGAAATTAAATCAGGAAATGGGCGACATCAAGCACGTTGACGTGAAGACCTACGACACCAAGGCGGATGCTAAGCAGGCGTTGCAGGACGAAAAAATTGATGCCATCATCAAGAAAAATGGCAACAACTATGATCTGACTTACGCCAACACCGACTCCAGTAAGACGGCGGCGGTTAAGATGGCATTCAAGAACGCCGTGACGGCCACCAGCATTGACCAATTAAAGTCGGCGCTGAAAAAGAGCACGACTGGGATGGCCAAGCTCCAAGCTCAGCTGATGGTCATGCAAAAGCAACAGGCGGCTAGTACCACGGCCGCGACAGGGAATGCCGCAGCCGCCAAGCAGGCCGCAGCGACTAAGGCCAAGTCAACGACGACGGCTACCAAGAGTACCAGTCAAAAGACGCCGAAGATTACCAATCACTACGTTTATGGGGATAAGGATACCGGTTACTTTGCCAAAATGTTACCAATCTTAATGGGCTTCTTCGTGTTCTTCTTCGTCTTCCTGATTTCCGGGATGGCGCTGTTAAAGGAACGGACGACGGGTACCCTGGATCGGTTGCTGGCAACCCCAGTTAAGCGGTCGTCCATCGTCTTCGGCTACATGTTGAGTTATGGCATTCTGGCCGTGATTCAAACGGTGCTCATCGTGTTGGTTACGGTTTGGTTGCTTGGCATGGAAGTGGTCGGCAACATGGTCAGTGTGGTTGTGATCAACCTGATTCTTGCACTGGTCGCCTTGGCCTTTGGGATTCTGCTCTCAACGTTTGCCAACTCCGAGTTCCAAATGATGCAATTCATTCCGCTGGTCGTCATTCCGCAGATTTTCTTCTCCGGAATCATTCCGCTGGACTCCATGGCCGATTGGGTCAAAGGCATTTCCTACATCATCCCATTGAAATATTCCGGTGATGCCGTTAGCGATATCATCATGCGGGGGACGTCCATCTTTGACGAAGGCTGGAACATTCTGGTCTTGTTGGTCTTCCTGGTTGTGCTGACGTTCTTGAACATTATCGGTATGAAGCGGTACCGGAAAGTTTAGGAAAGTACGAGAGATTAGGCTACGAATCGCGTATAATGAATTGGATATAGATCGTAACTAACAATGAGTTGAGGACGGATTAAACCAGTAGCGAGCCCGTTCTAACGACCTAAACAGACGTAAAGCCGCAGGGTGGGTGAAAATAGGCTCAGCCGTGGGAATTCCCTTAGTGGCTATGCCGCTTATGGAATTGGTATCTTTGAGACGCACAGCGGCTCAAAGTAAGTCCGGAGACCGCACTAAGGCTCCGGGCGTCCGCCCACAGCGTCACGGCCTATTTTCACGCACCCGGAGGCACAAGCAACGACAAAGAGTTAGAAAGGGTGAAGGGTGTGGAACCAGATGTATTTAGTAGTTACCGCCAATGGCTAGACCACGAAAAGATGCCAAAGGGTAAGAAATCTGCGCTGGTGGCTGCGCTGGCGCTCTTCTCGGAGCAGGGCTTCGATGGCACCTCGACCGTTCAGGTAGCGGAAAAGGCGGGCATCAGCCAGGCCACCATCTTCAAGTATTTTCACACGAAACAGGATCTCCTGTTGGCCATCGTGGAACCCGTCATGGAAAACTTCTTTCCCCATTATCGGGATGAATTTTTCAGTGGTATCCGCGCCTGTGAGACCTTGCCAGAGATGGTGAGCTTCATGGTACACGACCGATATGCGTTCATCATGGGCAATAAAGAAGCGGTTAAAATCTTGGTCATGGAAATGATGACCAGTCAGGAAATGCGCGACTTATTTGGCAAATTGCTGGCGGCCGATGACTTTAATTTCCTGGCAGAACTTTTGAAGATGTTTCGTGAGACGGGTGAGCTACGTGACGACATCGATGCGCCAGGAATCATCCGCATCATTGCGGGTCAATTGATGGGCTTCATCATCGAGTCCAATTTTGTTCCCAGTATTATGGGCGATAAGCAGCGAGACCTGCAGCTGATCAGTGAGCAAATCGTACGCACCATTGCAAAATAACCTTAATCAGAAGTCAGTATTTCACGCGTAATAGCGGAGAAGTACTGGCTTTTTGTGTGTCGCCCAAAATAAAAGTGGCTTGGTGAAAAGGCGACCGGGCGGGTGCGCTGAGGTCGTCAAGGGAGCAGTTGGCCCGACCTGTCTAAACAGAGAAACTGGATTACTGGTATAATTTCACCCAGTAGTGACAAGAAAAGATAAAAATTGCAATATAACACAACTCGTAGTATTAAAAAGGATAACCTTAACAAGATATTGGGGATTGTGAAATAACTGAGATGCTATCATAGAATACTGGAAAACGGTTTCATAACGAATGGGTGGGAGAAAACATGAGAGTCGGGATCTTTGACGAATTGAATTTTTTTAGTCGCTTGCATCCTCTGACGGCGACAATTTATTTTGTTGAGCTTTTTGTCCTCTTACTGGTGTTTAACCATTTATTAGTGACAGGCGTTTTGTTTGTCGGGTTAGCCGTCTTATGTAGTTGGTACTTCAGTCGCCAAAAGGTTTGGGGGACGTTAAAGGGTGTCGGCTCACTGATGCTGATGATCTTTGTCTTTAACGTGATTTTAAATCAGACCGGCACCAAAACGTTGTGGTCATGGCAGTTAGGCAGCTGGACCTTTCGCATCACGCAGACCGCGACGCTGTATGGGGTGACCATGGCCCTGTCGTTGGGTGGCATGATTTTAGCATTCGTCCTGTTTAATGGCGTGATTACCACACCTAAGTTGAGTTACCTCCTGTTTCCGGTGGTTCCGCGCTTGGCAATGCTCCTGACGATTTCGTTGCGGATGGTCAATCTGTTTACCCAAAAGTTTCGACGGTTACTGATGCTCCAGAAGACCCGTAACGTGGTATTGAGTGAGGGTAGCTGGCGCGAACGGTTGCAGAAAACGGGCCGGCTACTACGCATCCTATTGATTGATTCCGTTTCGTCAGCCATGGAAACGGCGGTCTTAATGGAAGCCCGCGGATTTGGCGCCAAGAAACGCAGTCACTATCAAACGTTTCGTTGGCAGACCATGGACGGCTGGTTTATTGTTGGTAGCCTGGTTATTTTCAGCCTAACCATAATCCTCCGTTTTCAAGGATGGGGCTGGACCGGCGATGTGACTCGGTTTACCATTTTGGGCAGTCATGATGGTTGGTTACTCCTCCCATTGCTAGCGTTTGTGGGATTACCATTAGTCGGTGAGGGGGGATACAAGTTATGCGAGAATTGATTTCCTGTTCGAATTTATCATTTACATATGCGGGGCAGACCCAGCCGATGCTGGTGGACATCTCCCTGAAAATCGCTGCCGGTGAGTTCGTCACCATCGTGGGGGCAACCGGGAGTGGCAAGACCACCTTACTGAAACAATTGAAAACGGAGCTCAAGCCAGCTGGCGAACAGCGCGGCGATGTGCTGTATCAGGGAACGCCGGTGGCCGAACTCACCAGTAACGTCAGTGCCCAGCAGCTGGGCTACGTCGCCCAAGACCCGCAAGTCCAACCCATCATGGCCACGGTGATTGAGGAGCTGGCGTTCCCTTTAGAAAACTTGGGCTATTCAACGGCTGAGATGAATAGTCGCATCGCTGAGGTCTCCAACTTCTTAGGGCTAAATCAGTTTCTCCACATGCCGATTCAGGACCTTTCAGGTGGGCAACTCCAGCTAGTGAATTTAGCCTCAGTCTTAGCACTGAAGCCCCAGGTGATTCTGCTGGATGAACCCACCGCCCAGTTAGATCCGACGACGGCGCAAAACTTTTTGAACATTTTACAGCAGGTGCACGATGAACTCGCGATTACCATCGTCCTGACGGAGCACCGGTTGAATCGGGTGTTGGCCCTAGCCAACCGGCTGGTGCTCCTAGAGGATGGGCATCTTACATACGACGGGGATGTCTCGACCGGTCTGCGGCGCATGCAGGCGGCCCCCAAGCTTCAACCGTTTGTCCCGGCCGTGCCCCAGTTTTTCCTGGCCCACCACTTGGATGCGACGCCCTTGCCGTTGACCGTGACGGCTGGTCGGCGGCTGATCACCCAGCGGGGCTGGCGGTTTAAGGCGGCACCGTTAGTGGAACCCGAGTCCATCAAGCGACCGGCCGACTGGCACTTTGAAGTTCAACACGTGTCCTTACGGTATCCGACAACTGGTGACATTTTGCATCAACTCGACCTGACCGTGACGCCAGCGAGTTGGCTAGCCATCATCGGTAAAAATGGGTCCGGCAAGTCGACGCTATTAACAGTGTTAGCGGGCCTCCGCAAACCGCAACATGGTAAGGTTCGCTTGAATCATCAGATTATTTGGAAGATGAAGAATCGCGACCGACTGCGGCAGCTTAGTTATTTGTCGCAGAACCCGACGGAGCAGTTCAACGGCGACACGGTCACCGAGGAGCTAACGGCCCAAGCCAAGCTGGCATCCGGTGACGTGACCGAACGTGTGCAAAGCGCGTTGGAAACATTTAAATTGCAGGCGGTGGCCGAGCAGAATGCGTTCGACCTCAGTGGTGGCCAGCAACAGCTTCTCGGCTTAGCCTTGGCACTGATTACGCGGCCACAAGTCCTGCTGTTGGACGAACCGACCAAGGGCTTGGATCCGGCGACGAAATTGCTGGTTGGGCGTATCTTGCAAGCGAAGCATCAAGCCGGGCTAACGCTGATCATGGCCAGCCACGACATGGACTTTTGTGCGGAATTTGCGGACACCTGCACATTCATGTTTAACGGGTGTCTGACCGAACCGCAACCAACGCGGCAGTTCTTCACGGAAAACTTCTTGTCCACGACCGCTGTCAACCGGCTGCTTCGGCAACAGGTCCCAACCGCCTTGTTTAGTCAAGACGTCACACAGATAACCGATTAAGGAGGTGAGAAAAATCGTACAGCGTGGATGGTGGAAAAACAATTGGAATTTGGTTGTGCCGGTGGGCTTAATCCTGGTTCTGTTAGCGGGGATGCTCCTGTTAAAGGGACATCATTTTGTGATTTTTAGTTTTGCTTGTCTGGCCGTCAGCTTATTGCCAGCCTACTGGCACTTTGAGAAACGGCAAATGGGTACGCGATTGTTAGTCTTTTTAGCGGTCATTGTGGCCCTAGGCGTCATGGGGCGCGTGCCCTTAGCCGCAATTCCCAACGTGCAGCTGACTAGTTTTGTGGTCATCGTCAGTGCCGTCAGCCTGGGACCGGAGCTCGGCTTCGTTTCTGGGTCGATGATGGCGTTGGTCTCCAACCTGTTCCTGGGACAGGGACCGTGGACCCCTTGGCAAATGCTAGCCTGGGGGCTCATGGGACTGACCACAGGACTCCTCGGCCGCACCCAGTTGAAGAATAATCTTTGGGTGATGGTCATCTGGGGAACTCTGTGGGGCCTCTGGTTCGGCTGGATCATGGATCTTTGGTACGCGTTGGCCTACGTTCGGCCATTACGTCCCGCCAGTTTCTTCCTGTCGTTTGCAGCCAGTCTCATGTTTGATGCTATGCATGCCGCAACGAACGGGATTAGTTTACTGCTTCTGTATCAACCATGGCGTAAGCTTATGGATCGTTTGATTACCAAGTACAATATTTTATAAAAGGGGATAGTTTTATGTTGAATAATAAGTTAATCACAGCTTCATTGACCGCCGTAATGGCTTTAGGGGCAGTTGTACCCGTTATGGATGTTAATGCCGCTAGCATCAAAGTCGCTTCCAAGAGCTCCCAAAAGAGCAAAAACAAGGCGATGTATACATATGCCAAAAAGATGATGAAACAAAATAAAGACGGTGTGAACGGCACTGCCAAGATCTTTAGCAAGACCGATTTCAAGACGACGGGTGCCGCTTCCGGTTACTCCGACTTCCTGTTAGGCTTGAAGAAGCAAGGTTACAAATTTACCAAGGCTAACAAGAAACTGGTTAAGAAGAACCTGATTGTGTCCAGCAAGAGTGATCCCGCAACGTTGGCCACGGCCATCATCGGCCTGCAAGCAATTGGGGTTAACCCAACCAAGTACACGCCAGCCGGCTCTAAGAAGAGCTTGAACCTGGTCAACACGTTGTACAAGCAATCCATGAGCAAGCAAACGGTTAACGTCCAAAGCCAAGCACTGGTTGCCGTTTCCTCAAACAAGACCTTCAAGAAGCCTAGCAAGGCGAAGTTCTCCAAGTCTTCTTTGAGCTTGAAGATTGCTAAGAGCCAACAATCCAACAAGGGGTGGGCTTACAACAACACCGTTGCTAGTGTCGACAGCGATACCACTGCCGCTGCTGTAAATGCTTTGATGATGGGTAAGAGCACCAACAAAACCGTTACCAAGGCCGAAATTGCTGGTCGCAGCTACCTGAAGAAGAACATCTACAAGAGTGGGGCCTTTGGTTACACGTACCAGGGCAAGCAAAATCCTAACGCCAACTCAACTGCCGAAGGGATCTTAGCCTTATCAACTACCAAGACGTCCTTCAAGTTTGTGAACAAGACGGCGCTTAAGAAGGGTCAAACCGCAACGCCATTGAAGACGATGTTCAGTTACGTTAAGGCTGATGGTTCCGTGAAGGATGCTTACAGCATGGTCTTGGCTTACGGTCAAGTTAGCTTAGCTGCAACGGCTGCCAACAACGGGAACTACAGCAAGAAGCTAGTTTACACGTTCAAATAAGCGTTGGAATAAGGAGTAGTCAACATGAAGAAGACAAGATGGATCATCGCGGCGGTCGTCGTCACGATTTTGGTGATTGGCGGCGCGCTCGCGCTACAACAAAGTCATCAGAGTCAGGCGACCTCGGCACCGGATACGGTTGCGACGAGTAGTTCCTCGTCTGCCCAATCTGCCAGCAAGGCCAGCAGTTCAGTAGCCAAGAAGGCGCACCACAAACGGGCAAGTTCGTCGTCGAAGAAAGCCGCAACCAAGCGTCACGTATCTAATGTCAGCTCAGCCGCAACCACGAGCCATCAAGCTAGCCAAACAGCCGGTACAAAATCGAGCTCAGCCGCCAATACCGGTTCGGCGACTACTCATCGGCAGGCAACTAAGTCGAAGGCCGCAACAACCACGACGCATCACGCAGCCGCAACTAAGAAAGCCGCAAAGAAGACGCAGACAGCCAAGAAGGCCCATTTAGTGGTCACTGGCTATAAGAAGACCTTCTTTGACGGTGATGTCACCATTAACAGTCAATCAAATGCATTTACCGTGCTCCAGTCCTCCAAACTGAAACTGGTTTACCAAAATGGTGCCGTCGTCTTTGTCAGCAGTGTGAATGGTTTAGCACAAAACGACGTCAAGGTCGGTAGTGGTTGGAAGTACCGCGTCAATGGTAAGTTTATTGACAAGGCTGCCAACAAAAAAGCAATTAAGAATGGCGATAAGGTTCACTGGTACTTTACGACTAAGGGCTACTAAGATTACCTTGGTAGCAAGTGAATCAATCGTTATAATAAGAAAAAGCTCAGCCATTTCGGCTGAGCTTTTTGCTATAGTTAATTAGCGTAATTCATGTAAACCCATTGAATTACGGATTTGTTTTGTGCGTTTACTTCATTAGCAGATTGTACAGGCTGCTGGCCATCGACGGTGTAGACCCAGCCTTGTGAGTCTTCTTTATCAGCTAAATTGCCGATGCGGGTTAAATAAGTTGCGCCATCGTCGTCAGCATCTGTTTGGTAGTTAATTTCATGGCGTTCAAAATAATTTTTAGTGACGTCGTAGATGGAGGCAGAATCATCCCAATCCAGGTCACGGGGAATCGTGTAAACTTTTTGGATGGCATGATTGTGTTGTCGAAATTCTGAGGGCGTTAGATGTGTTTTGCGCTTAAATATTTTCGTAAAATAGCTGGTTTGTGAGAAGCCCAATTGTGCCGAAACTTGATTAATGGGTGTGAGGGTCAGGGCCAGTTTTTCTTGAGCCAGGGCAATTTTTTGATTATTGACGTACTCAACAAAATTAACATGCAGATATTTTTTAAATAGACGGCTCAGGTATGACGGGGAGAGGTAGGCCGCTTCCGCCACGTCGTTTAAGGAGAGTGACTGTTGGATGTTTCGATGAATATACGCCATGGCGAGCTTGATACTGTGGTAAGCATCAGAGTTGGCAATGGGATGTCCGTTGATGGTTGCCGGATTTGAAGGCGTGGCTAGCGGGTTAGGCTCAGAAAGCGGGAAGAAATTGTGGAAATAATTGATCTGTTTGACTTGGTGGGCAGTTAACGCATCCCAGATAGTAAAAGAATCCGTGTTGCTGGCGAAGGATTCCCGTAGGACATTGGTGAGGTAATCTTGTGCGAGTGACAAGCGCTTGGAGGAGACGTTCTTGGCGGTACACATGATGGTACCCCAGAGTTGCGTGCCCAGGGTAACCGGAAAGATGGCGAAGTGTGTCAGGTCCTCGTCAGCTAGCGCCTGTTTGATAGCTAAACTATTGAGAAACACAGCGTCGTCTTTTAACAATATGCCATTAAAGTCATAACAAAGAGCTTTTATTTGCGTGAGACTAGTAAATTTTGCCAAAGCATGGGCGAGGTTACTATAATTTTTTTGTGTTGATGAAGAATTAGACATAATCAGACCTTCTTAATAGTAATGGCAAATCCTTCATTAAATCAGTGATGTATCCGTTAACACCTATTTAAATTGTAGCGGATGAATCACTTGGGTTCAATGAAAGGACAAGATATTACTAGCCGATGGGTCAAAATAGTGCTATTTCAAAGAGCCAGCCACCCAGACTCACTAAAACAGCGCACAGACTGGATGGCGACCTCACTGGGAATTCCCCAAAGTATCTATCGTTTCCTATAGAATCAGGCAGAGTTTTCAACAACTTACTGGCGGAAGCTCTTTTAATTTTCTCTAACGACAGCGTCGCAAATAGTGTACCCTAAAAGAAAGCAGTTTTTTCTGATTGGAGGAACGAAAATGAACAAGTATCGCTGGCAGGCCAGTGCCTTGGTGCTCGTGGCGTTTATGCTGGGCTGTAACGAATTTATGGTGGTCGGGGTCATCTCAGACATCGCCCGTTCACTGCGCGTGACCGTGGCGACGGCCGGCTACCTGGTGACCATCTTTGCCATTGTCTATGCGATTAGCACGCCGTTGATTACCATTTTCGGCAACCGCTTTAACCGGTATAAAACGCTGATGGTCTTGCTGCTCATCTTTTTGGTGGGCAATACTTGGAGTGGCTTTGCGACCAGCTACGGGTGGTTCCTGGTATCCCGCATGCTGACGGCGGCGGTTGCCGGGGCGATTGAGTCGTTGATCATTCTCTTTGCCAACGATATTGCGCCCCGGAACAAGCGGGCGATGCTGATTTCCTGGCTAGCGGCCGGCTTCAGTATTGCCTCCGTCGTGGGGGTACCGATTGGCACGGCCATCAGTACCGCAACCAGCTGGCACGTGGCCTTCCATTTGATTTCCGTTCTGAGCCTCCTAACGTGTGTGGTCATGGCGGTTATTTTGCCCCGAGACCTGCCCCAAGCCGCGGGTGGCATCAAGGACCAACTAGTCATGTTGACGGACAAGCGCATTTATTTGGGTGCCATTCTGATTCTCTTCTCCGCCGCGGCTCTGTACGCGTATTACACCTACATCCGACCGCTACTCACGACGGGTCTAGGCTTCGGGACCATAGCGCTAAATTGGTTGCTGTTTGCGCTGGGCCTCATGAGTATCCTGGGCAACCGGCTGTCGGGAACCGTGGCAGAACGGGATGGGTTGACCACGATGCCCCGCTTTTATGTCGTTGATATTATCTTGCTATTATTGTTGCCCGTTGCGATGAGTAATCGGGTGACGGGCTTTGGCCTCTTCTTAGTGTTGACCCTCATCATTTCCGTGGTGAATTCACCGATTCAGATTCACTTTCTCGATGTGGCGGAGGCAGACTATCCCCAGGCAACGCTCCTGGCGTCCTCGCTCAACGCTATTTTCTTTAATATCGGTATCTCACTAGGGTCGGCCACAGCCTCAGTTGTCCTGGTCCGCGGCGGACTCCTGAGCCTAGGATATGGCGCCACAGTTTTTGCCATTCTGTCATTGATTGTTGCCGTCATTTTAAATCGGGCCAACGCAGCCCATCAGCGGCAGCGGGTCGCGGTTAAGGAAGACTGAACAATCGGGTTTCAGAGTGCCTAGAGAATGCTCAAAAAATAATTTGCGAATGTAAGGGATTACCTGAGTCGTCCCCCTAATATTTTGGGGCGAGATAGTGTAATGTTAAAGATAAAGTTACTGTCATTTCCCCCAAAATTGAAAAGTGGGGATGACCAGTAGAAAATCATTCGTATGCGGACATCGGTTTTGACCCGTTCGCAAGTTTAAGAAATCAGAGGAATTGCAAATGAACAAGTATCGTTGGCAAGCCATCGTGTTTGTCCTAGTTGCCTTCATGTTGGGGTGCAACGAATTTATCGTGGTCGGGGTCCTGTCCGACATCGCTAAGGAGTACCAGATTCCGGTGGCGACCGTGGGGTATTTGGTGACAATCTTTGCGACGGTGTATGCCGTTAGCACGCCGTTTATCACGATTTTAACCAACCGGTTTAGTCGCTACAAGACGCTAATGACCCTGATGGTGATCTTTTTGATCGGGAATACGTTGAGCGGGTTGGCGATGAGCTATCCGGTCCTACTGCTGTCACGAGTTCTGACGGCCGTGGTCGCGGGGGCGATTATTTCCCTCATCATGACGTTTGCCAGTGCAATTGCGCCGCGAGAAAAGCGGGCGAGCCTGGTCTCCTGGATCTTTGCCGGCTTCAGTATTGCCTCCGTCTTTGGGGTGCCAATTGGGACGGCTATCAGTACCAGTTATAGCTGGCACGACGCCTTTTACCTGATTTCCGTCATCAGTGCCATCACCTGTGTTCTGTTGGGCTGGCTGTTGCCACGCGAGGTCGAGCAGGTGCAAGGCAGCGTGAAGAACCAATTAGTCTTACTGAAGGACCGCCGAATCTACGTGGGTATCGCGCTCGTGCTATTCACGGCGGCCACGATGTACGCGTACTACACCTACATTCGGCCACTGCTGACGACCGCGCTAGGCTTTAGCACGACCAGTTTAAATTGGCTGCTGTTCCTGATTGGGATTATGAGCATTCTCAGCAACCGGTTCTCGGGGATGCTGGCGGAACGTAATGGACTACGCATCATGCCGCGTTTTTACGTGGCGGACGTGATCCTATTAGCCCTCCTGCCATTTGGTCTAGGCAACAAGTTTGTCGGCCTGGCCATCCTATTAGTGATGAGCCTGATCGTCACGATTCTCAACTCACCCATTCAGATTCACTTCTTAAATATTGCTGAGAAAGACTACCCGCAATCAGCCGTATTGGCATCATCCTTAAATTCCATCTTCTTTAACTTTGGAATTTCTCTGGGGTCAGCCACGGCTTCCGGGATGCTGGGCGTCGTTGGCCTGAACCGCATCAGCTGGGGCGCAGCTGGGTATGCCGCCATCTCCTTGGTCTTAGCATTAACGCTGAATCATGTGATCAAGCAACATCGGCAGACCGAGCTGGAGCAACAGACGGACTAGTTAACACGAAATTAGCTTAATCATATAAATGCATGAACGCGCAATCATTGTGGTTGCGCGTTTTTTGTCGGGCAAAAGACGTGCCACCAGCAGGAGTGGATGGTGAATCGGCGGTAGCGTCAATGGGAAGGCGTTTTAAACTGCGGGTTGGCGGCCAATGCTTTTTTAACCCCCATTTTTAAATTTAGGACTTAACCCCTAAGCCGGTGTTGGGCCTATAGTGAGGGCAAGGTTGCGGATAGTCAGGAAGAAGTTAGGAAAGCATGTGTTAGATTGGAGGAGGATTGCAATGCGCAGGAAGATCTATCAGGTCGTGCTGGGCTTCGTTATAGCTCTGGCCGTCTTCCTTGGCGGGGGAGCAGTCTTTGACGGCGTTGTCGCCCATGGCATGCCCGTCGCCACAGGCGGGTTAAGTGGGAGCGACGCCACGATTACCGATGTTCATGGCAAACCCATTCAGAATGGCAGTAGCTTGGACAAATGGACAACTTATTCCGTCGAGTACGAGTGGGGCATCAAGGATGGTGCACCAATTGCCGCGGGCGATACCGCGACTGTTGAGTTACCAGCCGGGTCCGTTGCCGAACACGATACGACAGTGCCACTGCTGGACTCATCGGGTTATGAAGTGGGGACGTTTGTCATTAAGGCTGGTCAAACCAGCGGGACCATCACATTTAATGATGTACTGGCTGGTGTTGGGACCAACCGGGGTGGCAAGCTCCAATTTTACGTCAAAGGCACGACCAATAATAACGGCTCCGGCCTCGACTGGGGCATCAACAAAATTGGTTGGGTTGCCGAGAAGGATGAGAACGGGGTGCCGACTAAGCTGACCTGGAATATTGCGTTTAATCCTGGTGGTCAGAACGTGGGCTCAACCGTGGTGACCGACACCTTGGGCGGCGACCAGGATTATATCCCGGGGTCGGTCCACGCCGAAACCGGGAACTATAGTGCCGATGGGAGCTTTACGTCGACCGGCACGATCACTCCTGAGGTCACCAATAATGACCGTGAGATGACGTTTAAATTTGATAACGTGACCTCTGCTGTGAACATGACCTACCAAACCAAACCCATCTTAAATACCGGTGGTAGTTGGTTCAACCAGGCCACCTGGGATGGCAAGACGGTCGGGTCGCAGATTGCCTGGGGCGGCAACGGTAGTGGTAACGGGCAGAACGCCACGGGTGAGGTTGTCCTGACGAAACGGGATAATAAAACCAGAGAGGAATTGCCTGGAGCCATTTATCGGTTGCAAAAGACTGATGGCACGGTCATTGCGGACCGGTTAGCTACCGATGAGCAAGGACAAATTGCGTACACAGACTTGCCCGCAGGTGATTACGAATTCGTTGAACTGACGCCACCAGCCGGCTTTGCGCTAGATCCAACACCCATCCCATTTACTATTGTGGCGGGGCAAACGACGCCAGTTGAGGTCTTCGCGGTCGATGAACGGGAAGACAGTGGTGACATTGGTGGCGGTGGCGAACCAAATCCAGGAAATCCTGGTGGATCTGTAACTCCAGAGAATCCAAATCCTGGTCCTGGCGGAGGTGGTAGTACGACAACACCAGGGAACCCTGGAACCGGTGGTGGCGGTAATACGATTGTGCCGCCAACAACGCCAACAGAACCGCAGCAACCAACTAATCCGCAGAAACCGCAAAAGCCACAAAAGCCACAAAAGCCTCAGAAACCAACCAGTCCTCAGAAACCACAAAAGCCACAGAAACCGGGAACCAGCACGCACAAGCCAGGAACTTCAGCGACCACGCAGCATCCCGTGACGGGCGGCAGTGGTGCGAATGGCACTGCTACAACGACGGGAACTACGATGTCGCCAGCTGGGAATGCGACTGGAAATGGCTCTGCAACCGGAACTGGTAGCGCGACGACTAGTTTGCACCACGCTAGCAGCACACCGCAGTACGCCGGCCACACGTTACCACAAACTGGTGAACGGCCAATCAATCAGGCCTTGACCTTAGCAGGTTTCGCCTTACTGATTGTCACGTTGCTGGGGTTCTATGATCGTCAGCGGCGGCATTAATTTTGATAAGTGACCGTAGCACAAAACGACCAGGACGCCATTGTCCTGGTCGTTTTGTTATGTCTTTGTTTTCGCCTCCGGGCCGGTGAAAATGGGTCGGAACGCTGTGGGCGATGAAATTATCGTAACTGTTCGTTCCCGGCGGCGAATTCAAGGTGCCCTGCTGTGGGGCCGGTTGCAGCCTGAGAACCGGGCTTCCACCTCGACTTTGAGCCTGAAGTGCGGTCTCAAAGGTCGTCCCATGGCCTAAGCTGAGTGGGAAACCTCAGCTAACGCCATCGACACAGCTGGTTACCTTGATTCGCCTCTGGTCACTGACATGGGGACCAGAGGCGTCCACGTGTGCAGAAATGACTCATTTTCATCGTCATTGTAGCTAATATTGATTTAACGCATAACCCGTGAGACAACAACGTCGTTGCCCGGTGGTAGTAGTTAATCAAATAGCAATAATCCAGGTGTACCGTCAGAGGTGAACAAAATACGTAAATTTGAGAGTTCAACCTGAAAAAATTAGGGTAACTAGAACAATTTAAGCAGGAAGAAAACCAACGTAACCGGAGGCTCCAGGGATGGAGGTAGCTGTGTCGATGGTGTTAGCTGGTGGGTTGCCAGCTTACAGCATGGGCCGACTTTGGAGACGTGTGGTTTTCGCGCCTTCAAAGCGAGGTGGAAGACCGGTCCTCAGGCTGGAGCCGGGCCCCATAGCAGCCGGAATTCCTGGAAGCCGGAGGTGGCTGACGACGTTAGTTTTCTGGTTTCTTCTATTTTGCTGGTTGTTGCTGCGCTTGCTTTAACAGGCGGGCTAAGCCGTTGGCAGCTTGTTGTGTCGCTTGTTGTTGAGCAGTGCGCGTGGCTTTCTGTTGAATCTGTTTGAGCTGTTGTTGTGTCAGGTCAGGTTGAGCTTCTTTGGCCGCAATGACAGCCGCGGTGACGGCCTTCGTTGTCTTAGACTTGACCGTTGCTTCCTGCTTGGCGACCGTTTGTGACAACCACTTGGCCTGCCGCACACTGAGCGTGGTCCAGCTGTGTGGCAGAATGAAGGTGTTTTGGCGCTTGATCAGCGTTTGGTGTTGGCCGGTCCAGGAGAATAATCCCCGCCACAACGCGTTATTATAGTGCCAGCGCGTGGTTTTGGTTTGCAACTTAGCTTGCGACACGTCGCGATAATTAAGTTGATTATGGGTCTTTACGCTGGCCGCGGTGTGCCGCTGTTTTTGCTGATTCGGCAGCCGGTAAACGTAAACCCGTTCCTTTTTGGCTTGCCGGATTGGCTGATAAACTAAGAGGTTAACTTGCTTAGAGGGTGAAATGGACGCGATGTTGGTTGTTCGCGTCGTCGTTACTTGGTGCATCCCCCAGTGCCAGTTGTCGTTGCCAATCATTAAGGTAGCGGCACCGACCAGAACGATGAACCCCAGGCCACCACCGACGAACCGTTGGCGTTTCGTGGGTAGTAGCAGGAAGCCGCCGATGAACAACAGAATCCCGAGTAAAAGTAAAATTAAAATCATGCGGTGGCCTCCTGTTCTTGATCCTGGACCTGTCGTTTAACGAAGCAGGCAAAGATGAAATCGATGATGCCAAAGGCCGTGGCCACCAGGAAGGCAGCGTGGAAACCGGTCATGGCCGCGTCGTAGGCCTGGTTCTGGTACGCAAGCGGTGCGCTGGTCAGTAAAGCATGCGCCGGCGTGTGTTGGGTCGTGACGTTGGTGAGAACGCTGCCGAGAATGGCGGTCCCCATCGAGGTCATGACCTGCCGCATGGTACTGTTGACGGCGGTTCCGTGACTCAGCTGCAGGCCGCGCAAGTCAATCGAACTAGCGGCGGTCAGCGGCATCGTGACAATGGCGACCCCAATCATTAGAATCGTGTATTCACAGATGATGTAGCTGTACGGCGTCGAACGAGTGAGAAAGGCAAAGGGCAGGGTTCCCAGTGTTAATAGGAACGTGCCGACCAAAGCCAGTCGCCGGCCACCCATTTGGTCGTAAAGGTGGCCACTCAACAGGCTGACCAGACCATAGACCAAGGCCCCGGGGAGAATCATTAGCCCAGAGTGGAAGGGCGTCAGGCCGCGCACCTGTTGCAGGTACATGGGTAAGACCACTTGAATCCCAATCATGGCGGTGTTGGAAAGGGCCGTGATAAAGGAAGCCACGGTAAAGGACGGAATTTTTAACAGGCGGACATTGAGAAAAGGATGGGCTTGCGGCCACTCGTGACGGGCGAAAAGTCCAATGAAGAAGAGGCCAATCAGGATACCAGCAATGACGCTGGTCGAGCCCCAGCCATTTTCACCGACTTCGGAAAAGCCGTAGAGCAGGCTCCCAAATCCAATCGTCGACAATAAAATCGCCAGCAGGTCGATGGGGGATTTTTTCACGGGGATGACTGGGCGCACGAAGATCAGCGACAGGATCAATACCAAGATGACCGGTGGAATCATGACGCCGAACAGGTCGCGCCAACTGGCATTGTCGAGAATCCAACCGGAGACGGTCGGCCCTAAGGCTGGTGCGAGGCCAATCACGACACCGCCCAGCCCCATCATCGTTCCCCGTTTATCGGCGGGAAAGGTGACGAGCAGAACGGTTTGAATGGTCGGGAAGGTAATTCCCACACCGATAGCCTGAATCAGCCGACCTAGAAAAATCAGGTTAAAGCTGTTAGCGGTATAGCTGATAACCAGTCCGGCCAGGAAAAAGCTCAGGGCGGTCAGGTAAATGATGCGTAAACTAAAGTTGTTGATCAGCCAGGCACTGATGGGAATCATAATCCCCATGACCAGCAGAAAGCCGGTCGTCAGCCACTGAACGGTGGCACTAGAAATATCGAAGCGGGTCATTAACGTGGGGTACGCGGTGACCAGCATGTTGGTGGTCAGGGCCGTACAAAATGTCCCGAACATTAGCGTCACCATTAGCCACACGCGGCTAAAAGGTTTGCCATTGGTATCTGTCATGATAAAAGCCTCTTTTGGTGGGAATCATCCGGTTCCCGTAAATTTTAAAACCATTATAACCTGTTAAAGGAAATAAATAAACTACTTAGAACAGTTTATTAAAAATTCTTTTCAGGGTATAATAATAGTACGTGGTGCCACGGGTACCAAAGAGCTTTTAACTGACGCAAAAACAATTATGAAAACAACTCAGTTTGTTAATCGAACGCTGAAATTTCAGTCAGGTTGAAGAAGACTGAATGGCAGTCTGCTATCGCCGTAAACGACAGCTTACTTGAGGAACAGACAGGAGAAGAGGGGTAACAATATGGTAAAACGACGGACATTAACCAGGGAAAAGGTCTTGGACCAGGCCAGTGACATCATTGCTGTGGATGGGTTAGACCATTTAACGATTCGGGAGTTGGCCAGCCGATTAGAGGTACGGCCACAATCCATTTATAATTATGTTGATAGTTTGAACGACCTGTTGGATCAGGTGGGGGTCGCCTTCGTGCAGGAAATTGCGGATCGTTTAATGCGGCGCCTGGTGGGGGTCGCTGGCAAGGAGGCCTTGTGGGTCTTTGCCCAGGAATTTCGGGCGGGCTGTTTACAGCAGCGGCATCTAGCCCCCATCCTGTTAAATCCCAATGACCTGCAACATTTGACGGCGACCCATCAAGCCTTGGTCGACCTGTACAAGCAAATGTTTGCCAGTCTACATCTAGATGAGGTCGACAACACGGCGCTGGTTGAATCCACGCTGTACAGGTCCGCCTTATTTGGCTTTATCTTGCAGGAAATTGGTGGCTTCTTACGGTTGCCTGCCCGCAAGGTTGACGACCGGTTTGACCAGACCATGCAACTCGCGATTGACCAGTTCACAACGATTCAGTAGGGGATGTGAACGGTCGACCATAAGTTTGACGTTAAGACGCGATCACGCCGTTTCGGCGGGGATAGCGTTTTTATTTTTTATTTTTTTGGTAAATAACCCTTGCCTTCGAGTGCACTCAAAGGTGTTTACTAGGGTCTGTAAGCAAGAGAGGGAGGCGTTAGGTGTTGCACGAAAAGCAGTATCGGATTGGCGAGTTTGCAAAGCTGGTGGGGCTATCAGCCTACACGTTGCGATATTACGAGGACCAGGGCCTGATTCGGTCTCAGCGAGATGAGCATGGCGTTCGGTACTATACGGCAGAAGATATTCGTTGGATCGGGTTCATTTTGCATCTGAAAGGCACCGGCATGCGACTGAATGAGTTGAAACGTTACGTCCAGCTTCGTGCCGAGGGTGACGACACAATTGCCGAGCGTCGGGCGATGCTGCAGAAGGTCAAGGACGATGCCGAAGCAGATATCGCTGAACTTCAAATGCATTTGAAAGTTTTGGGTCGCAAGATCGACTGGTATGACGGCAAGACCGACCACACCATTCCGGACACCGAGAGCTTTCACGATTATCTACAAAAATTTAATAAATAAAAGGAGCAATCAATAATGGCAAAAAAGGAGCAATCAATAATGGCAAAAAACGAAGATGTTAAAAACGGGGTTATCTTCCCCCTCGGCGACAAGAACGAGGCGTACCAACAATTCTTCACCGGTCAAAGTTATTTACAAGGATTAGTCAGTGATCCCGACGTCAGTGTGGGCGTGGGCAATGTCACCTTTGAACCCGGTTGTCGGAACAACTGGCACATTCACCATGATGGCTTCCAAATCTTATTGGTGACCGGTGGCGAAGGCTGGTACCAAGAAGCAGGCAAGCCAGCTCGGCGGTTACACGCCGGCGACGTGGTGGTGACCAAGGATGGCGTGAAGCACTGGCACGGCGCAACCGAGGACAGCTGGTTCAGCCACGTGGCGATTACTGCGGGCACCCCAGAATGGTTGGAACCCGTTGATGACGCGCATTACGATGCATTAGACTAGGAGGTCATAACCATGACAAAGAAACAAACAGCTGGTCGGGATAACTTAGGTGAATTTGCCCCCAAGTTTGCCGAACTGAATGACGACGTTTTATTTGGGCAAGTCTGGTCACGTGAGGATAAACTATCCGCCCATCAACGCAGTCTGATCACAATTTCCGCCCTGATTTCCGCTGGGAATTTTGAACAATTACCCGCACATCTGAAGATTGGGAAGGGTAACGGCATTACTAAGGACGAAATTGCAGAAGTGATTACGCACCTGTCCTTCTATGTTGGTTGGCCAAAAGCTTGGTCTGCCTTCAATATCGCTAAGGAAATCTTCAAGGATTAAACTAGCTTTTTATTGACGCCTCCGGGATGGTGAAAACTGATTCGGTGGAGGTGCTGTTCGTTCCCGGCGGTGGGTTCAAAACACCCTGCTGTGGGGTCGGTTCCAGCCTGGAAAACGGGATTCCACCTCAACTTTGAGCCTGAGGTACGGTCTCAAAGGTTGCCCCATGGTCTAAACTGAGAAAACCGCTCAGCTAAGACCATCGACACAGCCGGGAATTTTGACCCGCCTCTGGTCACTAACGCTGGGCCAACCAGGTTCATTTTCACCATCTCTGCGGCTGAGACTGGTTTAGTGCGTAAAGAAAACCATAGATTTAGTCGTCTGTTGAAATGGTTCAACGACCAGACGTGGGCCAAGATGGCTAGCTGTGTGGGAGTTGTTTCCCACAGCAGGGATTCTTGAGCCCGCTGGCGGAAACGAACTATTATAATATAAAAACTTTAGCCATCGAATCCATTTTGGGTTCGGTGGCTTTTTGAATTTAGCTTATAATAGAGGTAAGCAAGTATGAAAGGGGTTTCGCACACATGAATTTACATAAATTTTGGGCCAGCCTAGCGGGAATCGTCGCCGTCAGTGGGTTGGCCTTGACCGCGACCACCATCGCGACGCCAACGACTACGGCTCACGCGGCTTCGGCCACAACGTTGTACAAGCAGTGGCAAAAGGTTTACGTGGGTGGCAAGACGCAGAAGTACGTGAAGACCAACAGCGGTTCTGGCACCACGACCGCGCTGTCTGAAGGACAAGGTTATGGGATGCTGGCCGCAGTTTTGGCCGCTAAGAAGGGGGTCAATACGCGGACTACGTTTAACCAAATGTACAAGTATTACCGCGCCCACCGGGTCTCCAGCAAGGTGCCGTTGATGCAATGGCAACAAACCAAGCGTAACGGTAAGATGACCAGTGTGGGGCAACAGAAGAATTCCGCGACCGATGGGGATTTGGACATCGCCTACGCGTTGATTTTGGCTGACAAAAAGTGGGGTAGCAAGAAGGTCAACTACAAGGCCGCTGCCAAGAAACTGATTAAAGCCATCAAGCAAAAGGAAATCAACCAGACGACCTATCTACCCAAGATGGGGAACTGGGCGACTAATTCCTACGACGTCAGCAAGCTCCGGACGGCTGATTTGATGACCGGGTACTTTAAGACGTTTGCCAAGTACACCAAGGATAGTACTTGGACCAAGGTGGCGACTCGCAGTCAAACGGCCGTTAAGAAGCTGAGTGCGCGGCATAAGACCGGGCTATTCCCCGACTTTATTTTTGCGACCGGGAAGAGCATCAAATTAAAGGCCGTGAAGCCCTACACGATTGAGTCGGGAACCGACAACCAAGTCGGCTACAATGCTTGCCGGGTCCCATGGCGGTTAGCCCAAACTTACAAAATGAAGAAAGATACCATCACCAAGAAAGCACTGAATAAGCAACTCAAATTCTATAACCAGAAAAAGAAAATTTTAGCTGGTTATACGTTGGGCGGTAAGGCGGTCAACAATTACACCAACACGGCCTTCACGGCACCCGTTAATTTTGGTGCCAAGGTCATGAAGAAGACCAGCTTGAAGAACAAGTCGGCCAAGCAGTTACCCAAGTCGATTGAAAAGAAGAACTATTTCTCCGCCACGCTCCAGGTCGTCATTGCCTTAAGCTAAACGGACAAGTGAAAAAGGTGTGTCAACGACAAGCAAACTTGTCGTCGGCACACCTTTTGTGATTGTGGTGCAAGTGAATTTTGGTCGCAAAAAAAGCGCCTCCCGCGGGAGACACTTTTAGAAAAATCAGTTTAGTAAGTTGAAACGTAAGCCTTGTTGGCCGTGACGTACTTACCGTTGGTTAATTGGAACCGGTAAGCATCCTTGCTGTTTTTGGTGATGCCTTTAACAGCTAAGGTCTTGCCAGCGGCTAACTTGGTGCTCCGTTGGCCATTGGTAAAGAGAATGTTGTTGTATTCGTAGACGGCCTTCTTGATTTTGATACCCTTCACACCACTGATACTACTGTAGTAGCTAGCGGTTGAATGAGAAGAGGTGTCAGCGAACCAGCTCTTAACGACGGAACTGTTTTGAATCTTGTTCAAGTCAACGTTACCACTGATACCGGAAACGCGACCAGAACTGGTGTATTGCCAGAGGTCGATGGACGTGCCAGAAACCTTAGGCTTAGTGGAGCTGTATTTGGCGATCCAAGACCCATCGAACTTGGAGAAGTTCAAGTTGTGTGAGTTGGCGTAGTACTCGCCGGCGTACATGATCAGGGGCTTGTCGGTCAAGCTCCGCATCGTCTTCAACCAAGCGTTCACGTAGGTTTGTTCGGAACTCTTCGCAGATGGCATCCGCTTTTCTTCGTCCAGGACAAAGAACTTGGTGTGGGAATTACTCCGCTTGTAGAAGTCCTTGGCTTCTTGTTGGGCGTCCTTAACGCTGGTAAATTCGGCAAACATGTATTGACCGAATGGCACACCAGCTTTGTAAGCACCGTTAGCGTTGACGTTACGCTTGCTATCGACCATGTAGCCAGCGTCGCCCTTGCTACCATGTTGCACCCGAATGATGGCGTACTTTAAGTCCTTTGACGCCTTCGTCCAGTTGATGTTCCCTTGGTATTGCGAAACATCGGCAACTTTATTGCCGGCTGCGTTAGCGGTCGTGGTGTTCAAACTAACGCCCACGGCTAAGACAGCGGCAAATGCAGCGGCCCCAGCGACAAATTTATGTAACGTGATCTTCATGAATGATGTCCTCCTCAAGTCTTTGGGTTCATTGTACACGGTATGGGTTGCCCGGAGGTTACGCGCAATTTACATTTGATTACAGTTCCGTTGCAATTAAAAAGAGTGGGACACAAGGCGGTTAGCCGGCGAGCATTAAGGCTGTTAACCGAATAATCCTGGTCTTGGATTGTTTGGTTAGCAGTTTTAAGCGGAACCGGGTGCCTTTTGTCGCACGTTTCGGCCATATAAATGGGTGCAAAAAAGCCCGGGCTCATCCCAGGCTTCTTGCTTAATTGTGATTCGTTTGGCGGTTGCGCATGAGAATCGCGGCACACAGCGCACCAGCAATGGCAATGCCAGCCGAAGTCAACGTGACCGCACGCGTGCCATTCGCATAGGCTTGCCACACGGTCTGTTGGACCGCATGAGCGAAGGGCATTTTAGCCAAACGGGCGCTGAAGGCAATGCCGTGACCAGAGAAGGGCCCGGCACTGACCAAGGCCTGATGAATCGCGGTGGCGGCCTTGTGTGGCATGTTAATTTGGCCAAAGTGGTTGGTCAAATAATTTTGGTAAACGTTATTTTGAACTAATCCGAGGCTAACGATCCCTAAGGTCACCCCGATTTGGCGGAAGACGTTGATTAAGCCAGAGGCCATCCCCATCTCCCGAACCGGCACACCTTCCATCCCCGTACTGTTTAGGAGCGGGTTGACCATCCCGTTGGTGATTCCCATGAGCACCATTCCTGGCCACAACTCGGCGAAGGAGACGTGAATGGTCATGGCGTTGGCTAACATTAAGAAACCGATGCCGCCCAGGAAGAGGCTACCACTGATCATCCATTTTTTAGAATAGCGGTTACCCAGGTATCCGGTCAGTGGGCCGAGAATTAGGGACCAAATGCTGATGGTTAATTGCCGAACCCCGGCCTGCAACGCTGAGTAGCCCATATAATTTTGCATCAAGGCGGTCAGGTAGGTGTTGTAGGAGTAAATACCGGCACCCAATGCTAGGGCAACCATGACCGTTCCCACAAAATGGGGGTTCTTGAACATGGCCAGGTTGACCATGGGCTGTTTCAAACGGGCTTCAACCATGATGAAGACGACGAAGAACAGAATAGCCGCGCCAAACCAGCCCAACATTTGGGGACTCGTCCAGTGCCAGTCCTGATGGTTTTCCTTCAAAATCAAGCCGTAGATGAGGGCAAATAAACTTGCGGCGGATAGGGCCATGCCGGCAAAATCAATTTGATGGTTTTGACTTAAGTCAGGCACCTCATCCACGTAAATCAGAGTTAAAATAATGGCAATAATCCCAATGGGGATGTTCACGTAAAAGATTGAGCGCCAGCCAAATTGGGCGACTAGATAACCGCCGACCAGGGGACCGGACGCTGAGGATAACCCGATGATGGAGCCCAAAATACCAAGCGCCACGCCCCGTTTGCTGCCCTTGAAGCTGACGGCGACCAAGGCCATGGCGAGGGCGTTCATCCCAGCACCCCCAAGGGCTTGAACACCACGCCCGATGTCTAAGACTAGCAGATTAGGTGCCATGCCGTTAACGGCGGAGGCCAGGACAAAGATGGCCAGGGAAATGACAAAGATGCGTTTCAGCCCGTACATGTCCCCAATCTTAGAAACAATCAAGAGGGTGACCCCCAGAACCAAGGAGTAGGCGTTTAGGACCCATTGCACATTATTAAAGGATTCATTGAAATCCCGGACCATGGTAGGTAACGCCACGTTAACAATGGTGACGTCTAGTAGGGCCATGAAGACCCCGAGGGAAAGGGCGCCAAGGCCAATCCAGTTTCGTGTTGAGTTAGTCAATTTACTAAGTTCCTCCGTTTCGGTCAGTTGAAGTCAGCTGCCGATTTATTTATTATTTGGGATCTGACAATTTTCGGAAAAAAAGTTGCCGATTAAAAAATAATCAGCAACTTTTGACGCAGTTAATTAGTGTACGGCCGTGTAAATCTTGATAGCTAACTTGGCCCGGTTCTTATCCGTTTTGGTAATTGGATTGTATTTGGACAGGCCGGCCTTGACCTTTTTGTAGCTGTAAACGTTGGAACTGCCACTTTCGAAGTACATCAAATCAGCTTTCTTCGGGGAGTGGTTCAGGCCAAGCACGTGGCCAAGTTCGTGGGCAATTGTGCTGGCGTACTGGTACTTCCGACCTTCATTGGCTAACGTCGAACGGACCAGAGCCACATCTTTTTTCAAGACGGCGTAGGATGGCAGGGCCTCTTCCACGCGGGCAGCCTCTTCATTAAATAGTTGATCGTAATTTTCATCTGTAGCGGCAATACCTTCAGCCTCTAGATTGGCTTTCGCTTTACTCTTAACGGTATTAGAATATTGGTTGTAGAAGGCGTCGTTCAACTGGTTGGTCATCGCGGTACCAATGTCTTGCTTGGCAGCCGTGTAGAAGGATGAACGAATCTGCAGTTGCTTCTTCGCTGGTGTCCACCAGGCATCACTCTGATCGCTCTTAGTGGCGGCGGACTTGGAAACGGAGAAGGTTAGCGTATGGTTCTTCTTGGACCCTTGCGTGAATTCCTTCTTACCTAACTTGTTGTTCCAGTAAGCCATGGCAATGGTGACACTCTTCTTTAAGGTTTTATCCTTGGTATTTACGTAGACCACGGCTTTACCATTTTTCTTGAGGGCCGTCTGGGCGTCGTAGGCAAGCTTGTACTGCTTTCCTAAAGCCTTGGCGTGCTTCTGGTAGTAGCTCTTGGACTTCTTTAGCGTGGCGGCCGATGGATTGACGCTGGCGGCCTGAGCGGTGACGGTACTAGTGGTAATGGCGGGCGCCACGATGAGGGTTGCCGCAACAGCCATCATCAGTGAACGCGCGCGAATGTGGTGAAATCTGCGCATGATGTTAACCTCCCTTAAAAATCCCCAAAACAATTCGTATTTACAATAGCATAGGCCAAACGTCGCGTGGGGTCAAGAATTAACGGTTCAGTAAATATTGATGGTGGAACTCATTAATACCGGGGTTGGACCCGGTTTCAAAAAGCAATTAGTAGAACATTTGTTTGGTCTTAAATCAGGAATCTGGTATAGTAGTTTCAGAAGCAAAATTGGAGGGAAAGCAATGGTTAAACGATGTGATTGGGCAACGTCTTCACCTGAGATGGAACGGTATCATGACGAGGAATGGTGCCGGCCGGAACACGATGAGCAGCGGCTCTTTGAACTGCTTTGTTTGGAGACCTATCAAGCGGGACTCAGCTGGCAGACCGTGTTAAATAAGCGCGCCGCTTTTCAGCGTGATTTCTACAATTATGACCTAAAGCGGGTCGCTGCCATGACCGATGCCGATATCGAACGGCTGTTACAGGACGCCGAGATCATTCGGAATCGCCAGAAATTAGTGGCAACCGTTAACAATGCGCGGGTCATTTTAAATTGGCCAGCAGAGAGTACGTTTAGCGCGTGGTTGTGGAGTTTTGTCGATGGCAAACCGATTCGGCATGCCATTGCAAGTGATGCCCAGTTACCAGCAACCACGGATCTGGCCCAACACATTTCCCGCGAGATGAAGAAGCGGGGCTTTAAGTTCGTGGGACCGACCACGACGTATTCATTCCTACAGGCGGCGGGCTTGGTGAATGACCACCTGTTGAGCTGTGACTGGGCACCAGAGAACCAATAGAAAGAGGGCAGAACCATGCGTTTTTTACATACAGCAGATTGGCACATTGGTAAGAAACTCCACGGATATGATTTGATTCCCGAGCAGGAGGATGCTTACCAGCAGATCAAGGCGATTGCTAAGCGAGAAAAGGTCGATGCCGTCGTGATTGCCGGAGATCTATACGATCGAGCACTCCCCAGTGAACCGGCTGTGACGGCGTTGACTAACATGTTGGTTGATCTGAATCGTAAAGAAAAATTTCCGCTGTTAGCAATTAGCGGGAATCACGATTCGGGCGTGCGCTTGGGCTACGGTCAAGAGTGGTTTGCCAGTACGGACTTTTTCTTACGGACGCGGCTAGCAGACGCCTTAAAACCGGTTACGTTACAGGATACGCAATTTTTCTTATTACCCTACTTCGAACCCGTTCAGGCGCGCCAATTTTTTGACGACGAATCGATTCGAACGGTTAACCAGGCCATGGAGCGGCTAGTTGCCGCCATGCAGGAAAAATTTGATGCCACGAAGAAACATGTGCTGATTGCGCATTTCTTTGCGGCGGGCAGTAATCACTCGGATTCGGAGACCTTGGTCCAGGTTGGTGGGTTAAATGCCGTGCCCGTGGACATGTTGGCACCATTTGATTATGTTGCGCTGGGCCATTTGCACCGGAAGGAAGCCTTGCAAAATGAACCGACTGTTAAATACAGTGGGTCACCCCTAAAGTTTTCGACCAGTGAGGCAGCCGACACGAAGGGCGTTTGGATCATTGATACGGATCAGACACCGGTCTCGGTGACGTTTGAGCCGTTGAAGCCTTGGCACGACCTGGTCGTTTTGGAAGATAGCTTTACCAATCTGATGGACCGCGACCACGCGTATGCGGTCACACCAGAAGATTTTGTGGCGGTTAACTTAACGGATACCACGCCGATTACCAACGTCATGCAGCGCTTGAAAACGCGTTTTCCCCGGGTGATTGAACTCAACCGCGTGAACCAGCTGGATGTGACACCGGATGAATTAGACGTGAAGCAAGTTCAGCAAGATCCGTTAACTTTATTGGGTGATTTCTTTGAACAGGTCACGCAACACCCACTAACGGAGCAGCAACAGGTATGGGCCCGGCAAGCCTTACAAGCTGCAGAGAAGGAGGCAGACGAATGAGTCCCGTAACTTTACATCTAGAATACTTTGGTCCCTACCGAGATGAAACGGTTGATTTCACAAAATTTTCCGCCACACCTTTATTTTTGATTAGCGGGAAGACTGGGAGTGGCAAGACCACCATTTTTGATGGCATGTGTTATGCCCTGTTCAACCAGACCTCTGGCGTTGACCGGGAAGCCAAATCCATGCGGTCAGACTTTGCGACCCACACGGACCAGACGCGGGTCACGTTCACCTTTACCCACCGGAATCGGTCTTATGAAATTGTGCGCGAACCCACGCAGATTTTAGCTAAGAAGCGGGGAACTGGATTGACGGAGGCCGCGGCCAGTGTGACATTGACCGTCTTTGAAAACGATACAGAAATCACACAGTTGACGAAAGAAGGTCAGGTTCGCGATTACCTGCAGGACTTGTTGCAGATGGATGGCAAGCAGTTTGCCCAAATCGTTTTACTGCCACAGGGCCAGTTCCGCCGGTTCCTGATTGCCCCCAGCGAGGACAAAGCGGTGGTCTTGGAACAACTATTTAATACCACAATCTTTGCGCGGTGGACGGACCGCCTTAAGCGCCAGCTTCGGCAAAATGAGGCTGCGAATAAGGAAACGGCGGCGACCCTTGACCGGCTACGGGGTGAGCTGCAGTGGACAACTGAAAATAAAGAGAAAGCTACTAGTCTGCTGGCCAATCAACAAACGACTGATATTTTAGCATTAATGGCTGAACAGCAAGCTACGACTAAGACCCAACAAACGGCAGTTACCACCCAACTCAAGCAAGCAGACCATTTGCACAGTCAATTGGTCCGGCAAGATGAGCAGGAATCGGTCTTACTGGCCGATCGTAAGCGACTCGCCGACCGCCAACAAGAACAACAAGCATTGACCCAACAACAACCAGCCATGCAGGCACTGAAGAAGCGAATTGCTGAGTTGGACTGGACGCAGCAGATTCAGCCCCAGTGGCAGGACCAAACGCAGGCCCAGCAAACGTTCCAACAGCGGAAACAGGCCAGTGAGCAGGCAGCAACGGCCTTACAATCAGCGAAGCAGAAGTACCAGGTAGCCGTCGCTGAGCAACAGAAGCAGCAACCGCTGGTCAAAAAAATCAAGCAAGAAAATGATCAATTAGCCCAACAACAGGAACTGATTCCGGTCTACCAACACGTGGCTGAATTGACCCAACAAACGCAACTTGAACAAGAACAGGTTGATCAGACTCAGGCGCACCTCAAGCAAGTCCGAACCGCCGTCGCTGAAAATAAAACGGCTCAGCAGGCTCAGCAACAGGTCGTGGACCAGCAACCGGCTATTTTTGACCGTCAAAATCAGCTGACGCAGCGTGACGCTCAGCTGCAGGCCAGCGAGAAGCAATTG
The DNA here is from genome assembly GCF_016861655.1 of Levilactobacillus lanxiensis. GTDB lineage: Bacteria > Bacillota > Bacilli > Lactobacillales > Lactobacillaceae > Levilactobacillus > Levilactobacillus lanxiensis. The sequence goes on along the minus strand of NZ_BOLN01000002.1, from coordinate 287,937 downwards.
GCAAGTGTACAGCAGGCGGACCACCAACTCACAACTAGTCAACAGAAAGTGACTAGTTTAAAGACACAAGCGCAGACGGCCCAAACAGCTGCTAAGGAAAAGCGGACGGCCGCCGATGCCAGCTACCAAGCCTTCTTGCGGAGCCAAATTGCTGAACTGAGTGCGCAACTAACTGAGGGGGCGCCTTGTCCAGTCTGTGGGTCGGAACATCATCCCCATCCAGCTGCCACCACGACGGCGACTACGGTGTCAGAGGATGCCGTCAAGACGGTTCAAGCACAAGCGGACCGGTTAGAAAAGCAGGCCAGCGAGGTCGCTGCCCAGCTAGCCAGTTGGCAACAGCGTGTGACGGAACAAGCGGCAACTCAGGCTATCCAATTGGCTGAGCTACAAGCGGCCTTAGATCAACCAACGACGACCACGCTAGCCGAACTGACCCAGCAACAACATTCGGCCCAGCAGGCTTATCAGCAGGCAGAAACTAAGAACGAACAAGAGCGGCAAGCCTTGCACCGAGCTCAACAACAGATGAAGACGTTGACCACAGCGGCAACCACCCTGCAGAGTCAGGTACAGACGGCTGAGCAAGCTGTGCATGACCAACAAACGCAGGCGGCTAAGCTGAGTGCTGAACTGGCAACAGAGAAGAAGCGGTTACCGGATCAAGCAACAACACTAGCCGAATTTATGCAACAGCTCACTGATTTACGGGCCCGATTGAAGGCCGACCAGCAGACCTTAGACGCGGTAAACTCAGCCGTCCAACAGGCAGAAAATCAAGTGGCTGTCGCACAGTCCCGCTTGACGCAGGCTGAAGAAGAAGTCCAGACCAGTCAGGCAAGACTGACCCAGGCCCAGACGGTCGTAACCAAACTTTTGATGGCACATTTCGGCGCAACTGATGCGACCGTGGTCGAACAGGTCCAGACAGCCCTAGCAGAAGTCGGGTCGTTGGCGACTAAGCGGCGGACGCTGGCCGATTTTGACAAGCGTCAGGACAGCCTAGCCGCGACTATTGCCGACCTGGTTGCCCGCACGAAGGACCAGCCAACACCAGACCGGGAGAAGACTCAAGCAACTTTGACTCAGGCCAAGGCCCAGATGACGGACCTTCAGGAACAGCAACGACAACTACAAAATCTCTTTGAATTTAACACCACACACACCCAGCAATTACAGACACAGGTGGATAAGCAGGCAGCTGCCATGCAAACGACGCAGGAGCTGACCGAACTCAGTGGCGTGGTCAATGGGGATGGTCCCAACAGTAAGTTAGGCCTGGAACGGTATGTGCTTCAAACCTATTTACGCCAAATCCTACGAGTCGGTAATCATCGCTTAAAGCAATTAACGAATGGTCGGTATCAATTCGTGATTGATGAATCCCAGGCGAACTCCAAGAAGCGGTCCGGCCTGGAAATCAACGTTTATGACGATCACGTGGGTGAGCAACGGAGCGTGCATACGCTCTCGGGTGGTGAAAGCTTCATTGCCTCGTTAGCGTTAGCTCTGGCCCTGGGTGAAGTTATCCAACAGACCACGGGGAGTGTCGACGTCGATGCCCTGTTCATTGATGAAGGTTTTGGGTCATTGGACGAAGATGCTTTAATGACGGCACTGGAATCGTTGGAAACGATTGAGGGTAAGCACCGGATGATTGGCATCATTAGTCACGTGAGTGAACTCCGTGATCAGGTTGAAAACCAATTACAAGTGATTGCCAACGGCAACGGAGAGAGTACGATTCGGTATCACGCCGCGGAATAACAGTTTTTTCCAGACCAAAAAGGTCTTGGACTGCTTGTATATCCAAGACCTTTTTTCTGTCGAGTCACAGGAGAACAGTTAAAGAGGTGACGCAACGTGCCGCCGAGATGCTGCTAGCGTGCTTAACTTAGCCAGCACCTTACAAGAACGACACACTTCAATACGAGTCCCCAAAGAAAAACTGGATTTCCCCTAGGCTGGGGTTACATGACAACTCTATTCTCTGGGGCAACCCTAACAGTAACTGGATTCAATAGAAAGCTAATAGCTAGTTGACGGGTAAAAACAGGGACGTTAAGCCGTTCAGCTTATTAAGTTGCCCTAACTTTGCGGGTGAATCATCCGTGAACCAGACAGTTGGTGGCGTAAATCGTTAATGAACGCCAAATGAAGTTTTTAAACAAATTAGCATAATTGGTTATAGTTTTAACGATTATCCGTGCAAAACGGATTTTGATGGTTTAGAATAATGGGTAACTATATTAGAAACGGGATGATTTTCAATGTGTACGAGTTTGACCTATGAGAACAGTCGGGGCGACCAATTCTTAGCCCGGACCATGGATTTTGCGTTTGAACTGGGTGGCCAACCCATCTTTATGCCGCGGAACCAACAGATTCAAGGGGATGCGGGGACCTTCACCACGAAGTATGGCTTCGTCGGGGCCGGCCGAAACCTGAGCCATTACATTTTTGTTGATGGCGTGAATGAATACGGTCTTGGGGCAGCTGCTCTGTACTTTTCACAATACGCGAAGTACGAAGCAACCGCTCCAGCCGACAAGTTGGGCTTAGCGCCACATGACGTGACAGCCTGGGCTTTGGGCAACGCCAAGAGTGTGGCTGACCTGCGGGAACTGGTCAAGCACATTCAACTCTTGGACATCCCGGTTGCCTTGCTCGGCATCACGGCACCGCTGCACTTTATCTTTAGTGATCCAACGGGGGAGACTGCCGTACTTGAAGCCACCAGTCATGATATTCATTTGATTGATGATCCGGTCGGCGTCATGGCGAACTCACCACAATTGAGCTGGCATTTACAAAACCTCAGCACGTACGGGACGCTGCAAGCTGCCGACGTACCTTTGCATGATTATGAAGGGTTTGAGTTAGCTACCCAGGGTCCTGGGACCGGGGCGTTGGGCCTGCCCGGGGACTACACGTCACCATCCCGCTTTGTCCGGACGGTTTACAACAAGCACTTCAGCATTAAGACGGACGACACGCCGACGACCCTGAACCTCTTACAACACCTATTAGACAGTGTCACGATTCCGAAGGGGGTCAAGCTAAAGGCTGACGGTCACAGCGACTACACGCAATACCGGGCCTACGCCAACCTGACTGAGCGTTCTTACTTCATGGAACCTTATGACAACTTGGAATTGCAAGGCGTTAAAATGACCGACGAAATGTTAAACGACTGGGATACGCCCGTGGAATATCCATTGGACCACCAGCCACACATTAGTGCGTTGAACTAGGAGCTGAACAAATGTCTTTTATCCAAAAAAGTTTTGCTGAACTAACGACCACGGAACTCTTCCGTATTTACCAGTTACGGGTGGCGGTTTTTGTGGTGGAACAAGACTGTGTTTATCAGGAAGTTGACGACGATGATCTGATTGCACAACATCTTTTTCGAACGGACGATGTGGGTCAGGTGTTAGCCTACGCACGGTTAATTCCGGAACCCAATCAAGTTCGGATTGGCCGGGTCCTCGTTGCCGCTTCGGCGCGCAAGCACGGCGCTGGTCGTGAGTTAGTGACCGAAGCCATTGCTGCCGCTCGGGACACTTATCCGGACGCGCAACAGATTGTGATTCAGGCTCAAGCCTACTTGCAAAAGTTTTACGCATCGTTTGGGTTTACGCCCACTAGCGAGGTTTACTTGGAAACCGGGATTCCCCACCTGGATATGGTTTTGCCATTGAATCGGTAAGCAAACTGCACACGAAAAAGACGAGACCTTGACGTTTTAAACAACGTCGGGACCTCGTCTTTTTTTGGCGAATTTTATCGGTTCACTACCGCTTGTTGGCGGCGTTAATGAAATCGTGAATCAAATCAGCTGGACCGCCGAGCGCAATGACCGCCCGTAGTGGCATGTTCAGGAACATTTGATCTTGGAGTAGGGCTAAATTGCCATGCTCGTCAGTCGTTGCCAAGAAGTTATTGCCGTTAGCGTGTTCTGGTGCCAGGACCGTCTCCTTGAAAATCTGTTGCAGGCGCGGATCTCTGACAATCGTGGATAAGTAAGTCTCGGCCGTCACAGGGGCGGGGGAGTTCTTAAAGTCCATGGTCAATTTGGTCTGTAGCCGGATGTCCCGTGAAGAATCGCCGACCATGAGTTCATAGTCGCCAGAATCGGCTTGCCAGCGGGACTTGCCTTCACACCACCAGCTAAAGTCACGCCGGTTGAGTTTTAGGGTCACGACCTTGGTTTCGCCAGGTGCGACGGCGACCTTGGTGAAGGCGCGCAGTTCCTTGGTTGGCATTGGCACGTGCGAGGCGTGATTGGCCACGTAGAGTTGTGGCACCGCTTGACCAGCGCGGTCGCCCGTGTTGGTCAGGTCAAAGGTGATGATCGCGCCGTGTTCGTTCTCGTCGACGGCCAGATTGGTATATTCAAAGGTCGTGTAACTGAGACCATGACCGAATGGAAAGAGCACGTGCATTTCGTGGGTATCGTAGTAACGGTAGCCCATGAACATGCCTTCCGTGTAATATTCGTGATGGGGGTCCTGTCCAAACGTTGGGGCCATTGGCGTATCGGTCAAACGTTGAGGGAAGGTCTCGGCCAAGTGACCGGACGGGTTGACCGCACCGGTGATGATATCCCAGGTAGCTTCACCGACCGCTTCGCCGGCCAAATAAGTTTCGACAACGGCGTCGACACCGTGAATCCAAGGCATTTCAACCGCGGAACCGTTTTGGAGCACGACCGTGACGTGGTCGTTGATCTTTGACAGACGGCCAATCAACTCGCCTTGGTTTTCAGGGAGCATCAATGACGTCTTGTCAAAGCCTTCCGATTCCGTATTTTCCGGATAGCCGGCGAAAATGATGACGTGATTGGCGTCCTTAGCGGCGGTGAGGGCAGCTTCGACTAAACTGTCGTCCGTTTCACTTTGATCCAACCGGTAACCAGGGTAATAATTGGCTTCAAGGTCGCTGTCTTGCAGAGCAGCCAATGGCGTGGTCAACTTCGTTGGGTTGACGTGGGAGCTGCCGGACCCTTGGTAGCGTGGTTGATCGGCCAATTCACCGATAACGACCACTTTGCCAGCGGTCTTGGGATCTAGTGGCAGTTCAGCGTGCCGGTTCTTTAAGAGCACGATGCCATCATCGGCCAACTTACGGGCAAATTGGTGATGGGCCGCGTGGTCATAGGTCCCCGCATGGTCGGCAGGCAGCCAGTTCTCAATGATGTGCAGTAAGTGCCGGACCGCCTTGTTCAGCGTTCCTTCGTCCAGTTCGCCGGTTTCGACGGCCCGGATAATGTTGTTCACGGAAGCTTGGCCCTGACCTGGCATTTCCAAATCAAGCCCAGCGCGTAAGGCCTGGACGTTGTCAGCGACGGCGCCCCAGTCAGACATGACTGCACCGTGGAAGCCCCATTCGTCACGCAAGATGCTGCGGAGCAACCGGCGATTTTGAGAATTTAACGTCCCATTAATCTTGTTATAAGAGGTCATGATGGTGGCAGGGTAAGCGGCCTTGACGATGATTTCAAAAGTGCGTAAATAAAGTTCGCGCAGTGTCCGTTGATCCATATCGCTGGAGGCCGTGAACCGTTGATTTTCCCGGTTGTTGGCGGCAAAATGTTTAACGGCCACACCGACGTGTTTGGATTGGACGCCTTGAACGTAGGCACCGCCTAGTTCGCCGGCCACTAAGGGATCTTCTGAAAGGTATTCGAAGTTACGCCCACCCAAGGGAGAACGCTTCAAGTTGACGCCGGGTCCCAGCAACAGACTGACTTGCTCTGCGCGAGCCTCGTCACCCAGGTGTTCACCTAGTTGGTGCATAAGATCACGATTCCAGGAGCTCGCACTCAGCGCGGCAGCCGGATAAGTAATGGCTTGAACCGAGTCGTTAATGTTCGTGGTGCCTGAATCCGCGGTCTGCTTCCGTAAGCCGGAAGGGCCGTCCGTCATCATAAGGGCGGGGATGTCCAGCCGGTCAATAGCGGCCGTGTACCAACTATTTTTTCCTGAAACCAGAGCGGCCTTCTCTGGTAACGTTAGTTCAGCAAGCATGCGTTCGATGTCCATACGTTCAAATCCTTTCTACTAGTTAAACTTGTTTCAAGTATACCTTTTTCCACCACGGAATGTTACCCGCCACTTTTGAAATCTGTCGGTGGCCGATTTTAACCTTTGACAAACACCGAGGAAGAGGGTATCTTAGGTCTTGTACAATCCAATTAATTACAAAAAATAAGTTAAGGAGGAAAATCACGATGTTGAAGAACGCCACTCAAGTTAAATCACTGCTTGCCGCATGTTGCGAATGTAACGTGTCTTTTTGCGCTACCTCAATTCGTGATTTTCCGGCTAAACCGTAGTAGTACATAGCGCCGACCTAGGTTGGCAGTGTCGAACGGGCTACCGCTTTCACGAGTTAAGTGAAGGCGGTAGCCCGTTTTTTCTGTATTTAAATCATAATTTTGCGGATTGTACACCACAAAAATTTGAGGAAAAGGGAGCAAACTTCTTATGAAAAAATGGACTGGGATTGGGTTAATCGCAGCAGTATTGGCAATTGGTATGGGGTTAGCTGCCTGTGGCCAAACTGCGGCAACGTCCAAGCCGCAACAAGTTTTGCGGTTACCAGCGACGGCCGCACTCGACACCATCGACCTCGCCAAGGCCACCGGTTATGGCCAGACGGGGAACGTTTTTGAAAGTTTTTATCGGTTAGGCAAAGACGGTCAGGTTGCACCAGGGTTGGCAGATTCAGCAAAAATGTCGAAGGATAAAAAGACGTGGACGTTTCATATTCGCGACAACGCAAAGTGGAGCAATGGCGACAAGATTACGGCTCAGGACTTCGTTTATTCCTGGCGGCGGACGTTAACGCCATCCACCAAGTCGTCCTACATGACGATGTTTTCTGGCATTAAAAATGGGGATAAGATTATCGCCGGTAAGGCTAAGCCCAGTACCATTGGGATTCACGCCAAGAACCAACAGACGGTGGTCATCAAGCTGGATAAGCCCATCGCTTACTTTAAAATTTTAATGGCTTACCCGTTATTCGCCCCACAAAATAAACAGGTTATCGACAAATACGGCAAGAAGTATGCCACCAAGTCCGAGTACATGGTCTACAGTGGGCCCTTCAAGATTCAGGGCTGGAACGGGACGGGCAACACCTGGTCCTTTGTGAAGAACAACCAGTATTGGGATAAAAAGGTCGTTAAGCTTCAAAAGATTAATTATCAGGTTGTGACGAATCCCCAAACGGGTCTGAGTTTGTACCAGAACAAGAAACTCGATTTTGCGCAGTTATCCAATGAGCAAGTTAAAAACTACAAGAATGACAAAGAATTCCAGCAATATCCGTATTCCATCGTGATTCATTTGAAATACAACTTCCAAGATGCTGACAAGGCCAAGCGACGGATCATGAACAATCAAAATATCCGCCAGGCCATTGCCTTATCCATCAACCGTAGTCAATTGACCAAGAAGGTGCTGGGGGATGGATCCGTGACGCCAACCGGTTTCGTTGCCAGTGGCTTAGCGCGTGATCCTAAGAGTGGCAAGGACTTTGCTAGCCAGCAGAAGGTCAAGAACACCACGACGTACAACCCAACTTTAGCCAAGAAAAAGTGGGCGGCTGGGCTGAAGCAACTCGGCATCAAGAAGGTTGGCCTGAGCATCATGGCCGGCAACGATGACGTTGCGGCCAGCACCGTGACCCAATACTTAAAGGGTGCGCTGGAAAAGAATCTGAAGGGCTTTGACCTGAAGATTCAAAACGTGCCGGCTTCCGTAGCCCAATCTCGTTCGACCAACGGCGACTTTGACCTCTACCTGTCTCACTGGGGGGCCGACTTCAACGATCCGATTTCCTTCCTGCAGATTCCGGTCAGCTCGAACTCGCTGAACTACGGCAAGTGGTCCAACAAGCAATACGATGCGCTGATCGACAAGGCACAGAACCAAGATGCCGGCAACGATGAGGCCCGTTGGCAAGACATGGTTCAGGCAGCCAAGTTGGTGAACAAGACGCAGAGCTTCACGCCCTTGTACCAAGCGAACTATGCTTACCTGACACGGTCTGACGTTAAGGGGATTATTCACAACACGGCGGGCACCCAGTGGAGCTACAAATACGCTTATATCAAATAATCGCTGGCTACTAGGTTAAATGGTGTGGTAACCGCGCCTCCAGGCCGGTGAAAATGGACCGGAACGCTGTGGGCGAACGCCCAGAGCCAAAGGACGGTCTCTGAGCTTACTTTGAGCCTCTAAGAAACGAGTCTCAAAGATATCAATTCCCTAAGCAACCAAGACCGTTGCTAAGGGAATTCCCACGGCTGAGTCCATTTTCACCAACCTTGCGGCTCACACTGATTTAGACCGGCGCAAGTGATCTTTTGATGATAGTTTTGGTTGAATTGGTTGATTAGGCCATTTGCAGAAATTTTGACTCAGACTTGCTTTGAGCCCCTAAGAAGCGAGTCTCAAAGTCACCATTTTGACTGACCTCACGGCTGAGATTGGTTCAAATCGTTAGTTGATGGTTTCTTCCGTGTTATGTATTTGTGCGTATTCGATCGGTTGATATCAAAAGTCAGCGTGGTTAATGATTGTTGACGTCAGATGTTGTGTAACTAAATTTGGGATACAACTGCTATTTCCAATCATCTGGAAAGAACCAGGTCGCTGGCGCTTCTCGATACTGACTTAGGTGGGCTAACGTCAGTGAGTGGGGACGGGGGACTGGTTACAGCAGGTTTTATCGAATCCGGTTTTGCTAGACCAAACGCTAGTGGAACCGGATTTTTTCGGGGCATAAGTGGACCAATGACCATGATTAGCTTTCAAATTGTGCCCGTTCATGGTATGATGGTTCTCGTAGACATGTACCCATGGTCGGGTACTTTCGAAAATCCTGGCAATTCGCGTTGTTGGGTAATGGCTCTCGGGTTGTAAAATCCGAGAGCTTTTTTGTGTTTTGGGCGTGGTATCATAAAGCGAGAAGGGGATGGCGACATGGCAATTGGACCGGATGATGGGCACGTTTGGGATAGCGATGGGACCCAGGAATATCAAGCGTATTTCGGCACGCCCACTCATGATGACCACGTGCTGTACGAACTTTTAACGGTCGGCGTGTTTCAAGTCGGCCTGAGTTGGCAGGCGGCCGCCAGCAAGCTACCGGTTTATCGGCGGCTGTTTGCGGGGATGGACCCGCAGCGGGTGGCTGGGTTCGAAGACGAACTCGACGGCGAACGGATTGCCAACGATCCAGACATGATCAGCAACGGTCGGAAAATTCGGGCAACCATTCACAACGCCCGAGCCATGGTGCAGGTACAACGAGAGTTTGGCAGTTTCAGTGCCTACCTCTGGGAATTTGTGAACGGCACCCCCTTGTTATTGCCGGCGGTTACCCGAGACATGCTGACCAATCAATCAGGCATCGGCAGCGCGGTCGCCAAGGATTTAAAACGCCGCGGATTTAGTTTTGTCGGCCCGGTTGTGACGCACATGTTTTTACTAGCTGCGGGCCTCTTACGCGAGCAAATCATTGATGATTAAGTGAAATTTAGGTGAGAAATTTATTTAGGACGCAACCGGTTTCTAAGGGACACTTATTAGGGAATGCCGGTATCATGCGGTTCGTTATGAATGAATTTATATCAACTTTGTCTTGACACCCAATTAAAGTTGCATTAGACTTACAGATAAATTAAGCGATTGAAAAAACAATGTGATCAGGAGAGTAACCACCGTTAATGGTTTCAAGAGAGCTCGCGATTTGCTGAAAGCGGGTAACCCACGGCGGGGTGAAGATGGCCTGAAATGAATTGGTATCACTGAGTCCTTGCGATGAGGTGGTAATGTCCGGCACTCATTATCGTGCACGCACTTCAAGGCGCAAGCTGGCGAGTGTTAATGAGGAGCCGGGTGTCTTTAACCTGACTTGAATTAGAATGGTACCACGACAAAGTTCGTTTCTATTAATTTAGGAGCGGACTTTTTCTTTTGGTCGCATTTTTCAATCGTGGCGTTTATCTTATGAGGATAATAGTTTAAAAAACAAAGGGGATTACTGAGTATGAAGAAATCATTTAAGCATTTTAGTTGGCTCTTATTATTGTTGATTCCACTTTTAATTGTTTCCGGCTGTGGCAAGTCTAGCAGCAGCAACAAGACGGTTAAGGTTGGGATCATGGGTTCCGATGAAAAAATCTGGAAACCTATCCAAACGAAGTTAAAGAAGGACGGCATCAACATCAAGTTGGTGACCTTCACCGATTACAACCAGCCTAACGCTGCGTTGACGAACCACGAAATTGATTTGAACTCGTTCCAACACACATTCTTCATGGATCAATGGAACAAGGCGCACAAGACGGACATCGTTTCCATTGGGAAGACCGTCCGCGCACCACTACGTTTGTACTCCAAGAAGGTCAAGAGCGTTTCAGCTATCAAGAAGGGTGACCAAATCACCATTCCTAACGACTCCACGAACGAAGGCCGGGCCTTACATTTACTGCAATCCGCTGGCTTGATCAAGGTGGATTCCAAGGTTAAGTTACCAACGCCTAAGAACATCACGCAAAACAAGTTGAACCTGAAGATCACCGCCGTTGATGCTGCCCAAACGCCACGGTCATTGACCGACGCCACTGGTGCCGTTATCAACAACGAATTCGCTGCCGAAGCTAAGTTGCCAAATAACGAAACCATCTTCAAGGAAAAGATCAACAAGGCTTCTATTCCATACATCAACATCATCGCAACCAACAAGTCTGACAAGAACAACAAGACCTACAAGAAGATCGTGAAGGCTTACCAGACCGAAGCAACGAAGAAGTTGTTGAAGAAGTACTACCACGGCCTGACCATCCCAGCTTGGTAAGATTGGATTAACTTATACCGCCGTCTCACGTTTATTGGGAGGCGGCGGTTAAGTTATTGAAAGGATATAGTGATGGTGAGGACACCGAAGTTACTAATTGGTTAACTGACTATCATCCTGGAAGACAGTTTAAAATGGTGGTCAATGTGAGTGACCAGAGGCGGCCCAAGGTGGTCAGCTGTGTCGGTGGTCTTAACTGAGTGATTTTCTCAGTTTAGAGCACGGGACGACCTGGGAGACTGGGATTTTTCCAGGCTTTCAGGCGAGGTGAAAGACCGGTTCTCAGTCTGGAACCGTTCCCCACAGCAGGACACCTTGAGCCCGCCGCCGGGAACGGCAAATCAGCCACCATTTTAAACCGTCCGGAAGGCGAATTGAAAATTAGTTTAAACATATTAATGAAGAAACTGCCGGCATTGGCGAGTAAGGAGAATGAAGTCTGTGACTAACGAAGCGATTATTCAGTTAAAAGATATCGACGTGACCTTCCATAATAAGGGTCAAACCGTGACCGCCGTCAAAAATGTTTCACTGACGGTCAACCGCGGGGACATCTATGGGGTCGTCGGGTATTCCGGCGCCGGGAAGAGTACGTTGGTGCGGGTCATTAACCGCCTTCAACGGCCAACAGCCGGTTCTGTCGAGGTTAATGGTCAAGATATTTTGGAACTCAAGCCTAAGGAACTCCGGGTTGCCCGGACGAAAATTGGGATGATCTTCCAACACTTTAATTTGATGGCATCCCGGACGATTGCCGACAACGTGGGCTACCCCTTAAAGGGTGGCGAGTTGTCCCATGAGGAACGCCAACAAAAAGTGGCTCATCTCTTGGACCTAGTTGGGTTGACAGAAAAGGCTGAGGATTACCCAGCGCAACTTTCCGGGGGGCAAAAGCAACGGGTCGCCATTGCGCGGGCCCTGGCCAATGACCCCGAGATTCTAATCAGTGACGAAGCGACGAGTGCCTTGGACCCCAAGACCACTTCATCCATTTTGGAATTGTTGAAGCGGTTGAACCAGCAATTAGGCCTGACCGTGGTCCTCATCACCCACGAAATGGAAGCCGTGAAGGAAATCTGTAATAAGGTGGCCGTCATGGATGATGGTGAAATCATCGAACGCGGTGACCTGGTCAGCATCTTTAGCCGTCCCGAAAAGCCATTGACGCAGGACTTCATTAATACCGCAACGCAGATCAATCAAGCACTTGAAAAGATTTACAAACAGGCGCGGACCCTGGGCCTGGACGACCATCAACAGTTGGTTCAACTCCAGTACGTGGGGGCCAGCACCGACGCACCGCTGATTACCGACCTGTACAAGCGTTACGGGGTGGTTTCCAATATCCTTTACGGGAACGTGGAAATTCTCCAAGACACGCCGTTAGGGAACCTGATTGTCGTCATGACCGGGGATCCCGACAAGCTACAGGCTGCTTGGCAATACTGTCAGGACGCCGGCATCACCATTACGCACTTAAAACCAACAGATCCGGAGGTGGCCTAAATGACTTGGTTTGCCAAATATTTTCCTAATGCTGTGACCATGAAGAGTGATTTTCTCCAGGCCACCGGCGAAACACTGTACATGACATTCTTTACCGCCGTTGTGGCGGGGATTCTGGGGATGGCCATTGGGGTTGGCTTGATTGTGACTCAACCCGGCGGTATCCTGGAAAATCGGATTGTTTATAACATTCTCGATAAGATCGTTAACCTGTGTCGGTCAATTCCATTCGTTATTTTACTGGCCGTCATCGCACCACTGACCCGGTTGATTGTGGGGACCGCTATCGGGACCACCGCAGCCATCGTGCCACTGGTGATTGGGTCTGCGCCATTCTACGCGCGGCAGATTCAAAACGCCCTGTCCGAAGTTGACCGTGGCGTGATTGAAGCCGCTGAATCAGTTGGTTCCGGTCCCATCGCAATTATTTTCCGCGTCTACCTCAGAGAAGGGCTGCCGGATATTGTCCGCTCGTCCGTTCTTACGTTGATCAGTCTGATCGACCTGACTGCCATGGCCGGTGCCATCGGTGGTGGGGGCTTAGGGAACTTGGCCATCAACGTCGGGTACAGCCGCTTTGAAAGTGACGTCACGATTCTGGCGATGTTGATCATTCTGGTGATTGTGTTTGCTATCCAGCTTCTCGGTGACCTCTGGGCCCGTAAAGTTGACCACACCGCTTAGAAATGGTGGATAACCGCGCCTTACCGGTCGGCGAAAATTGGCCGGAACGCGGTGGGGAGGACGCCCGAAGCCTGAGAAGCGGTCTTCGAGCTCGCTTTGAACCTCAAAGAACGAGTTTCAAAGTCGCCATTCTGCGAGAAAATTTCTCGCAGAATCCCACGGCTGAGCCAATTTTCGCCAACCTCACGGCTCATACTAGTGTTTAGCTGTGTGCCAACTTTACTGGCGAGTCCTTGCTGGTGAGACTGATATTAAATTTTAAATTGAAAGGCAAAATTACTTCGTCAGTTTGGACGCTGTGATTTTGCCTTTTTTGTTGGAATTTGTGATATGATTTTTAATTTTCTGGGGTGTCTCATGTAATTGGTCAGACCTGGTTAGTGACCAATTGGGTTGGAAGTGGTAAGCTAATTTAGTTCGTTTGCTGTTCACGGGGATGGCGGGAGACACTCACGTGAGTAGCGAACAATTGGGTAACCGGAAAGTTGGGCTGATTGACTGGTGTGCGGGCGGTTGACCCGCTTCGTAATATAACAAAATAAATTTTTGGAGACGGTGATATTTGCCTGTTTTTGCCGCCAAATTCTAATGGTTTTCCGGTAAAATGTAAAAATTATGGCACGACTCGTGTTAATCGTGTCAGTTAAAAACTAATTGAAAATGATAAGTGACTGGGAGAACTAGTGGGGCCAGCATGTGACCGGATAAATGGCTGTGTGACAGTAAGCTCGGTATTGATAGTGAAGATAAGTAACCTGTGTCAGTGACCAGAGGTGGGGCACCTTGACCCCACCGTCGGGAACGGAAGATACAGACTATGTTCAACATCCCAGTAACGAAATGATGATGCATACTTGAGGTATGAGAGAGAAAGGATTTATCGTGTTTTGAAAAATGTAGGTACGCCAACGGAAAATGTTATGAAGGGGATTTTCTGGGCCACGGTGGCTTCGGCCATGTTCGGGGTTTCCGGAACGGTCCTTCAGTTTATTTCACAGGGCCAGTCGATTCCGACCAGTTGGTTTCTGTCCGCCCGGACGATGGGCGCCGGCGTTATTTTGTTACTGATCAGTCTGGTTTTATATGGCAAAGAAACGTTTACGATTTTTAAGAGCTGGCGCGAAGTGTCCTGGCTCTTGGCCTATGCCTTGATTGGGTTGGGCGCGAACCTCCTGACCTTTTACATTGCCGTTCAGTCGGGAAATGCGGCCGCAGCCACGATCTTGCAGTACCTAAGTCCCTTATTCATTGTGTTGGGGAGTCTATTGTTCAAACACGAACGACCACTGCGCAGTGATCTGATTGCCTTTGCGGTCGCGTTAGTCGGGGTGTTCCTGGCGATTACCCGGGGGGACATCACGCAATTGGCCATTCCCGTTAACTCCCTGTTATGGGGGATTGGTTCCGGGATCACGGCGGCTTGTTACGTGGTTTTACCGCGGCCATTGGTACGAGACTATGGTCATGCGCCGATTACTGTGTTAGGCTGGGGAACGTTTATTGCCGGAATTTTCTTCAATCTGTACCATCCGGTATTCCTGAACATGCCACCAATCACTGGGACTCTGATTGGGTCAATGGCCACGGTGATTATCGTGGGAACGATTTTGCCATTCTCCTTGATTCTGTACAGTACCCACTTTGCGCCGTCCGATGTGATTAGTATCGTTGACGCAACGCAGCCAGTGGTGACGTTTATTTTATCCATTATTTTCCTGAGTTTAAAAATTACGATTGCGGAAGTCATTGGTTCCGTCCTAGTGATTGTGGCGATTTACCTGCTACAACAGGGCCGACGAAAGATCGAGACGCAATTTGAGAGAGAAAATTAGGAAGTGAGAAAATGACGACCTTTGATTGGGTGCGTCATGGTCAAACGCAAGCCAACGTTGACCAGATCATGCAAGGACAATTGGATACGGCGGTCACGCATTTAACCGTGAACGGCTTACAGCAGGCCGAACGCCTCGCTCAGTGGCTTCAGGGGAGTCACTACGACCAGTTAGTCAGCAGTCCCTTACATCGGACCCGGCAAACGACAGCGGCCTTAACGGCGAAGCTAGACGTCTTACCGCAGTTCGATGATCGGCTGATGGAGGCCGATTATGGTCAGTGGACGGGGGAAAACTTCCGGGTCTTACAGGAACGGCAACCGGCCGACTTTGACCCACTGACGGGCGAAGCCTTGCCGGATGTGCTGGTCGCAGCTGGTGGGGAGACCTACCGTGACATTCAACGACGCGTGGGCCAGTGGCTGGCCGAAGAAGTGGTTGACCATCCGGATGACCACATTTTGGTGGTGAGCCACGGGCTGACTATCAAGGCGACGGCGCTGTTGATGCTGAACGCGCCAGCGACGACGGCGTTGCCAGAACCGGCCAATACCAGCGTGACCCGAATGGAAATTGATCCGGCGACTGGTCGACGTTATCTCCGAACTTATGGGGTAACGGCACAGTTTAACTAATTTTAAAATTCAAACGAGGCCCCTTAGATGCGTTACGGTATCTGAGGGGCCTTTTTGCATTCGGACAGATTAATTTTAGCCAAAGAAAAATAACCTCACCACAAGGGCGAGGTTATTTTTAGGTTGAGACAGCCGGTTACTTCTTAAGGTTATCTTCCACGTAAGAACGAACTTCATCGTCGGACTTAGCGTCGATTTCCTTCATCGAAGCTTCAGTTTCATCGGTGTTGTGACCATTGGATTCCATGAAGTGATCCCAGAGAGCGTCACGAACAGGTAACTTCTTGTCGGACCAGTCGAACACTTCACTCATTTCTTTATCCAATAATGCAGTCTTTTCTACAACAGCCATAACCATTACCTCCAAAAAAAATTTGGGGTCAGCGGATCTGTTACTGGCATGGGTACCACCGGCTTCAATTTTCATGGTAGTCCTTTTTAGCGGAAATGGTAAATATTTTGTTCATGTGGCGGGGGTTAGTTATTGACGCTCCTTAAATAAAACGGCAGAATAAAGGGGATGGCGCCGGCAAGACTGGCGCAGAAAGCAGGGATTACGGTGAAGTATCGTCAATTTGGTAAAACTAACTTTAACGTTAGTGAAGTTTCCTTGGGCACTTGGCAACTGGGGTCAAAATGGGGCGACCCCTTCGATGAGGCAGACGCGCAAAATACGTTGGCCGCGGCCTATGATGCGGGCGTGAACTTCTTTGACACCGCTGATATTTATCAGGATGGACAGAGCGAACGGGCACTCGCCAAGTTTATCAAGGGCAAGCAGGACAAGGTGTTCGTCTCGACGAAGGTCGGTCGGAAGCTTGATCCCCACGTGGCCAGCGGGTACACCGCAGCCAATATCACTAAATTTGTGGAAGAGAGCCTGACCAATTTAGACGTCGATGCGCTGGACAACGTGCTGTTGCACTGCCCACCAACCCCCGTTTACTATGAACCAGAAGTCTTCTTCACACTCGACCAACTGAAAAAGGATGGTAAGATCAAGAACTATGGGGTTTCCGTTGAACGGGTCGAAGAAGCCATGAAGGCCTTGGACTACGACATTTCCGCCGTAGAAATTATCTACAACATGTTCCGCTTGCGGCCAGCCGATAATTTCTTCAAGATGGCCCAAGCCAAGAATGTCGGCATCATCGCCCGGGTGCCACTGGCTAGTGGCCTGTTGAGCGGGAAATACACGCTGGACACCACCTTTGGCAAAGCGGACCACCGGAACTTTAACCGGCACGGCGAGGCCTTCGATCAAGGCGAAACCTTCTCCGGGGTAGAGTACGCCACGGGGGTCAAGGCCGCAAACGAATTGCACGAACGGTTAGGCTTAGACCAAGCGTTGGCGCCATTAGCTTTACGCTATATTTTGATGGCTGATGCCGTTAGCACGGTAATTCCGGGTGCTTCCAAGCCAGAACAAATTACCCGCAACGTTGCCGCCGCTGATTTACCAGCCTTTACCGCTGACCAAATGGCCATTGTGCGTGACGTTTACAACAAATATATTAAGAACCCAGTTCAATATAAGTGGTAAACAAAAACTCCTGTGGAAAATTTCACGGGAGTTTTTCTTCCGTCTAAACTGTATGTAACGGGTGTAGTAGTCCTGAATAAAATCCTAAAAAGAATGAATCAACTTGAGGAACTAGTAGCAAGGCAAGAGTGATTGTAGCAATGCCAACCATTAACCAAGTATGATGTGATTTATTTTGTCGTTGCTGGGAATAGACTAAAAACAAGAGGACGATAACGCCAATCAAAATGAAGGATTGGGTACTATCTATAAAAGTTGATTCGTCAATTCCGATACTGAGCGAAATGAGTGAAGTAATGACAGCACAGCCAAAGCTCAATAATAAAACTAATGAAAATGGGCGATCGGTCGGATGGGCTAACTTATTCATCATGTGGGTATCTTGTCGGACAAACTCATCAATGGATAATCCGAATAGATCACTCAAAAGAACAACATTTGAAAAGCTGGGGAGAGCAGTACCTTGCTCCCATTTTGAAATGGACTGGTGTGAAATATTTAAGCGATTAGCAAGGTCTTGTTGCGACCAATGTTTTAGTTCACGCTGGGTTTTAATTTGTTGACCAATTTGCATATGATTCTCCTCCTGTGGAAACAAGAATTATCATAGCAAAAATTAGAATTAGTGGCACGCACTATTTGGTTGCAAACGGGTAGTGGCGCTGTTTGTGGCCTATAGAAAAAACTAGCCAGGCTATGAAAAGCACTGACTAGTTTTGATGAAATTCAGGCAACTTGTAAATCCAATACCCAGTTGTCGGCTTGCTTGTTCTTATTCATAGTGGCGGGGTCGCCAACTAAGTCTTCGTTGACCTTAACGACCGTCCCGGCGAATGGCGTTTTGAAGTTTTCGACGGCCTTGTCGCTCTCGACTTCCAAGATGTCATCGCCAGCGGCTAACACGTCATCGGCCAGAATGGGTAGGTCAGCGAAACTAATGTCACCGATTTGTTCGAGGGCGTCGCTAGAAAGGCCCATTCGGTAGTGACCTTGGTCACGTTGTTCCAGCCAAACGCCATCCTTGACGGTAATTTCTGGTGCGGCCGGGGTTTTATTTCCGCGGAACCAGTTCATTAGTCGTTGCCAAAAAGATTGTGGGTGTTCAGTCATCGTAAATTCCTCCCTAATGTCGTTGTTAATTTCTAGTATACCCTTTGCTTGTAACCGCTGACAATAACTTGCTCACGCTGAGGGTGCATGCTACACTAAAAATAATTTCAATCAGTGCTCGCTTGGGCTGAACTACGTGGACCGCGCCTCCGGGCTGGTGAAAACTGGGCCTGGTCGCGTCCGTTCCCGCCGGTGAGCTCAAGGAGCCCTGCTGTGGGGTCGGTTTCAGCCAAAGGGCGGGCTTCCACCTCAACTTTGAGCCAAAGTTCGGTCTCAAAGGTTGTCCCATGCTCTAAATAGAGAAAATCGCTCTATTAAGACCATCGACACAGCCGGGCACCTTGGCTCGCCTCTGGTCACTCCCACGACCGGCCCAGTTTTCCCAGCCTTGCGGCTCACACTGGTTTAGCCCGGAAGCGAGCGACTTATTGATTATTGTTAGTGAGGCGTTGTTTAAGGAATTGACGTGTCTCGATAGCAATTAACGTCGCTAGAAATGGTAAACAAAAATAAACAGAACGGTGTGTTGTTGCCGTTGGTGTCGGAGGAGGACAGGATGGAGCCGGCTGTGTCGGTGGTGTTAGACCGAGTGTTTTTCTCGGCCTTACAGCACGGGACGAACTTTGAGGCGGGTGGGCTTCGCGGCTCAAAGTCGAGCCGGAAGCCCGTTCTTTGGCTGAAGGCGGTCCCCACAGCAGGCGGAATCCTGGCAGCCGCAGACACCAACTCACACAAACCACCTACCTGAAAGGAGTGTTACCTGAAATGTTTTTAATTGATACCAATCGCAACGGCCAAGTCGTGACCGATGCCATCGTCAATCAATCCATCGACAACTACTTAGTCAACGATTTAAAATTACCCGGCCACGGTCTGATGATGTACGTCAACCAACCAGCCGTCATCGTCGGCATTAACCAGACGGTGGGGGCCGAGGTTGATTTCCACTACTTAGAACAAAATCACGTGCAACTCGTGCGGCGGACGTCCGGTGGCGGCGCCGTTTACCATGATGAGCGCAACCTGATTTTTGAGCACATCATTAACGGTGATCCGCAAGATGGGTCGAAATTTGGGGACTACACGGTCTTTGCCGAACCCGTTTTGCGGGCACTCAAGGCGATGGGGGTGGCCGACCTGGGCATCAGCAACAAGAGTGCCTTGACGGTCGACGGCAAAAAGTTCTCCGGCATGACCATGTTTAAAAATGGAGAAGGCTACGCGGCCGGCGGGACCATTATGTACGACTTGAACGTGGATGCGGCCCACGCCTCACTTTTGCCAGCCAGCGACCGGCCTCATCGCGGTGTCGATTCCAACCGGGTGGCGATTACCAATCTGCGGCAGTACCTGGCGCCAGAATACCGGGACTTGGACATTCAAGCTTTCAAGGAAGCCTTACTCTGCCACATTTTTGAAGTGGACAGCCTAGATCAAATTGAAACGTATCACTTGAGTGACAAGGACTGGGCCGTGATTGATCAACGGCTCGCCGAAAAATACGATACGGATGCCTGGAACTACGGCGCCAATCCCGGCTTCCGGGAATATCATAAGCTGACGGTCGCTAACGGTGAGTTGCACGTCAACTTTACCCGCCACGCCGGCAAATTGCGGACAGCCATGTTATTTGGTGCGATCGGCACCCCGGCTCAGTTGCACGCCATTTCGGAACAGCTAACCGGCATCGACGCCACACCCGCTGCGGTAGAGACCGTGTTGACGCAGCCGGATGTGACGGCCGTGTTGGGGGCGGATGCCGTTGCGCCACTTGTTCAGGTATTCACTGAGGAGGCGGCGCAATGAAGGCCAAGTACGACGTGAACCAGTACGTCGGGGTGCCCGTGCAAGCGAATGCCTCCGGCGAGTACGAAATCAAACGTGAACCGGATGGCGATTTCAAGCTCCATTCCTGGCGTACTGGCCGCCACAGCAAGGGCAAGTACAAGGGGACTGGCCAAATTTTCCTGACCGAAAACCATTTGAAGGTGGCGGTGGTCGCTGCCTATCCAGTCGCCTACAAGGAACGGCACGAATACACGCCAATGCAGCGACTGACCAGTGAATTTGTCAGTGAAGACCTGGTACAAGTTGCCACGGCTAAACTGCCGGATTAAGCGTAGCGAATTCAGTTGGGGACAACTCGCAGTTTACCTGACCGTTTAATAAGTCAGTTGTTCCGACTTATTTGAGTAGATTTTAAGGCGACCGATAACGTCTCGGTCGTCTTTTTTGCTACAATAGTGGCAATATAACTTGCCAAAAAGGAGCTGAAACTCTAATGCCAATCGAAGAAAAACTAGCTGAAATTAGCGAACTTAAAGCGAAGATGGCTGCTCTTCGGCCCTTATCAGTTGAACAGGGCAAAGAACTAAAGCAGCGTGTCCGCATCGAACATGTTTGGTCGTCTAACGCCATTGAAGGGAACACATTGACCCTTCATGAGGTCGTCTCAATCTTAAATACAGGGATGATCGTTCATGGCGTTCCCGTTAAAGATGTCCTCGAAACGTTAGATTTGAACGAAGCTTACGAATACATGATGGAACTAGCTAGTCAACAGACGCCGTTAAGTTCTACCTTGATTCGAACCCTAAATCGCATCGTGACCCTGCAAACGACTAACGACAAAGCGAACGCCGGCGTCTATCGAATTTTAGCGGCGTGGCCGTTTGGCAGTGAAGACAAACCCTATGTCGCGCCATTTGATATTGCACCGCAAATGGACCAGTTACTTGATTGGGCGCACACGGAGCAGAAGACCCTACATCCTGTCCAGTTCGCTGCTGATTTGCATCAAAAGTTCGTTTCAATTCACCCCTTTGCTGATGGTAACGGGCGAACGGCACGTTTGTTGATGAATATGGCGTTGACCCAAGCTGGTTACCCGGTCATCAACGTCCAGCCAGATAAGGAAGCGCGGACCATCTACATGGAAGATTTGGCCGTTTCTCGTGAAAGTGCCAATCTACAACCATTTGAAAGTTTAATCAGCGATTACGTGCGCAAAACGTTGGCACAGCGAATCAGTATTCTTGAACTTAATGAAAAAAATCAGGAAGACGCTAAAAATGATGTTGATCCGCGGTTCGAGAAATTTCTGCAGGATAAAGATAACGACTAACAGACGACAAGCCGATATTAGCGAAAAAAAAGATATGATGCACCTGGGGAAGTAACGCAAACCCAGGTGCATCATATCTTTTTTGACAACTAGTATTGAGTCAATTATTTCACAAAGTAAGCACCCTTAAAGTTGGATTGCGTACCAACCGTATTGTACTGCACCCCGTTGAGTTTGGGGTTGACGAGGTAGGTGCTGGCCGGTTGAAAGAGGGGCGTGACCCCTTGAGACTTCATCAAGACGCCGTCCGCCTTGAGTAAGGTTTTCCAGCGCGTGCTGTTAAAGGCGGGCGCCGTGCTGGCCTGGGCAATCAATTGGTCGTAGGTAGTGTTCGACCATTTTCCCGTATTGGCCATGCTGGTGCTGGTAAAGAGCGCCAACATCGACAGGGGGTCGGCGTACTGCGCGTGCTGGGTCGTCAGCGTTAAATCGCTACTGGTTGGCTTCGGTAGTTCGTCGACGGACCACTCGCGGGGCACCAGCCGAATCGTGAGGCCCGGCAAGGCTGTGGTCAGTTGGTGTTGCAGGGTGTGGGCAATCTTGTAGCTGTAGGTGGCGTCCAGGTAACTCAGGGTCAGCGTGATGTGTTTGACGCCAGCGCGTTTCTTGGCCGTCTGCCAGAGCCTTTTCGCCAACGGTAAATTCAATTTCAGCGTTTGTTGTTGCGGTTGAGCGGCTGCGAAATCTGACGTGCCCCGTTGCCCGCGACTCAGCCCCGCTGGCACGATACCCTGGGCGGGAAGCGAGGTGCTGCCATACGACGCGGTGCCTAGCTTCTGCCGGTCAATGGCGTGGGAAATAGCTAAACGGGCGATTCGTTGGCGAAGTAACTGATTGACCGTGGATTTAGGACCGGCCTGACGATAGTTTAACAACACCATTTTTGAGTACGGTCGCGCAGTGTAGGCGGCCTGTTTTTCAAACGATTTAATGTTGGCCTTGCCCAGCAAGCGGACCTCATCGAGCGTGCCCTTGCGGTAATCCGTCCACATCTTGGCGTTGCTATGATAAACGTCCACGTTGATCCGTTGCAGGTAGACGTGCTCGCGGTCCCAGTAGTGCGGGTTGGGAATCATGTGCCAGTGTTTGGCGGTGTTGCCCTTGCTGGCGACCATGAACGGCCCGGCATAGACTTGGTACAGCGGTTTGGTTGCATACTTTTTGCCATATTTTAGGGCGATGCGCTCATTTTGTGGGCCAAACAGGGGAAACGTCAGTCGTTGTGGGAGTTCGGCCATGGGGTGATCCAGGTGGACGACTAATTTGAAACGACTCGGTGCGCTCACGCCCAACTTGCTGGCGGGCAGCTTGCCATCGAGAATCTGGCGCGCGTTTTGCATCCCGACAAACAGGTCGGCGTTCGGTGCCTTAGTCGTTGGGGACAGCGCCCGTTGCCAGGAATAAACGAAGTCGTGGGCCGTGATGAGGTCGCCGTTGCTCCAGTGGGAGTCACGCCAGAGGGTAAAGGTATAGGTCTTCTTATTGTTGGTCACCTTGACCTTTTTGGCCAGGGCCAGTTCACTTTGGCCCTCACCGGTCGTTGAATAGAGGCCCTCAATGGTGTTGTTGAGCCGCCCAAATTGGGTGAGCTTGTCGGTATCCAGCGTCGTCAAGGGCTGTGAGGTGGCCAGGGTAACGACCTGTTTGCGGGTCATGACGCCCTTGCTGTCACTGGTCGTGTGCGTTTCCTTGGCCATCTGGCAGCCGGCTAAGCTGGTACACAGGATTAATATTAGAAAGAATCGCCAACGTTTCACGTTTACCACTCCGTTATGTATAGTCTTGGGTTAAACTTCGCCTCCGGGCTGGTGAAAACTGGGCCGGAACGCGGTGCTGGTCGTTCCCGGCGGCGCGCTCAAGGTGCCCTGCTGTGGGGCCGGTTCCAGCCTGAGAAGCGGGCTTCCACCTCAACTTTGAGCCTGAGGGGCGGTCTCAAAGGTTGTCCCATGGGCTAAGCTGAGTGAGAAACCTCAGCTAAGACCATCGACACAGCCGGGCACCTTGGCGCGCCTCTGGTCACTGACACTGACCACGTGGCCCATTTTCACCAGCCCTGCGGCTGACACGGGTTCAATCCGTTCAGCTTTGTGTGTTTGTTTTCTGTGGGGGGTACTGGTTCAATTTGTTTTAGATAGTTACTGCTGAGTCAGAGCCGGTGGACTGTCACAGCCGGGCACCTTGGCGCGCCTCTGGTCACTGACACTGAGCTCATGGACCCAGTTTTCACCACCCCTGTGGCTGACACGGGTTTAATCCATTCAGTTTTTTGTGTTTGATGCCTTAATGTTTACGGATTGTTTAATTGGATTAGCTGTAGGCAATTGAAATTGGTTTGACTCTCGATGTAACTAAGCAGTCAAGTCTTAGACGATTACCTATCGAGAGTCAACGATCATTGGTCCACTCGGCAGTAAACCTTGTCGGTGTTTCTACCTATGTTGTCATTCCTCACTGATGATAGGGGAGTCGTGGGGGGACGTCAAGCTTTACTTGTTCTGGGTGGGCGAATTCGCTAAAATAGGAAAAAGGTTTCGTAAATTAGAACGGAAGAAGGGGTCAGCTGATGGAAAAATGGTCGGCAGCCACCATCCGGGAATTTCGCCGGACGTTGTTGGCTTGGTATGATCAAGAGGGGCGGAATCTGCCATGGCGGCGGGATCACGAGCCCTATCACGTTTGGGTCAGCGAGATTATGCTGCAACAGACGCAGGTCAATACGGTGATTCCGTATTACGAGAATTTTATGGCGACCTTTCCCACGGTTACGGCGTTGGCTAATGCCGAGCAGGCGGACCTCTTGAAGGCCTGGCAGGGACTTGGCTACTATTCGCGAGCGCGGAATCTACAACGCGCGGCACAACAGTTGGTGACTGACTATCACGGGGAATGGCCACGAACGGCGGCTGGTTTGGCTGATTTAGTCGGCATCGGCCCCTACACGGCCGGCGCCATTGCCAGCATTGCGTTTGGCGAGGCGGTTCCAGCGGTCGATGGTAATGCCTTTCGCGTTTTTTCGCGGCTGTTACTGATTGACGATGATATTGCCAAGCCCCAGACACGGAAAATTTTTGAGCAGGTGATTCAGCCCATCGTCGACCCAGAGCGGCCGGGCGCCTTTAACCAAGCCATCATGGACCTGGGTTCCAGCTACATGACGGCGAAAAATTCTGATCCGGCTCATTCACCGGTCCGCGAGTTTGACGCCTCCTACCGGGAAGACCGGGTAGACGAGTTTCCAGTGAAGACCAAGGCGCCGCGGCCAAAATTGATGCCCTATTATGGCCTGATCGTCCATTCACCCGCGGGATACCTGATGGTTCAGCGGGATGCCAACCAAATGTTGACGGGGTACTGGACGTTTCCGTTGGTGATTCAGGCAGGGCTTCGCGAGGCCGTGCCGGTGGATACCCCCACGTTAGAGACGGACATCGCGGCACTGGAACAACAATTTTCCACTGACTATCAGCTCCCCATCAGCCTCACAACAGTTAGTGGGCAGCCCGTCAGTCACACCTACACCCACCAACGCTGGCAGGTTAAGCTACTGGTCGCAGAACTGGCGACGACCCCCGCACTGACCTTTTACCCTGGTAAATGGGTGCCAGCAGCCGAGATTCGGGCGTTGCCATTGCCCAAGGTGCAGGAAAAAATCATGACGCGCTACCAAAACCAGGGCCATCCGCAGGCATTTCCCAAGAATTAGTTTCCGTTCAGGCAAAATTGCAGTATCATCGAGTTAATTAGAAAAAGACTGTCGTTTTGGGGAATAACCTACGAAGGAGTGACTGGGCATGCAAACGATTTTTGATATATTGAAGCATATTTCGGTAAATCACCAGGAAGTAGAAAGCAACCAGGTTGTCATCACCGATAAAGTTGGCAAGCCAAATGGCTTATTGACCGATTTGTTGCATGACTTGATCAATAACGCCTTACTGTTTGTCACGTTGGCGGACTTAGAATCAGCCGATGAGTTAATTGAACACTTACGAACACACACGCCGTTACCCGTGGACGTGCTAAGTGAATACGGTAAAATCTTAACGGAAACGTGTGAAGGATTGAATTTTGCGCCCCAGAAGGGCCAGATTGAAATCATCGTCCAACGTTAGGAGGCTGACCGATGGCGGAAACGGATTTAATTGAAACGATGCCCGGTGCCAATACGGCGGCCCCACTTTTGCTCTTGCAGGGGACTGGCGGGACGAACCAGGAAATGTTGACGTTTGGCCGGCGACTGGCCCCACAGAGCCCACTGATCACGATTGCGGGTCGGCAGGGGATTGGCGCCCAACGGCAATATTATTCGCAAACGGCGGCGGGACCCGTGAACCCGGCACAAATCGATGAAGAGGCCAACTGGCTGGGCGAGCAGGTCCTGCAGGTCTGCCAGGAGCACCGCTGGGACGCAGAACGGCTGGTGGTGGTCGGTTATTCAAATGGTGCGGCCATGGCTGCCTACGGGGTCCTAACGGGGCAAATTCCGGGGCAGGCGGCATTGCTCTTCCATCCGTTGCAGTTACCAGTGGCGTTGCCAGTCCAGCGACCTGGTTATCGGGCTTGGTTGTCGGCGGGGGAACATGATCCGCTGGTAACGGTCGCCACAGTAAAAAAAGTTTTAAAAAGTTTTGACGAGATTCAGGCGGAAACGACGATGGAAATAACGGGCGGAACTCACCAGCTGACGCCGCATGAGGTGCTTGCGGCACAAACATGGTTAACAGTGAATGCTTTATAGGGGTCGCTAAAAAGTTTGCCGATTTCGACACTTTGCATTTGCTATTATCGGGAATACCTGTTATTCTATGACTAATGTATTTATGGTTCGGAAGTAAAGGCTCGACGTTCTTATAAGAATGGCTCCTTTTTACCCCAGCTTTCAAATGCAAATATTATTGCGCTATGCGCATGGAGGTTTCATTCTTATGGAACAAGGTACTGTTAAATGGTTCAACGCTGATAAAGGTTACGGCTTCATCACTTTGGAAAACGGCTCAGACGTTTTCGTTCACTTCTCCGCTATCAACAGCGAAGGCTTCAAGACTCTTGAAGAAGGCCAACACGTATCCCTTGATGTAGAACAAGGCGACCGTGGCCCACAAGCTGCTAACGTTACGGTAGTTGACTAATTTACATTAGCCTAAATCGTGCTTAGTAAAAAACCACTGACTTCGGTTAGTGGTTTTTTTGCGTCCAATTTTAAAATTTACGCAATGGTTATCACCTGACAAGCGAATTACTTGTATTGTTTGCCAACTCAGTTTACGATAAGGGTAAATCTATTAGGCGGTGAGTTGTGTGAGTGAAGAAAAAGTTTTCAACCAAGCAGAATTAGCGAAGTTTAATGGTCAAGATGGCCAACCAGCTTACGTGGCAATTGCGGGCGTTGTGTATGACGTCAGCGGCGTCGAAGCCTGGGCTGGTGGCAAGCACCACGGTAACTTAGCCGGCCAAGAACTGACCAGTGTGATCGATGGCAAGTCGCCCCACGGCCGGAAGGTTCTGAAGAACTTACCCGTTGTTGGCAAGTACGAAGACTAAATCATTTAAACGAAACATTTATGGATACGAAAAAGGTTGGGACCTGGTCCCAACCTTTTTGATAACCCATTTAATTGTGATGTCGCAAGAGAGATTCGAACCCTCGACCTACGGTTTAGAAGACCGTTGCTCTATCCAGCTGAGCTATTGCGACAAAATCCCAATAACTCCTTAATTATAGAGAAGCAACGTAGCCGTGTCAATCACTGTTCTGCGCCGTTAGTTGACAGAGACCGGTCGTTCCAGTAAAGTTAGGCTAAATCACAGAAGGAGGGTTTCCCTTGGGTGTCGTTCATATCGTTGCCGAGGCTATTGTCTTTTTCGCTGCTATTTTACTTATCTATTATTTCTTCCAAATTACACAAGCGCTCGGCGACCGCAAGAAAAATATTCGTTACTTAATTATCTCTGCCGTGGTCCTGTTCATTGCTTACCCAGTGTCTAATTTATCCGGGAAAAAGACGGTCAATCCGTCAACCCAGATTTCAGATCAGGTTCGCAAGGTTCAGAAGAAACACAAAGAGAAAAAGGAATCAGAGAAAAAAGAGTCCGAACAGAAATCGTCAAGCAGCGCAAAGAGTCAGTCAGAAAGTAAGTAAATTGCTAAAATTATCAAGAAATTGTAACGACTGGTCCCCACGACTTGCAATCTTCCTGTAACATTAGGATAATATATTTGTAACCTAATGTTGACGGGGGGAATTGTGATGCATGCAGTAGCTATTATTATCATGATCATTTTGATTGCCGGGGTTAGCCAGTTGTATCTGAATAACCGGAATGCTTTCCGTAAGAAGAGCAAACATCTGGCAACTCGTGACAAATTCCATGACGATTCAAATCGTCGGTTAAGTTAATTTTTGGGTAACGTCTAGTGTTTCAGCTAGGCGTTTTTCTTTTGGTCGAAAATGAGTGCGGTCGATTTTCGTTCCCGGCGGTGAGCTCAAGGCAGCCTGCTGTGGGGAACGGTTGGCGGTCTTTCGCCTCGCCTTGAAACCTCGCTGAGGTGCGCGAGTTTCCAAGGTCGTCCCGTGGTCTAGGTCGGGAAGTAACCCCGACCAACACCACCGACACAGCTGGCTGCCTTGGCTCACCTCTGGTCACTGACAGTCATCACACATTTTCGACGTTCTTTTTTGGGGATGACGAGTTTTCGTTCCCGGCGGCGGATTCAAGTTGTCCTGCTGTGGGGAACGCCTCCAGCCTGAGGGACGGTCTTTCGCCTCGCTTTGGAAACTTGATCCGCCTCTGGTCACTGATACTAGCCACGCATTTTCGACGTTCCTGGGGGTATTCGGCGGGTAATTGTGGTATTCCTGTCATGCATTGGATCAGCTTTTGACTTCTGCTTACCCTGGATATAGAAATACGCATCAGAAAAAGCCGCCACGCAGAAAACACTCAGCGTGACGGCTTCATATTAAGTTAAACCGCAATCTTTTAGTACATTTGAATGTCGCCACCGTCGACCATCAGCGTTTGGCCGGTCATGTAGGCGCTGGCGCTGCTGGCGAGGAAGAGGGCGACAGAGCCGATATCTTGTTCAGGGTCACCCAAGCGGTGCAGCGGAATGCTGTTGACCAAGTGGTCGTATTGTTCTGGCGCAGCCTGATGCCACTGCTTGACGCCTTCAGTTTCGGCGATGGGGGAAATGATATTCAGGCGAATGCCGTCGGGGGCCCATTCATGGGCGACGACACGCGTCAATCCCCGGATGGCTTCCTTAGCCGCAGCGTAGGCCGCCTGCGTTTGTTGACCGCGGATGCCGGCACCGGAGGCAAAATTGATGACGCAACCCTGCGTGGCCTTCAATGACTCATGAGCCAATTGCATCAAATGCCGGGTTGGGTTGAAGCTGGTATTGAAGGACAACGCAAAGTCATCATCGGTCAGCTGGTCAAACGGCTTTTGCCGAGAAGCATGGGCGTTGTTGATCAAGACGTCCAACTTGCCAAATTTTGCGATGGCCGTTTCAATGATCTTCTGGTCGTTCTCGTATGTAGAAATATCCACGTTAAGCGTCTCAATCGTGCCGAATGCGGCTAATTTTTCCGCAGCGGCTTGAAGATGTTCGTCGTTCACGTCGACGATTAAAACCTGAGCGCCCGCCTTAACAAAAGCCGTTGCCATGCCGAGGCCGATACCGCCCGCACCACCGGTGATGATGACGCTCTTACCTTGTACGTCCCACTGAATTGCCATATGTGTGTTCCTCCTTGAATTAAGTTAATCATTAGATCAGCGAGCAATTATACAGGAGTTTATTATTTTTGTAAACGGTTTCATAAAAATGGCCAAACAAACCGGGCGTTGGTTTCAGTCGTTTCACTATTTTGTGATACAGTAGTTCTAGAGAAAATAGAAAAGGAGCTGAGGCCATGACGACCCTTGTGTTAGTCTCCCATCCTCACCTAGCGGATTCGACCAGCCAACAATTTTTGAAGGCGAGTCTGCCGGCGAATGAAGACATTATTTGGGAGCATATTGAAAGCCAACCAACCTTAGACGTGGCAAAGGAACAGGACCAATTGCGCCACGCCGACCGCATCATTTTACAATTTCCCTTGTATTGGTACGCGGCCCCCGCGGGACTCAAGCAGTGGGAGGATACCGTGTTGACCCGGACGTTCGTGTATGGTGACCACCGCTATCCCTTGGCCGACAAGGAATTGGGCATCGTGGTGACCACGGGGATGCCGGGCAAGGCCTTTCAACGGGGCGGCGCCGAGCAAATCACGTTGGACGCGGCCTTGGCCCCCTTAGCGGCTGTTGCCGAACGGGCGAAAATGACCTGGCTACCCATCTTCGCCATTCACCAGTTTGCCTACCTTGAGGAACCCGAAAAACTCCAATTGGTCGTGGACTACCAGCGCTATCTGACGCAGGAGCAGCCTGATAGTTTGGGCGACCGTCAGGCTTGGTTTGCCCAACGCCTACCTGAAATGATCAAGCAATTGCCACCGGAACAACAGGCGACGGGGCGGTTGATTGAAGCCGAATTTTCCCAACAAAAAGATGATATCGATGCCTTGGCGGATACCTTGTCGCTGATTAAGGAGCAGGAAGATGACTGAACATGCACAATGGCTCCAACTTCAAATTGATAAATTAGCGGAACAGCAGGGGAAGTTCACCGACCGGGCGTTTTGGTTGGCGTTAGCCGAATTGGTGCGCGAGCAGGAACGGCGAAGTGACCAGTTGTGTGGCGAGGTAGACGGCCGCACCTGGCGCCCAGACCGGTGGTAGGTGGTGTTTCTTGCTGCGCCTGCGGTGGTTCAGACACTTCAGGCTGTGGGGACCGCTTCCAGCCAAAGGGCGGTCTTCCAGCTTGCCTTTAAGCCTTGAAGGGCGCAAGTCTCAAAGGTCATCCCGTGCTGTAGGCTGAGAAAGAACCCCAGCCAACACCACCGACACAGCCTTCGCATCTGACCACCTCCGGATCCGCGGTAACAGCCACCTAGCACCGGTGTGGCTTGGATTAGCAGAGGTGTTGGGACGATTGTTGCGCTTGCGGCTGGTGGGGTGGCAGCGCCTGAGGGGACCGATACAAGCCTGAGAAGCGGTCTTGTATCTTGCCTTTGAGCCTTGAAGGGCGCAAGTCTCAAAGCTCATCCCGTGCTGTAGGCTGAGAAAGAACCTCAGCTAACACCACCGACACAGGCCTCGCCACCCCACCAGCCTCCAGCTCCACTGACATTGGCTAAACCAATACCGGTGTTTGGGTTTTGAACTTAACATTGTCGTATTGTATAGGTTTATATAAGAAAAATACCAAGCAAAGCGGATACATTTGTGACAGCCGCACATTTGGCCGGCGACTAATGTTTAGCTCCACGACTGTGAAAATGTTATGGTCGTTGTGAGTGACCAGAGGCGGATCAAGACGGGCAGCTGTGTCGGTGGTCTTAACTGAGTGCTTTTCTCAGTTTAGAGCACGGGACGACCTTGGAAATTCGCGGTCTTTGCGAGGTTTCAAGGCGAGGCACCAGACCGCTCCTCAGGCTGGCGCCGGTCCCCACAGCAGAGCGTCTTGAATCCGCCGCCGGGAACGGACTGGACCACGAGTCATTTTCACTGTTGCCGGAGTAAACAAAAAGCCCAGCCGAAATGGGCTGGGCTTGGAACCAATTAGTATTCGCGTTGCTGGGCAGCCCAGTGGTTGATGGGGCCGAACTTGTGGCCCACCTCAATCGGACTCCCAATGGCGGTGTTCACGAACTGCTTGGCAATGGCAATGGCGGTCTTCATCGGCGTGCCCTTGGCCAATTCGGCCGTGATGCAGGCGGACAGTGAATCACCGGTGCCGTTGACCCGGTCCGTTTCGTGGTAAGGTTCGCTGAGCCAGAAGCTTTCGCCGGACTCGAGGAGCACGTAGTCCCGAACGGCTTGCTGGTTGGTGTCGGCGTGACTACCCTTGGCGACTACGTTTTTGGCACCCATGGCCTGCATCTTCTGGGCGGCAGCAATCATGTCGGCGTCGCTGTTAATGGTCATCTCAGCAATTTTTTGAACTTCGTAAAAGTTTGGTGTCAGGACGGTTGCCAGCGGAATTAATTTTGTCCGCAGGGTGTTAAAGGCACTTTCCTCTAACAACTGGTTACCGTGCTTCGTCATGATGACGGGATCGACCACTAAGGGGCCAAAGTCGGCGGCCTGATAATTCTTGACCACATCTTCGATCAGTTCGGAATCGGCGAGCATCCCTGTCTTGGCGGCACGAATGTGGTAGTCGTCAGCTAGGTCAGCGAACTCTTGATCAATAAAATCTGTTGGCATCGGCACGCTCGCGTGGATACCGTAAGAATTCCCCGCCACACAGGCGGTGATGACGGACGCACCATAAACGTTGCGGGCGAAGAAGGTGTGCAGATCAGCCTGCATGCCGGCGCTACCGTCGCTGTCGGAGCCGGCGATAGTTAGAGCTTGGGGATAAGAATTTAGCATAATGTAATCAGACCTCCGTTTTCATAAATTGATTAGATTTAGGATAGCATAGAATGCAGAAAAATTGCTACTAAACACCACAGATAGTTTAGCAACAAGCAAAAGGGGGATGGGGCACATGACTTTCGGGGCGCGACTGGTTTTAGAATGGAGTTTCATCGGAGCGGTAGCGAG
The DNA here is from genome assembly GCF_016861655.1 of Levilactobacillus lanxiensis. Lineage (GTDB taxonomy): Bacteria > Bacillota > Bacilli > Lactobacillales > Lactobacillaceae > Levilactobacillus > Levilactobacillus lanxiensis. Next base: position 255,966 of record NZ_BOLN01000002.1, on the reverse strand, counting down.
TTGGGTGGCCATTGCCGGGGCCTTTGACCAGCTTTATTTGCTAATTCCCAACGAACCACTGACTTTAACGCTCGGATTGGGACTAACTGTGATAAGCTTGTATGGGTTGGTTCACTCGGCACGACGGGGGCCACGATGGGCACTGATACCGGCGACGGTGGCAATTATTGCCGTTATTGCGGGCATCGTCACGGACGGTTCCTTGTTAGCGTTGGGCTTGACCATTCCGGGATTTTATTAAGTGAAATTTAGGAGGCAGGTTAACGCGCATGTTAATTCAACAAGGGCACATCGAAAACGCAAAGCAGCCACAAGATATTCGCATCGAGGACGGGAAGTTTATCGCCATCGCTGACCATTTAGAACCAAAAGATAATGAACAGGTGATTGATGCCAAGGGTAAATTGGTATTGCCACCATTCGTTGATCCACACGTCCATTTGGACAGTACGATGACGGCGGGGGACCCCGAATGGAACCAATCCGGGACTCTCTTCGATGGGATTCGGATCTGGTCAGAACGCAAGAAGACGTTGAGCATTGAAGACGTCAAGACCCGTTCTCGCCAGGCTTTGGAACGGCAAGCTGCCAACGGGATTCAGTTCGTACGTTCCCACGTGGACGTCACCGACCCTAGCCTGACCGCTTTGAAGGCCCTGATTGAAGTGCGCGACGAGGTCAAAGACTTCATCGAACTCCAATTGGTTGCCTTCCCCCAAGAAGGGATTCTCTCGTTCCCTCATGGTAAGGAATTGATGGAACAGTCCGCCAAATTGGGTGTCGACGTGATTGGGGCCATTCCTCATTTCGAATTCACCCGTGAATACAGTGTCGAATCCCTACATTTTGCCGTTGAATTAGCGCAAAAATACGGCAAGTTAGTCGACGCCCACTGTGACGAAATCGACGACCCCGCTTCCCGTGGGTTGGAAACGTTGGCGACCTTAGCCCTCGAAACCGGCTTGGGTGACCAAGTAACGGCCAGCCACACCACGGCCATGGGGTCTTACAACAACGCTTATGCTTACAAATTAATGCGGCTCTTACAAATGTCACACATCAACATGATTTCTAACCCATTGATCAACACCCACTTGGGCGGTCGGTTTGACACGTATCCGAAGCGTCGGGGCTTAACCCGGGTTAAGGAATTGAACGAAGCCGGCGTCAACGTGGCCTTCGGTGAAGATGACATCAAGGATCCTTGGTATCCAATGGGCGATGGTAACATGCTGGATTCCCTGCACATGGGGATTCACGTCACCCAAATGATGGGTTACGACGACATCATGAATTCTTACCAATTCGTGACGACCCATGGGGCTAAGGCCATGCACGTGACCGACCACTATGGCATTGAAGTTGGCAAGCCAGCTAACTTGGTTGTGATGAACAATGATAACTTCTATAACGCTTTGAACCAGCGGTCGGAAGTGCTTTACTCGATCCACCACGGCAAGATCATCGTCAAGACCGACCCTAAGCAAGTTCACTTAGATCTCTAAACACAGTGCCTCCGGGCTGGTGAAAATGGGCCGTGACGCTGTGGGCGCACGTCTGGAGCCGAAAGGCGGTCTCCAGACTTACTTTGAGCCTCACAGACCGAGTCTCAAAGATATCAGTTGCCTAAGCGGGGAACCCGCTAAGGCAACTCCCACGGCTGAGCCCATTTTCACCAGCCCTGCGGCTCATACTGGTTTAGTTCGTGGACTTGCGGGGGCTGGTCCTCGCGGTGTGCTTGTCTGTCATTGGCAAGTTGGACTACCTGCAGGACCGTCAACGTCGCAGTTTAATTAACCTAACAAATACAACAAGACCCGTTCACCTTAGCCATCGTGGTTGGGTGAACGGGTCTTTTAATTTTGGGCAAACAAAAACGCCATCACTAGCAATTGCTGGGGATGACGGTTTGATTGCCATGCGCGCTTATTTTTTGACGTGCTTGGTCTTTTTGACGGTTACGGTCGCTGGTTTCGGCGCCGCAACGGGCTTTTTCTTTTCGTGGTGTTGGGTTCTGAGTTGTTCCTTCAGAACCTCAATTTCAGCAGTGTGTTCGGTCTTCCATTCCTGATAGGAACTGGTCGAGTCGGTGTCGCCAGGCTTTAAGCCGGTGTTTAACCAGAAGCAGGCTTCAGACAGGCTGGGGAAGTTGTGAATCCACAGGGTCTGACCGTTGTCGGAGTCGAACGCCACGTAGGAGCGGAAATGCTTCTTCAAAAATGTGTGGCGCCGAATCTTAAAGGCTTCCCGCTTACGGGTTAACCGATAGTCTGGTAAGATGTATTGACCGGAGACTGCTAGTTGCGGAAAACGTTCATCGCGCTGTTCACGCTGGTCCTTCAGCATGGCACGAGCTTGGTCGACGGTTATGATGGTCGCACGGATCGGATTCTTCATGAAAAACCCCCTCAAAATAGTAAAAACATCGTAAAAATGGTCGTTCTCCGGTCATTGTTTCACACCTTCTAGATTAGCATAATCTAAAAGTTATGAAAACAATTTACGCTCTAAATTCACGAGTTTTTCCGGATTATTAAGATTTACGCAAAAAAGTTTTAGGTGAGGGGTGGCTGATGGTGACGTGTCCATAAATTTGGTAATAGCAGATTTCAATAGCCATGGGGAAAAGTATGGTAAACTAGCTAAGAATTAGTTCGAAAGTGGGGATACATTTGGCACAAAAATACTATGCGGTCAGACGCGGCAAACAGCCGGGCATCTACCGCACGTGGCCGGAAACGCAGAAGCAAGTTAACGGGTTTTCTGGCGCACAGTACAAAAGTTTTACCACCGAGGCTGAGGCCAAGGCCTTTATGCAGGGCAGTGCAGTGAAAACGCCCGCCCATCGCTCAGCCAAAACGCGTCGAACAGCCACGCCTAAATCGGCTTCAGCGCCCGTGTCAGCCACAATCACGGTCTATACCGATGGTGGCTCGCGAAACACCGGGAACGTCGCTGGCGGGCACGTGAAGGACGCTGACAAGGCGGCCTGGGCCTACCGCATCGAATTACCCGATGCCATCGAGACCGGTTCCGCCGGTGAATTTGGCGCGACCAACAACCGAATGGAAATCATGGCCTTTCGTAACGCTCTGCAGAAGCTAGTCGACTTGGGTCAGACGACCGAAAGCATCCTATTTGTGCTGGATTCCCAGTACGTTTTGAATGCCGTCAACAAGGGCTGGCTCGCCGGGTGGAAACGCCGCGGCTGGAAGCGCAGTGCTGGACCACTGGTCAATGCAGAACTCTGGCAAGACGTGGATCGCCTGTTGCCGCAATTTAGCAATCTCAACTATCGTTGGACCAAGGGCCATGCGACTAACCAGGGTAACGTGTTCGTCGATCATTTATTAAACGAAACGATGGATGGCATGCGCCGTGATGCCGAGCAACAACCGGTCACGCACCGGCATGAAGTCGTGACCAAGACACAACCCGTGACGAAGACCCAATCGGTAGTGGCCAAGCCAACACCGGCAGCCAAGCCAACGTCAGCGAAGTCCAGTGCAACCACACAGTCTCATCAGACAACGGCGCAATCAGTGGCGGACATTGCCGAAAGTTTGCGGAACCTACCGTTTGGAGATAATTAAGGGTATAATGAGACCTAGAAAGTTTGTGCGGGTTATCTAATTGGGGGAACTAGGACCCGAGAATTCAGGGACTAGCCTGGATTTACCAAAAATTTAGTATTGAATGGGGTACCGATGATGCAAGCAAAATTAATTCCATACTTGGAGTTTGAAAATGCCAAAGACGCCATTGCGTATTATCAGAGTGTATTCGGCGCAACCAATGCCTACCGGGTCAGTCCAACGGTGGCAGAAGCAGAACGGTTCGGCCTAGATCCAGCGGTCGACCTGGAAAAAATGACGATGCGCGGTGGCTTTCAAATCATGGGGTTAGATATTCAATGTGCCGATGCGTTAATGGGGCAACCAACATCGTCCACATTGATTTCACTAATGTTAGCGGTCAACGAGGATGATAGCGCCAGCGTGAAGGCGTTGGATGCGCTGTATCAGCGATTGGTGAAGTCTGATGTTAAGGTCATCAGTCCGTTTGCCAAGCAATCGTTGGGCGGTAAGATGGGGCAGATTGTGGATGCTTACGGGATTACTTGGATTCTCAGCGAACAAGACATGCCCGTCTCTTCCGCGCCTACTGACACTGCGGAATAACGCGTACTGGGCTGATTAAACGTGTCGTTGTCAGCGCCTTCGGGCTGGTGAAAATGGGCTGTGGCGCTGTGGGCGCACGTCTGGAGCCTGAGAAGCGGTCTCCAGACTTACTTTGAGCCGAAAGTCACGTCTCAAAGATAGCAGTTACCTAAGCGGGGAACCCGCTAAGGTAACTCCCACGGTTGAGCCCATTTTCACCAGCCCTGCGGCTGACACTGGTTTAGCCCGCTACGCGTTAGTTCCTAGGTGTGGCCTGCCGTGTGACGACAGTCTTTACTTGAAATTTTATATGTATTTTTAGTCGTCTGTCAGTTAACACTGGCGGGCGACTTTTTGTAAGTCTTGGCTCGCCTCTGGTCACTTCCACGATCGGCCCAGTTTTCCCACCCCTGCGGCTGACACTGGTTTAGCCCGTTACGCGTTAGTTCCTAGGTGTGGGTTGCCGTGTGACGACAGTCTTTACTTGAAATTTTATATGTATTTTTGGTCGTCTGTCAGTTAACGCTGGTGGGCGACTTTTTGGTTACAGCAAATTTGTTGAGGATAGATGACTTGACGTTACGGGATGAAATAAGTCAGAAAAATTTTCTACTACTTGTAGAGAATTGAGGCGCCAATAATAGCCGAACCCACCACACGCTGCTTCGACGGTCTCACGCCAAGTCAACATCAGCGCACAATCTGTGGAGTCGGAGGCTGGCAGGGACCATCTCCTGTGTCGGTGGCATTGGCTGAGGGTTCTTCTCAGCCTAGGGCACGGGACGTCTGGGGGACTCGGGGGTTGCGAGGCTCCCAGTGAGGGGCAAGACCGCTCTTTGGCTTGCCCCGTGCCCCAGAGGAGTACTGGTCCCTGCCAGCCGCAGGCGGAACGCTTCTGCACTGCTTTTGACCTTGACCCTCATGCCTCGAACCCAAACACCAAAAGAAGCAGAGTGTTATCATGGAAATAGAGGAGTGATTTGAATTATGGCAACTGAACGCGAAAAAATGACGGCGGGACAACCCTATGACCAATTTGATAAGGAACTGATCGACCGGCGGGTGCTGGCCCGCAAGACCTTGCAGGCGGCGAACCAACTACCAGACAATCAGCAGCGCAATGCCGCTTACAAGCAACTGATCAGCGACACCGGGGATGACTTCTTTGTCGAAGCCAGCTTTACGTTTGACTACGGCTGGAACATTCACATCGGTGACCACTTCTACGGCAACTACGACATGACCTTCCTGGACACTTGTCCAATCACGATTGGTCGCAACTGTTATTTTGGCCCCAACATTGGTCTCTACACGCCGGTTCACCCGTTGAACGCGATGGCGCGGACCCACGATGTTGAAATGGGTGCGCCGATTACCATTGGTGATAACGCCTGGCTCGGTGGCCGGGTCACGATTCTGCCCGGCGTGACGTTGGGCAACAACGTGGTCGTGGGGGCTGGTTCCGTGGTCACCAAATCCTTCGGGGATAACGTGGTGATTGCCGGCAATCCTGCCCGCGTCATCAAGGAAATCGACAACAGTGAAACTGGTAACGCCAAGGCTTTGCAAGAATGGCCCGATAAGTTGCAAAAGTAGTCGCATTTTCAGGAATCTAGAAATTCTAATCAAATTCTTAGATTCCTAACATGACGTGGCATGTAACCGGTTTATTTGCCGCAGGAAAAACTTATCGTCCAGCAAGATTTTACTAATTAATTCGACCGCGTATAATAGACTTTGGATATCGCTTTAAGAAGATTTTCGAAAGCAATTTGTATTCAACGGTAGCGCGCTGTACAGGTAGCTCGGATAACGACCCTGGAACCGCGCTTTTTTCGTACAATCTAATTGAGGCACCATCCGCTGGGAGCTTGGCTCGCAGGAAACAAATGAGGAGGATTATTTATTTTAGCGCGTAAAAATATTGATAAGTTAGTATTCGTACCAACCATCGTTTTATTTATTCTCGCGTCATTGCTATTTATTTTAGGTGGTGGCCAGTTACAGGCTACCCTTAGCTCAATCTTGAATTGGATTGATACTCGCATGTCATGGGCTTATATGATGGTGTACGTGGTCAACTTTTTATTTTTTATGTATTTGGCATTTGGTAAGTTTGGTAAGGTGAAATTAGGTGACCCTGAAGACAAGCCCCACTACAGCAACTTCCAGTGGGGGAGCATGGTCTTCGCAACGGCGATTGATGCCAGTATCTTGATGTTGTCCATCGTTGATCCCCTGCGCTACCTGCAGCACCCGGCGTTTGGCTTCAAGCCATTCTCGAGCAACGCCTACAGCGCAGCGCACATGATGGGGCAATTCAACTGGGGGCCAATGGCGTGGATGATGTTCGCGCCGGCCACGATTGCGATTGCTTACGTGCTGTACGTGAAGCACGGTAAGGTCCAACGGGTCAGTGCCGCTATCACCAGTTTGCAAGGAGACAGTAAGGGCAAGATTGTGGCTCGCCACATCGTTGACTTCCTGGTCGTCTTTGGAATCATGGGTGGGATTGGGTCATCCGTCGGGATGGAAATTCCGATTATTTCCAAAGTTCTGAGCCGGCTTACAGGTGTTCAAGACAACTTGATGCTAAAAATTGAGCTCTTCATTATCCTGTTTATTTTATTTGCCGTCACGGTATTCCACGGGTTAAATGGTGGGATCAACCGGTTAAGTTCCGCCCACATCTGGACGGCACTGGGTCTCTTAGCCATTATTTTAATTATCGGACCAACGGTTTACATTTTAAATTCTGAAACCAACAGTATTGGGTTGATGGCGCAAAAGTTTATCGCGATGTCGACCAACACGTTACCTAATGGTGGGGACGCCACTGCTCAGCAGGAAACTATTTTCTACTGGGGCTGGTGGTTGTCTTACATGCCCGTCATGGGGCTGTTCATTGCCCGGATCTCTAAGGGCCGGACGATTCGTCAGGTCTTAGTCGGCATGTTAACGTACGGGGCCTTGGGGTGCATGAGTTTCTACGCCATCTTTGGTGGGTACTCCCTGTGGCTTCAACAGACCGGGGCCGTTAACTTGGTCCACATCTTAAACACGCAGGGTCAAGCCGCCGTGGTTGCCACGGTGATTGCGACGTTGCCATTTAAGATGATCATTCTGGCATTGTACTGTATTTCCTGTTTTATCTTCCTGGCCACGACGATTTCGTCGTCCGCCTTCATCGTGTCATCCTTCACGAGTTTACACTTGGATGACGGGCAGGAACCTAGTCGCTGGAACCGGATGATTTGGGTGGTTGTCTTCATCATCTTCTCCTTCGGAATTGTGATGGTCGGGGGCTTCAAGACCGTGCAAACCGTGTCAACGATTGCCGGTTTCCCACTGATGTTCGTCTGCATCCTGCTGCTGCATTCCATTTGGCATATGCTGGCAGCTAAGCCTAAGGTCGCTCCTGTGGTGGTGCCACAACCCGTTGTTGTTCGGCGGATTACGGTTGAATTACCACGCGCCGTCCGCGGCCCAATGATCTTATCACCAGACCACGCTAACTAGCTTTTTCATTGCCTCCGGGCTGGTGTAAATGGGCCTGGTCGCGTCCGTTCCCGGCGGCGCGCTCAAGGTGCCCTGCTGTGGGGCCGGTTCCAGCCGAAGGGCGGGCTTTCACCTCAACTTTGAGCCAAAGAGCGGTCTCAAAGGTTGTCCCATGCTCTAAATAGAGAAAATCGCTCTATTAAGACCATCGACACAGCTGGTCACCTTGGCGCGCCTCTGGTCACTTCCACGACCGGTCCAGTTTTCCCAGCCCTGCGGCTGACACTAGTTTGGGTCGCTGGTCGGTGAGTGATTATTGGTCGGGTGGACTGAGTTAAAATTAATTGAATTTGTATCATGAGGCTGGGACTTAGTGTCCTGGCCTTTTATGGTCTTTAGACGGTCCAACGATAGAACCTGTGAGGACCAGTTTCAGTAACATCACCACACTAATCTGATATTAAATGAAAAGATTAAGTCCCAGTTTCATTGTCAGATATGATACAATGGGGGCCGAATCATTCATTGGAGGGAATTAACTGATTATGGCAGATGAAAGTAATGATCCGCTGTTTTTCCGACGCATTTTGATTACAATCGATGAGGATGATCGTCCATCGACTAGTCGGGCGTTTCGGTTTGCGATGACCATGGCGAAGGACTACGGTGCTCACCTGGGAATTGCTTCCGTTCTGGAAAGTAATGACATTAGTATTTATGAATCTTTGATGCCGGATAAGCTGAACGAAAAGCGTGAACACTTGCGCCGGGTTGTTCAGGATTACGCCAAGAAGGCCACAGCGTTTGGTGTCGAAGAAGTTCGCGCCATCATCGCTGAAGGCGGCGATGTGGACGACGTAATCTTGCAAAAAATCGTGCCGGACTTCCAGCCAGACCTAATCGTCTCCGGTGCCGACGTGGACTTTGCTAGTCACGGTAAGCCCGGTGCCATTGGGTTGCGGTTGACGAAGAAGGCCGACGTGTCGGTGATTGTCATTCGTTAATTGTGTTGAATATGAGATTATTTTGAGGTTAAGTGGCTGATTAGCACTTAGCCTCTTTTTTGTTAATAGTGTCGCTGAATACGTCAGTGATGTTTAAAATCTTTCGTTGGTCGTTTCCGAACCCTATGATAAGGCGCATTTAGAAAGGATACGAATATGAAAAGTTTAGATGAACAAGCCGAAATGGCTGAAAAGATCATGGCGAAGTATCAGCATAATACCGCCGAACTGCATGAAAAGGCGACTTCTAAGGAGCTGCGTACAGTGATGATGTACATTGCCAATGAGGCCAACCATAAACAACGAGTGGTTGCGGGATTAGATAGACCTTAGGCTAGATTGGCTCAGGTTTAAGCGTATTAATATAGAGGCACAGGCCGTGTCATAACAGATGACGGTCTATGCCTCTATTTGTTTTTTTATCAGAAAAGTTTTCCTGGTTTGGACAATCGAAAGCCGTGATTGGTCGCTAAGATTTTAGACACGAAGGTGTATAATTGACCTATCTTATTGGCTAATTAGGGGGAACTAGCATGGCGAAAATTCAAGGATTTCTTTTCGACCTCCACGGCGTGATTGCCGATTCTTGGCAGTATCATTTGGCGTCCTGGCAGGCCATTGCGGCCGAACTGGACATTCCGTGGACGACCAACTTGGCCGAGGTGTTGCCCGGCATGAGTCGCCTGGGTTCCCTGCAAACGATTCTGGCTTCGGCCAACCGGCAAGGCGCGTTCACACCGGCGGAAATGCAGACGATTACGGATCACGAAAACGACCTGTACCGACAGTACGTGGCGGCCATGACGCCGGCCAATCGGTTACCCGGGGTCACGGCGTTTCTCAACGAACTCGTCGCGGCCGGGTACCCACTGGCCTTGGCCTCAGCCTCGACCAACGCGCCAGCCGAAATCGAACGGCTCCAGTTGACACATATCTTTAAACACATCGTCCCGGCAGGCAGTCTCAAGGCCAGCAAGCCGGCCCCCGATGTGTATTTGGCAGCGGCCCGGTTGCTAGATTTACCGGCCACAGCCTGCGTCGCGTTCGAAGACACCGTGACTGGGGTGCAGTCGGCCAAGCGGGCGGGATGTTTGACGGTGGCAATCAACGCCGATCCGTTACCCGGAGCCGATGCCCAGTTGCCCAGTACGGCGGCGCTTAGTCTGCCAGCCGTGCTGCAGGCACTCGGTCAGCCAGACGCTTAAGCACGAAGGCCTTGAGAATGACGGCCTGGTTGTGCGTTTCGTCCTTGGCGCCGTATAGGAAAATGACGTCCTGCGTGGCCAGTTGGGTGGCAACGAGGTCTAAAAAGTCAGGCAACGCGGCGTTGGCTGTTAGTTCTGCGAGGTATTTTTCCTGAAAAGCCGGGAACTTTTCTGGTTCGTGGTTGAACCATTTGCGTAGCTCGGTCGATGGCCCCATGTCCTTTTCCCAGGATGCGAGTTGGGCGTTGACCTTTGAAATGCCGCGGGGCCAGAGTCGATCGACCAGCATCCGATAGCCGGCTAAGTCAGCGGGTTTGGTGTAAATTCGTTCCAATTTAATTGCCATATTTGACCATCTCCATGCGTCAATTCTACCATAGCGAAAGGGAAGCGAGAAAAGTCATGACAGATTCGTTAGGCGACTTCTATACGGGGCGGCCCACGGCCCAGATTGCCCAAGAGTTACTGGGCCATGAATTAATTTATCAAACGCCGGCGGGCACCATGAGCGGCTGGATCGTTGAAGCCGAGGCCTATCTCGGGGAACAGGACACGGCTGCACACGCGTTTAATGGCCGCTACACGGCGGCTAACGCGGCGTTGTATGATGCGCCGGGGACTATTTATATTTACATTCTGCGGGGCTACTACATGCTGGACGTGGCGACTCAGGCGGCCGGCACGCCGCAAGGAATCCTGATTCGGGGCATTGAACCTCACCGGGGCCTGGACCTGATGCAACAACACCGCGACAAGCCAATCCCGGATGTGACCAATGGTCCGGGCAAGCTGACGGCGGCATTGGGCCTGCAGTCCAAGGACCTGAACCGTACGATGTTGGGTGCCAACAATTTAACCATTACCCCGACGATAACCCGCCAGCCGCGCAACGTGACCGCTACGTCACGGGTCGGCGTCAGCGATGGAAGCTGGCACGACCGGCCCCTGCGCTACATTGTGGCGGGCAATCCCTTTGTTTCCGGCAGTCGCAAACGGGATTGGGACCGCGAAAATCATGGCTGGCAGAGCTAGGCGTTAGGGCCATTTGTTGTTATAATAGGTCCATAACGTTTTAAGGGATGGCACAAGTAATGAATATTGATATATTTATCGAAACGCGTAAACGGCTCCACCTTTCCCAGGACCAGCTGGCGCAGGGTATCTGTACCCAGGCCACGCTCAGTAAGTTCGAACGCAACGGCAAGGTGCCGTCACTCAAGATTTTGCTCCAACTCTGTGACCGGCTCGAGCTGACGTTAAATGACCTCTTCCCGCTCAACCACGATGAAGACTCTGTCCGTTCCCAAGCGTTGGAACAGGCGGAATTCCAGTTGTTGGTCGGGGAATACGATGCTGCCCAGGAGAGCCTGGCCAAGTTGGGCGATCCGGCCAGCGGCACCCTGAACTTTCAAATGCGCTTTTACTTTATCCGCGGTTACGTGACGGCCCTCAACGGCGGGAGTATCGCGGACGCACTGTATGATTTCTCACAAATTTTAAACCGCTTTGACGAGGGCCACCACTCGATGTACTCGCTGTTGGCGTACACCGGAATGGGCGTGGCCTACGATCAGGATGGCGACACGACACGCGCCGAATTCTACTTTAACAAGGTGGCCAGTGAGATTCACAACCTGACCTTTAAAAACAATCACAACATTTGGCGGTCCCTGAATATCATTTACTACACGGGCCAGTTTTACGGCCAAACGGGGGACCTTAAGGCCAGCGATGAGTTGTTAAATTACGGCGTTCAGGTCTGCGCCCGGTATCACGTGACCTACTACCTGGCTCGCATCCTGTACCAACGCGCCATCAATGCGCGGGCCCAGGACGGGGATGTGGCGGCCATCAAGCAGGACTTGCAAGATGCCGCGGCCTTTGCCCGGTTGAACAGCAACGAGAAACTGTTGAAGCTGATTGCGAAATTTGATATCTAGGTGATTTTTACCGCAAACGCTTAGGCAGTAAAACAAATAAGGTATTCCCATTATTTCAACGCTAATGGGAATACCTTATTTTTGTGATCATTTTAGCGGTAGGGCTTCGTGCCCAAATGGACCGCCGCCGCGCCTAGATTGAACTGGTGGTAGTGGACCCGTTGGAGGCCAGCTGTACGAAACATGGTGGCCAATTCCGTCACCGTGACGAATTTGTGTGTCGAGCGCTGCAGGTAGTTGTAGGCCTGATAATGATGGGCAAAACGGCCCATCAAGGGAACCACGTGGCCAAAGTACAGCTGCCAGCCGGCATGAATCACCGGATTAGTGGGTTGCGACGTTTCCAGGCAAACGACTTGGCCGCCGGGCTTGACGACGCGCGCCATTTCCCGGAGAACCTGGTTGGCGTCCGGCACATTGCGCAGGCCAAAGCCAATCGTGACCACGTTGAAGCTATTGTCCGGGTAGGGCAGGTGCATGGCATCGCCCTGACGCAGCGTGATGCGGTCGCTCAGGTGGGCCGCGCGGACCTTGCGGCTGGCTTCTTGCAGCATGACGTCGCTAAAGTCTAAGCCCACAACCTGGCCGGCGGGACCCACGGCTTGCGCCAAGGACAGGGTCCAGTCGCCCGTGCCACAACAGAGGTCGAGCGCAAAGTCGCCGGGCCGCAGCGTCATGGCGTTCATCACCTGTTGTCGCCAAATGCGGTGGGTTCCCAGGCTGATCACGCTGTTCATTTGGTCGTACTGTGGGGCGATGCGGTTGAAAATGTCTTGCACCTGGTCTTCGGGTGTCTGATTGGTTAAAGCCATACAAGCCAACCTCCTAATTAATATTTGGGTTAAACGATTGTCTTTGTCAGCGCCTCCGGGCTGGTGAAAATGGGCCGTGACGCTGTGGGCGCACGTCTGGAGCCAAAGGGCGGTCTCCAGACTTACTTTGAGCCTCTGAGAATCGAGTCTCAAAGATAGCAGTTGCCTAAGCGGGGAACCCGCTAAGGCAACTCCCACGGCTGAGCCCATTTTCACCAGCCCTGCGGCTGACACTGGTTTGACCCGTGACGTGGATGATTATTTATACGGTTGGCCTTGATTTTCGCTTGGCTTGTGGCGGCTTATACGGCTACGTAAGCTAAGTAAAACATGCAAGGCCATCGACACAGCCGGGTACTTTGGCTCGCCTCTGGTCACTTCCACGACCGGCCCAGTTTTCCCAGCCCTGCGGCTGACACTGGTTTAGCCCGTGACGTGGATGATTATTTATACGGTTGGCCTTGATTTTCGCTTGGCTTGTAGCAGCTTATTTGGTCACGTGAGCTAAGCAAGTAGGCAAAATACCTTCCCAGTAATGTCAATCATTCTGTTCTTAATGAGCTTATCTTTGTTCTACACATAGCAATGACCTTAGTGTAAAACAAAAGAGTGAGGAAACCAATCCTCACTCTCATTTTTTAGCTTAATCGATCAAGCCTAGCTGATTAGAGCCGGTACTTTTCGTCGATGGCGTCGTCTTGTGACGTTAAAATCTTAGGACCGTCGTCAGTGATGACCAGGGTGTGTTCGTATTGTGCGGACAGGGAGCCGTCAGCCGTGACGTAGTAGTCCCATGACTTGTCAGCCGTTTGGCGCGTGGCAATTTCCCAAGTCCCCAAGTTGATCATGGGTTCGATGGTGATGGTCATGCCGGCACGTAACCGCAGGCCCTTGCCAGCTTCCCCGTAGTTAGGGACGTTTGGTTGTTCGTGCATGGTTGGTTGAATCCCATGGCCGATCAATTCACGGACGTCGCCCATGTGTTCTTGGCCTTCCGTGTAGGCTTGGATGGCGTGACCAATGTCACCGATCCGGTTGCCGACAACGGCTTGGTCGATACCCAAGTAGAGGGACTTCTTGGTGACGTCCATCAGGTGTTGGGCTTCAGGACTGATCTTGCCGACAGCGTAAGTCCAGCAAGAATCACTTTCAAAGCCGTCCAGGTTGACGGTCATGTCAACGGCCACAATGTCGCCTTCCTTAAGCAACAATTCCTTGCGGGGGATGGCGTGGGCGACTTCATCGTTCACACTGACACAGGTGGCGTACTTGTAGCCCTCAAAGCCCTTTTCGGAAGGCTTGGCCCCATGTTCTTCAATGTACTTGTTGGCAAAACGTTCAATTTCCCAGCTAGAAATACCTGGCTTAATGATGTCCCGTAAGCCCTTGTGGACACCAGCTAAAACGGCACCGGATTCGGCCATTTTCTCAATTTCACGGTCTGATTTAATGGTTATCAACGTGTTACCTCCTAAAATTTGTATCTACTTCTAATGTACACCAATTTCGCCTTTTCAGCGAATTATGCGGTTAAAATCTTTTTGAAATTGGTTTGGTACGGGTTCACTTGTCGTTGTCAGCGCCTCCGGGCTGGTGAAAATGGGCCGTGACGCTGTGGGCGCACGTCTGGAGCCGAAAGACGGTCTCCAGACTTACTTTGAGCCTCATAGATCGAGTCTCAAAGATAGCAGTTGCCTAAGCGGGGAACCCGCTAAGGCAACTCCCACGGCTGAGCCCATTTTCACCAGCCCTGCGGCTGACATGACAGGTAATCTGTAGCATAGAGGTGTCAATCAGATTTTTACCGTGGTCGGTTGTGGTTGCCGATGTGATAACCGTGTGATGGACGCGTAGGGTGATGAGCTGGTGTAAAGGTTGTCCCATGGAACTAGGCTGGGAAAGAACCCCAGCCATGACAGCCGGGCACCTTGGCTCGTCTCTGGTCACTCCCACGACCGGCCCAGTTTTCACCAGCCCTGCGGCTAACATGACGGATAATCTGTAGCATAGAGTTGGCAATCAGATTTTTTTTACCGCGGTCGGTTGTGATTGTCAATGTGATAACTGTGTGATGGCTATAGATTGGGACCGGGAGTTTTGAGTTGCCGACGTTAACGGGTAGACAATGCTGCCTCACCACCAATCGAAGTGACAACGACCAAATCTTTTAGCGCATGCTAGGTCAGCGGACAATCTGTTGGAACCGGAGGCGGGCAGTCCCGGAGGCTGGTGTCGGTGGTGTTAGCTGAGTTCTTTTCAGCTTACAGCACGGGACGACCTTTGAGACACGGGGCTTTCGTGGCTTAAAGTCGAGCTGGAGGACCGTCCCTCAGGCCGGAAGCGGTCCCCACCAGACCGAACGGGGCTGACCCGCCGCAGGTGGAAACCGGGTTTCCGCAACCTTGCTTCGTACCTAAAAGAAACCAAAAGAAAAACTGGACGCGGGGCGTGTCCGGTTACGGCAACTAGGCCTTCAAGCTGGTGATCTTACCAGTGTTGACCTGTTCCAAAATGCGTTTGGCTTCGGTGATTCGGGCATCGCACAAGAAGTTCATGGCGTTGTCCTTTTCATCCTTAGCCCGGTTCATTTGTTCCGTTAGAAAATCAATTTCATCGGTTAAATATGCTACTAAGTCCATTATTTGCCCTCAATTCTTTGCGTAGTCCGCAACGGGTCATCCCGTTTAATAATCCCATTGTACCAAAAATTACCCAATAAGTAACTTCGTTCAACAAGGGTCGCGGGTTTGGTTTACAGCGCGCGGGAAAAGGACTAGGATAGAAGTCAGTTAATAATGTTTCTAAAGTAGCAAGAGGAGTGAGAGAAGTGCAGGAAAAGGCAATCGATTTACAGGGAAGAGCGTACAGCCATTTAGCATTTATCTGGACGCTGCTGGCGGGGACCTTCACCATGTCCATCAGCCAGTCGTCGCTGTCCACGGCGTATCCCACGTTGATGAAATACTTCAACGTGCCAGCGTCAACGGTCCAATGGCTCACGACCGGCTTCATGCTGGTGATGGTGGTCATGATGCCCGTTAGCCCGTGGCTGTTAAATAACATCCGCTTTCCGGTCTTATTTGTCAGCGTGCTGGCGTTATTTGACGTCGGAACGTTCATCATTTATTTGGCAACCAGCTTTCCATTGATGATGCTGGGTCGGGTGATGGAGGCCATGGCGGTCGGCATTATGTTCCCGTCGTACCAGACGGTCATGTTGCGGATCACGCCGGAAGCCCAGCGGGGTGGTGTCATGGGCTTCGCCGGATTGGTCATGGGGTCAGCGTTAGCGGTCGGCCCAATCATTTCCGGTATCGTGTTGCGCTACACCACCTGGCAGGGGCTGTTCGTCGTCTTCATGGTCATCATCACGATTGTGTTCCTGGTCGCGTTGAAAACCATCAAGGACGTCATGCCGCAACACAAGGCCAAGCTGGACTACTGGTCCGTGCTGAGCAGTGTCGGCTTCATTGGTATCCTGTACGTCGTTAACCAAATTGGGAAGACGGCGGTCAACTGGACGGCTATGGGTGCGCTACTGTTCATCAGCTTACTGGCGGTGGCTTACTTCGTCTACCGGCAATTTCACGTTGACGCACCGCTCCTGGATTTACGCGTGCTGAAGACGGTCAATTTTGACCTGGCCGTGCTCTTGACCGGGGCATCTTACATCGCCTTGATCGTGGTCACGATTGTCTTTCCGCTGTACTACCAAGAAGTGCTGGGCATCTCGCCGTTTGCTTCGGGGATGGCGCTGGTCCCAGGGGCCGTGGTGCTGAGCCTGCTAAACCCAGTTACGGGGAAATTGGCGGATAAGATTGGGTTCAAGGCCACAATGCTGACCGGGATGAGCATGATTGTACTGGGCTGGCTGTGGTTGACACTGGTCGGTGGTCAACAGTCGCTACTGGCGATGATCTTAACGGCGACCTTGATTGAAGGGGGCAATGCCTTCGTCATGATGCCCGCGGTTACGCTGGGGGCGAACTCCCTGCCTGACCAGTTGATCTCTCACGGGACGGCGGTCATTACCACCGTGCGGCAGATTCTGGGGTCGACCGGGGTTGCCGTGGCCACCTTGATTCTCGCCACCGTCACGGCCAGTCATTTGAAGACGGCGGGTCACGTGGCGGCGAACCTTGCCGGCTATCACGCGGTCTTTGCCACCTTCCTGGCGGTCGCCGTGGTCGGTTGGATTTTCGCGGCTATGTTGCGTGACGGTCGTAAGTCTAAGGCCGCTGCTTAATTCTTGACATAAAAGAGGAGTCGTCCCACACATTTCATGCGAGGCGACTCCTTTTCTCATGTCCTAATCGACGCGTTCAAAGACTTCGCAGAAGCAGGGAATCTGCTCGTTAAAGGTGCGGCCCATCTCGTGGTAGGCAGCGGTGAAGAAGGCGCGGTGTTCCCGGCGCCACGTGGTCAGTGTGCGGTCGTCTTCGCCTTCGTGGTAGGCGTGCTCCCGAGTGACTTGGTCAAAGGGCACGACCTCGGTGACCTTGGTCTGCGTGATGCAAACGGGCTGGTCGTGGGCGTCTAAAATGACGTTGTACTCGCCCACAAAGGGGAGCGGTTCATCGTCTTCATAGAGGTCGAGCGCCGAGGTCGTCGCGGTCTTCTGGCCAATTTTAATCAGGTGCGCCAGCAGGTCAGCGGATTCGTCGGTTGCGCCAAAGGCATAGGTATCGTGGTGAGTCGTGGTAATTTCGGGGTGGGCAGCTTTGAAGTGCTGCCAAAAAGTTTCAACGTCCATGGGAAGCCTCCTAAATAGGTATTGGGATTACTGTACGCCATCTGGGGAGGTTAGTCTAGGAGACTTTGGTTAGCGATGACGGCAAAATGGTGGATGGCCTAGTCCAATCTTAAGGTGGTCAGCTTTGAAGTTAAGCTGACGGTGCGGTGCTTCGCTAAATGGCTAAAGACCGCTATCCCTTTGTCACAAAACTGTAATCAGCCAGGCGTATCTTTTCATTGCCTTTTGCTTAAAGTTTCTTTAGAATAGGACCACAGCGAAAATTTTAGCGAGGTGATAGATATGGCATACGTATTATTGTTCGGTGGTATTTTTATGGAAGTTGTTGGCAGCTTTTTCTTGAAGCAAGCAAACGGGTTTCGGAATTTAATACCCTCGATCATGGTGTTAGTGGGGTACTTTAGTTCATTGATTTTGGTGACACTCGCCATGCAAAAGCTTCCATTAGGGGTGACGTATGCCATGTGGGCAGGTCTCGGCACAGTGGCGACGGTTATTTTGGCCGTTGTGGTGTACCGGGAACGGCTCAGTCTCAGCCGAATCAGTGGCTTATTGGCCATTGTTGTTGGCGTGATTCTATTAAATAGCTAAAAGGGGGTCTGCACGATGCGGGCATGGTTACAGTTGGTATTCGCCATCGGTGTCGAAATTGTTGGGACAAGCTTGTTGAAATTCTCAGATGGGTTCACTCATCGGTGGATTGGGATTGCGGGGATGTTCCTCTACGGACTAGCAATCTTTAGTTTCTCATTAGCCTTACGGCAGCTCCCCCTCAGCGTGGGCTATGCGGTCTGGGCCGGCGTCGGCACGGCCATTACCGGCCTGATCGGCGTCTGGGCGTTTGGTGAAGTCTTGACGGGATTTAAAGTCGTGGGGTTTATTGCCATTATTATTGGTGTGGTTCTATTAAATCAACCCGTCAAGGCGAGCAGTCCGCGGCCAGTTAGTCCGTGGGTCCAGCGCTTACGTTCACGGACCTCGAGTCATTAATTGAATTAAAACAGAGAAAGCACCGTTTCGTCTCCCGATAGTGGGAAATGAAACGGTGCTTTTAGTCTGGTTAAATATTAGTGAGTCTCCGCAAAGCCACGGCGGCCACCGGGCTTGGGAATCTGATTCTGCATCATGACGCTGAAACCACCGTCGATGGCGAGACCGGCTGCGTTGATGTAACTGGAACGGTCGCTGGCCAGGAAGAGGATGGCGTTAGCGATGTCGTCGGTCGTCCCAATCCGCTTGCTGGCGGTCAACGTCTTCCGGCCCTTTTCAACCTCGGGGTCCGCGTAGAAGGCCGCCGACATTGGCGTCTTGACCAGGCAGGGTTCGAGGACGTTACTGCGGATACCGAACATCCCCCATTCAGCGGCGACCTGCTTTGACAGCATGTTGACGCCGGCCTTACTGGTACTGTAAGCGCCACTATAAGTTTCGGGGATGTCGCTGGCAACCGTGGAAATGTGGACGAAGGTCCCGTGTTTCTGTTCAATCATTAATTTACCAAATTCGTGGGTGACTAAGTAGTAGCCGTTGAGGTTAACGTCTAACACTTGTTTCCAGGTGGCGTAATCCAGGTCTTCCAACGGATCGAATTTTAAAATTCCCGCGGTGTTGATAACGACGTCAACGTGGCCAAAGGTGTCCTTGACTTGGTCAACGGCGCGCTGGACGCTGGCTTCCTTAGTGACGTCACAGGTGACCGCCAGTCCAGCGATGTGGTATGTGTTGATCAGATTGGTAATCAGGTCAGCCGTTTTGTCTTGATCCATATCCAAGGCGACGACCGTGGCGTGTTGCCCGGCCAACGCCTCACAAATTTTAGCGCCCATGCCACCGACGGCACCGGTGACGACGCAAACTTTTTCTTCTAAGCCTAACCATTCTGCCATGTGAATTTCCTCCTCTAAAGTGACATGTCTTTCAGCGGCATCTCTTGCCCGGTCCACAGCTTAAAGGCTGCGGCACCTTGGTTGAGCAACATGCCCTGACCATTGATGACGTGCGCCACGTGGGCCTGGTTGGCCACGCCCATGAGCTTCGTTACGCTAGGTGCGTAGACGGTATCGAAGACCGTCATGTCTTGATGGAACCAACTCGGGTCGTCCACCAACGTTTTGTCGATGAGCTTGCCCATTCCCAAGCCAGTGGCATCGGTGTAAACGTCGCTCTCACTGATGCTTTGTTTAAACTGGTCGCGGTCCTCTAGGGGATAGAAGGTGGCGTGACAGTCGGTCTGCTCGTTGATGATTTTGACGATGTGTTGGGCGTTTTTGACCGAGGGGTCGTTGATGTTAAAGACGTTCAGCGTTTTCAGTCCAGAAAGTGCGGCCTGAATCGCAATGGGCGTCCCGGCACCACCAACGCCGGCCAGTGTCATGGTTTGTCCGGCGAGGCTGACCCCGTCGTCCTTTAAGGCTTCCACAAAACCAATACCATCGGTCGTGTAACCGGTAAGCTCGCCATCGTGATTGACGACGGTGTTCACGGCTCCAACCAGTTCGGCTGTCTTGTCGAGGTGGTCTAGCAGGGGAATCACGGCCTGCTTGAACGGCATGGAGACGCTGGCCCCCAGCATTTTAAAGGCACGTAACGCGTTGACCGCAGCGGAAAGCTGGTCGGGTTCAACGTCAAAGGCGAGGAAGCGCGCGTTGATTTCATCTTGGTCAAAGGCTTCGTTGTGCATGGCGGGGGACTTGGAGTGTCCGGCGGGATGCGCGATCAAGCCAACTAATTTTGTATGTCCATCAATTTCCATAAATGAGACCTCCAAATAAGTTTAAATCGGATTAGTTCTAATTAGTTTTTTAGCAGCGCCTCCGGGATGGTGAAAACTGAGCCGTGACGCTGTGGGCGAACGCCTGGAGCCAAAGAGCGGTCTCCAGGCTTACTTTGAACCGCTGGGGAGCGCGTTTCAAAGATATCAGTTGTCTAAGCGGTAAACCGCTAAGACAACTCCCACGGCTGAGCTCATTTTCACCATCCCTGCGGCTAACCTTGTTTTGACTGGAACAAGTTAGTTTCAATCAATTCTGGATAGTGTTTATGCGATTGGTTCCGTGCGCACAATTTACACAGCTTGAGCGGCTTACATGAGTTTAAGCGCATCAATCTATTCAATTATTGTGGTAAGTGTTAAGCCAATTTCATGCTGAACAAATGAATCGTAAATTAAGTCTAGTCGTCAATCTGTACTATTACTAGCCGATTGTCAATGTGAAGAGACTAACCGTTGTCGTTGGTATCGCCTAGTCCGAGCCAACTCCGGGCAGGTGCGGAACCCTGTGTCGCTGGTGTTAGACCGGTGATTTTCCGGCCTTACAGCAGGGGATAGGCTTAAGACTCACGGTTCTTGTGAGGCTTAAACCTAAGTTCGAAGACCGCTTCACAGGCTTCGGACGTGCCTCAGAGGGTGGGAGTACCTGCCCGGGGTTGACAGCCAGGTGACAGCCAATGACCAGCAGTTAGGTCGTTTCGGCGTTGACGTGCTTGCCGATGCCCTGGTGGATCAGGTACAGGTCAATCAGAATCCCCACGACAGCCACGCCGATAGCCACCAGGTAAGAACCATAGTAGGCCTTGGTGCCGGCGGAAGCGTTCATGGACAGCGTCGCAATTTGTGGGCCAATCAGCGCGCCAATAGCGTAGCCGAAGAACATGATGCCGTAGTTGGTGCCGGAGAACTTTTGGCCGAACGTCTTACCGGTTAAGGTTGGGAAGACGACCAGTACACCGCCAAATGAGGCGCCGAGGATGATCAAGAATAGGGTAAAGACGGCAACGTTTTCGGCGTAGCGTAAGCCGGCCAAGCCAATAATGGTGAGACACAGAATAATCAGTAACGTGTGGGTTTCTCCTAATTTATCAACCGCGCGACCCGTGATCATCCGGCCAAAGAAGTTGGCTAAGGTGTTGACCACGACGAAGTTAGCGGCAACGATTGGTGTCAGTTGTAATTGAATTTGCGCAATAGAGGACAGGGACCCAATCAACATGATGCCGGCCGTACAAGCAATCGCGAAGAGTAAGAGTAACAGCCAGAAATTTAAGGAACCCATCATTTCTTTAGGCGACTTTCCAGTGGTTGCGGGAGCGGGTTGGTTGTCGTCGGACTTCGGCGTTTCGGGTGATGCCATTAACCAGCCGACTAACCAAATCAGGGCTAAGTAGGCAATCCCAATCGGCATCAAGCCGTTGGCGCCCATAGTGTCACAGAGCCAAGCCCCAGCCTTCGCTAAGACCAGCGGCCCGAGAGAAGCGGCCCCCAGCAGCAAGCCGGAGATGGTCCCACGCTTTTCGGGGAACCATTTCAGCGTGGTCAGCAGGGAAGGATTGTAGAGCAGTCCGTTCCCACTACCGGCGAGAATCCCAATGGAGAAGTACAGGAACCAGATGTTGTGGGCGAAGGCCCCTAAGAACCAGCCGAGGCCGAAGATGAAGCCCCCCACGTACATGAGTTTTTTCGGTGAGGAGTGGTCGATGATCCGACCGGAGAGAATCCCAAAGGCTGCCATGAAAAATTGATAGATGGTCAGCGTCAGGGCAACCTGGGAAGCCGTGGCACTGGTTGCCTTAACCAGCGTGTCGGCGAAAACGGAAAACGCTGCGGATGCGGAACAGCAGAAGATGATGATGAAGGCCGCGGTGAAGATGAGCCGCCGGTGGCCGGATACTTGCGTCGTATGTGTTGCTTCCATAATAAAACACCGCCTTAAATAGAATGTCGCCACATTTAGTTGTCTTTGTCAGTGCCTCCGGACTGGTGAAAATGGACCGGAACGCTGTGGGGAGGACGCCCCGAGCCTGAGAAGCGGTCTCGGGACTTGCTTTGAGCCGCCATGACCTGAGGGAGAACCCTCAGGTCATCCCACGGCTGAGTCCATTTTCACCAGCCCTGCGGCTGACACTGTCGCAGCCCATAGTTGTGGTCGTCCGTTTAAGGCGGCGTTTTGTTATTGGTTGCGGGTGTCTTTGGGTTGAAGACTGAGTGAGCCTGACGGGAGATAAATGTGGGGATGAATGGGAATAAGTTCGAATTAGAAAACGTTTTCTACGCCCTTTATGTTAAGGTGGAGAAGGAGAAAATACCAATACCGATTGGTCGGGAATTGATAGTCAGCGACTATAGATTGTGAATCATAGAACAGGAGGCGCCTATGAATTTAAATCAATTACGTTACTTCGAATGCGTTGGCCGGTTGGAGAACTATACGCAGGCTGCCCGGGAGTTACACGTTAGTCAGCCGAGCTTGACCAACGCCATTCATAAGCTGGAAGATGAATTGGACCTGACGCTCTTTGCGAAGCAGGGGCGCCACATTGTGTTGACCCGCACAGGTAGTCAGCTCTTACAGGTGGTTCAAAAGAGCCTGCAAATTTTGGACGATGGGGTGGCGACCATCCAGGCAGATACTGCCACGCGGCCCGTCACGATTCGGGTCGGCTGTATTCCCACGGTGATTGGCACCTACTTGCCGAAGGTCTTGCATCAATTTGAACAGGCGCACACCAAGCAAATCAGCTTTGAACTTCACAGCGTGCCCACCGAGAAAATTCAGACAGGGTTGGCGGCGAAACAATATGATCTGGGTATTGCCGCCACGGACAGTCGCGAGGCGGGGGTCCTGTACCAGCCGCTACTGAAGCAGGCGTTCATTGTTGTGGTGAGTCCAGACCATCCGCTGGCTGGGCGCGAGCAGTTGGAACTGAGTGACCTCGCTGGCTACGACGTGTTGACCTATACGCCAGAGCTATTGATTGGCCAAAAGGTTCGGCGAACGCTTAAGCGGCAGGGTGTAATCGACCGGCTCACGGTCAAGGCGGATTACCCCGATGAAATTTCCATTGCGGGGATGGTGCAATCGTCGCTAGCGGTCGGCCTGGTGGCGGACACGCTGTACTTAGAGGCCTTTAATTTGGTAAAAATTCCCGTCAACGTGCCCGAGGACTTACGGGTGATCTACGCCATGTATCGCGCGGATAATCCCCAGCACGACACGTTGCGTCAGTTGTTTCAATTATTTAAATCGGCCGCGGACTGAGAAGTCACTTCCCACGGGCTCCAATTTAGGCTAGAATTACCTATTAAGATACCTTTCTGGGACTCGCAAACTGGACCGCTTCGGCGGGGAGACTCTCCGTTTCTATGGGGACCGGTGAAAGCCTGAGAAACGGTCTTTCACCTCGCTTTGAACTCGGGGAAGTCACCCGATTTCAAAGTCGTCCCGGGCTGTAAGGCTGGAAGACCGCCGACCAACAGCCCCGACATAGAACTCCGAGTCTCCCCGCCTTCAGCTAAGGTTGGCGAATCCCAATGGTATCTGTCTGGCCATTGGAAATTTCAGAAATTAGTCGTATATAAGTCGTGAAGTGATTATTTGTGTTAATGGATTGCCTTGGGTTGATTAGATTGGTCATGAAATAACCAAGTGTCCAAACAGCTAGTTATCAAATTAACCAAGTAAGCTTAAATAGGCAACAACAAGCCAGACAAATGGGTTAAACCAGTGTGAGCCGTGAGGTTGGAAAAAATGGACTCAGCCGTGGAATTTCCTGAGGGAACCTCAGGAAATGGTGATTTGGGGAATTGCATTCCCCCGTGTTTCACACTGCAAGCTCGAAGACTGTACCTCAGGCTTCGGGCGTCCTCCCCACCGCGTTCCGGTCCATTTTCGTCGCCCGGTAAGGCGCAGGCTGGTTCAGCCCATAAAGATTAGGTTACATATATTTGAAAGGGGTTTTTGCATGCTAACACCAGAACCGATTGATTTGGCAGCCTTTTATGCCAATCCAGACCGGAGCGTGGCGGTTCTTAACTATAACGCCCGCTTTATTACCAGTATTTTTGATTTAGTGAACAGCCAGGAACTGGCCAGTTTTGTTCGGCTATTCTTGGATGAACAACGGGACAAGGTGCCGTTGGATGCTGACCCAACCGCCACTTTCAACTTGGTCTCACCCGAGGAATACTTGAACACGGTCAAGGCCATTCTGACCGATCATCCGGACGCCTACAGTCAATTCAAGCCAGCCGAAATCTTGGCCAGCATTGAAGACCTGTACTCTTACTACCGGACGTACTTGCGGGTCGCCACGATGACCGTGCGTCAAAACGACGTGGTCACCAGTGAATTTATGACAATCGACCAACATTTTAACGACTTAGTTATTCGCCTCTACCGGACGATTGAAGAAAAACTTCAGGGCCACACTAACCACGTTTATCGGCAAATTAGCGCCGGGTCAAGTGCCTGCGTCCTGCTGGAACAGGTCCAGTGGCCCGAACCCGCTGGCTACGAAAAGTTAGCCGACATTCGGTTCATTAGTCGCTTGATGTTGCGGCCACCAATGATGCTCCACACCAAGAGCAACAAGCGTAAGGGCCTATTTACCGCGACCAAGGTCAACCCGCTGGAAAACTTCAAGGGGACCGAGGATGACTGGTTCTGCTATCCCGCTAAAATTGGGGAGAGCTTGGCCTACATCTATTTCCACCGCGACTATTTAGCCTCCGGAATTGCCTTAGCCAACCTGTTCCAACTGGCTGACAGCAAGGAAATTGCCGGCAAGAAGCCCGACTTAGTCCTGTTATTTGGGACCCCCGGCGTTGCCAGTGATGAACAGCCTGAGAACGGTCATTACTTCTATGACGAAGCCAACGGCATCTACGTGGGGCAGGTGCCTTACAACGACCAGACCACGTACTTTGGCTACATGAAGAAGATGTGCCTGACGCTGCACAACCTCCACATGATTGCGGAAAAAAAGCTGCCAATCCACGGTTCGATGGTCAAGATTACCTTTGCCAACGGGAAAACCAAGACGGTGGTCTTCTTTGGAGACTCCGGTGCCGGCAAGTCCGAATCTATTGAAGCGCTGCAAAACGTGGCCGACGAGGAAATTGTGAACATCGAAACGATTTTCGACGACATGGGAAGCTTCACCTTGGCTGACGGAAAATTGTACGCCCAAGGGACTGAGACGGGGGCCTTTGTCCGCCTCGATGATTTGAGCAGTGAAGTTGCCTTCAACAACATGGACCGTGGGGTTTACATGAATCCCGAACAAAAGAATGCGCGGGTCATCATTCCAGCTAACACCTGGCCACGCGTCGTTGCCCACCATGAAATTGACATGTGGGTCTACGCCAACAACTATGATGATGCCATCGGGATTCACCGGTTTGAAGACCAGGAATCTGCCAAAGCAACCTTTGTTGCAGGGAAGCGTAAGGCGCTCGGCACCACCGATGAAGTGGGGATGAGCACGACATTCTTCGCCAACCCATTTGGCCCCGTTCAGGAACAAGCCGCCACTAAGCCAGTGATCGACGCTGTCTTTGACCGGTTGTTCACGGACGACGTTTACGTCGGTGAAATCTTCACCCACCTGGGTAACGACAAGTCCCAAGACAAGCTGAACGAGTCCGCTCGCGAATTGTTGCAGGTCTTGCTGAAGATGTAACCAGCTTGGCGATAAGAACCGCTCCCGCCGGCGGTTTCAAAGCGCCGTGTTACGGGGGCGATTCCAGCCAAGGTCACCGACACAGCCGGTCACTTTGATCCGCCTCTGGTCACTGACATCGACCTAGTGGGTTCATTTCACTAGGTTTGTGGTTGGAGGTAGCTCTTTATCGCAAGTAAATCTGTCATTAACGTTAACTAAAAGAACTGTAATTAAAAATCGTGTCACACCGCTAAATGGTGTGACACGATTTTTAAGTTGCGAAGAGTTAAGCGTGACTCACCAGTTGTGGTGGGTCACGCTCTTTCCTGTCTCAGGGATAGGGTTTCTACTGGGTTAGATAGCGTCTAAATGAATGATTTCATCCGCACAGTCCAGGACTGTTTGTGAGTGGGTAGCGACTATCACAATTTTACCCATTTTGGCAAAGTCGGCGAGGCTATTTAACACCAATGTTTCGTTTACCGTGTCTAATGCGCCAGTCGGTTCGTCAGCTAAGATGATTGGCGGATCCTTTAGCAATAATCTAGTTAAGGCCACCCGTTGACACTCCCCACCGGACAGCGTGTAAATTTTACGAGTGAGGTAGGTAGCGTCCAAGCCGAACTGGGCTAAGGCGTTAATCAGTTGCGAGCGCAGGTAACGTTTGGTCAGGGTTAAGTTGGCCTTCACTGTCTCATCGTCAATTAACGCATAGTTTTGAAAGAGGTAGCCCAGATAGTCACGGAAGTAAATGTGGTTGGCGATGTGGGTGATATCTTTCTCCTGAAAACTGATGGTTCCAGCATCTAAGGTGTCTAATGTTGCGATGCAGTTGAGAAGTGTTGATTTACCAGAGCCTGAGGGTCCGGATAACACGTAGATTTTGCCAGGGTGAAAATGGTGCGTCAATTCTGTAAAAATGACATGTTGTTCAAAGACTTTGGTCGCTGCTGAAATAGTTAACATTAGCTGTCCCCCTTGAGATTAGACTTAAGATGGTTCACGCTACGCTTAGCTTTGAGGAAAAGTGTGAGGAGTGTCAGGACACCAGCTACCAGATAATAGCCTAGAACGACGCGATAATTGCTCGTGACTAACAGGGTTAGTGCAAGCTCGACTGTAACCAATATCGTTAAAATAGATGCAAATTTGTAGTGAACCTTTAAGAGTGACTGGCCAGCCAGTAGGCGAATAGCATGGGTCTGCTGGTAGATTCCCAGGTAAAGGGCACTGGTCAGAACGCATTCAAATAGGAACAAGGCAATTAGCAAGACGAGAATGCTCGTTAACCGAAATATTTTTTCGCGTTGTGCTTGGTAAAGTTTCCCTGCATAGCTCTTGATATTAGTGTATCCGCCAATATTCTTGTATAGCCCCAGTGTCGTTAATTGGCGATTCAGTTGGTGATAATCGCTGAAGCTGAACGCCCCTTGTGAGAGCATGGAATTCCAGAGCCGGTCAGCATTTTCGTTGTCGCCACCCAGTGATTGCGGTGAAACTACCACAATCACTGGGTCGGGAACCCTGGCATCATAGTAACCTAAATCCAAGCCGTCTGGGTTGTAGGTTAATTGGTGCTGGTGGTTCTGGAGCAGATGGGTTTGCGTTCGAACCTTTGTTGACATGTGTTGTAACCCTAGTTGTTCAATGTAGGCATGAGTTAATTTTTGTTGTTGGCTGGCCAGCTTTTCTGGCAGCAGAATATGGGTGGTGGGATCGTTGTTGGCAAAGTGGAGGTGCTGACCAGACTGACTCTTCACCGAATTGCGTCGCAGGTACTCGGCATTGACAATCAGGACGTTACCACCGTTATAGACATCTGAGTAATCGTTGAAGTCTAACGTAGGTCGCTCGTCAGCTGCATTGTAGCCAGCGTAGTTCGAGATAAGGCCGTGATGGAGTGACGCCCAGGTCACTAGCTGGTAAGTTTGTTTGTCTTCGTTTGCTTGTTCTTGGGCGGTAATATTCAGGGTGAGACTCGGTGAGTAGCGGTTTGGTAGGCTGGACCAAGTGCCAACCTGTTTCTTGATAGCCT
This sequence comes from Levilactobacillus lanxiensis, assembly GCF_016861655.1. Taxonomy (GTDB): domain Bacteria; phylum Bacillota; class Bacilli; order Lactobacillales; family Lactobacillaceae; genus Levilactobacillus; species Levilactobacillus lanxiensis. Next base: position 228,120 of record NZ_BOLN01000002.1, on the reverse strand, counting down.
GATTTGTTAGGAGCTGTTGACCTAATGACAGTAGCGTAAATAGGACGATTAATTCCGTGACAACTTTCACCACCAGAACAATTACTAAGGTCAATTTACTTTTGGCGTGGCCTTTGATGGTTGGCAGAATAGTCGCGGGGCGATAGGACCAGGTCCAAATCAGACCGGCAATGAGATGCACCAGCAGTTGGGTAAGGTACAAAAGTAAGGCGAAAAAAGCAGTTAGCCAGAAAGTCCCTAGATGATGTGTCCAGAACAGACTGATAGTCAGGAGACCACAAACAAGCGTGTAACAGGCAAGGAAGAATCTCTGGTCGTGAACTAGGGTACGCTTGAAAATAGTCCATTTTGTTAGCCCTTGAAGTAACTGAATATTAGCGGCTCTTAACGCTTTAAAGTTGCGAATCACTAGGGTTAGGAACAGTAGTAGTAAGGTTAAAGCTAAGAAAATACTGCCGTCACTCTCGAGCAGAAAGTCCATGATTCGTGAAAGCCAGTTTTCCGAAGAGCGCGAGAATCCAAGTCCAAGGGATTTTAGTTCTTGCTGCATGGACTGTGGATTGATGTGGCCAAAAACATATAGGGGGTAACGCAGGTCGCTGGTTAAAAATTCAGAGCGTGAAGCGAGACTTGACTTTGGAATCTGATTTTGTGAAAAATGCTTAGCCGTCCCTAAGACGTAAAAACTCTGATGAGCGTGGTCATTCGTCGTGGGAATCCAGAAAGCCTTCACCAGATTGACCTGGTGGTGATTGGCGAAGTCCTCTAGTCGTTGATTAATCTCGTTAGGTGTAAATTTCTTAGAGGTGCTCGTGATGTTGTACGGTTGTTCTAGAGTTGAAAGCCCTGTGGAGCTAGCCGATTGACTGAGGCCCCAGAGTAAGAGGCCAAAGCATAATGAGACGACAATTAGAATTGAATTCTTAATAATCTTCAAGTAGAGCCTCCCTAGAATTTGTGGCGTCAGTGATTTACTGCTAAAGGATAGGATAGCTTTATTTCAAAAAATGTACAACTCTATTAACCTTATATGACGAGCACTATATAATTTGTTTAATAAGGCGATTACTGATACGCCGCGTTTAATCCGATGAAAAGCTGAAAATAGAGGACGACAATAAAAATTTATTGATAGTTTAAACTGAAATAACTACAAAATAAAAATCGTGCCATACCAGCAAATGGCGTGACACGATTTTTAAGTTGCAAGGAATTATCAAAGTGAGATTAGACAGATGCTTCAACGTAAAATTGACCAACAATCGTCCCCGGAAGCCGCAGGCGGTTTGGGGGTTAAATCTTTAGTTGAATTGCGCCAGCAGCGCCGTCATAAAGGCCTGGGCATCCCCAACGTAACCGTAATCAGCCACGTCAAAGATCGGGGCATTTTCGTCCGCGTTGATAGCGACGATTGTCTGGGAATCTTGCATCCCCACGAGGTATTGCACGGCGCCACTGATTCCGAAGTTAAGGATCAGTTCGGGATGAATCGTGTTACCACTCTGACCAATCTGGTCGTCATGGGTGAAGCGGTCCTGGTCCGTTAATGGCCGGGAAACACCGATGCGACCGCCCAGCTTTTCGGCGAGCTTGGTGGCACTGTCGATGGTGGCTGAACTGGCAGCACCACGACCTAACGCGACGACGCGGCTGGCATCGCCGACGGTCGTGGCCGTGTTGACCACGGGGGTGGCGGCTTTGACTTCCAGCCGGTCAACGGGGTGGAAGGTCACCGTGGCCGTGGTGACAGTTGCGTCACCGGTAGCGGGGGCCGCCACGAAGGTGTTGGGCCGGACCGTCGCCATTTGCGGCCGATGGTCGGGACAAATAATCTCGCACATGATGTTATCGCCGTAGGACGGCTTGGTGGCAACCAGGGTGTCGTCATCGAAGCGCAGGTCCAGGCAGTCGGCGGTCAGGCCGGTTTGGAGCTTGGCCTGTAGCCGCGGCGCAATTGAGCGGCCGGTAATTGTGGCGCCAAATAAGATTGAGTTGGGCTGGTAAGCGGTGACCAGTTGTTGCAGGGCGTCGGCGTGTTCCGCGTCGGTCGCCGTAGGGAAGCGGTCATCACGAACGACCCGAATCTCGTCGGGACCGTAAGCGGTGAGTTCGTTTTCCAACTGGTCGTTGGTGGCTTCCAGCAAGATAGCCACGACACTAAATTGGTCGCCGGCTAAACCCTTGGCTTTGGTAATGAGTTGTTGGGTCGTGGGTTCAATGTGATCTAAGCGGCGTTCCGCAATGACCCATAATTCTGGTTTTGACATAGCAGCTTCCTCCTTAGATTAATTGACGTTGCTTCAGCGCGGTGATCAACTGACTGGCGGCCTCGCTCGGCGTCCCGGTCAGTGGGGTGAGTGCCCGTTTAACGGGTTCTGGCGCGTAGACCTTGGTCACAATGGTAGGTGAGCCGGCCTGTCCCAAACGGGAATCGTCCAGGTCGAGGTCGTCGTGATGCCAAGTGGTCAGCGGTTTGTTAAAACTCAATTGGATGTTCCGCGGTGTGGGGTAGCGCGGCGTGTTCAGCTCGCTACGGACACTGACGACGGCGGGAAGTTGGGCGACCAGCGTCTGCTTAGTGTCTTCCAACAGGCGTTCGGCCGTGACCTCGTTGGCGCCGCTCAGCCGTAAGTTGGCGGCATAGGTGATTTGCGGTTGGTGTAAAAATTCGGCAACGATGGGGCCAACCTGGCCCGTATCGGCATCGACGGCTTGACGACCAAATAAAATCAGGTCGGCGTCGCCAATTTTCTTCACGGCCTGGGCCAAGACGTAGCCGGTCGCCAGGGTATCGGCCCCAGCAAAGGCTCGGTCGGACAGGAGAACCCCTTCGTCGGCCCCCATGGCCATGCCTTCGCGCAGGGAGTCGGCGTAGTCGTCGGGCCCCATGGTGAGGAGGACGACTTGAACATCGTCGCGACTGTCCTTTAAGTTTAAGGCGAGTTCAATCGCGTTCTTATCAAATGGATTCATGACGCCGGCCAATCCACGCCGGTCCAGGTTATGGGTGACGGGATCGATGGTCACGTCGTTGGTTTCTGGGACTTGTTTGAGACAAACCACAATTTTCATGGGGAACCTCCTATTTAGTAAATTCAGCTTTGGCAATGGCGGAACGCATCTTCTCGACGGTCCCTTCGGCAATTTCCATGGCGCGGGCGTCGCGGATCAGGTGTTCCACGGGGTATTCACGACTATAGCCGTAGCCTGCTAAAATTTGCAAGGCGTCGTCACCGGCGCTCACGGCGGCCCGGGAACCGTGGGCCTTGGCCATCGCGGCTTCCTCGCTGTACGGTTGGCCCGCAGCCTTTAATTGCGCGGCCCGTTGGTACAGGAGCTTCGTGGTTTCCTTGCGCATCGCCATATCGGCGACCTTGCGGTGGGTGACTTGCAGGTCGGTCAGTGGCGTGTTGCCAGCCTTACGCTCCTTGGCGTAGTCGGTGGAAATTTTCAATTCGTGTTCCATGATGCCGGTCAGTACGGCGCCCATCAAGATTCGAGCGTCATCGTGCGCGGAGTCACCGATGACCCCACCATCGCCGAGCTTGCCCAGCAGGTGGTCGTTGTCGACAACGATGTGGTCCATGACGATTTCACCGACGGGGGTGCCACGCAGGCCGATGAAGTCTTCGCGCTTCCCAAATGAAAAGCCGGGCATGTCCTGGTCGACCACGAAGACGGATAATTCAGCCGGGGCGGTCTTGACCAGCACACAGTAGACCTGAGCCAAGCCACCGTTGGTAATCATAATTTTATCGCCGTTGATGACCCAGTGATCACCTTCACGAGTGGCCGTGGAACTGATGCCCATGGGATTCGATCCCCCGGAGGCCTCGGTCATGGAAAAGGCGAAGATACGGTCGTTAGCGGTGGGGAGCAGCGCCTGTTGTAAGGCGGGCGTCCCGTATTTTAGGATTTGGTCAATCGTTTTGAAATGGCCTTCAAGGGTGACAGCCGTGCTGGCGTTCCCCCGGGCAATGTGGTTCAGCACCGTGGCCGTAACCTCGGGACCGAAGCCGGCACCACCGAATTCTTGGGGTAGCATGATGCCTAAGAAACCGGTCTTGGTGAGCTTCTCAACGAAACCTTTTGGGAAGTCCTGAGCAGCGTCCATGGACATGTCGTAGGGACTAATTTCCCGTTGGGTGTAGTCGTCGACCATTTGTAATAACAGTTTCTCAGCGGCAGCAGTTGTAGCTGGCATAAATATTTCCTCCTTATCAAGCACAAATTGTGTAGTTCTGAACGATTGAGGCCAGTATAGCGAATAATCATTTGATAAGTCCAGTGAAACTTTATGATTGTTGAATATCCGTCATGCCTATTAGGAATAAAACGGATTCCTGAATTGTATGGTCGTTAGTAAAAGTTCTAGAAAAATTTAGTAAATAAATTGGTACTTACCGCCCGGTTAGAGTACAATGAAAACGGATTCTTTTATGGAGGTGCCAATTTATTATGAAGATTACGAAGAGCTCAGCTGGAACATTGCATGAACAAGCTGTTACGAAATACTTACTTACGAACCAACAGGGGACCCGCGTGGCCATCCTGACTTGGGGCGCGACCTTACAGGAATTTAGCGTGGTCGAAGACGGCCAGAAGCACAACCTGATCGTGAACCTGCCCGACTTAAAGGGTTACGATCACAACCCTTACTACTTATGCCAAGCTTTAGGCCGGGTCGCCGGTCGTATCGCCGGGGCCCAATTTGACCTCGATGGCAAGACGGTCCACCTCGACCAAAATGAAAAGCCTAACGCTAGTCACGGTGGTCCCCACGGCTTTACCTTTGCCAACTGGGATGCCACGACGACGGAAACGGCCGACACGGCCAGCGTTGTGCTGACCCACACGTCCACGGAAGCCGACGACAAATACCCCGGCACCATGAACACGACCATTACCTACACGTTGACGGAAGAAAACCGCTTGGACATAACCTTTGATGCCAAGAGTGATGCCGCCACGTTGTTCAACCCAACGGTCCACACCTACTTTAACGTGACCGACGACCAACACAGTTTGGACGATCAATGGTTGAAGTTGAGCGGGGACAAGCGCCTGGTCTTAAATGGTGAAAAGATTCCAACCGGTGAAATGAGCCAAACGGCTGGTACCGGCTACGACTTCAGTAAGCCTCGGACCATCAAGGATGGCTTGGATCAATTACACAAGACGGGCCAAGTCGAATACGATGATGCCTTTGTCGTTGAACCTAGCAAGGACACACCAATCGCTACGGTTGGTGACGCTGCTGGCCACCGTGAGGTCGAAGTCTACTCCGACCGGAACGCCTTGGTCGTCTTCACGGCTAACCCAACCGATGCTAAACGTGCTGATGCCCGGGACTACAATGCCTTGGCTATGGAAGCGCAAACTTTGCCGGATGCGATTCACCATGACGGCTTCGGCGACGTCATCCTGCCAGCCAACCAACCTGTCACCCACTTCATCAGCTACCAATACACGCGTAAGTAACGGGTTGCGGTGTGTTCTGGCCGCTTCGGCGGCTAGGTACTCCCGTCCTGTGGGGCAACCTGTGAAGCCGAAAAGCGGTCTTCACAGGCGCACTTGAGCCTTGTAAAAAACACAAGTCTCAAGTACGTCCCAGTTTCTAAGGCCGAGAAGAACGCTCGACCTAAGAAACTCGTCACAGGTCGTCCGTACCTAGCCGTCTTCAGCTAACACACCGCCACCTAACTTACGGTTGTATTCGTAGGTTTCGTGGGTGACGGTGGTGTGGCTACGTTCTTGTTGGATTTTTCTGACAAGAGGCAGTTGGTGCGTGTTCTGGAGCATCACCCAAACCGTGAGTCTCCAAGGCGTCCCAGGTTCTAAGGTCGGGAAGTTCGCCCGACCTTAGAACCTCGACACGGGCATCCGCACCTGTTCACCTCCGGCTAAAGTTAGCGCAAGTTACTGACGCTAGTATTCGTAGGTGACGGTGGTGTGGCTGCGTCCTTGTGGGGTGTGGTTGTGCTACGGTGACTGTCCGATTAATTTTTAGGATTAGTCGGGACACGATTACGCTGGAAAATTGCGTTTGATGATATATTTAGAGAGTAATTCCTACTGGTGAAAGCTAGGGGATGGTTGCGGTTGTTATTGCGGTCATCCGTTAGGTGAAACCAGTTTAAATACCATGGACTAGTTTGCCCATGAATGAATAGAATAGACACATTGTTGCGGGTTAAACGCGTGTCAGCCGCAGGGATGGTGAAAATGGCCTGGCTTGGTCAGTGTTAGTGACCAGAGGCGGGGCAAAATGCACAGCTGTGTCGATGGTCTTAACTGAGTGGTTTTCTCAGTTTAGTCCATGGGACGACCTTTGAGACCGCTCTATGGCTCAAAGTCGAGGTGGAAGCCAGCTTCTCAGGCTGGAACCGACCCCACAGCAGGGCGTTTTGAACCCGCTGCCGGGAACGGACAGCGGCCGTCACGTCCCAGTTTTCACCATCCCGGAGGCGCTGACAACGACAAAGTTTAACCCAAGTGCAAGAAAACATAAGGAGAGATTTGAACATGAGTTGGCAAGATAATTATCAAGTTTGGCAACAACAGCAAACGATGATCCCTTACATTAAGCATGAACTGGACGCCATCGCCACTGATGACGCCGCTAAGAAAGCCGCATTCACGGCGCCCATGAGCTTTGGGACCGCTGGGATGCGGGGCGTGATGGGACCCGGTATCGGTCAGATGAACGTTTACACCGTTCGTCAAGCTACCGAAGGGGTTGCCCGTTACCTGGACACCCTGGATGACGCCACCAAGCAACGCGGGGTTGCCATCAGCTTTGATTCCCGTTACCACTCCCGTGAGTTTGCCCACGAGGCCGCTCACGTCTTGGGTGCGCACCACATTCCTAGCTTCGTCTTCGATGACATGCGGCCCACGCCCGAACTGTCCTTTGCGGTGCGGCATTTAAACACGGCAATGGGTATCATGATCACGGCCAGCCACAACCCTAAGCAATACAACGGGTTTAAGATCTACGGCCCAGACGGTGGGCAAATGCCACCCAAGGCTTCTGACATGATCACCGATTTCGTGCGTTCCGCCAAGGATGTCTTTGCGATTGCCGTGGCCGACGAACAAGAACTGCGGGCCGCTAAGACCTTGCAGATCATCGGTGAAAACGTTGACCAGCCTTACCTGAAGAACGTTGAGAGCGTCACCATCAACGCCGATTTGGTCCACTCAGTGGGGAAGACCATGAAGTTGATCTACACGCCACTCCACGGGACCGGTAAGGTGATTGGCGAACGGGCCTTACGTGGTGCTGGTTTTGAAAACTTCACCATGGTGCCCGAACAAGCCATTGCTGACCCTGAATTCCCAACGGTGCCATTTCCCAACCCTGAGTTCGCTCAGGCTTTTGATATGGCGATTGCCCTCGGGAAAAAGGAAGGCGCCGACCTGTTAGTCGCCACCGACCCCGATGCCGACCGGTTAGGGGCTGCCGTGCGCCAACCAGACGGTGAATATCAACTGTTATCCGGGAACCAGATTGCGTCGATTTTGTTGGCTTACATTTTAAAAGCCCGCAAAGCAGCGGGTCAGTTGCCAGCCAACAGTCGTGTCGTGAAGTCCATCGTTTCCACCGAATTGGCCACTAAGATTGCGGCCGCTTATGGCGTTGAAATGAAGAACGTGCTGACCGGCTTTAAGTTTATCGCCGAACAGATTCACGAATACGAAACGACTCATGAACACACCTTCCTGTTTGGTTTCGAGGAAAGCTACGGCTACCTGATCAAGCCATTCGTTCGGGACAAGGACGCCATCCAATCGACGGTGCTCTTGGCCGAAGTCGCTGCCGACTACAAGCAGCGGGGGATGACCCTTTACGACGGCATCGAAGAACTCTACGCGACCTACGGCTACTTTGCTGAAAAGACCACATTTGAGGAATTCCCTGGCGTCGATGGGGCTGACCAAATGGCCCACTTGATGAGTGAGTTCCGTGAGAATGCGCCGAAGTCCTTTGCCGACAGTACGATTGACACGGTGGAAGACTTCTCGACGAGCACCAAGACCGAAGCCGATGGCACGACCAGCACGATTGATCTGCCCCAGTCTAACGTCTTGAAGTACTGGTTGAGCGATGGCACCTGGATCTGCATCCGGCCTTCAGGGACCGAACCTAAGGTCAAGTTCTACATCGGAACCAGTGACACGACCGATGCCGCTGCACAAAAGCGGTTGGCAGGGTACGAGTCCGCTCTCAAGCAATACGTCGACTCCGTTAAATAGCAGATGCGTGTTGATTTCGTTCCCGGCGGCGGGCTCAAGGTGCCCTGCTATGGGGCCGGTTTCAGCCAAAGGGCGGGCTTTCACCTCAACTTTGAGCCTGAGGGTCGGTCTCAAAGGTTGTCCCGTGGGCTAGGCTGAGTAAGAACCTCAGCCAAGACCACCGACACAGCTGGCCAACTTGGCCCGCCTCTGGTCACTGACACGGATCAGCTCTTTAACTTCTCCGTGTCGGGGGCATTTAATTCAATAAAGTTGTACATGAACAGTCTGTGACTGGTCCTTCTGTGAGGGGGCCGGCGCGGCTGTTTTTTCTTTTGGCGTATTTATTGGTCGTGCCTAGCTATTCGATCAGTGGTGGGGAAATGGGCTTGGCGTTTTGAAGACTGGCTGTTGGGGTTCATTGGTTGTGGCTAGGATTCAGAAATTTATCCGGCAATCATGACGAGGTGACTGGTTACCGTTCCGAAGAAGGAAAGGACAACCGGTTGTTGCCGACAGTTTCGCCTCGGTCTGTTCATTTTCACAAACTTTCAGAACGGGTGATTGACTGTTTTCGTGAAAAACAGGGGATTTTGGATATTTACTACGTGCTTTACTAAATTTTTTATCAAGAAAAAGCAACCGGTTGCAATCGCTTACAATTGCATGATTCATCAATAGTTAGTATATTTTTACACAATGAAAGTGGTTGCATTTATCCGGACATGTCCTTAGAATAATGATTGTAAAGCGCTTACATTTTACTTAAACCGTTGGCGCAGGTTTTACCAGATTTAGCTAAACTTTATTTTAGAAAACAGAGGTGTTTCAAAATGGCTAAGAAGGATGAAAAGATTACGTTGGACCCAGCGAAGTTTGCTGCTGCGGTATTGGGCGGGAACGCACAATATCCAGATGAAGAAAACAAGTTGTACATCAAACGGCAACTGACCCTTTACCTGGAAGCAACGTTATTGGCCCAAGACTTTAACCGGCTGGAAGAATCCCAGTTCGATATGGCGAAGGCTCAGCAACGGGAAGAAGTTCTTTCCAAGATCATTGAACACCGGTACCACTAAGACTAAGTGGTCGCCGTTAATTGTCTGCAACATTTCTCCCGTTGAAAGGTGTGAAACAGAAAATGATTAAGCAATATGTCTCATATGCTTTGGGGGCGTTCGGTCACGATGCCTTCTACGCAACCCTAAATACTTATTTTGCTATTTTTGTTACCAGTGCGCTGTTCGTTGGCAAGGGTTCCGCTGCTGAAGCCGGAATCGTTACCTCGATGGTTGTTATTATTCGTTTAATTGAAATTGCTTTTGACCCCATGATTGGTGGGATGGTTGATAACACCAATACCAAAATGGGTAAGTTTAAACCTTGGCTGCTTGCCGGGGCTATCGTTAGTTCCGCTGGGTTGATCCTGATGTTCTCTAGCCTGTTTGGGTTAGCGGACTCCAACTCATCCATGTACTTCATGCTCTTTGGGATTGTCTTCGTCATCATGGATATCTTCTATTCATTCAAAGACATTTCCTTCTGGTCCATGTTACCTGCTTTGAGTGTTGATACCAAGGTTCGTAACAAGTTCGGGACGGTTGGTCGTTTCGGTTCTACCTTGGGTTCTCAAGGGGTTATCATTGTCGTTACCCCATTGGTTATCTACTTCTCACAACAGTTCTCAGGCACTCACGGCAGTACCCAAACCCGTGCCGGTTGGTTAGGGTTTGCAACGGTTATCGGGTTAGTTTCACTGTTAGGTGCCTTGGCAACCTTCTTTGGGACTAAGGAAACTACCAGCTTGATTCGGGAAAACACTGAACGGACACGGTTCCGCGATGTCTTCAAGGTTATTGGTGAAAATGACCAATTGATGTGGTTAGGTTTCTCATACCTGTTGTTTGCCTTAAGCTACGTGGTTACCAACTCACTGTTGATCTACTACTTCCGTTACGTTATCGGGAACGCCGCTGCTTACAGTGTTATCGGGATTGTCACCGCTATTCTGGGGATTCTCTCCGTACCATTGTTCCCAATCATCGTTTCCAAGATTACGCGTAAAGGTGTTTACATCGGCGGTATCTGCATGATGCTGGTTGGTTACATTCTGTTTAACCTTGCCGGTAGCAGTGCCATCATGATGTACATTGCCGACGCCATCTTCTTCTTCCCATACCCAATGATCTTCTTAGCTGCCTTGATGACCATCACCGACAGTGTGGAATACGGGCAATGGAAGAACGGCACGCGGAACGAATCCGTCACCTTGTCTGTTCGTCCTTTGATCGATAAATTAGCTGGGGCCTTCTCAACGGGGATCGTTGTGCTGGCCGCTGTGCACGCCGGCATGACCGGTAACGCTAAGCCTAGCGACATTACCGCTCACGGGATGTTCGTCTTCCATTCCTTCATCTTCTACATGCCAATGATCTTACTGATCGTGGCTGCCCTGATTTACCAATTCAAGGTCACCTTGTCAGAAAAGAAGCATGCTGAAATCGTTAAGGAACTGGAATCTAAACTAGAAACTGAAAAAGTTGAAGAAGAAGCCGAAGAAAAGGCTGAATCCGCAACTGAAGACTAATGTTAAATGTGAGCCCTGGGAGGTTTTCTCCTAGGGTTTTTCTTTTAGCCAGTGTGCGTGGGGGAGGGCGTTCCCGCCTGCGGTCGTTAGGGCCACGGGTCGTGTTCTAGAACCGAGAAACCCGCTCGTTTCAAGAACACCGACACAGAATTCGCTATCCAGCTACCTCCGGCTCCCACTCACACTGCCTGGGATTACTAAATGGGATGAAAACATTTCTTCAGTCGATTCACTCTAATGATTAAAACTGACGCTATTACCTATTGAAAAATTGCGTTCAGTTTGCCGTTTTGAGAGCTGTATGATCAATGAATAATGAAGATGATTTGTTGCCACGAACCGCAACGATAGCCGTAGGGCTGGTGAAAGTAGGCCAGTTGTAGTAGCTCACCGTCGGGAACGGCGGCAGACAGTAGAAACCTGTTATCGGGAGGAAAGAAGCAGCTACGTGCGGACACAATATCAGCCGAGAGGGTGGTCAAAATGAACTCAGCCGTGGGAGTTACCTTAGCGGCGGTTCTGGCCGGTTAGGTAACTGGTGTCTTTGAAACTCGGTTCTCAGAGGTTCAAAGCATGCCGGAGACCGCTCTTTGGCTCCGGGTGTCCGCCCACAGCGTTCCGGTTCGTTTTGACCGCCCGGTAAGGCAATGCAGAGGACTATGTAGCAATAAAGAAAGCGCTTCATAAAATCGTTGACATTAGCAGTAAAAGCGACTATGATAATTACAGTAAAGTTTTACTAAAAATTTATTAAGGAGTTAATAGCCATGGATTTCGCCAGCTTAGCAACTGAATACCAAGAAAAATTTGATGTCGCACCACAACGGGTGTTCTTCTCCCCCGGCCGAATCAACTTGATCGGTGAATACACCGACTTCAACGGTGGGCACGTCTTCCCAGCTGCCATCAGCATGGGAACCTACGCCGCTTACTCAGCCCGTGATGACAAGGAATTCCGCGTTTACTCGGCCAATGTGCCAGACGCCGGAATGTTAACGTTCTCACTGGACGACCTTGCTTTTAACAAGGCTGACAACTGGGCCAACTACCTGAAGGGTATGCTGTTCGAGCTGGCTAAGCAAAACTTAACCATCGACCATGGCTTTGACCTCTTTGTTCACGGGAACTTACCAGATGCTTCCGGCTTGTCTTCATCCGCATCAATGGAAATGTTGATGGGTGAAATTCTCCACGCCGCTTATGGCATGAAGTTAGATGAAGTTGAAATGGTTAAGGTCGGCCAACAAGTTGAAAATGATTACTTCGGTTTGAACACCGGGATCATGGACCAATTTGCTATCGGCATGGGTAAGAAGGACCAAGCCATTCTCTTGGATACCAACACCATGGACTACGAATACGCACCGCTTGCCTTGGGTGATAACGTGGTTGTCATCATGAACACCAAGAAGCGCCGTGAGTTAACGGACTCCAAGTACAACGAACGTCGGGCACAATGTGAAGAAGCCCTTCGTCGTTTGCAAACGAAGCTCGACATCAAGACGTTGGGTGACTTGACCGAAGACGAATTTGACCAAAACGCTTACCTGATCAACGATGAAACCTTGATCAAGCGGGCCCGTCACGCCGTCTTCGAAAACCAACGGACGTTGAAGGCCTTCAAGGCACTGCAAGACAACGACCTGGAAAGCTTTGGCCACTTGGTCAACGCGTCTCACATTTCCTTGCACTACGACTTTGCCGTAACCGGTAAGGAACTCGACACGTTAGTCGAAACGGCTTGGAAGCAACCAGGCGTCTTAGGTGCCCGGATGACCGGTGCCGGCTTCGGTGGCTGTGCCATTGCCATCGTCAAGAAGGCTAACGTCAAGGACTTCGAAGAAAAGGTCGGTAAGGTCTACGAAGACACCATCGGCCACAAGGCAGAATTCTACGTCGCAGAAATTGCAGACGGCCCTAAGGAATTAGAAAAGTAGAGTGCAACGAAGGGCGGTTAGCCGGCGAGCATTAACGTCACTAGTCAGATAATCCCGGTTTTGGATTATTTGGCTAGTGGGGTTAAGCGGAACCGACTGCCCGTTAGTTGCACGTTTCGGCAACGAGGCAGTGGAGGCCTAACGACTAGAAATAGTTACAACCACCAAGAAACCGAAACAGCTTAACACCCAAAACAAACAAGTTTAAAATAAACACATGTCACAAAGCAAAGTGATTAGTGGAAAGGTGATAACCAAGTAGGCCGCACAAACAGGGAAATGAGTGCGTGTGAGCCGTGGTTGTTGCCGTAGCCGTAGGAGGCTAGGTACGGAGCACCTGTGTCGGTGGCGTTAGCCCGGTGAATTTCCGGGTTTACACCACGGGTCGCGTTTAAAGACTGATGGTTTATATCAGGCTTTGAACCGCCCCTGAAGACCGCACCTCAGGCTTCAGGGGAACACCCCACAGGAGCGGAGTACCTAGCATCCGTAGGCGAAACCCGCCAATCGCGGCGCTACATAATTGAGGAGGAATTTGATCAATGACAGTTTTAGTCTTAGGTGGTGCCGGTTACATCGGCTCCCACGCCGTAGATCGTTTAGTAGAAAAGGGTTACGATGTCGCCGTAGTTGATAACTTGGTTACGGGTCACCGCGCCGCAGTTAACAGCAAGGCACGCTTCTACGAAGGAGACGTGCGGGATCAAAAATTCCTGAACGACGTCTTTGATAAGGAAGACATCGAAGGGGTTATTCACTTCGCCGCCTTCTCCGTGGTTCCTGAATCCATGGAAAAGCCATTGAAGTACTTTGACAACAACACGGCCGGCATGGTTTCCTTACTGGAAGTCATGAACAAGCACAACGTGAAGCGGATTGTCTTCTCTTCAACCGCCGCAACTTACGGTGAACCCAAGCAAATCCCAATCAAGGAAACGGATCCTCAAATCCCAACCAATCCTTATGGTGAAAGCAAGCTGATGATGGAAAAGATCATGGGCTGGTCCGACAAGGCTTACGGCATCAAGTTTGTGGCTTTACGCTACTTCAACGTTGCCGGTGCTAAGGAAGACGGCAGCATTGGTGAAGACCACCATCCAGAAACCCACTTGGTTCCAATCATCTTGCAGGTTGCCGCTGGCGAACGGAAGGAATTATCCATCTTCGGTAGCGATTACCCAACCAAGGACGGCACCAACGTTCGGGACTACGTGCACGTCGTTGATTTAGCCGATGCCCACATTTTAGCCCTGGAATACCTGAAGGCCGGTCACGACAGCAATGCCTTTAACCTCGGTTCTTCAACTGGGTTCTCCAACAAGGAAATGCTGGAAGCCGCTCGTAAAGTGACGGGTAAGGAAATTCCTGCTAAGATGGCCCCTCGTCGTGCCGGTGACCCAAGTACTTTGATTGCGGCTAGTGACAAGGCCCGTGAAGTCTTGAACTGGAAGCCACAATTTGACAACGTTGAGGACATCATTCGGACGGCCTGGAACTGGAAGCAAACGCATCCACAAGGCTACAACGACCGGGAGACGAAGTAATTATGGCTAAAGACACAATTCAAACGTTCATTGATCATATTGTTTCCTCTCCAGCGCCCTACACGGAACTGGACCGGCAGTACGTGACGAACCGCATCTTCGCCTTGATCGGTGACGGCGTGGCCCGTGCGGCTGCTTCCGACGAACCCATCGACCTGGTTAACGCCATGATCGAAACGGCCATCGCTAACGGTAAAATCGAAGACTCACCAAGTCCCAAGGAAATCTTGGAATCGCAATTGATGGACTTCATGACGCCACTCCCATCCGCACTCAACCGCGGTTTCTGGGACCGGTATCAAGAGAGTCCTAGCAAGGCGACCGACTGGTTCTACCAGTTGAGCCAAGCCAACAACTACATTAAGACGCGCAACATTGCCAAAAATGTGGTCTTCCCAGCCAAGACACCCGCTGGTGAATTAGAAATCACCATCAACCTGTCGAAGCCGGAAAAGGACCCCAAGGCCATCGCTGCAGCTTTGACCCAGAAGAGTACCAGCTACCCACTGGACCAACTGTGCATGACCAACGAAGGGTACTTGGGCCGTTTAGGCTATCCCGCTCGTAGCAATCACCGGATCATCCGGATGATGCTGGGCGGCGAAACCTGGGGCTTCCAGTACTCCCCATACGCCTACTTCTCAGAACACGCCATCTTCTTGGCCAAAGAACACCGGCCAATGGTTATCAACCAACACACGTTTACCAACCTGTTGGAAATCGTCCGGACGCTGCCAACCTACTTTGTCGGCAGTAACGCCGATTTGCCAATCGTTGGGGGCTCCATGTTGACGCATGACCATTACCAAGGTGGGAAGCACACCTTCCCAATGATGAAGGCTGGCATCGACCGGGAAATTGATCTCGGTGTTGCCGGGGTCAAGGCTGGGGTCGTTAACTGGCCAATGACCGATATCCGGTTGACCGGGAGTCAGCCAGAACCCCTGATCAACGCCGCTACCAAGGTGCTGAACAGCTGGATCGGTTACTCAGATGAATCCGTGGATGTCCGGGCCTACACCGGGGATACGCGCCATCACACGATTACGCCAATCGCGTACCGTGACGGTGCCGACTACGTTTTGGATTTAGTCCTGCGAGACAACCAAACGTCAGACAAGTATCCTGACGGCATTTTCCACCCACATCAGGATGTCCAACACATCAAGAAGGAAAATATTGGGTTGATCGAAGTCATGGGGCGGGCCATCCTGCCAGCACGACTCAAGGACGAAATGGCGGAAGTCACGAAGTACTTACTTGACCAACCTAATGAGATGGTCGACATGCACAAGGCTTGGGCCGATGACATCAAGCAAAACAACAAGGTGACGCCAGAGAACGTTACGGCTGTTTTGCACCAAGCAATTGGTGATGTGTTTGCTCGGGTGTTGGCCGACGCCGGCGTCTTCAAGCGCGACGCCAAGGGCCAAGCAGCCCTGGACGCATTTATCGCGCAAATCTAGCGGGCTTCACTGTGTGTTGACAGCGCCTCCGGGCTGGTGAAAATGGGCCGTGGCGCTGTGGGCGAACGCCCGGAGCCAAAAGGCGGTCTCCGTGCTTACTTTGAGCCTCATAGACCGAGTCTCAAAGATATCAGTTGCCTAAGCGGTAAACCGCTAAGGCAACTCCCACGGCTGAGCCCATTTTCACCAGCCCTGCGGCTCACAATGGTTTAGCCCGTAGATTTGCGGGTAACTGGTCTGAGCTGTTGGCCTTGGCTGCTGGGGTGGTTGTGGTGGTATCTGAGCTTTGGGTGCCACGTGCCGTGGTCAGCTAAGCTGGGTAGAGTTTCAATCAACTAAATAATCAAACCATGGGGTTGTTGTGGTTCGGTGTGGTTTTGGCCATGCTGGACGGCTCAACCCCATGTGACGTTTCAAAAGAATTCACTGGTTGAACTAGTGGTTGCGGTAATTGGTTGGTTATTAATATGTTTGTTTGAACCGCGACTGCTGGTTTAGCTAGTACATACGTTGTTGCGTAGGTGCTGACATCATGTAGTCTATCTTTATGGTAGAAAACTATCGTGACATGGACTGTGGATTGCCAGCAACCACTGAATAATTGTAGAAGGAAACGTTGCCGTGGTAACTGATGCCTGGTTCGCTGACGGAGCCGGAGGTAGATAGGGACCGAACCCGAGGCTAAAGACCGCACCTCAGGCTTTAGTCGGGTCCCACAGGTTGAAGCGTCCCTAATCTACCGTAGGCGGAGTCAACGAACCGCAGGCGGAATCAGTTACCACGCAGCATTAGTTTAATGATAAAATGATATGAAGGGGGTGATGGCAATCGCAGCCACGCTAAAGGATATTGCAAAATCAGTCGGGGTCTCCCTGGCAACCGTGTCGCGGGTCTTAAACTACGACAGAACGCTGTCAGTCAGTGAGTCCACCAGGAAACAGATTTTTGAGGTCGCAGAGGAACTGAACTACACCAAGTTAAAGCACCGAACGGCCACACCTAGTAAGCAGTTGAAGATTGCCATTGTCCAGTGGTACTCGAAAACCAAAGAACTGGATGATTTGTATTACATGTCGATTCGCTTAGGCCTGGAAAAACGCTGTGAGGAACGGCGGATTCTGGCGACCCGGACGTTTCAAAACGACCTGCAGGCCATTGATCCCGATGTTGATGCGATTATTGCCATCGGAAAATTCAGTGACGCGCAGGTCGAGGCGATGTCTCAGCTGACACCGAACCTGGTCTTTGTCGATCAGGATCAATTGTGCCACGGGTATGACAGCGTCGTCACCGACTTCCGTTTCGCCGTGACCCAGGTGCTCGACTTTTATGCCAAGCACGGTCACCAAGAAGTCGGGTTATTATATGGAAGTGAATGGACGACGGACGGGCAGCTCGAAGTCGTTGATCCCCGGTACAAGGCCTTCCGCCGTGAAATGGAAGCCCGGGGCACCTACAATCCGAAGCTGGTCTTTGGCGGCGACTACACCAATCATTCAGGTTATCAGGAAATGCAGACGGCCATTGCCCAATTGGGGGATGATCTGCCGTCAGCATTTTTCATCACCAACGATCCCATGGCGGCGGGCGCGCTCAAGGCACTACATGAAAATAACATCGACGTGCCACAACGGGTCAGCCTGTTTAGCTTTAACGACACGACGATTGCCAAGTACGTGTTCCCTGAGCTGAGTAGCGTGCACGTGAATACGGAATTGCTGGGCGCAACGGCGGTGGACTTGGTCGAAAACCGCTTGCAGACTGGGCGGACGACGCCACAGTTGGTTACTGTGGGGACTGAGCTCAAGCTCCGCGAAAGCACCAAGGGTTAAGCTGGTCTTTGGTGGTGCCTCCGGGCTGGTGAAAACTGGGCCGTGACGCTGTGGGCGAACGCCCGGAGCCTGAAAGGCGGTCTCCAGACTTACTTTGAGCCGCAGACCGCGTCTCAAAGATATCAGTTGCCTAAGCGGTAAACCGCTAAGGCAACTCCCACGGCTGAGCCCATTTTCACCAGCCCTGCGGCTGACACTGGCTTAACCCGGGTTGAAGCTTGTCTGTAGTATTGGGTTGTGAAAACCGGGCCGTGGCGTGGTGCTGGTCGTTCCCGGCGGCGCGCTACGGTAACCACCCTGCTGTGGGGCCGGTTCCAGCCGAAGGGCGAACTTCCACCTCAACTTTGAGCCTGAAGTGCGGTCTCAAAGGTTGTCCCATGCTCTAAGTAGAGAAAATCACTCTACTAAGACCATCGACACAGCCGGGCACCTTGGCTCGCCTCTGGTCACTCCCACGACTGGCACAGTTTTCCCAGCCCTGCGGCTGACGCTAGCTTAACCCGGATTCTGTGAGTGTAGAATTGTATCTTTAATTGAATACTATCTTCTAGTCGGGCTGAAGTTTGTTGCCCGGCTTTTTCTTTAACACTAGATTTACAAGCAAACGAAAGGGACTTGAGCGATTGCCCAAGTCCCTTTGCGTGTTCATTTAAAATGTGGTGCCTACGGCCGCGGCGGCTGCCATGTGTCTGCCGTAGTCGATGGCTAGAACCAAGCCGACCAGAATCAGTTGGCTGTCGTCATCCAGGACCACGATTTCGTACTTGTTGTTGATGCTCAGGCCGGCCCTTCTGACGCGGCCGACGACTTGGTCTTGGCGTTTGATTTCAAAATTCAAATCCCAGAGGGAACCGGTGACGGTTAGTCCGACCGTCGTCAGGTCGTAGCTGGGCCGCAGGAAGGTGGGACGCTTTTGAATCGTGGCCACCGTCTTGCCGCCAATCTGCAGGTAGTAGGTCGCCACCAGGCTCAGGGGTTTCTTCGTGACGGTTGCCACGACCTGATTGTTGACGTCTAAAATTTCAAAAAACTTGGGCATTTGAAACTTACTGCTGACGACCTGGTAGACGGGGGCGTTATGGTCGTCGTGCACGCTGAATCGTTCTTGCAACGCCCATGGTTGTTGGGTCAAATATAGCTTGTGCATTCATTCCATCTCATTTCTCTGACGGTTGTGCTAGTCAGGTGGTCGTCACTGGCCGTGAGGGGTCGTGCATACGGTGATGACTGGCTGATTGGGTGACAAGGTTGCCACCGAGTTGCGAGCCGGCTCACGGGATTAGACGGTGCCCTCAAGGAGAAACATCATTAGGTGATCCCATCATAGTCGGCACAAGCTTGAAGGTAAAGCGCTTTGCCCAATCTTAAGGAAAATAGCGTGGAGTGGGCCAGGTCAGCAGATCACCCCCAAGATATGGGGGATGTAGTTAGCAAAGTGAGCGCCCATTGGCTGATCGAAAAAAATAAAATTTTTTGTTTTGGCGCGGCAATGATTTTGAAATTAAATTGCGTCCTAAACAGTTAGTTTACTGCGTCAGGTGTTGGCCGTTCACCTTTGCTGATTTCGGCGTTCTTGTAGGGGGCAGTTTGTTTGTCCAATTACAATTAACTGGGCGGACGAAAAGGGTTGCTTTTTCGGCCATTTTTGGTAGTAGCGTCTCAGGTGGAAATGTCCAGGGGACAGTTAAATATATCCATATATTGTATTTGCTTGGCGAATGCGATACTATATCTGGTATAGACTTAAAGAACGGGAGAGATTGTTATGATGAACGTAGAAACCGCTGCGCCAGTACGCCTGACGCCCGAATTTATCGCCAAAACAGAAAACGAAGTAACACCACATTGGGGTGAACTCGGCTGGGTAACCTACAAGCGGACCTACGCTCGCTGGCTACCGGACCAACAACGCAACGAAGAGTGGCCAGAAACGGTCCAACGGGTGGTCGAAGGCAACATTAACCTCGACCCTCGCTTGCAGGCCGACCACGTCGCTGCCCAAGTGATTACCGAACTGACCACCGAAGCCCAGAACCTGTTTAAACTGATCTACGGCCTGGCCGCAACGCCCTCTGGCCGGAACCTGTGGATCTCCGGGACCGACTACCAACACCGCAATGGGGATGCCCTCAACAACTGTTGGTTCATCGCCGTGCGGCCGCAAGCCTACGGGGACAGCCACATTATCCCCAGCTATCTGAAGCCGGAACAAATCGCGGCCTCAATGCCATTTTCCTTCATGTTTGACCAACTGATGAAGGGTGGCGGTGTGGGCTTCTCCGTGACGCCTAACAACGTCCGGCAGATGCCTCAGGTCGACAACCACGTGGACCTGACCGTCGTCATTGACAGCGAGAGCGACTCCTACGACGCTTCATTGAAGTTGGGTGCCGTCGACAAGACCGACTGGATGCACGCCCATTCCTTGGCCGACACCCGCTACTACCGGTTGCCAGACACGCGTGAGGGCTGGGTCTTAGCCAACGCCAACATGATTGATGCCCATTTCAACGGTACCAATCCCGATGACAAGACCAAGGTCGTCTTGGACATTAGCGACATCCGGCCCAAGGACGCGCCGATTCATGGCTTTGGGGGAACGGCCTCTGGTCCCATGCCATTAGTAGAAATGTTATTTGATATCAATACGATTTTAAACGGCGCCGTTGGCCGTAAGCTGACCGCCGTCGACTGCACCGACATGGGCAACATGATCGGCAAGACCGTCGTCGCTGGGAACGTCCGGCGTTCGGCTGAATTGGCCTTAGGTGGCGCCGAAGACGATGACTTCATCACCATGAAACAGGATAAAGACAAGCTTTACCATCACCGTTGGGCCTCCAACAACAGTGTGGCCGTGGACAGCGACTTCACCGATTACCAGCCCATCGCCGATTCCATTCAACACAACGGGGAACCTGGCATCGTGAACCTCGGCCTGTCCCGTAACTACGGCCGCTTGATTGATGGCCGGCAGGAGGGCATTGACGAAGCCGTTGAGGGCACCAACCCGTGTGGCGAAATTTCCCTGAGCAACGGGGAACCCTGCAACCTGTTTGAAGTCTTCCCAGGTGTTGCTGAGGACCAAGGCTGGCAACTCGAGGACGCCTTTGGTTTAGGCGCCCGGTACACCAAGCGGGTCACGTTCAGTCACTATGACTGGGAAGTTTCCCGCAAGGCCATCCAGAAGAACCGGCGCATCGGGGTCTCCATGTCCGGCATTCAAGACTGGATCTTAAAGACCTTCAAGCAACGTGTGGTCACTGGTTTTGAGGCCAAGCGCGATGCGGAGACTGGCAAGACGTTCATGGCGCCTATTTACAATCAGACGGCTGTTAAACGCTTCAGTGACCTGTACGCGGCCGTGGTCAAGGCGGACAAGGATTACTCCGCCACGTTGGGTTGCCAACCCTCCATCAAGCACACGACGGTCAAGCCTTCCGGAACGGTTGCTAAATTAGCCGGCGTTTCCGAGGGGATGCATTTCCACTACGCCCGTTACCTGATTCAACGGATTCGGTTCCAGGACAGCGACCCGTTGCTGCCAGCCTTGAAGGCTAGTGGCTACAAGGTTGAGCCCGACGTGTACAGTCAAAACACGATGTGCGTGGAATTCCCAGTGAAGGCCGCTCACGCCGATCAATCTGCTTTTGCGTCCGCTGGTGAGGTCTCCATCGCCGAACAATTTGCGACCCAGGCCTTCCTCCAGACGTACTGGTCCGACAACGCGGTTAGTTGTACCGTGACGTTCCAACCCGAAGAGGGCGACCAGATCAGCGACCTACTGATGCAATACCGCAACACCATCAAGTCCACGTCCCTGTTGCCATACAGCGGCGCCGACTTCAAGCAAGCGCCTAAGGAACCCATCGACGCCAACACCTACACGGAAAAGTGTGCGGAAATCACGGCCGACGTGGCAGAAACCTTTGCGGCTATGACCGGGAACCATGATCAGAAGGATATTGAGTTGGTAGACCAGTCCGATTGTGCCGGCGGTGCCTGCCCAATCCGTTAGGTTCAACGACTTGCCTTGCCGCCTACGGTAGCCAGACGCCGCTCCCGTGGGCAGACCTGAAGCCGAAGAGCGGTCTTCAGGGCGACTGTGAACTTCACTAAACCCGTGAGTTTCAAAGCTCGGCCGTGGCCTAACCCGAGCAAACCACTCGGCTAATGCCACCGACACGGGGCTCTGTCTGGCTACCTCCGGCTGGGGCTAGTGTTAACCCTAACGTTTGGTGCTTTTAATTAAATATGTGTATGCTTGAGGCGTTGATTATTTTTGATCAACGCTTCTTGTTGTATCTGGACTAAAAATTAACGAAATGGTGGCTAATAACATGAAAATTTATACGGGTGTTGGTGATCAGGGGATGACCAAGCAGGTTAGTGGCAAGATGGTGTCGAAGACCGATGCTCAGATTGTGACCCTGGGCGACATTGATGAGTTCCAGTCCTACCTTGGCGTTGTGGTGGCTAGCTTGGGCGCACATCCAGACCTGGTGGTTGAGCTCAGCGAGGTGCAACGCAAGCTGTATCAGTTGGAGGCCGACATCAGTGTGAAACGCCACCAGGAGATAACCTTGGCGGATACGACGACGCTAGAGGAACGGGTCGACTTCTTTATGGACAATACGCCTGAGTTACGGGAGTTCATTTTACCCGGTGGTTCTGAGTCCGGGGCACGGCTGCAGTATGCCCGCACGGTGGCGCGGCGTGCCGAACGGTCAGCCGTTGCATTGAATCTCGAGCAGCCGTTGGAACCAGCCATTTTGAAGTACCTCAACCGCTTATCGGATTACCTTTTCGCGATGGCCCGGTACGTGAACCATTTGGATGGGTATCAGGAAGTGCCTAGCAATAAGGAAAAGGCCGAGTTGAAGGCGGCACGTGATGCTAAGCGGTTGGCTAAGAAGGCATCAAAATAGAGTGTCAGCGGGCGTTCCCGGCAGTGGATTCAAGCGGCCCTGCTAGGGGATGTAGGTTGTCTGCACTAGTCGCAAGTAAAAATGATTCCACGAAAAAACTCTCGTAGCCGATAATGGTTACGAGAGTTTTTATAATTGACACTGATTTAGAAAACAGAGGATAAGTTGCTGGTTAAAACTAGTGTCAGCCGAGAGGGCGGTCAAAATAGGCCTAGCCGTGGGATTTTCTGAGCAAACCACTCAGAAAATGGTGACTTTGAGACGCGTTCTTGGCGGCTCAAAGCAAGGTTGAAGACCGCTCTTTGGCTTCGACCGGCCTTCCACAGCGGACCGGTCCTATTTTGACCGCCCGGCAGGCGCTGACAGGGACTAGTCTTACCAGATCTTAACCCGCTTGTCTGGTGCCAGGTACATGTTGTCCGTTGGCTTGACGTCGAAGGTCTTGAAGAAGTCGTCGAGGTTCTTGACCTGGACGTTGGCCCGCAGTTTAGCTGGGGCATGGACGTCGATTGACAGCAACAGTTGCATGTATTCAGTCGTGGCCTTCATCCGCCAAACGTTGGCCCAGTTGATGAAGAACGCCTTCAGGTCGATTTCGCTGGAAGACTTGGCGGCCTCTAAGGCACAGCTCAGTCCGCCGGCGTCGGCGATGTTTTCGGAGACGGTCAGCTTCCCGTTGACCTTTTGGCCAGCGAATTCGATGCCGTCAAACTCATCGATCATGGCTTGGGCCAAGTCCTTGAAGTGGGCTAAGTCTTGGTCGGTCCACCAGTTGTTCAGGTTCCCAAATTCATCGAATTGTGAACCGTTGTTATCGAACGCGTGAGAAATTTCATGGGCAATGACGGCCCCGATACCGCCGTAGTTCGCGCTGCTTGGTTGGTCCAAACTGTAGAATGGCTTCTGCAGGATAGCAGCGGGGAAGACGATTTCGTTGTTCGATGGGGAGTAGTAGGCGTTGACGGTGTTGGCGCTCATGTCCCAACGCTTCCGGTCAACGGGTTGACCCCAGTGGCCAAAGTGATTCTTGATGATGATTTCGGTAATGTTTTGTAAGTTTTCAAAGAGTGAGGCGTTTTCGTCGATCGTAAACTTGCTGTAAAGTGGGTCGATTTCGTCTGGGTAGCCGACCTTGATGGTTAACTTCTGCAGCTTGACGATGGCTTTTTCGCTGGTGGCGGTGCTCAGCCAGTCGTTTGACTTGAGCCGGTTTTGGTAAACGCGCGCCATCTTCAGGACCATTTCACGGACGTCGGCCTTGGCAGCTTCACCAAAGTACTTGCGACCGTAGTAGTCACCGACGACTTGGCCAAACGTACCGGTTGCCAGGTAGTAGGCGGCCTTCTTAGGTGAGCGCGCTTCCTTTTGACCGGACAGGGCCCGACGGTAAGTGCCACCGACTTGGCGGAAGTCCTCGGTCAAAGCACCCGTGGCGCCAAGAACCGTGTTGACCAGCATCCAGCTCTTTAAGTTATCAAAGTTGGCTGGCGTCAAAAGGTCGTTAACGGCATCAAAGTAGGTGGGTTGTGGCAGGATGACTTGGGCAGGCACGTCGTTGATCAAGCCCTTGATGGTGCTGGTCAAATCGAGGTTGTCAATCTTGGCATCCACGTCGGCCAGTGGGAAGGGGTTGTACATCTTAACGTAGTCGGCAGATTCTTCTGCGGACTTCACGTGTGGCGCAATCTGTGCATCGAAGGCCTTCGCTTGTTCCACGATTTCCTTGGCCCGGTCTTCAGCGTAACCAGCCAAAACTAAGACCTTGACGGCGGTCGTCGTGAAGACGGGCATCAATTGCTTAGCGGCGGGGTTATCCTTTTCGTAGTAAGTTTTATCAGGGAGAATCAGGCTTGGGGCGTCCAAATAAAGGGCGTAGTTGCTGGTGTCCTTCATGTCGGCTTCAACACTGATGTCGACGGGGGTTGGCAGGTCGGTTTGGAACCATTCAACCAGGTGGGCGTTCAGGTCAGCGAGGTCTTTCAGGCCTTCAATTTTAGCCAGGTAAGGCTTGAGGGGCGTTACGCCGTCTTTGTTGCGACGGTCGGCATCCAGGGCCAAGGTGTATAGCTTCTTGAACTCAGCCATCTCAGGGTTAGCCGGGGTGAGCTTGCCAGCCAACAGGTCGTCGAAGTCGCTCATCAGGGTGTGTTCAATGTTGTCGACCAGGTCCATGAAGCCACCAGTCGAGGAGTGGTCCCCAGGAATGGTCGCCTGTTCGGCCCATTTGCCGTTGACCGCATCGTACAGGTCGTCGGTCAGTTTAGCTGTATCCACCGGGAAGCCACTAGCCATGGTTGGCAGGGTTTGGTTGGACGAATAATTATCAAGTCGCATACAGAAATCCTCCTTAAAACTATTTGTTAAGAACAGGTTAACCCTTTCACGGGTAAAAGGAAACTTTTTTATCATGATTTTCTCATAATGTCCCGGAAAGACCATAAAAATAAGCCTGAGAGCGATAAATGGGCTCCCAGACTTAAGCAAAACTGGGTGTAAAACGAACCAACGATGAAACCTGTCAGTGGGTGAAAATAGTCGAAGTTTGAAACCATTACGGTGAAAATGTCAGTAGCCGAAAAGGGCTAGGTGGAAAATGACTAACGCCAATTAGTGTTCCGGAGATTGTTGGCGGTACCAGTGGTTTGGGTTAAATCTTAGTTGCCCCCAGAATCACGAGTCAGGAACACTAATCTGTCGATGATCTTAGTCGAGGTGCAACCAGAGTAAAAATGGAAAACACCCAAAGCAGAAAATCAACTGACAATAGCTGATGCCAACGACTAACTCGGGTTAAACAAGTGTAAGCCGTAGGGCTGGTGAAAATGGGCTCAGCCGTGGGAGTTGCCTTAGCGGGTTTCCCGCTTAGGCAACTGCTATCTTTGAGACGCGTTTCTCAGCGGCTCAAAGTAAGTCTGGAGACCGCCTTTCGGCTCCAGACGTGCGCCCACAGCGCCACGGCCCATTTTCACCAGCCCGAAGGCGCTGCCCACACACAGCATAACCAGACCGTTAGTCGTTGCCAGCAGCAGGTTTCTTGGCGCGGAGAACGGGGCGCCGGAACTTAGGCCGCGTCCGGTCCCAAATCGCAATGTTCTGTTGATACTGCGTAAAGAACTGGTTAATGTCTTCGCCGGTCAGGTCGCTAGGAATCTCTTCCCAGGTCGTGGCGCTCTGCAGAAAGGCTTGCCGGATGTCATGCTCTACGTTAGCCCCCTTGGCGGTCAGGCGCAGGTACTTGACCCGCCGATCGTCCATCTTGGCTTCTTGTTCCACGAAGCCATCTAACAGTAAAGCCCGTAACTTCCGAGCAGCAGCGGAACGGGTGGTCCGGGTGGAATCCGCCAGTTCACTCAACGTAATGTTGCGTTGTTCATGAATCTGTTTCAACAGTAAATATTGTTCGAAACTCACTGAATACTGACTGGTAATCTGCTCGGCCGCATTGATCAACACCCGAAAGATTGACCGATATTGCCGTAGAAACGTCTCGAATACTCTATCTTCGTTTTTCATGATTAAATCCTCCCCCAAAACGAATTGCTGCTTCAGCAAAGTTATCGCGCAAAATGACCGTTCTTCTTCACTAACTCAGCATACCGTTATTATGCGGCCTGAAGAGTGGGGATGAAAATGATTGCGCTCGCGGAGGGTAGTTAAGATAATTCAGCTTGTATTCTAAGGACAAAAGGTAAGTAACCTTTGCGGGAAAGCGCGGAATTTTGCCGGGAAATGAGAATTGCCTAACATTTCAGCGCGTACCCTAAAAATCTCGTGAAAAAAAGGGTAAAACGCTTCCACGTCAGCCGTTTAATTGTTATGATAAAACTGTAGAAACGATACCACATGGATGGTTTACTATGGAAAGGACGGGATATTATGTATGAACGGATCTTAGTACCAATGGACGGTAGCAAAAATGCGCACGCCGCACTGATTGAGGCCACCAAATTAGCCAAGGAGCTGGGTTCTAAATTGTTCATCGTTTCCGTCGCCAGCGATCAGACCTATGCCCACTACGGCGCGGAATTCGGTAGTGAAATCGTGACCCATTTCAAGGACGCGGCTTCAAAATTCTTGGAGAGTGCGGTTGCGGAAGTGGAAGCACAGGGCGTGCCGGTCGAAACTTCTTTCCGAGTAGGCCTGCCAAAACCCACGATTGCCAAGACATTGCCAGCTGAACTACACACCTCACTGACGGTCATCGGCCGTTCCGGGGTTCACGGCTTTGGGCGCGCCATCATGGGGTCCACCACTAGCTATGTCGTTCACAATTCAGACACGAGTGTCTTGGTTGTCGACTAATTCAGTTTAAAAGTCTCTTGCTATTATTGAAGTTCACGGCTCATTTCAGAGTTGGTGGACTTTTTTGATGGGGTAAATCAGTGGCAGCGGGGGATTACTGGCTCGCAAAATCAGTGCGTCATTAAATGGAAATGTCCCGTATAAAGTTTGCCCCATAGTGTGAAAGAATGTGGTAAGATAAACCAAGTATATGTGTAGCGGTGCAACCGATGGCCGGTGCCAGTAAACGGATATTAATCATTGAGGGATGGAAAAATATGAAAAAGTTTTTGTTGGGCGCCGTTGGGTTGTTAGCCTTGACCCTTGCCGGCTGCTCGAGTAACGCACTGACCACGAACAAGACCAGTTACCACCCAACGGCTTTGACCGCGGTGATTAAGGGTGACGCCAAGACCAAGACCGTGAACTACCAGGTTGATGGTGGGGCCAAGCACAGCGTCAAAGTGAACGGCGGGACCTACTTCTTCCAAGTGCCAGCAGCGGCCAAGCAACAGACGGTCAAGCTGACGGCGGGCAACGCCAAGAAGACGGTGACGGTCAAGTCGGTCACGGCCTTAGGCAACTACAAGAAGTTAGCGGCCACTTACAACCAGATGGTGATTGGGACCCATTTGCCAAAGAAGGTCCAAAAGCAATTACAACAGGCGCAAAAGACCCAAGCAGCGACTAAGAAAAAGTTGGCAGCCTTAGCCAAGACCGACCCAATGGCCGCCGCAGCCGCTGCTAAGCAGCAACAAGCTGCCGCCAAGCAATTACAGGCACAGATGGCTACGGCTAAGAAGCAGGCCAAGGACGACCTGTTGCCAACCACGGCCAAGGATGGCGTGCAAAACCTCATCGACACCAAGGACGTGACGGTGCGGGGCAACGTGCAGGACGGCAAGCTGATGGGCTTAGCGCTGATCGTGCCAACCAAGCAGATGAAGACCAAGGACGGTCAGAAGCAGTTTGGGACCACGTTTGCCTTGTTGGGGACGACGCTGAAGGCCAAGCCGAAGTACGTCATCAACAAGTTTGAAAAGGTTCTGAAGGATGCTAAGAAGAACAGCTCGTCCACGACGACTAAGACGATTCGGTCGAATGGCGTGCGGTTCAACACTGGTTTCTCAACGGACCACCTCTACATCTACATGACCAAGTAACCGGGCTTTTATTCTTGGTGTTATCCGCGCCTCCGGGCTGGTGAAAACTGGGCCTGGTCGCGTCCGTTCCCGGCGGCGCGCTCAAGGCGCCCTGCTGTGGGGTCGGCTCCAGCCAAAGGGCGGGCTTCCACCTCAACTTTGAGCCTGAGAAGCGGTCTCAAAGGTTGCCCCGTGAACTAGGCTGGAAAAGAACTCCAGCCAAGGTCACCGACACAGCCGGGCACCTTGGCTCGCCTCTGGTCACTTCCACGACCGGCCCAGTTTTCCCAGCCCTGCGGCTGACACTGGCTCAGCCCGCTTACTTGGTGGGTGGCTGTTACTGATGGGGTTAGATTCTTCGTTAGTGATGATGACCTGTAGGATTGGCTGGCAGTTAGCCAGGTAGAGTAGATAACACCAATTAAATGACAATCGTGAAGTCTGGGAATTAATCCCAGACTTTTTCTTTTACCTTTCGTTCTGTCTGAATAGGGAGGAAAATTATCTGAAAGCAAAATAAAACGCACCAACAATTATAAATTGTCAGTGCGTTCTATGGTATTGGCGTCCAGCTTACTTTTTGTTCTTTAACCAACGTTGTAAGTCAGAAATTTCGTCGCGGCGCTTACGGTCCTTTTTACGGTTAACCTTGCGGCGGCCTTGTACGCCATTTGGATGTGCTTTTCTCATTGTAAAAACCCTCGCTTAATTAAAATAACAATCGACTGTAAGTGTACTGGTTTTTATTCGAAAATGCAAGGCTTTCACGGGATTTAGCTGGGTTCGACCACTCTGGAGCCTTGACAGAACGCGGGTTGCTGTGATTTTGTTAAAATTTTCCGGGAAGCCAATTCAACCTGTCAGAAAGTGGTATATTGGGTTCAACGCGGCAAATGCGGTGAGAAAGGGACGGGCAACATGCAATTTTTTAAAACGAAAAAGGGACGTTGGTGGACCTGGGTCCTGGCCATTTTGGTCGGTGGCCTGCTGGTCTGGGGCACCCAACACGATGCGGCCATTTACAGCGACCCCATTATGCAGGTGACCAGCGTTGACACGGGGGCGGCGACCAAGGAGACGGATGACTTCCACAACGTTGACCGCCAAACCAAGCAGACGCTGCACGGCAAAATTTTAAACGGTACTTATAAGGGGCAACGGCTGACCGTGACCAACACGTATTCTCAGTCGGGCGCCATGGATCAACGCTACCACGTCGGCAGCCAACTCTTCGTGGTGGTCCATGCCCACAGCGCGACTCATTTGACGGCGAGTGCCAAGGATGTAAAGCGTGACGCACCGTTAGTCTTCATGATCTGGCTGGTCGTCGGGTTACTTCTATTGATTATGCAGTTCAGCGGGTTCATGGCCTTTCTGAGCGTGGCGGCGAACGGGGTCCTCTTCCTGATTGCGATTCTGTTAAATGGTTCAACGCAGGGGGCACAGGTGCTGTGGATCTTCGGCAGCCTCTCCGTGGTATTTGCGACGCTGACCCTGTGGCTGGTGCTGGGGGCCAACCGGCAAATGCTGATCACCCTGGCGACCACACTGGGGGGCACGGCCTTGGCGTTGGTGACGGCGTTGTTGGTCTTCCATTTCACCCACGAAAAGGGGATGTACTACGAGTCCATGCAGTACGTGACCCAATTGCCACGGCCACTATTTCTGGCCGAGACCTTGCTGGGGTCCTTGGGGGCCGTGATGGACGAGTCAACCGACATTATCTCGTCGCTCTTCGCGTTGAAACGGGAGCGCCCGGAGCTGTCGGCAACGCAGATTTTTAAATCGGGTCGGCAAATCGGCAGTACCATCATGGGGCCACTGATCAACGTGCTCTTCTTCATTTTCGTGGCCGATACCTTCCCGATGGCGATGCTGTACCTGAAAAATGGCAACAGCTGGGGCTACACCTTCTCGATGAACATGTCGATGGGCGTCGTCCAAAGCTTGATCAGTGGGATTGGCATCGTCTTGGCGGTACCGCTAGCGAGCTTCTTGGCTAGCCGGTTCATGGCAAAGAAGGTGACCGCATGAGTACGATTAGTGTTTTGGGGCTCGTCCTCTTGATTTTGATGGTCCTCGTCGGTGGCAAGGCCGGGGCCCAGTCGTTTCTGGCACTGATTTTAAACTTCGGCCTGTTGTACTTGGCCATTGTCTTGGTGGCCTTTCAATTTTCACCATTGATCGTCACGCTGGTCGTGGGGATGCTGGTGCTGGCACTGACCATCTTCATGAGCAGTGGCGACGATCTCTCCAGCACGGTGGCCTTCATCGCGTCGGCCGTGGTGCTGGTCATGCTGATCATTTTGATTGTGCCGGTCGAACACTGGGCACTGGTCCAGGGATTCGGCCCCGAGGACAGTGAAGACCTGGAAGGCCTCTCCGTCTTGGTCGGGGTGAACTTTGTGCAGGTAACCACCGCCACAGCCATTCTCAGCACGCTGGGGGCCATTGCCGAGGCAGCCATGGCCATTTCAGCCGGGCTCAGTGAAATCCTTGAGCAACACCCGCAGGTCGCTTTAAAGGCCTTGCTGGGAGATGGTATCGCCGTGGGCAAGCAAATCATCGGGACCACGTTTAATACGTTGTTCTTCGGTTTCTTCGGCGGTTTCCTGGCCTTGTTCATCTGGTTCACCGGGGTTCACTACTCGGTGGGTGAAATCTTAAACGATAAAATATTTGTCTCTGAAATCTTGATGATTCTCTTTGCCATGGTCAGCGTGATTCTGACCGTGCCCATCACGACGTGGGTCATGACCCGTGCCGTGGCCGGTCAACGGAAACGGGCGGCCAAGGATACTTCTAAATAGGCAGTCAAAAGGCCTGCACTGGACGTTGATCCGGTGCAGGTCTTTTCGTGTCTATTCCAAGGATGCCATGCCCGAACTCTTCATGACGGCGTAACCAGAGTGGGAAACGGAAATGGTCCCGTAGGTCGATTCGGGGTCCTCCAAGCCGTCTTCTAGATAGTATAGTTCATCCGAGTTTTTGTCATTAAAGGCGGCGTAGCGCGAGTTGTCGTCCCAATAATCCAAGGTCCCTGGCTTAGGATTGACCGTGACGCTCTTTAAGCCCTTGGCGTTGTGCACACTTTTGACGACGTGATAATAGTGGTCATAGAACTTTGCGGTGACCACCCGATTATTTTTGATGATGAACAGGTTGGGGTAAAAGAGATAGCTCATCGCCAGACTGCGTGTCAGCCGGCCGTAACGGTCGTAAACGTTGTAGACGCGTTGGGACAGGTGATAGCCATGTCGCGTGGCCAACGGTTGAATCTGCCGGGTTAGGCGTTCGTGCTGTTGGACGTGTAGGAGGCGGGTGACAGGGCTGATGTATTTACCCTGAGAAAGTTGGTGGCTTTTGCGCACCCAACCAATTGGCCCCTTTTTGTTGTGCAGGTACAGGTACGTGCGTCCTTGGTTATTGGTGGCTTCGCGGGTGGCATAAAGTTGTTGGTACATGTAGGGACTCACGTCATTGCTGGTGACGTTGGGCTGACTACCGGGAATGGCGTTCCAGACCCGCATGACCGTCATTTTGTAGGTGTTCGCCATGTGGTAGCCGTCAAACATATTGAGGTAATAGGGCACGTTGGCTAATTTTTTCCGGTGAACGACGGGTTGGACCTCGTGAAGCGCTTGGATGGGGACGTACCCGGTGATGGGTTCGTAGTCAAAATCATAGACTGCTAGTTGCGTCGGGGCGGGGGCCTGACTGAGCGGCTTATACGTGTCGTATAGGTCGTACATCCGCACGGCGACGAGGGTCTGCTTACTCCCATAATAGGTTCGAACGGCCATAAAATTGTAGCGGTGTGCGTGCTCTTCTGATGCCAAGTCACCCAAGATGGACGTGTGTTTCTCACGGTCCGTTAGCTCGTAGTAGCCACGAACTTTTTTGTCGAGGCGGTAGGCGATGTGTCGATCGTCGGTCACGACTTTCTGCAGGGTGCCCAATTTGTCACGGAGATTCTGGAGTTTGCGATGGGTCTTGGCCTGTTGACGAAGAGTACTGACAGCAGACTGGTCAGCGGCCGATGCTGGCGTGTATGAGTTTACAGCGCCTAAACAAGTCACGAGACTACTAAGCAGGATGAATTTTCCTATCCGAAATTTTGAAGTAACCATATATGTTTCCTCCCCAATGGTTTAATAAGGATATTGTAGCAAGGAGGTCTTAAGACGGGGGCAAGTTTTCGGTAAGGTTTGTTTAAGGTGACAGGGGAGCTTAAAACTGACAAAGGCTGGAAGCGTAAATAGAAAAAATGAGAATTGGCGGTAGTCGGTACAGTTCGCAACGGACTTGAAAGGGCTAGGACTGTTTTGTTTGCGTGATCAGTGTCAGTGACCAGAGGTGGGCCAAACTGCTCAGCTGTGTCGGTGGCCTTGGCTGAGGTTCTTTCTCAGCCTAGCCCACGGGGCAACCTTTGAGACCGGTTTGTGGCTCAAAGTTGAGGTGGAAGCCCGCTCCACAGGCTGGAACCGACCCCACAGCAGGGCAGTTTGAGCCCACCGCCGGGAACGAACAGATCCAGCAGACCATGCAACGCAAAAAAAACGGTCCCGCCAATGAAGGGGGACCGTTCAGGGATGTCACGTTTAATTAGTTACTGCTGCTAGCACTGCTAGTTTCAGTCGTGCTGGCACCGGTACTAGAAGCAGCGGAAGTTGGCACCGTGCTTTCGGAACTGGCACTGGAGCTTGAGCTGGTTGTCGTCGTAGCTGGCACGTTCTTCACGCCAGTCAGATTTTCGGAGTAAACCCAGTAGCGGGTCTTGCTCTTGGTGTTCTTAGAAGTTCTGATGCGGTACCAGGTTTGACCGGTACTCTTCTTAGCCTGCATGTCGATGTAGTAGGTCTTCCCAACCTTAGGGGAAATCTTGGACCACTTTTGACGCTTGGCGTTCTTGCTGACGTTCTTCACGTGATTGTAGAGGTTAAACTTCTTGTACTTGCTGCTTAACTTCGCTTGTTTGTTCACTGAAGTATATTTAGCACTCACCAACTTGGTGTGTTTAACGTTCATGGCGTTATAGTATTTCTGAACCATTTCGTAGAACATTGCCATGGTGTACTTTTGACCGAAGTACTTGCTACCGGCGCTAGCGTAGTAGCCAACCGGGTCGGTATGGGTGGAGCCACCAAGATGTTTGGCAACTGAACCATGTGACCAGACCGTCCCCTTACCATCGTAAGCGGCATCGTTTGGTTTCAAGTTGTATTCGTTTAAGAGGTAAGCCGTATACCAAGCCGCGTTGGAAACTTCATGGGCAAAGGCAGACTTACTGTGAACTTCGACCTGTTCAAATTGGACGAAGCGGGCGTTCCCAGGGAACCCAACACCCCAAGCTAAGTAGTCGGTGTTGGCGATGTTGATGATCCGGGAGCCATCAACGAAACTGTGCACGAAGGCGTTGTTGTAGTTACGCTTCATGTAGGCAATTTCGTTGTAAATCGTTGAAGAAGGATTGGCCGTTTCGTGAATCACGACCCCTTCAGGCTTAGCCTTGCCGTGACGGTACTTGTTCTTTGGAAAGCCGCTCCAGATGGACTTGGTTACCTTAGCTGGTGTGATTTTCTCACTACTAATGTAACTATTGACCTTAGAACTAGCAGATGCTGTCGTGGTAGACAAGCCTAAAACGCCGGCGGCTCCCAGAGTAGCCAGTGCAGTTAAAACGATTTTATGCATTTTCACCGTGATCATCCCTCAAATCTTTCGTCGTTATTTTTTATGACAACCGGTTTCCCCGGTTGCTCAGTCGTTATTGCTTAATATTCGTTATCAACTATATACATTATCAGTGGCCACGACAACCGTCAGACGGGGCTTTATGCGTAATATTACGCGGCTTATATCGACGGTGACGGCGTTTGTTCGGGGTGTTTGCAAATAGATTAAAACTTAGCGTCACCTGTAATGTGGCTGTAACATTGCCACGCCGGGCCTGCGGGCACTTTCTATGAAAAGGATTGTGAAAATTAGGAAGGCCAACGGTTGGAAGGGCTAACAAGCCAAAGGTAGGCACTAAAAATCAGCTAACCCTAGGCGCCGTAGCACTCTAACTAAGCGGTCGACCAAAGAAAAAGCCTAGGCAGTGTCGCCTGGGCCAAGTGGTCATCAGTAAGTGTATAAGTTGTTTTAATCTTGTATAGAATGGAATCGAATCAAATTGAATTCATTCCAACTAGAGGAGGGTCACACGACACCGAGCACAACAGAAATGGTATGGCCAGTGTCAGTGACCAGAGGTGGGCCAAACTGCCCAGCTGTGTCGGTGGCCTTGGCTGAGGTTCTTTCTCAGCCTAGCCCATGGGGCAACCTTTGAGACCGATTTGTGGCTCAAAGTTGAGGTGGAAGCCCGCACCACAGGCCGCAGTCGTTCCCCACAGCAGGGCAGTTTGAGCCCACCGCCGGGAACGAACCCCAAACACAAGGACAAGACCTATTTCTGTTGCGCCCAGGTCTGGCGTTGCGGATCGATGTGAAGTTTCTGCTGGCACTCGGGGCACAACCCGTAAACTTCCACATGATTACTCGTCACGAGGTAGCCGGTCTGCTCGCTGGCCTGTTGATTCAGTTCGTTTTCAATTTTAGAAAAGTCAGGTGTGAAGACGTCGGTAATCTTGCCACAGTTTTCACAGATGACGTGGTAGTGGGGCCGCCCGTAGAAATCGTAGCGAATCCCCCCGTTGTCGTTGGGCAATTCAATGACGATGCCCAAGTCCACCAATAGGTTTAAGGTGTTGTAGACGGTCGCCATGCTAAGGTTGGGTAGCTCGGTCGCCAGGGCACTGAAAATCGTGTCGACGGACGGGTGATTGTGATGAGTCACGAGGTAGGTCAAGATGACCTGCCGCTGCGGGGTGACCCGGACGTGGTGTTCTTTTAAAGTTTGTAGTGCGTGCGTTAAAAGCTGTTGCTGACCAGCCAAGGGTAGTCCCTCCTTATATATGATGAGCCAGTTAGGCAGGTCGGGGGCGTGTCCACCCCGAAAAAAACTCGACCTGACCATTATAACCATCTTCCATAGAAACAGTAAATCCTTTTTTGGAATCAATCTAGTTTGACTCTATTAAACCACATTTAGCCAGGAGTTCCAGTAAAACGCCTTATTTAGAATCAATCGCATTTATTTTAAGAAAATGGCCAATTTAAGTTTACATTTCCTAGTCAGGTGAGTACAATGGATTTTGGCTACAGTTAATAACGATTCTAATCTAGCAGAAAGTGTTAGTTATCCCGAACTTTTATTTCTGCTAGTGTTAAAATGAAACATGAGTGTTAAAAACTATCTGGGGGCGGATACGATGAAGAAAGCAAAGAAGCCAGCAACCTTGGCGCAACGGATCAACGTGTTACGGGCGAGCGTCATGGGCGCCAATGATGGCATCCTGTCAGTAGCTGGGATTGTTGTGGGGGTGGCCGGCGCGGCGACCAGCAGTTATGCCATCTTTATTTCTGGGATTGCCGGCATGATTGCCGGGACGGTGTCGATGGCCATGGGTGAGTACGTCTCGGTCAACACGCAAAAGGATGCGCAACGCAAAGCGATTGAAACGCAGACGGTGGCGTTGGATGAAGACTATGAGGGCGAGTACGGGTTTGTCCGGGATAAATACCTGGCCAGCGGCATTCAGCCAGAGTTGGCGGAACAGGCGACTAAGGAAATGATGGCAGATGACCCAGTCAAGACGACCGTGCGGGAACGGTTTGGCTTTAACGTCGGGGAGTACACCAATCCATTTTCTGCGGCCATTGCGTCAATGATTTCATTTCCGACCGGTTCGATTTTGCCGCTAGTCTCTATCAGTTTATTACCAAAGAATTGGCGGATCATTGGGACCTTCCTAGCCGTGGTGGTGGCGTTATCGATTACCGGTTACGTGGCGGCGGTTTTGGGAAATGCCAACCGGCGTAACGGGACCGCCCGAAACGTGATTGCGGGGATCTTAACCATGTTAGTCACGTACGGCATTGGCCGGTTATTTGCGTAAGCGTCAGGCATAAGGGAGGATATACACAATGGTTGCGAATCAAGAATTGAAAACGAAGAAGCAAAAGAAACAGCTGACCATGGATGAAAAATTAAACACCTTACGGGCCGGCGTCTTAGGCTCAAACGATGGGATTCTGACCGTCGTTGGGGTGCTGTTCAGTGTGGCGGCAGCGACGACGAACCAGTTCACTATTTTTATCGCCGGGCTGTCGGACCTGTTAGCCTGTGCGTTTTCCATGGCGTCCGGCGAATACGCCTCGGTCAGCACGCAAAAGGATACAGAAAAAGCCGCGGTCGCTAAGGAAGCGGCGCTGTTAAAATCAAACTACAACGATCAGCAGGCGGCCGTGCAACAGTTTTATGAAGACCGCGGCGTGTCTGCGAAAACGTCGCTAGCGATTGCCCAAGACTTGATGGCCAAGGACGCGTTGAAGACGGTGGTCAACGTGAAGGATGACATCCAACTGGGCCATTACATGAACCCGTGGGATGCCGCGTTCTCTTCATTATTTGCGGCTAGTCTGGGGGGCATCTTCCCCTTGGCGGCCATGACCCTCTTCCCAGCCGCGACGCAGTGGCCCGCAACCATCGTGGCCGTGCTGATTTCGGTGACGTTGACTGGGTTCCTGAGCGCTAAGCTGGGGCATGGGCTGGTTAAGACGGCTATTATTCGGAATTTAATCGTGGGAATCATCACGATGTTTATCCACTACTACGTCGGCCAATTCTTCTAAACGGGTTGAACTGGCGTGTTTACTTCGCCTCCGGGCTGGTGAAAACTGGGCCGTGACGCTGTGGGCGCAAGTCCGAAGCCTGAGAAGCGGTCTTCGGACTTACTTTGAGCCGAAGTTCACGTCTCAAAGATAGCAGTTGCCTAAGCGGGAGACCCGCTAAGGCAACTCCCACGGCTTAGCCCATTTTCACCAGCCCTGCGGCTGACATGGATTTAACCCGTTGAGCTGACTTTCCTTTGGTTTGATGGAATTGAGATGGTCGTGGTGGAGTCCGTTCCCGGCGGCGCGCTCAAGGCGCCTTGCTGTGGGGCCGGTTCCAGCCGGAGGGCGGGCTTCCACCTCAACTTTGAGCCTGAGGGGCGGTCTCAAAGATTGTCCCATGCTCTAAGATGAGTGAGAAACCTCAGCTAAGACCATCGACACAGCCGGGCACCTTGGCTCGCCTCTGGTCACTTCCACGAACGGTCCGGTTTTCCCAGCCCTGTGGTTGACACGGGTTTAACCCGTTAGCTGATCGATTGTGTGACACTGGCTGACTGGGAAGATTATTACCAAGAGTTATCTATCTTTATGAGACAAGCTATTTTACTTATAACTAACGACAGGCAGTGCGACTATTCTTTGGAGATATGTCTGCTGCCTGTTTTGGTTTTGTCATGAGATATGGGTCAGCGCCTTCTAAGCAAAGACTTTGCACTTTCTTATTGCAATGCCAGATAGCAAGTGTAAAATAAGTCGAACATATCAGAAGTAGTTTTGGGGGTTGGTCAGTGCGACCGGCTACCGATCACTGTTTTGAGTAATTTTTTTTTTTGAAAGTGAGGAATTTGGCTTGAAGCGCAAGATGAGTTTGTTTTCGCTAGTCATGTTAACGCTGAGTGCCATCATTGGCTCGGGTTGGCTGTTTGGAGCGGGGATGGCCGCCCAGATTGCCGGTCCGGCCGCAGTCTTATCATGGATTTTAGGGGCCGTGGTCATTGGCCTGATTGCCCTGAATTATATCGAGTTGGGGACCATGTTTCCGACCAGCGGGGGGATGAGCCAGTACGCGGCCTTCTCCCACGGGCCCTTGTTGGGGTTCGTTGCCGGATGGGCGAACTGGTTGTCACTCTTAACCATTATCCCGATTGAGGCCGTGGCGGCCGTACAGTACATGGCGTCCTGGCCGTGGTCATGGGCCAACTGGACCCGGGGATTTTTGAAAAATGGCAATATCACCAACGAAGGGTTAGTCATTGTCTTTTTGTTTATCCTAGCCTTTACGTTGCTAAACTTTTGGTCAGTCAAATTACTGACACGTTTTACCAGTTTCATTTCAATCTTTAAATTACTGATTCCCACGCTGACGATTATCGTGCTGATTTGGACTGGGTTTGATCCCCACAATTTCAGCCAGACAGCGGGCTTCATGCCGGGGGGCAGTGCGTCGATTTTCTCGGCCACGACCGCCGCAGGGATTATTTTCTCCTACAATGCCTTTCAAACGACCATTAATATGGGCAATGAAATCGAGCATCCGGAGCGCAATATTCTCTGGGGCATCGTGATTGCCTTTGGGATTAGCACCGTCATCTACACGATGCTGCAGGTGGCCTTCATTGGCGCCGTCCCCGCTGGCAACCTGGCACACGGCTGGCAAGGGGTCAACTTCCAGTCACCATTCGCCGACCTGGCCATTCTCTTGAATCTGGGCTGGCTGTCGACGTTGCTGTACCTGGACGCCTTCGTCTCGCCATTTGGGACCGGGGTCTCGTTCGTGGCTACCACGAGTCGGGCGCTGGCCGCGATGACGGGGACCAAGCACATGCCGACGCGGTTGGGTGAAATCAATCGGAAATACCAAACGCCACGGCGGGCGATGATTGTCGACATGTTTCTGGGCGTCGTGCTGGTCGCGGGCTTCCGGAACTGGAGTGCTTTATCAAATGTCATCTCCACGTCCACGTTGATTGCTTATCTGACGGGACCGGTCACGGTGGCAGCGCTGCGGCATCAAGGCAAAAAGTTTGTCCGACCATTTCGCCTGCAAGGCCTACATTGGTGGGCACCGCTGGCTTACATTTTAGCCAGTCTGGCCATCTACTGGGCCAAGTGGCCGACGACGATTGAGGTCTTCGGCGTGATTGCGTTGGGCCTGGTGTTCTACGTGTATTACGAAGTCCGGCAACCGGCTGGCTGGCGGGCGTTACGCGCGAGTCTCAAAGGGAGTCGGTGGTTGTTGGCCGAAATGATTTGGCTGACGATTATGTCGTTGGTTGGAAGCCATGAGTTTGGCGGTGTTGGCTGGTTGCCATATCCGTTGGACTTTGTGGTAGTGGCGTTGGGAAGCCTGGGGTGTTACTACCTGGGCGTGCACGACGCTTATTACAGCGAGTCGTTCAGCATCGCCGAAGAACTAAACCAGCGCGTCACCGAGGATTAAACTAAACGTCTTACCATCGCCTCCGGACTGGTGAAAATGGGCCGTGACGCTGTGGGCGCACGTCCGAAGCCTGAGAAGCGGTCTTCGAACTTACTTTGAGCCGAAGACCACGTTTCAAAGATAGCAGTTGCCTAAGCGGTAAACCGCTAAGGCAACTCCCACGGCTTAGCCCATTTTCACCAGCCCTGCGGCTGACGTGGGTTTAACCCGGTGACTTACGAGTAACTGGGGTGTTGCTCTGGTAGGTCTGTGAACTTGAGAGATGCGCCCCGGGTCACTGCCACGATCGATCCAGTTTTCCCAGCCCTGCGGCTGACACGGGTTTGAATGGTGACTTGCATGTCTATTGACCTGCTGGGAGTTTAGAATGAATCTGTGTGAGAGGGAGTACTCATGAAACCAAAAATGAAATCAATTATGGCATTACATGTCTCACAGAAAGCTAAAGCTGTAAAAGGATTTGGAGCATTAAAAACACTGGATCGAAATCGAATAGCTTCTGCTAGATTCTTATTTGCTACTAGAGAACAGAAACAAATGGATGACCAATCTACGTTCACGCGGGTGCAGCCTGACATACGTCCTGAAATCCAAAAGGAAATTGATGATGTTGTTAATGAAACTGCAAAATTAACAACTATTCGCAACAAAGAAGACCTTTTCAAGTCTTTAGGTATTTAGTTTTCAATCTTCAGCTCGTGAACTTAGGAATGACTAAACGGAGTCTTGCCAATAGGCAGGGCTCTTTTATTGTTGGAAGTTTCACCGAATTATTTTGTCCTCACTCGCAGCGGCAGTAACTGACGGTGAAAGTCTATCTCAAGGGACCATTTCTGGCTCTGGTGGCTACCTCTTTACGTACGGGGATTGCTTAATTTTGCGCAACGATTGAAAAATTCCAGTAGACTTTAACTCGTTTCCCACCTAAACTAAAAGGAGAATCGGGGAGGTTTGAACATGAAACAATTTGTTAAGGGAATCATTGCGTTAGGCGTCGGTGTCAGTTTAGTTGGCGGCCTGGGGACGGTTACGGCTTCAGCTAAGTCGCAGTATTCGGCCAGTCGGTCCAAGTCCGTTCGGTTGGTTTGGCGTGCTAGCATGAAGCGGCACGCGCTGACCGCCGTAAAGGGGAGTCGGTACTCCAAGCATTTGGGCACCTGGTATGGGTACAACAGCAGTCTGCCAGATGTGACGTGGTACACGAATGCCCATGAAAAGCTGTACGACGTGGCTACCGGGAAATACTTAATTTACTATCACGTGAACAGCGCCGATGGCCAGCACGGTGGGTGGATCTGGCGCGGCTACTTGAAGTCCGCAGCCAGCACGCCCGCAGCGGCAACGACTTCGACGATGAACTGGGCAACGGCCACCAAGACGGCCGGGCTACAACCAACCGACATCAGTTTGATGAAGTTGTTCCCACATGCGGCCTACGACAGTGACCTGATGGCCGTGGTTAATCAGGTCTTTGCCTCAGCGGACAATCAGCCCATTTTGACGGAGCAGATTACTAGTGCCGAAGATGACTTTGATCAGCTGTTGACCGCTAACAACGCCAGCTACAGTGCCCTTTACCTGGTGAGGTTCCATGTGAGCGACCCGACCAACGCGGCCGCGGTCAAGCAGGCGGTGGATGGGCAGTTGACTGCCCAACAGCAAAAAGACCTACAACGGTGGCAGATTGCCGGTAAGATTGGCACGCCAACGGGCACCACTGGTGGCACGGGATTATTAGTTTTTGCCTCGAAATAAGAAAAAAGCCCATTTCGCGTAGAAATGGGCTTTTGTTTACACTTATTTTTAGCGGCGGAACGTCCAGCGCCACTGGCCGTCTGCTTGTACGAAGCCAGCAGCGGCCAGTACGGCATCGTCTAATTTACCGGCGCTGGTCAGGGTCATGTCCGTCAGTTGGAGTTCTTCGTGGCCGAAATGAACCAGCCGGTCAACGATTTCCTGTTGTTCGTTGACCGGTACGCGCTTGCCGTTGAAGCCAATTTTACCGGTGTGAGCGGTCAG
Organism: Levilactobacillus lanxiensis; assembly: GCF_016861655.1. Taxonomy (GTDB): domain Bacteria; phylum Bacillota; class Bacilli; order Lactobacillales; family Lactobacillaceae; genus Levilactobacillus; species Levilactobacillus lanxiensis. The sequence continues at coordinate 186,988 of NZ_BOLN01000002.1, read as the reverse complement.
GTCGAGGTCACTGAAGCCGCCCCAGGCAATGAGTTTGTGGGTCCGGCGCCGTTCGATGCCCCAGGTGAGCGCGGAACGGTCCATGGTGTCGTGCATGGTGGCGTTGACCCAGTCGGCAGTGGCCCCCAGGTCGTTAGCGGTGAGATCCGCCACATTTTTTAAGTTGAATTGGGTGAGCCAGTCGAAACGAAATTGCGGTGTCAAAAGGGGATGATACCCTTCGAAACTAGACATGTGCGGTGAGTCCTTTCTTGGCAGTCATTCTGTAGGTACGGACATTGGCTTAGGGATAAGGGGTTCTGGTCAGTGTGAGCCGACCGTCAAACGACTTATTCTTTAAGCGAGTGGTTATATTACATCATACTAATCTCAGGGGGCGGTTGCAACTAAGTTTCAGAGATATTTGGCAACTACCGGGGTGACTGCCCAAGGTAAAATGACTTCACCGGCCTTTGTCTGCCAGCTGTGCTATACTTAAGAGTGATATTGGCAAGTTGAAAGGGGCAGCACACATGACGGAAGATTTTTACATTGGAACTTATACCAAGCGCATTAGTCGTGGGATTTACCGGGTAACCGTAGACACCGCAGCGCCTAAGTTAATGGACTGCGAATGGTTAGCATCAGCTGGGAGCCCGACTTACATCGCAAAGGCTGCAGCTAAGCGCCTGTACGTCATCAACAAAAAAGAAACGGATGGCACGACCCACGGTGGGTTGATCATCTATGATGTATCTGAAGAAAAGCCACGGGCCATTCAACAGGTCTTGGAATTGGGCGCCTCACCAGCCTATGTATCAGTTGATGAAGCTCGGCAGTTGGTCTACACGGCCAATTACCACACGGCCGCTGTGACGGTCTACGCCATCGCCACTGACGGGACGTTGAAGGAAACGGATAGAGTCGTTGACCAAGATCCCGTTGGTCCAGCGCCCGAACAAGCTGACGGTCCTCATCCGCATTTCGCTGACCTGACGCCGGACAACCGTTTAGTCGTTTGTGACTTAGGGTCCGACAAGGTTTACGTATACGACGTTTCTGATGATGGCAAATTATCTCCCGTCAGTCAACTCGACATGCCAGCCGGCTACGGCCCACGGCACATCGTCTTCGATGACAAAAAGGGTGTCGCTTACCTCGTTGGCGAATTAAGCAGCAACGTAGCCACGTTAAGCTACGACGCTACCACCGGCAAATTGGCTGTGAAGAGTATCATCTCCACGATTCCAGCCGACTGGACCACGCACAACGGTGCCGCAGCCATTCGCATGAGCCAGGACGGGCGGTTCATTTACGTCTCAAACCGCGGGAACAACTCCCTGGCCGTCTTCGCCACCGCTGATGATGGTACGTTGACGCTGGTTCAACGAATCTCCACGGAAGGTGACTTCCCACGGGACTTCAACTGGACGTCAGACCAAAGCTTACTGTTAGTCGTTAACCAAAACTCCGACAACGCTTCGTTATTCAGTCGCGACGCTGAGAGTGGTAAGTTAACGTTGGCCCAAAAGGACTTCATGGTCCCAGAAGGTGTCAGCGTCTTACCAGCTAAATTCTAAATAGTTAAACGAATAGCGCTTGGGAATTTTTTCCCAGGTGCTATTTTTTATGGCTTAAAATTCTGCGCCTCCGGACTAGTGCAATTCTGCCGTGTGGAGAGTGTCGTTCCCGACGGCAGATTCAACCTTCCCTGCTATGGGGTCGGTTCCAGCCGAAGGGCGGGCTTCCACCTCAACTTTGAGCCTAAGGAGCGGTCTCAAAGGTTGCCCCGTGGGCTAGGCTGGGAAAAATCTCCCCAGCCAAGACCACCGACACAGCTGGGAAAGTTGATCTGCCTCTGGTCACTAACATGGAGCAGCGTGGCTAATTTTCACCAGTCCTGCGGCGGATAGCGATTGTGCCACGCAATCTAGTGACGTGTTGTGAGAAAATTTCTCCAGCAGCCAGTGACGTTAACCAGTCGTGACTTGGTTTGATTTCGCAAATCAAGAATGAGATGACTAGTGTGAGTGACCAGAGGCGGATCAACCTGGGCAGCTGTGTCGGTGGTCTTAACTGAGTGAATTTCTCAGTTTAGAGCACGGGGCGACCTGGGAGACTGGTGGCTTTCCAGGCTTTCAGGCGAGGTGTAGGACCGCTTCACAGGCCGGAACCGTTCCCCACAGCAGAACAGGTTGAATCCGCCGCCGGGAACGAAAGACACGTACCAATCTCATTCTGGATAATGCAGTTTGAAGTAAGCGGCCATCGTCTGTAGGTGGTGCTCCAGGCTGAGGCGCTTTACCACGCCCAGTCCCGGAAAATGTTGCGACGTATGGTAGTCCGCCAGAGCCAGGGCTGCCGGCGTTTGGACGTCCGGGTGGTCTGGCAACCAGGCGGCCAGTTTCGCGACTGCTTGGAAAAACTTCTCCTTGGGATGGCGGAAGTCTTCGCGGTCATCGGAAACGAAGCGGTGGATGCGGAGCTGGTCGCCGTGAAAGTAGGTGAGGTGCAGGGTGACGGCGCGAGCTGGATAGCCGTGCTCGCTGTAGTGCGCGCCACCAATCGTGTAGTCACTGACGCCGTGATAGCCGTCGAGGGTGGCGAGCACCCAGTCATCACTGAAGAAGCCGTCGGTGATATCGGCGTAACTGCGCTCGTGTTCCGGCAGCCAGGCATGGTCAAAGAGACTGACGGTGGGCCGGGTGATGAGCTGGCGAATCCGCGCCTCGGGCGGCACTAGCAAATAACTCGGGTCGTTGAGCCAACCAGCATGTTGGGCGGCAACCAGTTCATCGTATTGGCGACCGACCAACAACGTTCGGTGATTTGCGGCTGGTTGGAGGCTAGCGGGGATGACGGTAGGCGTCAGAATGTGGCCGACAATCAATTGCGGATTGTCCGCGTAGGGCCGCCAGTCGTGGAGCTTTTGTTTGGTCAAGGCGTAGTCGCTGACGGTTGGATTGGCAATCACCACTAGTGGTTGGTCGTGTTCGACGAAGGCCGCCACGGTTTGGGGCAGGGCTCGGATGTCCCGGACGGGTTCGATAATCGGAATAATGTTAGGCGGCAGAATGTGTTGTTGGGCAATGTTTTTCAGGGCCAAAAGGTCGTACTGTCGCCCCCGAAAATAAGGAAAATAAATCATGGCCGCTGCTCCTTTAGCTGTTGCTGGAGGTCGTGGCGTTCCAGGTTCAGGGCATCGATTTCACTCTGCAGGGCCGTGACCGCCGTCGATTGGGTGTCCTCGATGAACTGATCATAGAAGTTGGCATCTGGATCGTAGATATCATAATGTTGGTGGCGTTTCTTCAATTCCTGGTAGAGCCGGTCAGTTGAATACTGTTTGAGACCGGTCGCCATCTGCTTGGCCTTGCCGACCTCCCGTGCCTGCGAAGCGATGAATCGGGTCGTCAGCTCCGAGGCAGGCACTTGCAGGTCCTGATGGCGGGGCGGCCGAGCAACGGTCAGGTAGCCCGGGGTGCTGGGCGCTTCGGTCGCGGTCGCCAGCATTTCCGCATCAAAGGGTCGGTAAATCAGGACGCCGATGCGGGGCGGAATCTCGTCTTGAACCGTTTGGTAGAGCTTGAGCGGCAGGACGAAGTAGTTGTAGTGGCCGACGAAGGAGAGTTTGGCCTTCGAGTGAAAATCACTCTTGGTGACCTTCAGCTCGTAGCAGCGCCACTCGATGGATTTATCGGGCATCTCCTGGTAGCTCAGGGTGTCCACAATCCCAGCGTCGTCGGGCATGGTGACCTCTTCGACCGCAAACGCGCCGGCTTCTCGGCAGTACGCGTAGAGTGTCGCTTCCATTTCTAAAGTGAGTTTGGTTTTCATTGGGGCACCTCCTGATGCCAGAAATTTTCAATCGCGGGACTGAGCTGTTCGGGCCGATAAATTCGGTGGAAGTGTTGCCAGTGCCGCGGATACAGGTTGGTGTAGCGGGGGCTGGCGAATCGTTGATCCATCAGTAAAATAATCCCCACGTCCTTCGACCCACGAATCAGACGACCAGCCGCCTGGAACACGTTATTCAGACCGGGCAGCTGGTAGGCGTAGGCAAAGCCACGATGAGAACGCTCGTCAAAGTAGTCGCGCAGCAGATTGGTCTCCGGGTTGAGTCCGGGCAGGCCAACGCTAACAATGCCGACGCCAATCAAGCGGTCGGCTTTCAAGTCGATACCCTCGGAGAAAATGCCACCGAGCAGGGCAAAGCCGACCAGTGTTTCACTGGGGTTGGCCGTGAAGCTGGCGAGGAAGGCCGTCCGGTTGGCCTCGGCCATTTGGGACTCCTGGCAGACGGTTTTGACGTGCGGGTAGGCCAGATGAAAGGCCTGGCTGACGTCAAGTAGATAACTATAGGAAGGCAAAAAAATCAGGTAGTTGCCGGTCTTGCCGTCAATCAAGTTTTTAATCGCCAGTAAGATGTTGGCCAGATTGGCGTTACGCTGTTTGTAGGTCGTTTGAATGTAGGTCGTGACCAGGATTTCTTGGTGCGCGGGTTCAAACGGGGAGTCGAGTTGGTAGGCCAGACTGTCCTGGTCGCCGCCCAACACGTTTTGGTAATAGTCCATGGGCGACAGGGTGGCCGAGAAGAGCACGGCGCCGTGGCCCAGCGCGAGACTGTCGGCGAGAAAGGCGCTGGGGTCCAGGCACAATTCCTTGAGCATGATGTTGCCGTTGTCCAGCTCGAGGCGCATGCGGTAGGTGTCGTCGTAGTACTCGCCGATGCGCTGGTAGCTGATGGCGGCGAAGTAGTAGTCGAGGATGGCCTGGGTGAAGGGCGTCTGTGGCTGGTCAACTAGCCAGTCGTGAATAGCCTCCACCAAGCGGCTGAGGTCGTGGTCGAAGTTTTCCGGCGGCATCAAAAAGGTGCTGTCGGTCTGGCCGTCGTCGATCAATGGTTGGGCGATATCACTAAAAGTGGCACGCAGGTCTTGGAGCCGCCGTCGCAGTTTGGGCGTGGCTTGGGCCAGGTCCCGACTGGTTTCAATCAAGCGGTCCAGCGGCTGACTATTGATTTCCGCCGAGTACATATCGCGGGACCGACTGACCAGGTTGTGGGCTTCGTCGATTAGGAAAAAGTTGTCGGGGTCCTCGGTCGCAAAGAAGCGTTGGAGGTGAACTTGCGGGTCGAAGAGGTAGTTGTAATCGCCGATGATGATATCACAAAAGAGGCTCGCGTCCAGCTGAAATTCAAACGGGTCCAGCGTGTGTTTGCGCGCGTATTCTTCGATGACCGGGCGGGTGAGCTGGTCATTGTGTTGAATGAGGTCCAGCAAGGCCGGCTTTAATCGGTCGTAATAGCCCAGCATATAAGGGTTCTCATCGGGCTGGAGGTCGGCCTCCTCAGGAAACTTGATCTTGTCCTTGGCCGTCAGGGTGATGCTCTTGAGCTTCAGTCCCTGACTGGCCATCAGGTCGACGGCTTCCTCGGCCACCCGCCGCGTGCTCTGCTTGGCGGTCAGGTAGAAGATGCGTTGAATCACGCCCTCGCCAATCGCCTTGATGGTGGGAAAAAGCGTGGAGATGGTCTTTCCGGTCCCAGTTGGGGCCTCGGCGAAAAGGCGTTTGCTGGTGAGAACGGTCTTGTAGACGGCCACGGCGAGCTCGCGTTGGCCCGGCCGGTACTGGCCAAATGGGAAGGTCAGCGCCTGAATAGTGGGGTCTCGCCGCTCGCGCAGGTCCGAGCGAAATTTAAGCCAGGTAATGTATTCCGTGATGACCTTATCAAAGAAGGCTGCGGCCTCTTCACGCGTGATGGTTTGGTCCGTTTGGGTCGTCGTTTCCGTGTTGGTCTGAAAGTAGGTCAGGGTCAACGTGACCTGATCTAAATCAGATTCTTTTTCCATTAAAAGGTAGGCATAAATTTTCACCTGCGCCCAGTAGAGGGTCAGGGTGTTGTCGCTCAGCTGATCAAAGACGGTTTCAGACGTCTTGATTTCCTCGATGCTGGCGGCGTCTTCAGTCAAAGTGACCCCGTCGGCCCGGCCGTGAAGCAGGTAGTCGTCGCCGTTTAGCGTCAATTCTTTGTCGAGGTAGTATTCCTTTTGATAATTTTCACCGCGTTGTTTCTGTAGACGACGGTGGATCTGTGCGCCCAGTAAGGCCGTATTCTGGCTGCCGGAAGTGGCACTGAGGTCGCCGGTACGGAGCGTGAACTCCACTAATTCCCGGACGCCAAGTTTGGTGGTCATGCCGCCATCGCCTCCATTTCTGGCAATATCATACCACACTTTGCCCTGGGTTTGAACGCGTGTTCGGAAAGTCATAGGTCAAAGCGCTATGTGATTTTTCCCAGAGCAGTGGTTGCGAGAAGGGTTCGGTCAGTGACTTTGTGAAAATTGGTAAAAGGTATTGGCAAAGCCGATGTAATCGCTTACAATTAATTCAGAGGTGATTACAGATGAAAACAATCGGATTCCCATTATACCAAGAAATGCCTGCAACTGACGAAAGTGTCGCGCTCCAGAAAATTTGTCAGCGTTACACCGGAACGGCCACGATTCGGGTGCGCAACACGGACCTCAATCCCAAACGAGCCCAGGAGGTCGCGGAGCTTTCGAAGCATGGGGGTGACTTTGTGCAGGTGGTGACGGATGGTCCAGACGAGGCCCAATTAGCCGCCGCCATTCATCAGCAATTAGCCAAAGACAAGTATTGTTATTAAGCTGATCGTTGTCAGCGCCTTACCGGGCGGCGAAAATAACCTGGAACGCTGGGGCGGACGGGCGAAGCCAAAGAGCGGTCTTCGCCCTCGCTTTGAGCCGTAAGAGCACGTCTCAAAGACGCCAATGCCCTAAGCAGCTAAAAGCGCTACTAAGGGCATTCCCACGGCTGAAGTTATTTTCGCCGCCCTCACGGCTTACACGTTGGTTGTGAGAACCAGTTGTGTTGCCAATTGCTCCACGACAGTTGTCAGGTTTGTTCTTGACGGTATCGTTTCTAAGCCTGGTAGCTGACAATGATTGGTATTTAAAATTGAACTTTTTGCCCCATGGCTTATTCCGTAGTCATGGGGTTTGTTTATTAGCAATCGGGGTGGAAGATAGTTAAGAAGACAAACGACAAGGGCCGGCCACAGGCGGTCAAGTTGGGGTTGGGCGAGTGTCAGCCGCAGGGATGGTAAAAATGGGCTCAGCCGTGGGATTTACTGGGCGATTAAGCCCAGTAAATGGCGACTTTGAGACTCGTTCCTTAGAGGCTCAAAGCGAGCTGGAAGACCGTCCTTTGGCTTCCAGCGTCCTGCCCACCGCGTTCCGGCCCAGTTTTTACCATCCCGGAGGCGACAACAAAGACAGGACCAACTTGACGTGGCTGGGGGGATTGGCTAAGCTCGTCTTAAAGACACTAGACAAGGAGGACCTCCCGTGAACGAAGAACAAGTCGAACGGCTCTGCCAGATTGCCCCCAAGTATGGGCTGACTCTTGAACATCAAGGCCTGACCATCACCAAGGTCAATGACCAAGCAACGACACTGGATACGACCGCCTACATGCCCGATCAGTTTGTTGATCTACTGGCCAAAATCATTGCGACTAACATGAAGGCTGACCTCTGGCAGTGGAAGTAAAGCAAAATAAAAACACCTCACGAATTTTTTTCGTGAGGTGTTTTGTGTTTCAGTCAAAATCTTATTCTTCTTCCCAGCGGTCGAATTCGTTGGTGTGACTGCTAAGGTAAGCCATCGCTTCTTTAGCCAAGGCGTCGCTAGCAGCGGTAAAGTCATGACTGGTGTCTTCATCGTCAGCATCGGCTTCGTCGCGGAGAAAACCTGCAGCGAGGTCCAAGTACTTGGTCCGTCGACCGACACCGTTGTCTTTAAATAGGTTGTCTAATTCTGAAAGATCATTCTTTGCGGCAGCTGCTACCTTTTCAGCCAAGTCGGGTTGTTTCCCTAACTTGTTGGCAGCGTAGTCCATCAAAAAGTCGTTCATATCAACGATGATGGCGTGCCGTGCGGCTTTTACATTTTTATTTGCCACTTCTGGTCACCTCTTACCTTTAATTCTAGCCATTCTCTTGATATTACGCAATTAATCACCCGTAATTAGTTGATTAATCGTGTTTGGGGGTTAAGTATCTCAATATAAACGAATTTATAGAGATTTCGGCAACATTTACCGAAAATTTACACGATTGCGACGAAAAACATAAATTCACCACGTAGAATTGGCCTTGTAAGTTAAGGGGAGGCACCACGAAACATTTGCGACTTAGCTTACGTTGTGGTGGTTCTACTATATCTTAAAAAGACATGGAGTGACAGAGATGAATAAGGGAACAAAGTTAGCGATGGGGATTGCAACAATCAGTTTACTATTAGTGGGCTGTGGTAAGGCAACCAGTTCGACTAGCAGCAAGAGCAGCAGTAGTAGTGAAGCACTTTCTGGCAAGGTCACGGCTGTGGGGTCAACCGCCTTACAACCATTGGCTGCCAAGGCCGGCGCCAACTTCCAAGCTAAGAACAGCAAGGTTAACTTGACCGTTCAAGGTGGGGGTTCCGGGACTGGGTTAAGCCAAGTGCAAGCTGGGGCCGTTTCAATTGGGAACTCAGATATCTTCGCTGAAGAAAAAGAAGGTATCAAGGCAGACAAATTGACTGACCACAAGGTTGCCGTTGTTGGGATGGCACCCGTTGTGAACAAGGATGCCGGCATCAAGAACTTAAAGATGGCGCAAGTAAAACAAATCTTTACCGGTAAGATTACCAACTGGAAAGAAGTTGGCGGTAAAGACCAAAAGATCGTCATCATCAACCGTGCGCAAGGTAGTGGGACACGAGCAACCTTTGAAAATGCTGTTCTCAAGGGCGCAACCGCTGTGAAGTCACAAGAACAAGACTCTAACGGTGCCGTTCAAAAGATTGTTGCGACGACGCCTGGTGCCATTAGCTACTTGGCCTTCTCATACTTCACGAACAAGTTACAAGCTGTTTCCATTGACAACGTTACGCCAACGGACAACAACGTTGAAAGTAACAAGTGGAAGATCTGGTCCTACGAACACATGTACACGAAGGGCACGCCTGACAAAGCCGTTGCTGCTTTCCTGAAGTACATGGATTCCAAGACTGTTCAAGACAGTTTGGTTAAAGACATGGGCTACATCAGTATCCATGATATGAAAGTTACTAAGGACGCTAAGGGGACTGTGACCCAGAACTAAGCGCCACGAACAAATTGTCGTAGTCACATGGGTGGAGGTGCGGTCGTAGCACCTTCACTTTTTTTAAGGGGGAGTCAACAGATGGAGCAAACAAATTTTCAACTTAAGAAACAGAAATCGCAGTCCAACGACTGGTCAGCGCGCTTGCATCACGCCACGCGGGCCACACGTGAGGACTGGATGGGTAAGGGTATCAGTTACCTCTGTATTGGGGTCATCATCTTGGTGGTGGCGTCAATGCTCTGGTTCATCACGTCTAAAGGGGTCGCCACGTTTACCCAGAACCACGTCAGCCTGACCAAGTTCTTGTTTGGGACTAACTGGGCGCCTGATCAGGGCCATATTGGGGCCTTACCTATGATTGTCGGGTCGTTCGCAGTGACCTTTGCCGCCGCGATTGTGGCCACACCCTTTGCTGTTGGGACGGCCATCTTCATGACCGAAATCTCACCAAACAAGGGCCGAAAGCTCTTACAACCCGTGATTGAATTACTGGTTGGAATTCCTTCCGTTGTGTACGGGTTCATTGGCCTGGCCGTGGTGGTGCCATTCATGCGCCACGTGGTCGGTGGTTCCGGATTCGGGATTATCTCGGCCACCTTCGTGCTGTTTGTCATGGTTCTGCCAACGATTACGTCCATGACGGTCGATAGCTTACGGGCAGTGCCCCGGCACTTCAAGGAAGCTTCCTTGGCGTTGGGTGCAACGCGTTGGCAAACGGTGTCACGGGTAATCCTGCGTTCAGCGACGCCTGGAATCTTAACGGCCGTGATCTTTGGGATGGCCCGGGCTTTCGGGGAAGCCTTAGCCGTTCAAATGGTTATCGGGAACGCGGCGATTATGCCTAAGAACTTAATTTCACCCGCTTCAACATTGACCAGTCAACTAACCACTGGTATCGGGGATACGATTGATGGGACGCTGCCAAACAACGCCTTATGGTCCTTGGCTTTGATCCTGTTACTGATGTCATTATTCTTCAACGCACTCGTGCGGGTCATTGCTAAGAGGGGGCAACTGAAACATGAACGCTAAACGAACTGATTTTTTGGCGACGGTCGTGATTAATCTAATCGTGGCGACGGTCGTGGGTATCTTGGTCTTCTTACTGGCTTACATCCTGATTTCAGGACTGCCGCACGTGAGCTGGTCATTCCTGACGGGGACGACGGATGCCTTTAGTGGTGCTGGCGGAATTGGTGTTCAGCTGTTTAACTCCTTCTATCTGTTGGTTCTGACCATGTTGATTTCCGTGCCCATTTCCTTGGGTGCCGGGATCTACTTGGCAGAATATGCCAAGGACAACTGGCGGACGAGTTTAATTCGTTCAGCGATTGAAGTCCTGAGCTCACTGCCTTCCGTGGTCGTGGGGCTGTTCGGCTTCTTACTGTTCGTGGTGAAATTTAAAATTGGTTTCTCCGTTATCTCTGGGGCCATCGCGCTGACGTTCTTCAACCTCCCGTTATTAACGCGGAACATTGAAGAATCATTGAGTGCTGTGTCCCGGAGTCAACGGGAAGCGGGCCTGTCATTAGGCTTATCCAAATGGAAAACGGAAATCGGCATTATTTTGCCAGTGGCCTTACCAGGAATCGTGACCGGGATTGTGTTGAGTGCTGGGCGGGTCTTCGGGGAAGCCGCTGCCTTGATTTACACGGCCGGTCAAAGTGCGCCTGTGACCAACTTTGGCGACTGGAATCCCATGGATCCAGCCAGTCCATTGAATCCTTTCCGGCCAGCGGAAACGTTAGCGGTCCACATCTGGAAGGTTAACACGGAAGGCTTAGCCAACAATGCGGCCCAACTGTCCGCGGCAGCCTCAGCTGTGTTGATCATTGCCGTTCTGTTATTCAACTTGGGTGCCCGGTTACTGGGGAACTTCCTGTACCGGCGCGTCACGGCTAGCAAATAGGGGGAGCAACCATGTTAAAACAATATTCATTTGAAGAAACTGCGGTGCAAACCTTTGATGAGAAGACATCGCTAGCCATGAAGACCGAGAACCTGCAAGTCTTCTATGGCGCCAACCATGCCATGCATGACGCCGACCTGGCCTTTCCGAAGAACCAGATCACCGCGTTGATTGGCGCCTCTGGTTCTGGGAAGTCCACGTATCTGCGGTCATTGAATCGCATGAACGATGGGATTGCCACGGTGACCGGGAAAATTTGGTACCACAACGTGGATATCAATGAACCGACCGTAAACATTTACGAGATTCGCCGGCACATCGGGATGGTCTTCCAACGGCCTAACCCCTTTGCCAAGTCGATTCGGGAAAATATTGTGTATGCGTTGCGGGCCAATGGCCTGAAGAATAAGGCAGAATTGGAAGAACGGGTGGAGAAGAGCCTGCGGGGCGCCGCACTCTGGGATGAAGTTAAGGACAGTCTGGATAAGAGTGCCCTGTCCCTCTCCGGTGGGCAACAACAACGGTTATGTATTGCTCGTTCGATTGCCATGGAACCCGACGTGCTCCTGCTCGATGAACCTTGTAGCGCGCTGGATCCTATCTCGACGGTGAAGGTGGAAGAAACGCTGTTGGAATTACAGAAAAAGTATTCCATCATCATCGTGACCCATAACATGCAACAGGCCGCGCGGGTCAGCAGCCAATGTGCCTTTTTCCACCTCGGTCACGTGATGGAGTACACGCCGACCGGGACCATGTTTAGCAATCCGCAAATTCCAGTGACCCAAGATTATATCGCTGGGAGTTTCGGTTAAAGAAGTTCGTGAGTGGGTGCGGAGACGCCCATTCACGAGCTTTTTTTACTGCCGTCTTTTCCCAGGTTGGCGTATAATAAGTGCAAACCTTATTTTGGGAGGATGTTCAAGTTGATTAAAGGTAAATGGATTGTGGCGGGGCTAATCGCTGCTGGCATGTGTGGGGTCGGGACCTTACCGGCGCAGGCCAGTACGCAGTATTTAGGCGTGACCACGCATAAATTTTTAAAGACGCAACGAAAGATTGTGACCAAGAATTCGGTGAAGAAGGGGACCATTACGATTCCTAAGGGCACCGTGGTCCAGATTCAAGCTATCAGTGCTAGCAATGGCAAGACCTGGGTCGGCCTCAACATCAATCAATTGAGCTATAACATTCGCAAGTCTTACAAGCTGTCGCCAACCATGACGGAATCAATTCCGGCGACAACCAAGAATTTCAAACACGTGTCAGTACCAAAGTACCTTGGTTTCTACGCAACCCAGAAGACCTATCCGGACGGGGCTTTGCGGAACTACAAGGCCGATGGCAACCTGTATAAGGGGACCAAATACCCCAAGAACGATACCAAGGCCAAAATGGCGCGGGTCCACGTGACGCCGAATGGCTACCTGGAATACTACAAGAGCAGTCCCTTCAGGGTGGACGGCGTGGATAAAAAGCCCACGACTTCCGTGAAGATCACCAAGACTTCAAAGTCTAAGAGTACGCTGACCCTCTATTCCAAAGGGGCCGTGCCTAAGGCAATCGGGAGCAAGGTCAGCAAGAAGGGCAATTACCGCTACAAGGTAACGATTAAGCGGCTCAACCAGTTCTACGGGACGATGTTCTACAACGCCAAGTCTAAGAACGTCCTGAACTCGGTCGAAATCGCTGCGGGGTACAAGGTGGGCAAGACCCAATACTTCTTAAGCGAATCAACGATTTACCCAGGATAAAATAGTGAATTCTATATAAGCTACATCAAAAAACTACGACTATCTGTAAGCGTACAGATAATCGTAGTTTTTTCGAATCATTAGCAAAGTTAATCTCAGTCAGTAAGTTGTCAGAAGCCGCAGGTGACGATGCCCGCTGACAGGACAACCTAGTGGTGCATCTTAAATTCTAGATAGCGGTCGTTGTAGAGTTCAACCTTAGTTGGCGACAAGTCACGGTAGACCTGCAAGTGGTCGATGGTGGCCTGGGTGGGATAGAACTGGCGGTCATCGCGCACCGACTTGGGCAGGAGTGCCTTGGCCTTGCGGTTTGGAGTGGCGTAGCCAATGTATTCCGCGTTCTGGGCCGCATTTTTCGGCTGACTCATGAAGTTGAGGAAGGCGTAGATGGCGTTGGTATGCTGGGCCGTCTTGGGGATGACCAAGTTGTCGAACCACAGATTACTGCCCTCACTCGGGACGACATAGTGCAGGTGCTGATTGTTGGCCAGCATTTCTGCCGCCTCACCGGACCAGTCGACGGCCAGTGGGGCCTCGTTTTGCGTCATGTACATCTTGATTTCATCCGCTACGATGGCCTTCACGTTGGGCGCCAGCTGATTGAGCTTGTGTTCGGCCGCCAGCAACGTTGCCGGGTCCGTGGTATTCATCGACTTGTGCAGCGTCACGAGGGACATCCCCATGATATCGCGCGCCGAGTCAATCAACATGATCTTGTCGCGGAACTTCGGGGACCACAAGTCTTGCCAGTGCTGGACCTGACTGGCCTTGACGAATTTATCATTGTAAATGATGCCCAGCGTGCCCCAGAAGTAGGGCATGGAGTAGCGATTGCCGCGGTCAAACGGCTGGTTGAGAAACTGTGAATCGTAGTTTTGCCAACCGGTCAGCCGGCTCTGATCCAACGGCTTCAAGAGGTGGGCGCGCTTCATCTTGGCGACCATGTATTCACTCGGCACGGCCAGGTCGTAGTGAGTGCCCCCCTGATTGATCTTGGTGTACATGGCCTCGTTGCTGTCGAAGGTCTCGACGTTCACGTGGTAGCCGGTTTCCTTTTGAAATTTGGTCAGCAGGCTGGGGTCGATGTAGTCGCCCCAATTGTACAGGTTCAGCACCTTGTCGCCCGTGCTCCCACTGGACCGTTCCAGGCGATTGCTGGTATAACCCAGCAGGCCACAAATGGCGAGCAGACCCACGACCATGGTCACTAAACGTTTCATGAGACCACCTCCCGCTTACGGTGCTTGCGTTTCTGGCTGGCCTGTTGAATCCAGTAGTAGCCGCCAACCAGCAACAGAGAAAAGAGGAACATGACGCCGGACAGCGCGTTGATTTCGAGGTTGATGCCTTGGCGAGCCCGTGAGTAAATTTCCACGGACAGCGTCGAGAAGCCGTTGCCGGTGACGAAGAAGGTCACGGCAAAGTCGTCCAGCGAGTAGGTGAGCGCCATGAAGAAGCCGGCGAAGATTCCCGGTGAGATGAAGGGAATGATGACCCGCGATAGTAGCTGGCGGGTCGTGGCGCCGAGGTCTTGGGCGGCGTCCAGCATGGACGTGGACATTTCCCGTAACCGGGGCAGCACCATCAGGACCACGATGGGAATTTCAAAGGCGATGTGGCTCATCAGCACGGAGCCGAAGCCCAGGGGAATCTTGAGCATCGTGAAGAAAATCAGGAAGCTAGCCCCAATGATGACGTCGGGCGAGACCATCAGGACGTTGTTTAGGGTCAGGAGGGATTCGCGGGTCACGCGTTTGGTCGTCCGGTTAATGCTGAGCGCGCCCAGGGTACCGATGAAGGTGGCAATCAGCGAGGACAGCAGGGCCACCAGCAGCGTGTTGGCCACAATGGCCAGCATGCGGGCGTCACTGAACAGTGTTTGGTAGTGGCGCCAGGTGAAGCCGTGGTAGTTGGTCATGGTATCACCCTGGCTGAAGGAGTAGACGATGAGAAACAGGATGGGCGCGTACAAAATAATGAAGACCAGGACTAAGTAGCTGTTGGCTAAATGGCGTTTCATCGGGGCGTCCCTCCCTTCGGCTTCTGGTCGCCGGTCAGGGTCATCACGATGATCATGGCGACGATTAAGACGACGCCAATCGTGGAGCCCATGCCCCAGTTCATGGTCGTCAGGAAGTGTTCCTCAATCGCGGTCCCCAGCGTGATGACCTTGTTGCCGCCAATCAGGCGCGTCAACATGAAGAGGGAGAGCGAGGGGATGAACACGGCCTGAACGCCAGCCTTCACGCCGGGCAGCGTTAACGGGAAAATCACCCGGTGAAAGGTCTGCCAGGCGCTGGCTCCGAGATCCTTACTGGCATTGATAAACGCCGGATTGAGGTCATCGAGGGCGTTAAAAATCGGCAGGATCATAAACGGAATCTGAATGTAGGTCGCCACGAAAATAAAGCTGGCGTTGGTAAACAGAATCTGCTGCGGTCCGATGCCAATGAACGTTAAGAACTGATTGGCGAGGCCGGCCTGACTGAAGATACCGATGAAGGCGTAGGCCTTGAGCAGGATGTTGATCCAGGTCGGCAGAATCACCAGTAGGAGCCAGAACTGGCGGTGTTTTAATTGATGGAGAAAATAGGCCGTGGGGTAACTGATGAGCACCGTGAACAGTGTGATCAAGAAGGCGTACCAGACGGAGTTGAGGGTCATCTTGAGATAGGTGGCCGACTGAAAATAAGTGCCGTAGTTGGCCACCGTGAAGTGGTGACCGAGGTCAAAGAAGGATTGATAAATGATCAAGGCGACCGGGGCAATCACGAAGAGCGCGAGCCACAGGCCGTAGGGGATGAAGTACAGCCACGTTTTACGGTTCGTCATGGGACTCATCCTCCGTTTCGTAGGTCTCGAGGCGCGCGTCGAATTCGGCTTCCTTTTCCCCGAACCGCATGACGTGGAGGTCCTGTGGGCGGAAGGTGATGCCGACACTCTCGCCATCCTCGGCGGGGTTGACGGAGTGAATCAGCCAGTCGTTGCCCAGGCTGTCGGTGGCGGCGATTTCGTAGTAGTCGCCCCGGAACAGCTGGGTGTCGATGGTCACGGTCAACTTGGCATTGGCCGGGTCGGTCAGCGTGAGGTCCTCGGGGCGAATCACGATTTCCACGGCCTCGTTGACCGGGATACCGGCGTCGGCGCATTCAAATTGGTGCCCCCCGAAGGCCACCTGGAAGTCGGCAATCATTTTACCGGGCAAGATATTGCTTTCCCCGATGAAGTCGGCGACAAAATGGTTGATGGGCTCATCATAAATGTCGACGGGGGAGCCGCTCTGCAGGACCTCGCCCTGACTCATGACGAAGATCTCATCACTCATGGCGAGGGCTTCTTCCTGGTCGTGGGTCACGAATAAAAAGGTAATGCCCAGGCGTTGCTGCAGGTCGCGCAGTTCGTATTGCATTTGTCGCCGGAGCTTGGCGTCCAAGGCGGACAGGGGTTCGTCCAGCAACAGGACTTGCGGTTCCATCACAATGGCGCGGGCAATGGCGATTCGCTGTTGTTGGCCACCGGAGAGCGCGCTGATCTCCCGGTCGCCGTAATCGGCCAGCTGAACCAGCTTCAAGGCTTGGGCGACACGTTCGGCAATTTCTGGTTTGGGGCGCTTTTTCAGGGTCAACCCGAAGGCCACGTTTTCCGCCACGGTCATGTGGGGGAAGAGCGCGTAGTCTTGGAAGACCGTGTTGACGTTGCGTTTGTTGGCGGGAACGTCGTTGATGCGGTCGCCCGCAAACAAGACATCGCCGTCAGTGGCATCGGTAAAGCCGGCAATCGTCCGGAGAATCGTGGTTTTACCGCAGCCTGACGGGCCAAGCAGGGTATAGAATTTCCCGGGCTCCAGCGTAAGGTCAATATTCTTTAAAATGGTCGCGTCGCCATAACGCTTGGTGACGTGGTGAAGCGCGATGATAGGTTGAGTCATCAGGCTACCTCCTCAGGATAATAAATTTAGTTGTAAATTGGATTGATTTGGCTGATTGCACTGCGGTTGCCAGGGATTCCGCCAGCAATGCGAAACGGTCACAGCCTGAGGTGCGGTCTGTGACCTCGCCATGAAGCCGCGAGGGGCACGCGTCTTCATGACGTGGGACAGACCGTTTAACAGTGTCGACACGACTGGCTACATCTCTGGCCCCCTTCGGCTAAAATTGATTTTGCTATTTACTAGTGATCTCATTACTTTTCTAACAAGTGTTTAGCAATTTTCTTACCTGTTGCGTGGGCTGATGATTTTCACCGGTTAACAAGATGGGGCATTTTACAATCAAAAGCGCAGTCGTATTTTCCCTCGTAAAACCGAAAAATATTCGTCAATTTTCGTGGCTTTAAAATGCAACAGGACTTGTTGCAACTCCATTGATTATAGCGGGTTTAGCGGCAAAAAGAAATGAAAAAAGATGACGAACAGCGCAGATGATTAAGGCAGGAAATTAACTGTGAAATGTAAGCAAATTAACTACGTCGAAAGCGAGAGATTTGATCAACAAAGTAATGAGTATCTCTTGTAAATTAAAATTAGGTTAGAATTCTGTCCAACTTTAATGTAGGATAGAATTTAATTCAGAAAAGTAATTTATGTACTGGTACCGGGCCGGTGTCCTTGTGGCTGGCGTATCGGCTGGTGTGGCGAAGTGGCTTGAAGCGTTATATGAGTGATAGTACCGCCGAAGGTCGCGAAAGTTGTGGTGAAAGTGGGGGATTAGCTTGGAAATGGGATTGAATCCGGATCAATTTGACCTGATCCGCGCGGGCAGTAAGACCATTGAGATTCGGTTAAATGACGACAAACGGCGCGGCCTGCAGGTGGGTGATGTGATTACCTTTCGCAATGTGGTGGATGAGACGCAGCGACAGGTCAAACGGGTGAAGAGCCTACACCAGTTTGCGACCTTTGCCGCGCTCTATAGTCAATATTCGCCGGTCAGTGTGGGCAGCGCGCCAACGGCCGATGTTGCCCAGATGGTCGCCGACACGTATACCATTTACACGCCGGAACAGGAGCGGCGGTGGGGCGTGTTGGCGATTGGAATTTAGAAAAATTGGGATGAAAAAAGCCATGTTCGTGCTGAACATGGCCTTTGTGCATTTAATATAAATTAGGCAGAATTCCCTTGCATTCAAACAAGGGATGAATGCCACTAGACCTTTCGCTGATTAGCAATGTAGTTTTCTACGGTTGTCTTGCTCATATCACCAAGGGTACTCATGAAGTAATTAGGAGACCAAAGATGTCCACCCCAGAACTTTTGAGCCTTTATCTCTGGATGTAGTTCAAAGAATAAGCGAGCCGAGCCGCCCTTGAAGGCCTTGACAACGTTGGTTG
This sequence comes from Levilactobacillus lanxiensis, assembly GCF_016861655.1. GTDB lineage: Bacteria > Bacillota > Bacilli > Lactobacillales > Lactobacillaceae > Levilactobacillus > Levilactobacillus lanxiensis. The sequence goes on along the minus strand of NZ_BOLN01000002.1, from coordinate 168,845 downwards.
GCGCGTATTTAGGCTTAAAGCTCAAGAGTAAGTAGATATGGTCCGGCATTACCTCCATTTGCTCAATGGTCACTTCGTTCAGCCGGGCTATCTTCGTTAGAATGCCGGTCATTTCAGCGACTAGCTTTGGCGTTGTAAATGCTTCGTGCCGGTATTTGGTGACCCAGATCAAGTGAAAATGAAAGTTGTAAACATAACCTCGTTCGTGGATCATCCCTCCAATATTCTTACTCATATGTACCCTCCATAAATATTATTATAAGACAACTTACTATGAGTTCAGTATACTCATATGGTATGCTACCATCAAGCAAAAGGAGGTGGCAGTTCATGACGAAAACGATGGCACAATTACCTTATCACTATGGGGTTAAGGTCCGGGTCTTTCCTTCAACCGAACAGAAACGGCTGATCAAACGTAACAGTGATGCGAGTCGCTTTATTTATAACGAAATGAACGGGATGAACAATGATCTATTCTGGTTGAAGAAAGTCAAAACACCAATCACGCTTGTTTTGAAGCGGATTGCTGATTTGACTGAGCGTCTGAAAAAGCCATCAACTGCTATCTCTAATATTCATGGTTGGCTCAACCATCCAGATTTTGATAGCCTAATGAAAGCCAATGCCATCAAGAATTACAAGACCGCCTGGAAGCTATTCCGCCAGGTTCATCAGGCGGGGACACCTAATTTTCATAAGCGTGGTTATTCTCAGACTTATCAAACGTCTTGTCTTTACAGTGCCAAAGTAACAGCCCCAACTATGAAGAATGGTAGCGTTAGACTAACTGACAATCACCACCTGCAATTGCCCAAGCTGGGACGTCTCCGTTTCAAGGGACTTCCACTGAAGATTTTAGAACGAGCTAATGACATTAGAATTGGGACGACAACCGTCTCAATGGACGCTGCGGGTCATTACTTTGTGTCCATGCAGATTGGGTCGGAACATCCATTTGTTGCTAAGCAACACGCGATTGAATCTAAAGTCGGCATTGATTTGAACCTTGATAATTTTCTGACGGACTCCAATGGGCAGGTGATTGATAATCCACGTTATTACCGGACGATTAAAGGAAAACTGGCTAAAGCTAAGCGGAAACTGTCACGGCGGGCTAGACGGGCTAAAAAGAGTCAACGACGGTTATCAGAATCAAAGAATTATCAAAAGCAACGGCTACTAGTGGCTAAATTACAGCTTAAAGTTGCCAATCAACGTAAAAACTTCCTGCACCACGTCTCTACGACCTTGGTCAAAAACCACGATTTAGTCGTAGCTGAAGAACTGCGGGGTAAAAATATGTTACGAAATCACGCCTTGGCAATGAGCATCTCGGACGTCGGTTGGCGAACTTTACTAAGTATGCTGGCTTATAAAGCTGACTCGTACGGTCGGAATTTTTTGACAATTAATCCACGAAATACGACGCAAACTTGTAGCTGCTGTGGGCATGTCATGACCGGTAAGAACAAGTTGACGTTGGCTGACCGCGAGTGGACGTGTCCTAGTTGTGGCACGTTTCATGTGCGCGACCATAATGCAGCTAAAAATATATTAGCTAAGGGTTTAGTAGCCTTATAAAAAATGAGTCCGTCTGGCAACCTGCGGACCTAAAAGGCTTTGGTAATTAGCGGATAAGTCCTATTCGTAGGCTAGCGCTGTATCTAAGCAAATTGTGGTCACCATGCTATGGGGTATGGTTCTCACAAGCGTCCGTTTTTAAACGGGCGTGGTTGACAATGGTATGGGTCCCGTAACGTTTGGTGACATTGCGCAAGGTAATAATCGGTTGCGTCATCAGGCTACCTCCTCTATGGTTAGAATTTTTTAGAGTAAAAACTGGTGTAACCTAACTGATTATAGCGGGTTTTCCGGGAAAAGGGAACGAAAAAAGAGACAGGTCGGCCATGATAATTAGGGGAGGTAATCAACGACCAGCTAGCCGGTGAATCCTCTGAAAAATGGCCACTAAAAAACGCGTCCAGTCGCTGGCTGAACGCGTAAGATGATTAATCTTGAATAAAGTCGGTGGCTAACTGCAGGACCGTTTCGCGGGCGTCCCCGTCTAGGCGATGGCTGGCGCCGGGGATGAGGTGCAGGGTGCTGTCTTGGTAAACGGCGTCGTACCGTTCGGAAGCGCGGTGGGCGACAATCTGGTCGGCGTCCCCGTGAATCAGGCAGACGGGACCGGCGAAGGCCTGCGCAGTCTCATAGATGGGGAGTAGTTGAGCCGTGCGGAGGTAAAAGCCGCCCAGCGTCTCACCATTGTCCATGGGTTGTTGCGCGGGGATGTGGTGTGGGTCGTAAACCAAGCCACGGGTGCGCCCGGCAATGGCATCGTCCTTTAGCGTAGCGGCGGGCGCCATCAGCACTAATTTGTGAATCACATCGGGGTAGTAGCCGGCTAGCATGCTGGCGACCACGCCACCCTGGGAGTGGCCCAACAAGTCGATCCGTTGTGGCTTGAGTCGCGTCTGCACGGCAGTCAACACGGCCTGCGCGTCGGCGATTTCGTTGAGAACGGTCATGTTGGCGAAGTCGCCATCGCTGTGTCCCAGACCGTTAAAGTCGAAACGCACGGTGCTCACACCAATTGCCCGCAAACGTTGGGCCAGCTGAACCAGTAGGGCCGTGGGCGTGTACCCGCGGTCGCTCGTGAAACCGTGCATGAGAATGGCAACCGTGCCGTTGGGCTGTGGTGCTGGCTCGTAAATACCTGCTAAAGTTAATCCGTCACGCGTGACGTTAAATTCCATCTTGAAGACCTCCATTTTCATCCTGCTTACCTCTCTAGGATAGTCGGAAATGCCTCATTTTGCGAAACTTTTTTTAAATGCAATTTTGTTTTCATCGGTATACGCTTGTTTGGTCACTTGGTTTAGACGGCATAAGAGTGGCTGGTGGCGATAGCTTTCGTAGTCAATGCTAGATATAATGATATTAGCTGGTTTTTACCAGTAACTAAACCGTCTTTTAATACCGGTATGCAGAGTGAGGAAAAGTAATGCGAATTCTAAATGTGATTGACCACATCTTGGATAAGGACTCCGGCAACGTTGTTTTGTCGCAAAAAGAGATTGCTAAGGACAACCTTGAAATTTCCAAGTACGTTGAAAAAGTGATTGATAAATTTGAAAAAAGTGAATATGTAGAGTTGGCGCTATCACGGATTCCGATGCTCGAACAGTTCTGGAATGGGCGTGACGATTTTCAAAAACTGACGGAAAAATTTGCGTTGGATTATTTTGACAGTATCAAGGTCAATGAAAAAATTCCCGGTGGCGACTTGTTATTCTTTAACGTCGAACTCGAGGACTTGAGCCAAATGATTGGGATTGCCAAGTTGGATTACACCCAGCGCTATATCCATAACGTTGAGTATGACGAGGATGTTATGGTTAATAACATCGTTCAAAACAAGAGTATCCTGCCATCGCCTAGTCAGGGGGTCAAGAACATGCTCCTGATGGATGGCGAAAAAGTTCAGCTGCGTGAACAGCAGTACACGGGTGCCAGTGGTAAGTGGCTGATGTCGCGGGATTTTCTTAACGTTGCGGCGGTTCCCGCCAAAGTTTCGAATAACGTTAAGCAGATCAAAAAATCGATTCAAAAAATTTCGGAACAGTACGATGACGGGGATGACTTCACCATCACGTCCAAGACGCAACAGGCGATTCACGACAGTATCGAGACGGATGGCGTCATCGATAATGATTATATCGCCGACGTGGTGTTTGACCAGAAAGAAGAAGCTAAAGCAGAATTTAAGGACCAACTGGCCAAAAAGGCGATTGAACCAGTCGTTACCGTCCCCAACGCGGATTATTTTGAAAAGAAATATGAGCGCCAAAAGATCAAGTTAGATAATGGGATTGAAATCAACGTGCCGATTAGCTTGTTGAAGAACCGGGATGCGATTGCGTTTGAAACGAAACCGGATGGCAGTACTTCGGTGGTGATTAAGAATATTGGGAGTCTGAAGAGTCAGTTTTAGGTAGCGAATTTTTTTAAAAGAAAACGGGGAAGCGAAGAACAGGTGGCGGCGTAGCTATCCGGATGTTTAAAAATTAGAAACGAAAAAGGTCATGTTCAGCGCGAACATGACCTTTTGAATAGCTTTAGTTAAAAACCGTTTGCCAGAGAACCGTGGCACAGACGGCCCCGGCGATTGGTGCGATGACTGGCACCCAGCTGTATTCAAACTGCGAACTCCCTTTGTGAGGGAATGGCCAGATGGCGTGGAGCAGGCGGGGACCCAAGTCACGGGCCGGGTTCAATGCCGGACCGGTGGGACCACCCAGGGAAACGACCAAACACATGACCAGGAAGCCCAGGCCAATGAAGTCGGCGCGGGGGTCCAATTTGTCGGCGGTCATGGCAACGGCGCCCAGCACCAGCAGAAAGGTGCCGAGAAATTCGTTGATGAACCCGTTCAGCTTGCTGTCGGCGGCATCAATCGTGGAAAAGGTTCCCAGGATGGCTTCCGTGTCCGTCGTTTTCTCGTAGTAGGGTTTGTAGGCGAGGACCACGGCCAGTTGACCGATGATGGCGCCCAGCAATTGCGCCACCACATAGGGCAGCACTTCTTGCCACGGAAAATTGCCGACGACGGCTGAGGCAATCGTCATGGCCGGGTTGATCTGGGCCCCGGAAATGGTCCCAAACATGAGGGCAGGAATCATGACCCCAATCCCGTACCCCCAACCAATCAACAGCCAGCTGCCGTGATAGCCCTTGGTACCCTTGAGCTCAACGTTGGCAACGGAACCGTTACCCAGGGCAACCATGATGGCCGTCCCAATAAATTCGGCAATGCACCGAATGAATAATGAATCATGCATAAATAAGTTCAACTCCACATAAGTATAAGATAGCCGACTGCGCCAGTCACCGCCCACCGACCACTGGTGGGACGTCGAAAAACAGCAGTATTCCTATCATACGCCTATCGTGGGTTGCTTTCACGATAAGTTTCAATTTGTTGTGATAAAAGTTGGAAATAATTAAGGACTTACATTTTTAGATTAAATATTAGGCTAATAGTCGTCGATTAGCTAGGTAAACGACCACCGTCACTGGTAACGACAGTGCCATGACCGGGTAGAGCCAAGTCCAGGGTAAGACGGCCGTGATAATTCCGGCTAGCACCGGCCCACCTGACATCCCGATATCCACGCCAATATAGAAGGTGCTATTCGCTAAACCACGGTCTGACATGGGAACTAGTGTCAGTGCCTTGGCCTGGCAAATTGAGAACATTAGGCCATAACCGGCTGCAAAGCCAAACGCGCCCAGGAATAACATAAACCAATTGTTTAAATCGGTGGGACCAATGATGCCCAACAGGTTAAAGCCCAAACATAGCCAGAAGAATTTTTTAAACGGGATGTGATCAAAGGCATCGCGTAACAGCAGGCGCATCACTAACAAGATAATGGCGTAAGCGGGGAAGAAAGCGCCTGCCGGGACGGCGAAGTGACAATGGGCAATATAGCTCACGATGTAGGTTTCTGTGGCGAAATAGGGTAAGGAGAATAAGAGTAAAATGATTGCCAAAGGAACGACCTTAGGCTGAACCAGGTGGATTTTTTTAGCTGGCTCTGACTGCGTTGCGTGAGGCTGACTAGGAAGCCCCCGATTGCTGACAAATTGAATGACGATCAACATTAAAACGCTAAAGAAGGAGGCGACCCAAAAGACGCTTTGGTAGTTGTACTGTTGGTATAAGTAAACACTGAATGCCGGGCCCACAGCCATGCCCAGGGCACTCGATAGGCCGTAAATCCCCATGCCAGAACCAATTCGGTCGGCGGGTAAGAGGTCGGCTATCCAGGTCGCCATGCAGACGGAGCACAGGGTATAGCCAAAACCACTAATCACACGGAAAAGCAGAATTAGAGCGACATTCGTGGTGAACGTATACCCTAGGCTGGCTACCAAAAGGGAGATGCCGCCAATGAGGGTGAGGCTGTATTTAGAAAGACGATCGGTTAAATTACCCGCTAGCGGCCGTAACACGAGGGCGGTTAGGTTCATGGCCCCAGCAATCACCCCGGCTAAAATACTGCTGGCCCCGCTGTTTGCTGAAAAGCCCGCGATAACCGGATTGATCAACATAGGACTCATTAAATAAAAGAAACTTGCGACTAAAACTAATAGAACATTCTTACTGTATAAGCGCGTGTGCACGCCCAATCATTTCCCTTCTAAGTTTGCGTTAGCGCGTCGAGCCAAGGCTAAAAATTGCTGTTGCTCTGCGGCTGTAAAGCCAGCGAAAAGTTCTTCACTCGTTCGCCAGCCGTGTTTCGTTAACTGGGCATATTTGGATAACCCCAGCGGAGTGACCACCACTAATTTGGACCGGCCATCTTGCGGATTGGCTGTTAGGGTGACAACCCCTAAGGCCACCATATGCTGGACGATGACTCGGGCCGTCTGATGCGTGATGCCCTGATAGTCTTTGAACGTCGCAATTGTCTGGTTAGGATTTTCTGCGAAGTACTTTAGGGCATCCCCCTGTCCGATCGTTAAATCTAAATCTTGAATGTGTCGATTCCGCCGTTGCTTGATTCGACGGGCCAGCTGTAACAACTGGCGCGCAACCATGCCATCATCAATCATTTCATCACCTCATGATTAAAGTGTACAGCACACTGTACAGTTTTGTAAGGGTTAATTTGCTTGCTAGTCTATTTTGACCTAGGCACAATTTCTGAAACTAATTGACGATGATGTGTGTTCAACGGCAAAAGTCCGTGCTAGAATAAATGATAAGTTAACATGTAAACGCTGTTATAAAATGCAAAATTTGAAGGGATGATCGTTGTGGAACCTGCCAAACAAGTCGAAGAAGCCTTAGAAAAGATGAACATTCAATACCAAATCGTTCATCACGCTGTTGCCCATACCACTGAAGAAGCTGACGCCTTCATCGAGGGCATTGAAGGCGTCCGGACGAAGACCATGTTCTTAACGAACAAGAAGAAAACCGAATGTTATTTGCTAGTCATGGATGATGCCAAGCGGCTCGACTTCCATCAATTTGAAGAACTGACCGGTGCCAAACGGGCCAAGATGGGCCATGATGATTTGTTGTTTGAGAAGCTGGGCTTGGAACCCGGCATCGTCTCTATCTTTGAGCTGTTGAACAACAAAGATCATGACGTGAAGGTTTACTTTGACAAAGCCATCTTGAGTGAGAAGCGTATGAGTTTTCACCCCAACATCAACACCAGCACGATTTTTGTAGATAGTGATGATGTCCTGCAGTTCGTTAAAAACTTAGGATACGATTACCAGATTCTTGAATTAGAGGGCTAATGCCTGAAGAAAAGAGAGTGGGCTGTGTTTCTTGGCCGGCTCTCTTTTTACGTTGTCAGGTATTGTGATAGTTAATCTAGAAGCGGCTTGACAAGAAAAAAATTTTAGCTTTATAGTGTATGTACACGATAAGGAGGGCGATAAGTGTGACGCACCATTTTTACGAAACCTGTGCCTACTTTACAGCGGCACGGTACATGCGGACCGCTGAAGCCGCGGCCGACAAGTTCTTTAAACCCACCGGGATGCGGCCGGCCTATTCCTATTTGATGATGGCCTTGGAGGACCAACATCCATTGACCATCAGTGAGCTGGCCGAGAACCTGGGCTATGAGCGGTCCTCCAGCTATCGCATGGCCCAAAAGCTGGAACGACAAGGGTATCTTAAAATGTACCTCAATGGCAAGTCGGCGACTGTCGATCTCTTGCCGGCCAGTGGACCATTTCTCGAAACAGCCAATCGCTGTCTCGAGGCGTGGGGCCATTTCACAACGGATAAGCTGGGGGCCGATAAAGCCGCGATGACCCGCTTACTAACGACTAATGACGAAAAATTAAGGAGATAATGAATGATGACTAGTTTTCACACCGTACAAGTAGACGACCTAAACATTTTTTACCGTGAAGCAGGCAATCCGGAAAAGCCGACCATGCTGTTATTCCATGGCTTCCCGTCCGCCAGTCATATGTTTAGAGACCTGATGCCACGCTTGGAAAATGACTTCCACTTGATTGCGCCAGACTATCCGGGGTTCGGTCAATCGAGCATGCCCAACCACAAGGACTTCACGTACACGTTTGCCCATTTGGCTGCGGTCATGACCGACTTTATTGAAAAGTTAGGGTTAAATCCGTTCTACATGTACGTGTTTGATTATGGGGCACCAATCGGTTTTCAAATCGCTGCGGCACATCCAGAGTGGATTCAAGGCATCGTGAGTCAGAACGGAAACGTTTATCAAGAAGGGTTGGGCCAGAAGTGGGCGACCCGCCAGGATTTCTGGGATCACCCGACACCAGAGAAGCGAGCAGGCTATCGGAGTGCGTTTGCGCCGGAAACCATCAAGGGTCAGTATCTGACGGGCACGCCGGCAAACAGTGTGAGTCCCGATGGCTACACGTTGGATATTGCTTACACGCAGAATCCCAATTACGCGGACAATCAACTGGATTTGATTTTTGATTATCAAAATAACATTAAGCAGTACCCCAAGTTCCAGCAGTATCTCCGTGAGAACCAGCCTAAACTATTAGCGATTTGGGGCCGGAATGATCCGTCATTTATTTTCCCTGGGGCCGAAGCGTTCACCAAGGATGACAGTCAGGCGATTGTGAAATCAGTGGATAGTGGCCACTTTGCGTTGGAAAGTCACGCTGCTGAAATTGCTCAGAGTATTCTTGAGGTGTTTGGGTAAAGGGTTAACAAAGAAAAAATTGCAGAAAAATAAGGAGTGGGCTGATTTCTTAGCTCACTCCTTATTAAGGTTGTACTGATTTTTAGTTGATGACGCGCACAAACTGCTTATTCCCGGTGATGTAGCCACCAGCAACCTTGTAGCGCAGGGTGTCGCCCTTGCGGAAGTTGTTGGCGTTGGAGTAGGCCCAACCTTTAACCGTGAAGGTGGCATGAGCCTTCTTAGGATAATGCCGATTGCGGTTCGTCAAGTTGGCTGTGCCATAACGGTTGACGGCCGTCTTGGCTTGAACGCGTTTAGGCATCGTGTATTTTCCAGCGATAACCAGTTTCTTGTTGGCGGAAATGTAGGCGCCATTGCTGAGGACGAAGCGGGTGGTGAGGTTATGGGTGACAATCTTCTTAACTTTGAGGACTTGGCCCTGTTTGTAGTGTGTGGCCTTACCGGTCAGACTCGTCTTGGCGTAGGCGTTCAAGCCTTTGGGATTGATCACGGTGATTTTAGTTGGCCTGTTAGCGTAGTAGACAGGAGCTACATAGCTGGATCTGGTAGTAACGTAGCCGGTGGTTCCTTTGCCATTGAGGTCTTGAACCTGATAACGCTTGACACCATTCTTAGAAGTTGCAGTCCCAATGACCTTGAACATTGGGCGATTCATCCGAGATTTCTTCGCGTAGGTTGTTTTGACTGCCTGCTTGGTGAAGGTTGGGGATGAGTAGAGACGGATTTTCTTGGTCGCATAGATAGCGCTGTTCTTAGACGCGACATTGGCGACATTGGCGGCATGTGCCGCAGCCTTACGGTAGGCATAGGTGACAGATTGGTCTGAATTCGTGTAGGTCCCGGATTCTTGGCCAGTCGTCTTGATAAGGGTGTAGCCATCGATGTTGAGTGCTTCTGTCTGGTAAGTGTCGCCGAGTGACCCAGTCAGCGTTTTGTCTGGTTTCAGAGTATTGCCTTGTTCATCAACGTAGTGGACGGTGACGGGCTTGCTGGTAGCATTTGAGACACTGGGTGTGCTAGGTGTTGTCGGCTTTGAGTCACCGAAGACGAAGCAAGTCGGATGGGCGGTGGTACTCAGTTGACCATCGGCTAGTAAGGTTGGATTGGCAGGGTCACTCCCATCTTGTGAAACGATGAAGTTTTTAAGAGGTTGCATGAGGAGAGCTTTTTCCTGATCGGATGAGGCCTGTAGGTTCAGTTTGGCGAGTTGCTCCGGCGATTTGGTTAAATGGATGCTGTCTGCATTTTCCAGAAGACCTGAGGCCTGCCCGGGAAAATCATTCGCATAGTAATCAAATTTAACATCCGAATTCGAGTCTGGATTGATAGTATCGATTTCATTTAGTTTTGGCACAATGTCTTTTTGGTACTCTGCTTGTATGTCTGCCTGGGTCCGGAGCTTGAGCGCAGTTTGAGCGGCGGACTTAAAGAGCCAGCCGTAGGTGAAATCGAGATCGGACTCATAAGTTATAAAATCAGCGACACTAACGTTAAGCGGGCTGGTTGCGGCCAAAGCGGTCGCTAAGGATTGATTGGGATTGCCGTCAAGCCCATTAGTGGCCAGGTTAATCATTCGGTCTGACACCTTACCAATATTGCCGTCGGCGGTGTCATAAGCATCAAAGGTTGTCTTAAAATTGCTATCCGTATTTAAAATGTCCGCAGATAAAAAGGTTTGTTTAATATTGGGATTATCCGCGGTTGGTGAATACCAAGGAACGTTAGTTGTTTTGCCCGATTCATCAGTTATGATGTTATAGGGGGATTGAATTGTGTTGAATTGATAATGAACAGAGTCAGCTGAAACGGTTGCTTCAGAAGTATCCGGTTCAATGGTTGCTGCCTGAGCCAAGGTTGGTGTGAAGACACCACCGATTAATGTTAATGTGAGGCCGGCTAGGACGAGTCGGCGTGCTATTTTTGACATGAAATCACCTCATAAATTCCGATTTTATTATAATTTGATTTTAGCACATTTAATGGATTAAAAGTTAAATAATTGAATAATCAAAAGTCCGGAACTGTTATTGTCCCGGACTTAAATACTATGGTGAAGATTCTTAATAACATCTAATATTAGTCGATTGCTTTGACAAAGCGTGAATTACCAGTGATATAGCCCCCGATAACCTTGTATCGCAGAGTGTCACCCTTATGAAAATTGGTGACATTGGAGTAGGTCCAGCCGATAACTTTAAGGGAAGTTCCCTTGGCGATGTGGCGGTTCTTTTTAGTCAGGTCAGCCGTATTGTAACGGTTGACGGCTTTCTTGGCTTGAGCGCGTTTAGGCATCGTGTATTTACCAGCGATAACCAGTTTCTTGTTGGCGGAAATGTAGGTGCCATTGCTGAGCACGAAGCGGGTGGTGAGGTTGTGGCTGACAATCTTCTTAACCTTAAGAACTTGGCCTTGTTTGTAGTGCGTGGTCTTACCAGTCAGATTCTTCTTGGCGTAGGCGTTCAAACCTTTGGGATTGATCACGGTGATTTTAGTTGGTTTGTTGGCGTAGTAGACGGTCTTAACGTAAGTGGACCTGGCGGTGATATAGCCGGTTGTCCCTTTACCATTAAGATCCTTCACCCGGTAACGTTTAAGGCCATTCCGTGAGGTCGCAAAGTCAATGACCTTAAACATCGGTCGATTCATTCGAGACTTTTTCACGAAGTGGGTCATCTTTGCGCCAGCGGTAAAGGTGGGAGTGGTGTAAAGGTTTAGGCCTTTTGTGGCGTAGACGACACTGTTTTTCACGACTGGAGCGACGACATTCGGGCGGTAGGTATAGGTGACTGTCTGTTTGCTAGTTGTAAAGATTCCAGTCTCCTGGCCGACCGTTTTGACGAGGTAGTAGCTGGGAATGTTGAGGGGCTGAGTTTGGTAGCGACTTCCAAGTGAGCCAGTCAAGGTCTTAGCTGGTCTGAGGGAGTGGCCCTGCTCATCAAGGTAGTGGACAATGACGGGCTGACTTTGTTGTGGACTGGGTGGCGGTGTTGGGCCAGGTCCTGGTGCAGTGGGTGCTTTGAAGACATAGGTAATGGGGGTCAGAAGCGGATAGGAAACCAACACGCCATCGGCCATGACTTTACCGTCAGGATTATGATGAATAAAGGTTTCAATGGGTGTTTTGAGTAACTTAGCTGCTTTCGCTTCAGATGCAATAGGGTCAAGGTTAACCAGTTCTTCTGGGGAGCTCGTTAAATAGTTGGCGGAAGCGAAAAGTAGCAGTTGAGGAAGATTGCTATCGTATTGGGTCTTATCTGAGAACAAACCATTCAAGGTGGCGAGCGTGTTCGCGTCCATCAGGTTCCCCAGAGCTGTGATTCGCTTCTGCAAAGTCGCTTCATAATGCGCTTGAGCTGAGTCAAAATCAACATGATTTATGACCTTATCCGCAGCGGCTTGGTAAAGCCAAGTATACATGTAGATTGCAGTCTTATAGGTTTGAGTAAAGTCTGTTAGCGTATTAATGTTTGGAAAGATTTTTTTGTCAAGCAGATATTGATCTAGATGTTCATCGGAGGTGACGGTCAGACCATCTTGTATCAGACCTTTCATAGCCTCAACCACATTAAAAACGTTATCATTGGATGGATGGCCTCCGGTTACACTGTTAGTAAAAATGTCTGAATCAGTGGTTTCTTCTGCTGTAAACTCATGGGCAGTGGCATTAGGAAACCAGAACATCTTGCTGGTGTGCCCCTGTTTATCGGTGATGATGTTGTACGGCAATTCCGCGGAATCAAACTTGTAGGTTTGTGTATTAGGGGAATTCGTTTCTGTTGGGAGCGTGGCGGCCTGAACGACAGTGGGGGATAGATTCGTACCAATCAAAAGTAATGACAGGCTAGTCAGGATAAAGCGGTGAATAATCGTCATCATAGCATTACCTCATCTTTTCCTTATTTAGATAGTGTTAGTCTACCACGACTCAGGTTGAAAAACTTGTTTACAAAAACAGAAGAATCTCGGACTAAGGCGTCATAGCTTAGATTGATGACAATTATATAAATTAATTTATGGGATTAACAAGACTGTGACAAGGGTGTGTCTTTATGGGGATGGCATTAGTTTTTATAAAAGTAACTTTATTTGACTATTGTAACTAATTATTATAAGATATTTTCAACTAAAAAAGACAGAACGATATTACTCGCTAACAAGCAAAGGAGAATTGACAAGATGCAAGCTGCCCAATTACTGAAATATGACAAGAATTTTAAACTAGTTGTGAAGAACATCCCCGTACCAACGCCGACTGAGGATGAAGTCCTAGTTAAAGTAAAGGCAGCGGCCGTCAATCCTTTGGAAAAGTTAATTGGCATCGGCTATCTGAAGTTGCTGCAGAACTATGCCTTACCAGTGACAACGGGAAACGAATTGTCGGGCGTTGTTGAAGCAGTCGGTAAAAATGTGAAAGACTTCAAAATTGGTGATGAAATTTACTCACGGTTGCCCTTAGAAAAGATTGGGGCCTTTGCGGAATATGCTGTGATTGAGTATCATGCCGTCGCGCTGAAACCAACTGGCTTGGATTTTGTACACAGTGCGGCAGTGCCCTTAACCGGCTTGACCGCGTATCAGGGGCTGACCGAAGAACTAGGCGCGCAACCCGGACAAAGCGTGATGATTCCAGGCGGCTCTGGGTCGTTTGGACAAATGGCCATTCCAATTGCTAAGGAACTGGGCTTGAAAGTCATGGTTAGTGGAAATGCGCGCGCAAAACAATCCGTCATGGATATGGGTGTCGAACAATATTTTGATTATCGTGAACAGAATTATTGGGAGCATCTCGAACCCGTTGATTACGTGATTGATACGGTTGGAAAAACAGAGCTGGATCATGAACTTCAGGTGTTGAAACCGGGTGGGCGCTTGTTGTCCTTGATCATGACGCCTAATCGTCAGTTTGCCAAAGATCATCAGATGCCATTTTGGAAAACGGCTTTAATCGGGATTGCCGGTAGCGGGATTGATTGGAAGGCTAAACGAGCAGGCGCTGACTATCGGTTTATTTTCGTGAGAAGTGATGGCGAACAACTGAAGAAAATTACCAAAATTGTTGAAGATAACCAGATTGTGCCGGCGGTTGACCCAACTGAATTTAAGCTGACGGATATCAATAAAGCGTTAGATTATTTGGCAAACGGCCATCCGAAGGGAAAAGTCGTTATTCGGTTTTAAAAATGATTGGCGGTAACGTCTAACAAAATAGAGGGTGAGCTGAATTTTCAGCTCACCCTCTATTAATTTAAATGCCATTTCCCTGAAACCCTATCAATGGACCCTACCGGATTTGAACCGACGACCTCCTGCATGCGAAGCAGGCGCTCTCCCAACTGAGCTAAGGGCCCATACCACTTACGCCATTAATTATAGCACGTTGCCGTGAAATGTTAATGGCTAAATGGCTGTTGCGTTTAGTGCTTAAAACTGTGAATTAGGTGTTGCCACATATTCTCGCTGTCGGTCTGTAACATCAGTCGTTGATACTGGCGGCCAATGTACAGGGCGAACAGGCCAATCGTGACCAACAAGACGACCAGTGAGCCCAGTTGTTCCGCCAGACTGACGGTGCCGTTGATGACCCGCATCGGCATGAAATATGATGAGAAGAAGGGCACGTAGGACAGAATTTTAACGGCTAACGCGTCCAAATTATTTTGGAACGGGAAGGCGGCAAAGAAGCCCAGCATTCCCAGCATCACCACGGGTTGTGCCGCTTTGGAAGCATCCTCTGCCTTGGAGACCAGCGCGCCACTGTAGGCGGCCAGAAGCGTGTAGATGACGACCCCCAACAGGACGTACAGGAGGTTCAGGTTAACAATGTTGTGAACGACACTGTCGACCAGCGATTGGTTCGCACTGACCAGGCGTTTGATGCCGGCGTTGTGCATGGCCAAGCCATAACCGGCCCAACCTCCCAGAAGGTAGATGGCAATTTGCGTGACGATGACCAGCAGAATCCCTAAGATTTTACCGACAAAGTAGCTCGTTGCCGTGGTACTCGAGAAGATGATTTCCATGATCTTCGTGCCCTTATCCGACGCAATTTCTTGGGCCGTGATGGTGGAGTACGTAATCAGGATGATGTAGATCATGGTAATCAGAATCCAGAAGGAGATAATCTTCGCCAGGTTGGTGGCGCCGTCCTTGGTGGCCACGTGCTGCTTAAGCACCGGCGTCTGGGCGAGGGTCTGTTTCTGCTTAGGACTGAGTTTAGCGGCCTGGTAATTTTGAATGGTCTGATATTGCGTCAGGAAGTTTTGGACCTGCGCCTTCAGCCCGTTGGCCATGGCCTTGTTCCCGTGATAATCCCCGCGCAGGTGTGCGCCGCTGGTGCTTAACGTCAGGTAACCAGCCAGGTGGTTGGCCTTCAGGGCCTTCTTGGCCGCGGCGGTCGTGGTGATTTTGGTATTGATCCCGTCCTGGTGCTGTTGCAGGTAGCTTTGCCGGAGCACCTTTGAGTCGCTAATGATGGCGACCTGTTGGCTGCTACGACTGCTATTGGCGCTGACATAGCTAATGCCGACGGTCAGGGCAATCATGACAAATGGCCCCAGAATCATGAATAGGAAGCTCCAGGATTTAATCTGGCGCAGGTAGGTTTCAAACGTGACGACCCAGGTCTTAGACATGTTCCTCACCCACTTTCAAACGGAAAATTTCATCAAGGGTCGGTGGCTGTTGGCTAAATTCTTCAATGTAATGCCCTTGCGTCAGCGCATCGAAAATGGCGGGACCGGCCGCAGCGTCCGTTAAATGCAGGACGTAGCGGTTACCGTGCCGGTGGGTCACACTGGCAACCCCGGTCAAGGCAACGAGCTGCTCGGTGGTCCAGTCGGTCGTGACAAATAGCTCGGTCTTACCAAACTGTTCGCGCACGTCCTCAAGGGTGCCGCGTAACACGACGTTGCCTTTCCGCAGCATCACGAGGCGGTCACAAACGGCCGTAACGTGCTCCATATCGTGACTGGAAAAGATGATAGCCGCGCCACGTTCCTTGGCCGCCACGATGGCTTGCTTCAGGAGGTCGGCGTTGACCGGGTCCAGCCCACTAAAGGGTTCGTCCAGGATCAACAGGTCGGGCTGATGAATCAGCGTGCAAATCAGTTGGACCTTCTGTTGATTCCCTTTGGACAGGTCGTTGATCTTACTCTTGCGGGTCCCCTTGACGTCGAATCGTTGAAGCCAGTCGTCGATTTGTGGGCGAATGACTTTAGCCGGTTGACCTTTAAGCCGGGCCAGGTAAATGATTTGTTGTTCAATCGTCAGCTTGGTCATCAGGCTCCGTTCTTCTGGCAGGTAGCCGATGTGGTCAAAATCCTCGGCGGACAGGGTGTGGCCGTTCCACTGAATACTGCCGCCGTAGTCGATGAAGTTCAGGATACTGTGAAAGGTGGTCGACTTGCCGGCCCCGTTTTGGCCGATCAAGCCCAGTATCTGGCCATCGGGAACGTCAAAGGTGACGTCGTTCAGGGCTTTGACTGGGCCGAATTCTTTGCTGATATGTTGAATGCTTAGCATGGCAAATTCTCCTATCAATTGTTTTGCGGTTAAATGTTTGTTTACTGGGCCTCCGGGCTGGTGAAAATGGGCCGTGGCGCTGTGGGCACCCGTCTGAAGCCTGAGAAGCGGTCTTCAGACTTACTTTGAGCCTCTGAGAAGCGAGTCTCAAAGATAGCAGTTGCCTAAGCGGGAAACCCGCTAAGGCAACTCCCACGGCTGAGCCCATTTTCACCAGCCCTGCGGCTGACACTGATTTAGTCCCATCCTAATGCATCAATGGGTGTGTGCCATCCTTAATAGTCTGATTATTTGGTTTTCGGAGTGTTCATTACGGTATGTTTCACTAGCTCCAAACGGAACCAACTCCCGACTACTAATTGAAATGACGATATTGTTGACTAATCCCATCTCGAACATGCTTATATTATACGCAGATGCGGGGGGAAAACTAAAGGACTCTTAACCGTTTGTAAGGTTCCTGTCACACAGTGGGCCATTGTCTGAAAAAATAAGACGTGCTAATAGCTTATCATGGATGTCGGTTGGAAGAAAGTTATTTGATGTATGAATATAGTATAATGTTAATTATATTTAACCGCAAAAAAACGACTGACTCGGGCAAAGGAACCCAGTCAGTCGTTTAAGTCATACCTTATTTATTTTGAGGTTGGGCGTCGCTGTTGACCTGCGCTTGAGCGGTCGTTACAGCACGGTTCGGCCGCATGTTGAAGATGATATTTAAGAGCACGGCGGAGAAGCTCCCAATGACGACCCCGTTGTTCATCACGATTTGTAAGGATTGGGGCAGAGCTTGGAAAATCTGGGGATAGACGGTGACGCCTAAGCCTAATCCAATCGAGATAGCGGAGACCAACAGGTTGTTGTTATTTTGGAAATCAACTTGTTGGAGCATCCGAATCCCTTGGACCCCAACCATCCCAAACATGACGATCATGGCGCCACCGAGGACGGCGTCGGGGATGACCGTAGCCAACGCGCCAATCTTAGGCAACAGGCCCAGCAACATCAAGAAGGCTGCTGAGAAATACAGCGGCTTACGCGTTTTCACACCGGACAACTGCACGACCCCAACGTTTTCAGAGAAGGTCGAGTAGGGGAAGGTGTTGAAGAGCCCGCCGAGAATAACGGCGATACCTTCCGCACGGTACCCGCGTTTCAAATCCTGTTCGCCAATCTTCTTGCCGGTGATATCGCCTAGAGCGAAGAAGACCCCAGTCGATTCAACCATGGTGGTCAGGGAGACCAGAATCATGGTGACGATGGATGACCACTCAAACTTGGGCGTGCCAAAGTAGAAAAATTGGGGCAGGTGGAACCAGCTGGCTTGGCCGACCGCCTTTAGCGAGACCATGCCCATGGCGCCGGCGATGAAGGTCCCAATCAGGATCCCCGCCAGAATGGCTAAGGACTTGAGAAAGCCCTTGGCAAAGGCGTTTAGCCCTAAAATGATGCCCATCGTGAGGAAGCCGACCAGTAACATTTTGGGATCGCCGAAGCTCTTGGCCGTGGCGTCCCCGCCGCCCAGGTCTTGGAAGCCGACCGGAATCAGCGTGAAGCCAATGATGGTGATGAGAGAGCCGGTCACCACGGGTGGGAAGAAGTTCTTAATTTTAGAGAACCAGCCCGCGCTGAGAAAGACGAAGATGCCGGCGCTGATGATGGCGCCGTACATGACGCCGACGCCGTATTGATTCCCGATGGCACTCAGGGGCGTGACGGCCTGCACCGCACAGCCGAGGACGACGGGTAAGCCGATCCCGGTCAGCGGGGTGCGTTTGAGTTGGAGCAGGGTTGCAACCCCACACATGAAGATATCCGCACTGATTAAGTAGGCCATTTGCATGGCGTTAAAATGAAGCGCGCCCCCAATCAGTAGGGGAACGATGACGTCACCAGAGTACATGGCTAATAAATGCTGGAAACCGAGAATGGCCGCGCGCCACATGGGTAGTGACGGCCCCTTTTCTGATGACGAAACGGATGATGCGGACTTTGTGGACTGCAAGAATGTTTCCTCCTTCTCGTGATGTCCATACGCCGCCAAGGTAATTTTGAAAACAAAAAAGCTCCCTTTGCAAAAAGGGGGCTACTGAAAACTCGCCGACGAACTCTTTTCATCGGCAAAAAGAGTTTCGTCCTCAATTTGCTTATAGTCCAGAGTTTACGGCTCTGGGTAGAAACTCGCCAACCTTATCTTGGCATTATATAGGCAATCACTTATTTTTTTAATGGAATGTCATTTACTTTACCACTGAAAAATAAAAATAACAATACCGATTTAGGAGGCCTTATGTTTCGACCAGAGTCCTTTGAGCCAGTTCCACAAAGATTTGACTAGACCGTTAAACCAAGTCAGGAGCGGGCCCCAGTCGGCAATCCCCCCGGATGAGCTGTACTTTTTGGGGTGGACGTGGACGCCTGGGATGTAGCCTTTTTCTTCGTCTTCTCTTTTGGACATTTTTAACATCCTCTCTGAATTCTAACTTAATTCTATCGCAAATACGGTACAATGTGGATAACGAATCTACTTGGTGGGCTGGGTTCGAATCTTTAGTTCCCTGCAGCGCCTCCGGGCTGGTGAAAATGGGCCGTGACGCTGTGGGCGCACGTCTGGAGCCGAAAGGCGGTCTCCAGACTTACTTTGAGCCTCATAGACCGAGTCTCAAAGATAGCAGTTGCCTAAGCGGGGAACCCGCTAAGGCAACTCCCACGGCTGAGCCCATTTTCACCAGCCCGGAGGCTCACACTGGTTTAGCCCACCCGCCTAGTGGATTATTCTGCCACCAGTCGTTTGGGTGGCTGCGGTAGATGGTGTTGTGCTGAAGTAATCTGATGGCTTGGTGAGTTGAGAAAGAACGCTAGCTAAACCTGTCGAATAGATTATTACGCCACGATGGTCGAGTTTCTGGTAGATTTTTCATGGTCGTTGTAATCAGACTAGACTTACCGCAACATTATTCCGGGGATAACCAATGAAATTCAAAATGTTCAATGAAATTAACTAATACTGAAAGAAGTTGACAACTGTGAAGAAAATTTTAGCCATTCATACGGGTGGAACGATTTCTATGTCGCAAAATGATCAGGGGGAGGTTGTGCCGAACGCGCAGAACCCGATTGCCCAACAGGAAACGATTTTGGCCGGCCGGGTGGAATTGTTTACCGATGAAATGTTTAATTTGCCATCCCCCCACATGACGCCGGTGGAGATGCTACAGATCAAAGAACGCATCGACCAGGCCGAGAAGGATGGGATTGATGGCGTGGTCATCACCCACGGGACGGATACGCTGGAGGAAACGGCGTACTTCTTAGACCTGACCCTGCCCAGCACGATTCCCGTTGTCGTGACGGGGGCTATGCGCTCCTCTAATGAGGTTGGTTCCGATGGCCTGTACAACTTTCAATCCGCCATTGAAGTGGCCGCAGACGACGCCTCACGCGGAAATGGCGTGATGGTCGTGATGAACGATGAGATTCACACGGCCCGCTACGTGACCAAGACCCACACGACTAACGTGGCCACGTTCCGGACGCCAACGTTTGGCCCGATTGGGATCGTAGCCAAGGACCACGCGGTTTATTTCCAGAAATTAATTCGGGAAGATACCTGCAATATTGACCACGTCATCGACCACGTTTACCTGATCAAGGCCTACGCCGGGATGGACGGGAGCCTGTTTGATTTTCTCGACAATGACGAGACGGCCGGGGTGGTCATCGAAGGCCTGGGTGCCGGGAATTTACCACCGAAAACGCTGGCGTCCGTGCAACGGCTGTTAGACCGGCAGATTCCTTTAGTTCTGGTGTCACGGTGTTATAATGGCGTCGCCGAGGACATTTATGACTACGAGGGCGGTGGCATTGAGCTGCGCAAGATGGGGCTGATGCTGTGTCAGGGGCTGAACGGGCAGAAAGCACGAATCAAGCTATTAGTGGGCCTGAGCGCTGGGTTACAGGGCGCCGAGCTCAAACAATTCTTGAGCACCGCCGTCTCCTAACCAGGCCGCGACTACTGACGGGCTATTTCTGTCAATATATGGTAAGATTTTCAGATAAATACGTTTTACCTATTCATAGGCAACGTATACTAAAAAAGGGGGTCGTCATGTGAATTCAATCGTGAATGATTTAAACCGGGCACTGGCCCAACGCTTACTGGTCAACGTTTATCAAACGAACCAGGAGGTCGTCTACACCGGTTACGTGACGACAGTCGGTGAGACGGGCATCATCCTCGCAACCTACGATGATTTTGGGTTGCCGGACGGTGCGGTCTTTCTGGCGCTGAACGTGATCGATGAGGTCGAATTTTCTAGTGATGATCTGGACAATATGTCCTTTCGGATGAAGACGGCGCAAGAAGAGCGCTTCATTCAAGCCGGGGGCCTGACCATGAAATTCGACACCCAACGCGACTTGCGGCGGCAGGTCTTGAGCCACGCGTGGGTCGATCACCTGGTGATTATGTTGGTTTTAAAAAATGATGAACATTTTTATGAAGGCTTAGTGACGAGCGTGGCGAGTGAAGAGGTCGGCGTGCAGTTGATCAATAAATTTGATTATTCTGACCAGCCGGCGATGATTCTGAATCCCGCGGACATTGAAGTCATTGAGTTCCAAGGCAAGGAGTTAACGTTACAGGGCATCGCGGCCCCCCATTTGCAAAAACTCACGCACGTGGAGCAGGTAGCGGTCGAGGACCCGACGCAATTCCGTGATACCCTGCAACAGCTGGCGGGTAAGGATCCTTTGGTGGCGCTGATTCCCAAGCATAACAAGGACCTCTTCTTCGTGGGCCAAATCAACGTGTTGACGGACGATTCAGTCATCATGAACCTGCTCGACATGTCGGGCCAGTTCGGGGGCTACACCCTGATGCGGCTAAGCGATGTGAACGCTATCGTGGTCGAATCCGATTATCTCCAAACGATGCGGCTCTTCTCGTTACTGAACCGGGCGCGCCAACAACCGCTGCAACCGGTATTAAACGATGAACGCCTCTTTGATCCCACGGTGGACCAGTTCCACGAACGGCTGAGTCAGGCCGCGGCGTTCCGGACGATTATCCACGTGAAACTCAAGGACAACGACAGTCAGACCGGTTACCCCAGTCAAGTCGGCGGCGAACGTTTCATTTTCCACGAAGTTTCGGAAGATGAAATCGACCAGGTCGGCAAGGTCTACCGCGTGGCGGACGTGGAGGAGCTGTCATTCGGCTACCTCGACGCCTACCTCACGGAACACCAGTTGCGAGTCGAAGGTGACTTGTAAAACGGGTGCGTGTAAGGGTTTAAATGCGTCTAAGTCATAAAAATAGTTAAGGCATGAGAACACTTCATGTTGGTGACAAACCGTTTAGTTACGGGTTAAACCGGTGTTAGCCGCAGGGATGGTGAAAATGCGTGATCACTGTCAGTGACCAGAGGCGGGCCAAACCGACCAGCTGTGTCGATGGTCTTAACTGAGTGATTTTCTCAGTTTAGAGCATGGGCCGACCTTGGAAACTCACGGGTTTGGTGAGGTTTCAAGTCGAGGCGGAAGACCGCTTCTCAGGCTGGAGCCGGGCCCCACAGCAGGGCCGTTTGAGTCCGCCGTCGGGAACGGCTGTGACGCGCTTATTTTCACCATCCCGGAGGCGTTGATAACGGTAACCCCAAGACTAAACAATGAAATTTGGTGGCGCGGAAGGGCGCTACCGTACATAAGGAGTTTTTTTACATGAAATGGCAAAATTTACCGCGCTGGATTCGCGACACCCTCTCTGTGGTTGGCACAATGGCGGTGTTGTTGATCATCTATGACGCTTTCTTTGCGAAGAACGTCAACTGGGTACTGGTTCCGATTCAAATCGTGGTCGCCTTACTGGCCGTTGGGGTTTGGAGTTACTTTAGCTACCGGAGCCAACAGAAGCGCAAGCTCGCCGAGGAACAGAAGAAGGCCGCTGCCAAGCAACGGGTCATCGACCGGGAAAAGCGGAAGGTCGAAGCGGCCAAGACCGCTGCCGAAACGCGCGAGAAAAACTTGGCGCGGAACCAAGCGCATCAGCAACAACGGCACCACGAATAGGAGGCAGTCTCTTGGCAACAGAGTTAAAATTTTGTCCGCATTGCGGTGCGGCTGTGACGGCGGACGATGACGTTTGCCCACAGTGTCAAACGGATCTCCGGCCCTACCGGCAGTCAGAAGCACCAGTCAAGCCGGCTAGTCAGAAGTTGAACTTGTCCTCGCTGTACGCCAACCCGTATCGTGAGGGGATGAAACGGTTGAAGGACCGGGATGACCAGGCGGCAAAGCCGAAGCATCACTGGCACTGGCCGTGGTCAAAGGAGTGAGTGGATGGCTGATTTTACGGTAATTCGGGGCGACATCACCCAAAGTAAAGTTGATGCGATTGTGAACGCCGCCAATACCACGTTGTTGGGTGGCGGTGGAGTCGACGGCGCGATTCACCGGGCCGCTGGTCCCGAGCTGTTTGCGGCCTGCGTGCCGTTGAATGGCTGTGAAACGGGCGAGGCCAAAATCACGCCCGGGTTCAAATTGCCAGCGACCTGGGTGATTCACACCCCCGGGCCCGTTTGGCAGGGTGGGCAACAGGGAGAGGCCGAGTTGCTCGCGAGCTGTTATCGCAATAGTTTGCGGGTCGCAGTCGCCCATAATTGTCAGACGGTTGATTTTCCGTCGATCAGTACGGGCGTGTATGGCTTCCCGCTGGAAGAGGCGGCGGCCGTTGCGACCCAAACAATCGGCGATGAGTTGGCCCACAGTTCTGGCCTGACCCACGTGCGGTTGGTGGCGTTTGACGATGCCACGGCCACCGCGTACCGGACGGCCTGGAATCGCTTAGCTGATTAAAAATTAAAAGACAAACAAATAGCCGTTTCAGAAAGGTGGCCAGGTGACTGGCGAAACTTTTCTGAAACGGCTGTTTTTAAGTCTAAAATATAAGATGCTGGTTGTTAGTGCGGCTTCGAAGCAATTAAGCCCTTCAACGAGCTCTGTTCTTCACTAGTTGGTTGCAGTTCGCCAGTCTTGATGCCGTGAAACTTCTCAACTGAAATGCGGGAGCCAAAGGCCATCTCTCCGTCTGTCTTATCGTATTTCTTTTGGTAGGCGATGATTGCTTCGGCCAAATCGTTTAATTCTTGACTCATAGATATCCCTCCAAATGATAATCCTAATGACTGCTTAAGTTCATTATACTAAAGTTTTCAAAAATCGGCGGAATAAGTCCCAATATCTGGAAGTTTTTTTCGATAATGCTTGCCCCGAGAGGAAAAATTGCGTAAACTTATACCCAATATGACAATTGGCAGAGTCGGGCCTGTAACCCGATGTGGCGGAATTGTTACTTACTTTTCGCTAGCCTGTCATGGTTTTGCAACATAAACCCTTTAAGCTAGTTAGTAGAATAATTTAGACTCATAACTAGTGAGGTGGCAGGATGAATTTGAAACATGTGATCAGTAGTCTGTTGACGGCGGTCATTTTATTGGCCGTATTCAGCGGTATGTCCTGGTACGCCATGGGCAAACGAACCACGACCCATCAGAGTTCGAGCCCAGTGGGGGTCATCAGTACCCCGCAGACGCGTGCATTTAGCGTGTCTGTCAAATAACGCGGTTAATCCCGCCCCGGGGCCGGATCATCCGGCTGTTACAACTTAAAACTTTGGTAATCATTGTGATTACAAGACTACAGTCACTTGTAGTTTATCAAGCGGGAAAACAGGTCGGCCTTCGGGCGGGCCTGTTTTTCTATAGAAAAGAGTGCGGAGCGGAGCGGTTAGGTTCTGAGCATTAACGTCGGTTCAGTGATGGCCCTGGGCTTGGGCCATTGCTGAACCGGGGTTAAGCGCAGGGACCTGCCTCGCGGAGCACGTTTCGGAGGCTGCCAGGATTGGGGTTGTTCCGTGGAGAATCAGCCGGTTTAAAACAAGACAAAATCCAAGGGCTACCCCGGACTTGGAATGTAGTTGCGTGTAAAGCTAATCCCAATGATAAAAAATCAATCAAAATCAAAAACGCAGTCGCCATAACCTGAGAACCAACTCAGATGATAGCGACTGCGTTTTTAAAATTAGTCAATAATAAACAAGGTTATAGATCCGAAACTGAGTGATCTGTGTCAGTGACCACAGCAGGCCACTTTGAGCCCACCGCCGGGAACGAACAACAAAGAGCAATCAGTTGGAGTGGAACCAGTCGCTTTGATTGCGGCGCACGTCCTTGCGAATCCCAAAGAAGTAAACCAAGAACGCTGCCACGGCAATGCCTAAGATGATGGTCCAGAACCAATTTTGCGTATGAATAAAGGTAAAGTAAGCAAACCCCAACGTGCTTAACCCGATTAAGACCAGGTTGAAAGGCAGATGTTTACTATGGATAAATGCTACTGCTAACCCCAAAATAACGGCGCCACCGAACATGTTGTCACCGCTTAGCTTACTACCTGGGTCCTTGAGCAACGCGTAAATTTCAATTGCGACGCCCAAAATCAGTGCCAGGTAGCCAAAAAACTCCAAGAATGTCAGTCGTTTCATGACGACACCTGCTTTCTCTAATGCGTGTATCCATTATAACGCAGGTTCACCGGGTTGAAAATACAGTTGCTTATGGGTTAAATACAGTGTATGCTTGCGCCTCCGGGCTGGTGAAAATAGGTCGGGGCGCTGTGGGCGCGATAGGTCGTTCCCGGCGGCGGGCTCAAAGCGCTCTGCTGTGGGGTCGGTTCCAGCCCGAGAAGCGGGCTTCCACCTCAACTTTGAGCCGAAGGGCGGTCTCAAAGGTTGTCCCATGCTCTAAGTAGAGAAAATCACTCTACTAAGACCATCGACACAGCTGATCACTTTGGCCCGCCTCTGGTCACTGATATCGGTCAGCTGAGCCTATTTTCACCAGCTCTGCGGCTAACACTGGTTTAACCCATGAACTGGTATTTGGTGGTGTTTGTAACAGTCCCGTCTCTGGTCACTGATACCGGTCTGCCTAGCTTATTTTTACCAGCCCTGCGGTTGACACTAGCTTTAACACATAACCTGGTATTTTCGATTAGTCAGCTAGCGGATTGCTAATTATAAAGTTTTATCCGTCACTTAACTTACCCTATAAGGAGTTATTGCCTGAGTGATTAAACCAATTTCACACCCATGCAAAAAGGACCAGCCCAGTGGCCAGTCCTTCAAACGTTAATTCGTTGTCAGTGACGATGATTTCTTACTCGGCGTCAATGACCAGTCCTCGTGGTCTAGCGCCATTTGCCAGAAGTTTAGTTCGTACCAGCTACTCTTTTCAAAGATGTCTAACAGCTGGTGCGTGTTTTCTGGGGTGGCGACGTAGTTGGCGAGGGCTAATTGGTCCTTCATGGAACCGGTATAGTCGTCCGCGTTGTAGGTGTCGATCCAGGCTTGGTAAATGGGGACGGGGGACCCGGTACCGGCCAATGCCTGACCAATCTCTGCGTACAGCCAGTAACAGGGCAACAGCCCCGCCACCGCACCGGCCGGACCCGCCGTCATCAATGACCGGTAGAGGTGACTGGTATAGGCGTAACCCGTGGGAGCGACGGCGGTATTGGCGACTTCTTCCGGTGTGATATTTAACCGGTCAAAGAAGGTTTGCCGCACCGCAATTTCACCCTGACGGAGACTCTCTGCCCCGGCGCGTAGCTGTTTGACGACGCGGGGGTCCTGGCTTTGGTCGGCGGCTAAATCATGGAGTTTCCCAAATTCGTGGAGGTAGTAATGGTCTTGAATGAGGTAGTAGCGGAACGTGTCGCCGGGTAAGGTGCCGGCCTGCAGCTGTTGGATGAAGGGATGGCGTTTGGAGGCGTCCCAGCTAGCCTGGGTTGCCGCGTGTGCTAAATCAGTAAACATCATGACAGAAACTCCTTTTCTAAATTAGGGTAAACCGATGAAGAGACCGACTTGAACCAGAATCAGACTGATGCCGCAGAGCCACCAGTCGCGGGCCCGCAAGGCTACCGTGACGGCGTGCGTCCGGGGTGCGCCTTCCACAAAGCCGTGGGAGGTCATGGCGGCGGCGAGCTGGTCCGACCAGTTCATGGCGGCCAGAATCACTTTGAAATACAGCTGGGGCGACCAGACGTGGAGCACTTGCCCACGCATCAACGCCGCGGCCTTAATGGTGGCGACCTCCGCTTGAATCTTCGGCATCAGGTTGAAGGCGGCCAGGAAGCCGTAGGCGAATTTCGACGGCAGCTTGGCGTTTTGTTCCAGCGACCGGGTCAGCGTCAACGGGTTTGTCGTTTGGGTGAAGAGCCCGCCCATGTAAACGTAGACGAACATCCGCGTGAAGATGACGATGAGAAAATGGTGGGTGGTCGTTCCCTGGAGCGCTAATGACCAGACTAGGGCGCTGGCGAAGAAGAGCGGCACGACCGTTAGCCACAGGAGGCGTTTCCATTTCACGTGGCCCACGAACATCAGGATTAAACTAATGATGATCAAAGCGACGTTGACCGTCCACACCTGGGTGAAGGACACCTCGAGGGCAATCAGGATGACGAGCGCTAATTTTAAACTCGGATTCATGCTGGGGCCCCCTTGTAGGTGAGATGGTGGTCGGCCAGGGCGAGGTGTAAGGTGATGAGGTCGTCCAGGCCGCTAAGTTGGTGGCTGATCATGATCAGGGTCAGGTGGAGGTCACGCTGAACGGTCGTGAGAATACGCATGACCACTTGAATCGACGCGAAGTCCAGGCCCTTTAGCGGTTCATCGAGGAGGAGAACCGCGGGTGCCATGATCAGCATGCAGAGTAATTGGAGCTTCTTTTGCTGGCCGC
Organism: Levilactobacillus lanxiensis; assembly: GCF_016861655.1. Taxonomy (GTDB): domain Bacteria; phylum Bacillota; class Bacilli; order Lactobacillales; family Lactobacillaceae; genus Levilactobacillus; species Levilactobacillus lanxiensis. The sequence continues at coordinate 141,778 of NZ_BOLN01000002.1, read as the reverse complement.
TACTGAGCGAGTAGATGATCTGCTCGGTGTGTTCGGCCAGGTTGAGTTGCGTTAAGAGGTCTTGGACCCGCTCAGCCGTGAAGTAGTCGCGATTGCCAAATTTGCGGGAGAGCGCGAGTTCCTCGGCCACGGTCACGTTGAGAAATTGTGAGCTGGCGGCCTGGAACATGAGGCCCACGGACCGTGCGTACTGCTTGCGGGGGAGCTTTTGAATGTCGGTCCCGTCGTATGTTAGGCGTCCTTGGTACTTGCCAAGACGGACCAGCGCCCGAAAGAGGGTGGATTTGCCACTCCCATTGGGGCCGGTGATCAGGGTCGCTTGATGGGCAAATAACGCCAAGTCTTGGGGCGCCAACAATTCACGCTCACCGTGACCGAGGCGTAGTTGCGTGCCCTGTAGACTGACGGGTAGTTCACCCGGTAAGGTAACGTGGGTCAGTTGGAGCTTGTCGGGGGTAAATGCCGCGAACCGGGCCTGCGTATCTGCTGGCGATAAGAGGGTCAGCTTCCCCATATCCAGCACGGCTAAATGGTCCACCCAGCGGTCGTAATTGCTGAGGTCGTGGTCGGCGAGGATGATGGTCTTGCCGCGCTTGGTGCACAGGGCGACCAGCTTTTCGAGCAGGGCCAGCCGCGTTGGCGGGTCGATGCTAGCAAAGGGTTCGTCCAGCAAAATGACGTCACTGTCCATGGCCACGATGATGGCGAGGGCCACCTTCTGTTGTTCACCACCGGACAGCTGCATCAGTAACCGGTCTTGTAAATCGGTGATGCCGATGAAATCGAGGGCGGCGGTGATTTTGGCGGGGATGTCAGCGGGGTCAACGCACTGGTTTTCCAGGGCGAACCGCAACTCGTTTTTCACCGTGTCCATGGTGAATTGTGTGCTGGGTTCCTGGAAGAGCATGGCGACGGTAGCTGCCCGCTTGGTTGGGACAATCTCGGCCAGTGGCTGGTCGTCAAAGGTGATACTGCCGGCGGTTGGGAGCGGGGTGAGCCCCGCAATCAGCTTGAGCAGCGTTGACTTGCCGCCACCGGAGACCCCGGTTAATAAGGAAAACTTGCCACTGGGAAACGTGACGTTCAGGTCATCGAGGACGGGCCGGGAACGCTTGGGATAGGTAAATGTCAGTGAATGAACCGCTACGGTGGCCACAATGATTCCTCCAATTCTACAATGATGTTGCTGGGGTACGCCTTTTACGCGCCTTACCGGTCGGTGAAAATGGACCGTGACGCTGTGGGGAGGACGCCTAAAGCCTGAGAAGCGGTCTTTAGGCTTGCTTTGAACCGCTGAGAAACGCGTTTCAAAGTCACCATTTTCCGAGAAGGTCACTCGAAAAATCCCACGGCTGAGTCCATTTTCACCGACCTCACGGCTGACATGGTGGTGACCAGCAACGTTGGTGGTTACTGGATTCAGGGCCACCTTCACTTTGTGTGGTGGGTGGTCGTGTGTTAGCTGTGATTAATTTGGTATCGAAGCTGTTAAGATTGTGTTCGGTTGGGTAATCTTTGACCCTTGGTGCGGTCAGAGATTGGATGGGTAATAGGGTTAGAAAAATTTTCAAGAATGATTGATGCGGTGAGACCATAGACCATGGCAGCCGTGAGGGAAAAAATTGGCTCAGCCGAGGCTTAAGACCGTTTCTCAGGCTTAAGCCGTCCTGCCCCCAGCGTTCCGGCCAATTTTCTTTTCCCGGTATGGTGCATGACACGCACCCAGATCAATCGTTATTTGACGTTTGGTAAGACGTGCGCGCGGGCCAGCAGGTTGGTGATCAGCTTGGTTAAGACGCCACCGAAGAGGAAGACCGAGCAGAAACGCACCGCGAACAGGAGAATCAGAAAACCAAAGTGGTAAGCGGAGTATCCGCTGCGGACCAGGTCCCAGGCGAAGGTGACAATCGTGGTGGTCAGCGCGGTCAGAACCAGTGTGACCCAATTGTATTTCTTGTAGCGCATGGCGGCGAAGCCAATTTCAGCGCCCAGTCCTTGGACAGCGCCGGAGATCAGCGTGCTAGCGCCCCAGATACCGCCCAAGAACATTTCCACAACGGCGCCGAGAAATTCGCCCAGCGTGGCCGCCCCTGGAATCCGGATGATAAAGCCGGCCAGAGGACCCGCCATGACCCAGACTCCCAGCAAAATTTCGTTAGCCAGGGGTTGGAGTCCAAATGGGGCAAGGGCCGCTGCCAATAACGTGTAAACGGGGTTAATGACCCAGAAAATAACCCCCATAAAAATTGCCAAAATTGTGACCAAAATAATATCTCTAATGTGCCAAGCCTTCATAACCCGATACCTCCTAGAATTTTCTGACAGGGGAGTTCATTGTGAAAAAAATCCCCACTAAGAAAGTGCTTAGTGGGGTTCATTGACAGCATAAAAGTACGCATCCCTTCGCTGGTATTAACCAGAGCAGGTTCAATGGGTTTGATCTCAGCCGTGAGGCACCCCAGTCGTATGTGATTGACTCTAGCGTAACTAATTTGCTGGGTAAATGCAACCATTGCCCAAAATAATCGTGCCTAGTCGTTGATTTATTCAGGATGGAAACGTTTTTTACAGTTTCGTTACGACGGGGATATTTCACGTCTAAAGCGGTTAATCGGGCTATCCGTTGCGGGGCAAGAGTGCTATTCTAATAGTTGGTTATCTTAATTATTATACGATAGGAAGGATTTAACTCATGAGGAATTTACATATGAAACGCGGCCTGATGGCGTTTGCCGTGGCCTTAACGGTCGGCGGTACCGTCAGCGCTGTCGTGCCTGCCAACGCTGCTTCAGCGTACAAAACGGTCAGCACGAAAACTATTAAGAAGACGGCCTACCACAAGAAACATGCCAAGGGGGCCATTTTCAACAAGGCCCACACCCGTAAGGTCAGCAACCTAACGACCCACCCGCACACGACGTGGTACGCCACGAAGCAGGCGACGCTGAAGCATGGCAAGTCGACCGGCATTTATTTCTACGTCAAGAACAGCAAAAATAGTGTGAAAGGCTGGGTTTGGCACGGCTACCTGAAGAAGGGGAAGGCGCCATTCGTCTTGACTAAGGCCAAGGCGGCGGTTGCCATGAACGCCAAGACGGGGAAGGTCGTTTGGTCCAAAAACGCCAACACCGCGCGGCCCATCGCGTCCGTTTCTAAATTAATGACGTTATATCTGGCCCTGAAGAAGGTTGATGGCAAGACCAGCAACTGGAACCACAAGGTCAAGATTACCAGCCGTGGCTTGGTTTCCATGAGCCGGAGTGCCGACTGTGGCGGCTTCCATTTCAAATTGAATCACAGCTACACCGTCAAGCAACTGTACTACGCGGCCTTCTTGGATTCGTCCAACAACTCCGCCATCGCGCTGGGAAAATGGGTCAGCGGCAGTAACGGCAAGTTTATCAAGAAGATGAACGCCCAAGCCAAGTCCTGGAAATTGGGCAAGGCCCACTTCGTTTCGGCTTCCGGTCTGGAAAACAGCGACCTGCGGCGGTACGGTTACGGCTACGGTAAGGCCAACGCCAACAAGGTTTCCGCCAAGGACGTTGCCATCATCGCTCGGCACCTGATCACCAGCTACCCGCGGATCTTAAAGGATGGCAAGATTGGCTCGATGAAGGTCAACGGTCAGGTCTGCCACAACTACAACAACCTGTTGAAGGGGCGGAAGTATTACCGCGCCTCACTGAAGGTCGATGGGTTGAAGACGGGTTACACGCCGCTGGCTGGGTACTGCTTCGTGGGTACCGGTCAGAAGAAGGGCAAGCAACGCGTGATTACCGTTGTGTTGCATGATGAGAACGAGTTCACGGAGACAAAGTCCTTGATGGATCACGCCTACCGCCTCAGCAGCATGAACAACTAATCCTGGTTTGGGCTTAAACTTGTGTTTTGGACAGCGCCTCCGGGCTGGTGAAAATGGGCCGTGGCGCTGTGGGCGCACGTCTGGAGCCGAAGAGCGGTCTCCAGACTTACTTTGAGCCGCTGAGAAGCGCGTCTCAAAGATAGCAGTTGCCTAAGCGGGAAACCCGCTAAGGCAACTCCCACGGCTGAGCCCATTTTCACCAGCCCTGCGGCTGACACTGGTTTAGCCCGCCGGATTGGTTGTTCTGCTTCGTGAGGGGTGACTGGTTACTGGAGGAGTATCCGCTCCCGTTACCTTGGCTCGCCTCTGGTCACTCCCACGACCGACCCAGTTTTCCCAGCCCTGCGGCTGACACTGGTTTAGCCCGCAGGATTGGTCGTTCTGCTTCGTGAATGTGGTTGACTGCTGGGGTTGTGTTGTAGTGGCTGGTCAGATTCATATACTTTAGATAAAATTGTTTTGAAAAGGTCCTACCGAGAATTCTCCTTGGTAGGGCCTTTTTCGTGGCTTGAACTGTGTCTGCTGGATGGGGCCTAATCGTTAACCACCCTAGTTATTTAGCCACCAACTTGTGGATTACGGTAAAGTTACGTCCCCAACAAGTAAGTTACAGTTGGCTTGGAATCCTTGTGGGAACGGCGTTTGTCGTGTTAGGGTGACTTATATAAAGTTTTTAATGAGGAGAGGACTACATATGATGAAATCAGGAAAAGCCAAGTGGCTGGTGCTGGCATTAATGTTTGTATTGACGTTGGGTGCCGGGCTGAGCTTGCAGGTGACTGCCGATGCGGCCGTTTATTCTACTGTGTCGACGGCGACCATGACCAAGACGGCTTATCACAAGAAGAGCACGGCGGGGGCCATTTATAATCAGGCGCATAATCGCAAGATTGCTTCGTTGAAGACTTACCCCAACACGACTTGGTACGCCACGCAGAAGGCGACCTTGAAGCACGGTAATTCTAAGGGCATTTACTATTATGTGGCCAATAAGTCTGGTTCCGTGAAGGGCTGGATCTGGCACGGTTACCTGACCAAGGGGAAGGCGCCATTTGGTCTGAAATACGCCAAGAACGCCATTGCCATGGACTACACGACGGGCAAGGCCGTTTGGTCCAAGAGTGCCAACACGGCGCGGCCCATCGCGTCCGTTTCCAAATTGATGACGCTGTACCTGGTCTTACAAAAGGTTGACGGCAACGCGTCTACTTGGAACCAGGTCGTCGACACCAGCAGCAAGGGCCTGATTGCTATGAGCAAGAGCAGCTCCTGCGGTGGCTTCCTGTTCCAAACGGGGCACAGCTACACCGTTAGAGAGCTGTATGACGCGGCCCTGTTGGATTCTTCCAACAACGCGGCAATTGCTTTGGGCGAATGGGTTGCCGGCAGCAATGCTAAATTCATTCAACAGATGAACGCACAAGCCAAGAGTTGGAACCTGGGTAAGGCTAGTTTCGTCTCGGCTTCCGGGCTGGAAAACAGTGACTTGAAGGCCTTTGGTTACGCCTACGGGACAGCCAATGCCAACATGGTTTCCGCCAAGGATGTGGCGCTGATTGCGCGGCACCTGATCCAGGACTACCCGCAAATTTTGACCGATGGCGCGGTTGGGTCAAAGACCGTTGATGGCCAACTTTGCTACAACTACAACAACATGCTGTCTGGTCGGAAATACTACAAGGCTTCATTGAACGTTGATGGCTTGAAGACCGGGTACACGCCGCTGGCTGGGTACTGCTTCGTGGGGACTGGTCAACAGGCTGGTAAGCACCGGGTGATTACCGTGGTGCTGCATGATATTAACGAGTTCACGGAAACGCAATCCCTGATGAAGCAAGCCTACAGCTACAGCAGCATGAACGCTTAATCCTGGTTGGGGTTAAACTTGTGTTGTTGCAGCGCCTCCGGGCTGGTGAAAACTGGGCCTGGTCGCGTCCGTTCCCGGCGGCGCGCTCAAGGAGCCCTGCTGTGGGGCCGGTTCCAGCCTGAGAAGCGGGCTTCCACCTCAACTTTGAGCCAAAGTTCTGTCTCAAAGGTTGTCCCGTGAACTAGGCTGGAAAAGAACTCCAGCCAAGGTCACCGACACAGCTGGTCACCTTGGCTCGCCTCTGGTCACTCCCACGACCGGCCCAGTTTTCCCAGCCCTGCGGCTGACACTGGCTTAGCCCGATTAAGCGTCATCCTGTCCGTGTGGTGGACTGGTCAGATAGATTGATTGTCATTTAAACTGACTAATAACTACTAAACGTCATCCTTAAACAATGGGATGGCGTTTTTTATTTTAGTATTCAACTAGTGTTGGGGTGATTTGGTTGTTGGGGCGTTTGCTATCTTTTTACCGATTTACTCTGTATGATAAATAAAGGTAAGGAAAATAAAAATTTTGCGGTTCTTTTACGGAGTTATCTTGTAGGGGCTGAAAAGCTCAAATCAAAATTGCGAGGTAACTTAATGGAATTAGACTTTGAAAGTCACAAATTGGGTAAAATTTTTAATACTCATGTGAGTATGGTCAAAAGGTTTGGCCCTTTGATTGCGCATGGGGTTGAAAAAAGACTGGCTGAGATTCAGTCAGCGGAAAGGCTGAGCCAGATTTCACATTTGCCGCCTGCACGGCTTCATCTGCTGCTTGGAGATTTACAAGATTTTTATGCGGTGTCAGTTACGTCAAACGTTCGCTTAGTATTTTACGGCTTAGATATGTATGGAAAACAAATTGTAGATAAAGAACGAATTACAAAAATTGTTATAACGAAAGTGAGCGATTATCATGATAAATAACCGAGAAACCTACAAAGTCCCCGTGCCAATAGCTCCGGGGGAAACCTTACAAGAATCCATCGACCTGCTACAGATTTCGCCAGCAGCCTTGGCCGAAAAGACTGCGGTATCTGTCGATTATGTCCAGCGGGTGTTGGCCGGAAAAGCCCGCATCACGCCCGAATTTGCCACGGCGTTGACACAAGTCGTTGATGTCCCGGCTGCGTTTTGGCTTCGGTACGACCAGAACTATCATCAGGCTTTAGCCGAACAATAGCGGACAAATAAAGCGCCTCACGAGAAAAATCTCGTGGGACGCTTTTGTTTAGTCGACCAACCAAATTTCTGGGTGATCGAACGCATTTTGTAATTTCGTGAAAAATTGACTCACTTGGTAGCCGTCCGCGACCGCGTGGTGGATGGTCACAGAGAGGGGCATTTGCCAGTGGTCACTTTCGTTGATGAACTTGCCGGCCTGAATGACCGGGAAGAACGTGTTCAATGGCGTGAAGGGTAGCGGCGTGTAACTGGTGAAGTGCGTCCAGGGGATGCTGCCAATCATATAAGTGTTGGCACTCTGGGGCGCCTTGGCCATTGGCGTGTGCAAGTCGCCATACTGGGCCTGGTCTGCCAGGTAGTTTTGGTAAAACTGGGCGAAGTTGGCATCGTAGGCCGTCCAGAGACTCGAGATGGTGTGGTCGGTGTGCATGACGGAATAGCTTGGGTGGAGCACCTCGTAGTGCATCAGTTCGCCGTCGTCGGTCCGACTCACCCGGAACTCGGGCATCTCGGTAATCACCCGGGAGACCAAGTAGAGGTACGCCGGATTGAATTTTAAATCGCGGGCGGCGAGCCAATCCTTGGTGACCGTCACGTCGAGGTCGGCGCTCACGGTAAAGCCGGTCGGCATCATTTTGGTGAAATAGTAAAAGTATTCCCGCCGCGACCAGGTAGCTGGGTCGATGGGGGTGGTTGTCGTGTTTAATGGGTTCATGGAGACTCCTTTAATGTTGGTTATAGGCCGGGTGCAGCTTGTCGAGCCACTCGGCTTTGAGGTCACGTAGTTTTTGGCGAAGATGGTCGACGTCGGTAGCGTCCTTCTTCCAGAGCACGCTGTAACTGAACTGGTCGGCGCCTAGCGCGTTCCAATCCTGTTGGAGTGGCGTGTCGTGGTAGAAGTTGCCGTTCAGGTTGGTTTGGTAGTAGCCCCACCGGTTGTGGAGGTTGGGGGCGACGTCGATAAAGGTTTGGCCAGTTTGGTCATTTTTGATTTGAATCACGCCGTAGAAGGTGGGCGTGGCTTTGTACTGTTGAATCAAGTCTTTTTTGTTCATGAGTTACTCCTTGTAACTGGGATTCCGCCAGTAGTCGCTGCCGTCGGTGGTACGTTCGAAGAAGTCGTAATCGACCAGGTAACGGCGAATCAGCGGATAATCCGGATAGATGGGGCGAAGCAGGTCGTTGAAGCCTGCCTCGGTGAAGTGTTGGTCTGGGGAAATCGTGCTGGTAATGCGTTTGAGCACAGCCAGAATCGCCTTCTGGTGCTTGGGCCACCGTTTCAGTTGCAGCGGTTCGGTCGACTGGAAGAACTTGGCGACGAGCTGCTGGTATTCGGTAGTCGTCATGGCAAAGCGGTCGTCCTCCGTGCCAGCCTGATTGGGAAAGCGGACCAGAGTGTCGGCTACGGCCGGTTGGTTAAAGACCTGGTCGTAAATGGCGAGGTATAGCTTGGCCTGCTTGGCCTTCTCCCGGAAGGTAAACTTCTGGTGGCGAATGGTCGCGGCGGCCACACCAGTTGCGGCGGCAATCTCGGCGTCTTTTTGCCCGGTACTAAAGGCGGCCAAGAGCTCGCGTTGCTTAGCAGTTAGGGTGTTGTACTTACTAGCATCGTTGATCAACAGTTGAACGGCATCCGGGTGCTCCTGGGCGACGTGCTGTTGGATCATTTGGGCTGCCTGGTAGAATTTGTCAGCGACCGGGAAAACCTGGTCGGTGGCAAAGCTGGCCTGACAGTAGTTGCAGACGTATGCCGTGGTGGTTTGGTGCCATCCCTGTTCAATTTCGGTGAGGGAAAGGTCTTGTAAATTCATGATGATGCCTCCAATGGGTCTTAGTGTACAGATGTTTATCAAAACTGTCAACATTTATTTAAAAAACGTATATTCACAATAAACAAATAAATAAAACGGCTGTTACGCTAAGCCTGGCAAATGCTTCAGCACTTAGCTAGTTAATATCATTAAATTTATAAGCAAACATCGTTGCGAAGCGGCTTGCGGCCAGGTATGATGGGTGCAAGTTAGCTTTACCAGAAGGGGAGATGGGTGGCGTGACACCAAGGTTGATAGCGACGGACTTAGATGGCACATTTTTAGATAACACCGGGCGCTACGATGCGCACCGGTTTGAGGCACAGCTGGCGGTGATGGCCCAACGTCAGGTCCACTTTGTGGTGGCCACGGGGGACCCACTCGACCATGCACAGGGCCTCTTTGCGCCGTTGAAGAATCGCGCGGCCATTACCTACGTAGTCGAGGACGGCGCGCTGATCACGACGGCCACGGGGCAAGTGCTCAAGTGTGCTGCGATTCCCACGACGTTGTGGCAGGCGGCGACCACCTGGATCAGTCAGACGCCCGTGATGGCGGACTGCTTCGTGATTGCCTGTGGCTGGAAGAAGGCCTACACGCAGTTGCCGGTCGACAGCGAACGTTTCAAGGAATCGCAGGCCTTCTACCCCAGCCTGATGCACGTGGATCAGTTAACGACCGTTGCCGATGGCATTTTGAAATTAGACTTGACCTGGCTGAAGACCGACATCGCGCCCCAAGTTGCCGCCTTTAATCAACGTTTCGTGGGGAACCTGCGGGCAACCAGCAGTGGCCTGGGCGGCATGAACGTGACACTGCCGGGCGTCAACAAGGCCGCGGCCCTACAGTATTTAGGGGACACCTGGCAAATTGGGTCCGCCCAGATGGCCGCCTTTGGCGACTCCGGCAACGATGCCGCCATGCTCGAGCTGGTGGGGCAAGGATTTGCCGTAGCCAACGCGGCACCGGAAGTCTTACGGGAGAGTCGCCAGCAAACGCCCGACACCAACGATGAGGGGGCCGTCTTGAACCAGATTGCGCGCTGGCTAGTTTGAGTTGCTCGCGTTCTAACCGAATGTCCAGTTGCGGCAAACGACCCGCTGCCGGCATACAATGACCGCAGTGGGGGTGAGTGACGTGCAAATCACAACGAGCCGTTTGGGGACGGCACTGGTTGCGTTGGAGGTCAATTGCCAGCGCAATCGACAGGTCGCGGCGATTCGCCAAGCGTTGCGGCTGATTTTTCCCATTATTCTATTGGGTAGTTTGGCGGATTTTATCGACCAGGCCTGGCTGCAACGGACCGGGTATTTTTATCAGACGTTACATGTGGCGACCTGGGTGCTGCAGCTCAAGGTGTTGCGGCAATATCTCCGCCTGATCAGTGCGGGGACGCTGGGACTGGCGGCCATCCTGATGGCGTTTGCCGTGAGCTTTTATCTGGTGGCGCCAGTGACTCGGCAGGCCACCAATCGGCTGATGGCCGGGATGACCGCCGTGATCAGTTTGAAATTCTTCAACGTCAGTCGACCGTCAGTCTTGGGCCTCCGTGCAATCAAATGGGCGTCGGCCAACCTCGGCCTACAGGGGATTCTGATGGGCATTCTGATTGGCCTCCTCGTGGGCAATAGTTATCGCTGGTTCCTGGTCCGCCACGAGACGACCGGTCTGACGGGCCCGTTCCTATTGATGAGTGGCTGGCTGCTGGGAACCACCGCGCTGGGCCTACTGTGGGTGACCACCCAGACGGTCAGTCTAAATGCGGCGTTCGTGAGCGCCATTCAGTGGCCGTTTCGCTTACCGCATTTCATCTTGGGCCTGCTAGGCTATAGCGGGCTGACCAGCCTGTATGCGTGGTTAGGGGTGCTCGAGCCCATCACGCCGAGCGGGCAGACGGTAGCGACAGCACAAAATTTAGAGGCCGTCTTGAACCATGCCGGCTGGCAGTTGCCCCATCCCGTGACGCTCCACACCGTCGTTGACGTCTACGCCAACTTTGGCGGGACGGGGATGTTGCTGGGACTCGTGCTGGCCATCCTGCTGGTGCACGGCCACACGCAGCATCACGCCGTGGCGTGGCTGAGCCTGGTCCCGACGCTGGGGAACTTCGGGGCACCGCTGATGGTGGGTCTGCCCGTGATGCTGAGTCCCATCTTGGGCATCCCGTTTCTTCTGGCGCCACTGGCCTGCATCAGTGTTAGCTGGCTGTGTCTGCGTCTGGCCTGGGTGCCCGCGGTCGCGTATCCGCTGTTGACCGGGACGCCGGGACCCTTACTGGCGTTCTTGGGGACCGGCGGCAGCTGGACGGCCCTGGTCCTGGGACTCGTGAACCTCGCCCTGAGCACGGCCATCTACTATCCCTTTGTGAAATGGCACGTGCAGGCGCAAGCGCAAACAGCGGGGGAGGTGGCCGATGATGACCCACGCAATTAAACGCGGCTTTATCGTGGTGCTGGGCCTCTTGGTCTTGCTTAGTCTGCCAGGCTTTCTCTGGCGGCCCCAGCAACGCAGCGAGGTCCGCAGTCACTATCAAACACTGATGGCGCCCGTCTTTCTGGTGCCCGGTTCGAGTGCGACCCAGAACCGCTTCAACGCGCTGGTCAAGGAACTCAACCGGGAAACGCCCGCGACCCACAGTCTCTTACGGGTCGAGGTCAAGACGACGGGCCAACTGGTTTACACCGGTCGCATCCAACCGGGGGACACACGGCCGTTCATCGTGGTCGGCTTTCAGAATCATCACGATGGGGCGCAGAACATTTTAAAGCAGGCGAAATGGTTTGCATTGGCCTTTAATGCCCTGCAGAAGACGTATAAGTTCAATCATTTCTCGGCAATGGGCCATTCCAACGGCGGCCTGGTCCTGACGCTATTTATGGAAAATAGTCTGGATCAACGGGCCGTGCGGGCCAACCGGCTGATGACGATTGCCACCCCGTTTAACCTGGAGGAAGACGACGCGACCGTGGATACGCCCCTGTTCAAGATGCTGGAAGCGGGGCGGCAACGGTTGCCCCGACAACTGGTCGTCTACTCGATTGCCGGGAGTAAGACCTTCACGGGGGATGGCATCGTGCCATTTGACAGCGTGAACCGCGGCAAGTATTTATTTCAGGATCAAGTTAAGGGATTCACGCAAATTACCGTGACCGGTGCGAACGCTAACCACGCGGATTTGCCTGAGAATCAACAAATCGTTGCGCTCATTCGCCAGGACCTTTTGTCCTAATCATGGTTTATTTCACAAGCCGTTACGTGTAAACTAGGGGCATAAGGAAAATTACGGAGGCCAACAACGAATGATAAAGATGATTGCGCTCGATTTAGACGAGACGTTACTCAATACGGATAAGACCATTAGTGAAACCAACGCCGCAGCCCTGCGGCAATTACACACTGCGGGAATCAAGGTGGTGCTGTGTACCGGCCGACCCATCAATGCCATTTGGGGCTACCTGGAACAACTGGGGCTGACCACGGCTGAAGATTACACGATTACCTTCAACGGGGCCCTGGTGATTCAGAACACGACCAAGGAAGCCTTGGCCCAGAGTGGGTTGAGTCGCACGGACTTCAAGCCGTTGCACGCCTTTGCGGCAGCCAACCACTATCCCTTGGACGTCTTGGACTTTGATCAAGTCTATCCCGTCGCTGATTTAACGCCATCGGTTTATCAACAAATGTTGAAGGCCCCCATGACCTTTACCCCGACGCCGTTTGCAGAATTACCCGACCATCTCTTCAGTAAGGCCGTCATGGCGACGGACCCCGCCACGCTGGATGAAGTCGTTAGCAAGCTGACGCCGGAGCTGACCGATCTGTATCATGTCGTGCGGTCACAACCCAAGATTTTGGAATTCTTGGCCGCCGACATGGATAAGGCCGTGGGATTGGGCCAACTGTTGACGCATTTCGGTTGGGACTTCAGTAACCTGATGACCTTCGGGGATGCCGAGAACGATTTGGGCATGATCAAGGCCGCCGGGGATGGCGTGGCTATGTTGAATGGCCAACCAGCCGTCAAGGATGCCGCCAACCACATCACGCCTAAAGACAACAACGACGCTGGGGTTGCGGCGTACCTTAAACAAACCTTTCCAGAATTATTAAGCTAGAAGCGGTAGCGCTTGCATTTAGACCGATAAACTGGCAGTATAAATGGTGTATAGGATTAATCTTAAGGAGGATTTTGGTCATGAAACGTTTGATGGTGAAACTTGGATTAGTAGTACTTGCAGCGGGAACCCTGGGTGGTGTCGCTGCACCGAGCGCGGCTAGTGCTAGCACGAAGGCTAAGCCCGCAACCTTTACGAACACAGACTTGAAGCGTTACTACAAGAATGCTAGCTCGAAGACGGCTTTTTACTTTAAGTCATACAAGTCTAACGGAAAAACCGGGACGTTACTGATTTTTGGTGACTTCAACGGCAAGAGCGCCAACGTCAAATATGGTGTGCCAACCTCTATTAAGGTCAGCAAGAACAAGCGGACGTTGACGACCAAGTACAAGTTGATCGAATTTAAGACGACCGACAACAAGACGACCACGTCATTGACGAAATCAACGTACACGTTTAAGCTGACGAAGAAGTCCAGCACTAAGTTCAGTACCAAGGTAACTGGCACGAAGCTCAACCGGCGTTTAGCCTCAGCCACTGGCAAGACTTATTCTTACAGCAAGGTCAAGAAGAGTCCCGCCGCTGCTTACGCTAAGAAGTACGTGAAGCCAGCCATGCAAAAGCAATACACGGACATCTTTAACAACACCGATGCCCTGACCGCAGCACAAAAGAAACAATACGCCACGGAATACACGAACAACGCTGTTAAGACCATGATCAACAACTTTAACTACAAGGCTTAATTGCGATTAAAAAATGAGCACGCGTCCTCAAATCGGGGGCCGTGCTCATTTTTGCGTCCAACAAAAAACACCGGCCGCAGCCAGTGTTTTCAATCAAACTTATTTGTTGTTTTTGAATAAAGTGGTCAGGTAGTCCATGAAGACCTTGAGGTAACGGTCCTTGTCAACCATGACGGAAACCTTGACGTTGGTAGGTTCGTTGAGACGGTTGTCATCACCGATGGTCCGACCGTAAGTTTCCTTGTTGTAGTTAACGACCATGTTCAGGTCAATCGTGGTGACGAAGCTAGGGTCTAAGGCAACCCCAACAGCAAGTGGGTCATGCAAAGCACAGCCGCCCAAGTTGTCGTTGAATTGCTTGTAAGCTTCGATGTAGTAGTCGACGATGTCGGCAAACTTTTCACCAGCAACGGTGCCAAGTTCACGCCATTGCTTGGTTTCCTTCTTGGTCAAGAGGGTCCGCAACGTAACGTCCAGGCCAACCATGGTAGAGTGTAGTGGGCTGGTCAAAACGGCGTTAGCAGCTTCGGCATCTTGGTTGATGTTGGCTTCAGCGAATGGGGTAACGTTCCCAGGCATGGTCAAAGCACCACCCATGAAGGTCATGTTGCCGATTTCGTTAGCGATTTCTGGGGCCTTCTTCAAGGCAGCAGCCAAGTTGGTCATTGGGCCAGTTGGTACCAACGTCAGGTCTTTGCCGTACTTGTGTGCAGCTTCGATTAAGAAATCAACACCGGATTCTTTTTCGATGGCACGCGTTGGTTCTGGCAGTTCAACTTCACCGATCCCGTTTTGACCGTGAATGTTTGCACTAACTTCCATCCGGTCGAAGTGGTCAGAGGTTGAAGAGTGACTTTCGCCTAAGTATACAGGGATGTCGGTGTGACCCAACAATTCCAAAATCTTCAATGCGTTCTTGCCGCCTTCTTCAACGACAACGTTGCCGTATGAACCGACGATACCGATTAAGTCAACATCAGGTGCACCTAATGCGTAAGCGATTGCAAGAGAATCGTCGATCCCAGTATCCAAGTCCAAAATCATTTTACGTTTTGCCATGATATGAGTGTCTCCCTTTTGGTCAATATTTAAGCTTTAACGCCTGCTTTAACTATAATGTAACTGGTTACATTTAGCAAGCTCACCCCGTCACCAAGTTGAAGCAATTGACGGTTCAGGGTAAGATAGAAGACGGCCATTGATTCCGGGATTCTTGCCGGTCAATGGCGCTGGAAGCGCTTGAGTAAAGCGTTTTACGTGCTTTGGAAATTGGTGCCCAATAAGTTAGATGCAGGCTAGAAGTGGGGCGCTAATTTTAGTAAAATTTTTTTGAAATCGGTTAATTTGCGATCGAATTCTGAGTTAACGTGAACCTAAAAAAGGGGGGCCAGCCATGGCCAATGAAGCAAGTAAGCCAAATAGAAAAAAATTCGAGTACCACAACCATTTGCTAGACGACGCCACGAAGGAAATGAATGAGTGGACCGGCGAAAACAAAGTGGTGGAGATTCACCTGTTCCAGATGTTTTCGGAGGTATTCAAGCCGCACAACCGTGACGATGCGGAGGCCCTGTTCATTGTCGGGACCCGCGAAACCACGCCGTCCCTGGAAGCCGTGTCGGCGGCACCCGTAAAGCCCTGGCTCTTCTCACGCGTTTTCGCGCTACTGGGGGCCAGCTTCGTGTTGTTAGCGATGTTGTTCCTGGTCTTTCGAAGCAATAACGCCGTGCCGGGGATGATCTTCATCGGCTCACTGACGGTACCCTTTGCCTTATTGATCATGTTTTTTGAAATTAATGTGTTCCGCAATATTTCTGTGTACCAATTAATGACCGTCTTCTTAGTCGGTGGGATTCTTTCCCTAATTGCCACCATGATTCTGTACTCTCTGATTCCATCCGGCAACGGGACGTCGTGGGAGTCGGCGCTGGTTGTCGGCTTCATTGAAGAGACCGCCAAGATGCTGGTGATCGCCTACTTCGTGAACCGCTTCCGTTTGAATTATATTTTCAACGGGTTGCTCGTTGGGGCGGCCATCGGCGCTGGGTTTGCCGTGTTTGAAACGGCGGGGTACACCGGCCAGTACGGCTTGGTGACCCTGCTGATGCGCAGTTGGCAAGCCATCGGGACCCATACGATTTGGTCCGCCATCATGGGTGCCGCCATTATTTTAGCCAAGGAGCGGCACCAACCCGTGACCGGGAGTAACATGGTCGCGCCAAAATTTCTGCGCTTCTACCTCCTGGCCATTGCGCTGCACGCCCTCTGGGATTGGAACGCGCCGTTCGCCTTATTAGACATTTTATACCTGCAGCAGTGGATGCTCATCGCCATCGGCTGGGTCGCCATCTTTGTGCTGATCAACGCCGGTCTTCGAGAGGCGTGCACGCTTCAGGGCCAACGTATCTTGAAAGGTAATCAGCTCGGCGGATAGAGGTAGCGCATCAGCTTGGCGTCCAGCGCCGGGTTCTCGTGTAACAGGGAGTGTTGCGTGTCCCAAACGGGTCCGGTAAACGTTTCGTAGCGGTACTGACCGATGCGGCCAGCGACCAGGCGCCGCAGTGGGGTCACGGTGTTCGCCGGAACCTCACTGTCGTTGCCGGTGCGGCCAATCACGCCAGCGATATTTAAAATTTTTAACTCTGGATAGCGGTCAGCGAGGCGCGTCCGTTCCGGGAAGTCGGCGCCCATCATCACGATGCGGGCGACGGCCACCGGGGCGGGCGCGTGGTCGTTTAGGTAGTCGTAGGCAATCGTGCCGCCGGAGGAGTGGCCGACCAAATTGACCCGGTCAATCCCGTAACGTCGGTGTAATTGCGTTAGAACGGTCGCCAATTGCCGTGCCTGTTTCTGTGGATGCGTGTTATCCTTGAAAATAACCGGAATGAGCGGATTGTTGCGGCCAACAGCCTGGTGCTGTTGCCAGGTCACGTGGCCGTTCCAGGTGACCCGTGCCGTCAGGGCAAACGTCCCGACGTGCGGGCGGTTCAGACTGGTGACCATGCTACGCAGTGAGAGCCAAGCGCCGTGGGTCCCCGGCAAAAAGAGGGTGGCCGTCCGCGTCTGGGGCACGCGCAGATCGTTGAGCACAGTCCAGCGGTGATTCCACCAGCCAATGAAGCTGCCCAAGACCAAGAGTATTGTGAGGAAAATGGTGAGTCCACGCGTGTGTTTCACAGGGACCACCTCCTTAGAAAGGATTTTGATAAAATGACTGAGCAATTTGATATCACGATTATCGGGGGCGGCCCGGCCGGCATGTTCGCGGCCTTTTACGCCGGCATGAACAATGCCAAGACCCAGGTCATCGAAAGCCTGGCCGAGCTGGGTGGGCAGGTCAACGCCCTGTACCCCGAGAAAACCATTTTAGACGTGGCCGGCCTTCCCGCCGTGAGTGGGCGCGACCTGATTGCCAACCAGCAAAAGCAAAACGCCCAATTTCCCCTGACCGTGAAAACGGGGGAGACGGTGACCAACGTGACGGCCACGGAAGACGGGTTCACCATTACCACGCCAGCCGGCACGTCGCAGAGTAAGGCCGTGATTGTCGCCATTGGGAACGGGGCCTTTTCACCACGAAAATTAAACGTGGCCACCGCGGACGACCTGACGGGCAAACACCTTTTCTACAGCGTCCGCGACCTCGAACGCTTCCGTGATAAGGACGTCATGGTTGCCGGGGGTGGGGATGCCGCCATCGACCAGGCGCTGATGCTGGAGCCGGTCGCCAAGTCCGTGACGCTACTTCACCGGCGCGCGCAGTTCCGCGGGTTACCGCACATGGTCGACCTGTTGCATGAGTCCAGTGTCCACGTCCAAACGCCGTACCTGATCCGCGACTTGACGGAAACGCCGGCCGGCCTGGACGTCACGTTAAAGCAAGTCGGGCAGGCGGGTGACCCGGTTCACACGACCGTGGATGACCTGGTCGTCAGCTACGGCTTCACGTCGGACCACAGTGCCCTGGCTAAATGGGACGTTCAACTAGCCGAGAGCCAACGCCTGATTGCGGTCGACTCGACCATGGCCACCAGTGTGGACGGTATCTACGCGATTGGCGATGGCGTCATGTATCCCGGCAAACAGCCGCTGATTGCGACGGGGTACGGTGAAGCGCCGGTGGCGGTGCGGTCGATCATGACCCGCTTCTTCCCCGACCACCACGGTCCGGTCCACAGCACTTCGCTCGGTCTTTGACTTTTAGATTGCTGATGAGGTTGTGGAGGATTGCCGCCGACGGCCGCTAGGTGCTCCCAGCCTGTGGGGCGACCTTGGAAGCCTGAGGGGCGGTCTTCCAAGGCGCTTAGAGCCTCCCAAGTGCGGAGTCTCTAAGGCGTCCCGTTTAGTAAGCCGGCGGAGGACGCCGACAAACTAAACTGACACAGGCTTCCGCACCTAGCTGCCTTACGGCTGAGATTGTGGTCTGACCAGTAAAGGGTGTTGGACCGCGAAGTGCCGTGGCCCAGACATGGTTTTACTCCTTTTGTTTTTGTTGTTTCTAGCCTGTGGGGCGACCTTGGAAGCCTGAGGGGCGGTCTTCCAAGGCGCTTAGAGCCGCCTGAGTTCGGCGTCTCTAAGGCGTCCCGTTTAGTAAGCCGGCAGAGGACGCCGACAAACTAAACCGACACAGGCTTCCGCACCTAGCTGCCTTACGGCTGAGATTGTGTACCGACCAGTAAAATGGGTTGGAACGCGAAGTACCGTGGCCCGGGCGTGGTTTTACTCCCTTCGTAGTGGTGGTTGGTCTGTCCCGTTCGAAATAGCACATCAATAGTGCGGTAACTTCACCACGCATTGATGATTGGTCTGTCCCGTTCGAAATAGCACATCAATAGTGCGGTAACTTCACCACGCATTGATGATTAGCCACAACTACTTACCTTAACCATAGAAGAAAATTCCATAAACGCAAAGAAGCTGCTCGGACAATCGTAAAGATTGAACGGACAGCTTCTTTATTTGCATAAAAATCAATTTCGTATAGAACAGTTCACAACCAATCAGACTACCTATCAAGCCAACCAGCCAGAAGGTACGTGGCCAATCTCAGCCGGAGTCGGTTAGGTGCGGAACCCTGTGTCGGTGGTGTTGGCCGGTGATTTGCCGGCCTTACAGCACGGGATGCGTTCGAGACTCGCGGGTTGGGCGAGGCTTGAACACAAGGGCGAAGACCGCTTCACAGGCTTCGGCCGCGCCCCATAGGGTGGGAGCACCTAACCGACGCAGGCGGCCAATTGACCGCGAGCTACTTCCCGCTAGTGTCGTCTTGGTTGGTGATCTTGATTCGGTTGGAATCGGTGGTCTTGTGCCCCAACTCTGGCGCGTCCGTCTTATAGAACGGCTGCGTCGACTTGTCCCCGTTACGGGAGAACAGGCTGGTAGACTTCAAGCCCAACTTCTTCTCCAACTTCTCTTCCTTTTCCAGCCCGTCGGAATAGTTGTAATCGGACGGGTCAACGGCGGTGAAGCCCTTGGGATGGAAGAAACGCAGGAGGTTCTTTTGATTCAGTGAATCGGAGTCGTTCAAGCCCTGGTTGACGTGCTTTTGAATGGCGTCTAGCTTAGCCTGTAGCGCCTTGTCAGGGTGAATTTCCTCTTGGGTCTTGTTGCTGTAAACGGTGCCGTCGATGGACGTGTAGTCCGGACTGACCCAATCGCGGTTACGGAACGCCACGACCGGATTGTGGGTCTTGGAGAACAGGTCGGTCCCGAACTGAATGTACTTCTTGGTATTCATGCCCATCAGATGCATCAGCGTTGGCAGCACGTCGACCTCGCCGCCATAGGTGTGTTCGACCTTGCCCTTCTTGTAGCCAGGCATGTTAAACATCAGTGGCACGCGTTGGAGCTGGGCGTTGTCGTAGTCGTTCCAGTCATCCGGATTGACCCCGAGCAACTTCGCCAGACTCTTGTTTGACGAGTTGGAAATACCGTAGTGGTCCCCGTAGATCATGACCAGCGAATTCTTATCCAGCCCGGATTTGTGCAGGTAGGCGTAGAATTCCTTGATGGATTGGTCGAGGTAGTGGGCGGTCTTGAAGTAGTTATCGACCGTCTTATCACCGGTATTTGGCGTCTTGAAGCTGGAATCTTCACTGTCCAGCGTGAACGGGAAGTGGTTGGTGACGGTCAGGTATTTCACGTAAAATGGCTGCTGGAGATGCTGGAGGTACTTCACGGAATCGTTGAACAACAGTTTATCCTTTAAGCCATAGCCCAGCGATTTATCACCCGAGGTGTCGTAGTAACTGGCATCGAAGAAGTACTGGTAACCCAGGTTCTTGTAGGTGTTGCTGCGGTTCCAGAAGCTGGCCACGTTCCCGTGGAAGACCGCGGTGCTGTAGCCGGCCTGGTCGAAAATGGCGGGTGCGGCCTGGAAGGTGTTGTCGTTCCCGAGTTGGGTAAATAGCGACCCTTGTGGCAGGCCGTACGTCCCGGTTTCCAGCATGGTTTCGGCGTCGGACGTCTTACCTTGGCCGACCTCATGGAAGAAGTTGTCGAAGCTGTAGGTCGCCTTGCTCTTGTAGAGCTTATTCAAGAACGGCGTGACCTCTTGGCCGTTGACCTTCTTGTTGATCAAGAATTGCTGGAAGCTTTCCAGGTGAAGGATGATGACATTTTTACCCTTGGCGACGCCATACATGCTCTTGTCGGGCGCCGCGTAATTCTTGTGCACGTATTTTAAAATGCCACTGAGCTCGGACTTCTTGGCGTGCGACCGCAGTTCACTGGTGTGCTGCGACTTGATGCCATCGTAAACGGTGAAGGCGTCCAGCCCCAGGTATTTCACCAGGTAGGTCCGGTCAAAGGTCCGCGTCAACAGCTGCGGCCGGTCCATTTCGCCCAGGGTCAGGTTGACCGTGAACAGCAGGAGGGCGCTGGAGGTGACGGCGAGGCCGACGCGTTTGTTCAGCGGCCGCGGGTCGATGTAGATGCGCCGCGTGGCCATCAGTGCCAGCACAAGCACGAGGTCGAGCCAGTACAGAATATCGTGCGGCGAGGTTAGGGCCAGCGAGCTCCCAGAGAGTCCCTGGTCGACCTTGGAATAGCCCAGCATGGTGCTGACGGTCATGAAGTCCGTGAACTCACGGAAGTAGATGACGTTGATGTACAGCAGCAGGCTGTTGAGGATGTCGATGAGAAAGATAAACGGGTAGAAGAAGCGCGCTCGTTTGAAATACAACGCCAACCCGAACAACAGAATCGTTGTCGCCAGGGGATTCAGGAGGAGAATCAGAAATTGAAACGGATCACTGAGTCCCAGCTTGAAGTCGACGAAATAGGCGAGTAAAGTCTTCAACCAGAACAGGACGACCAGCAGGGTGACAAAGCCCATGCGAGTCCCGGTTCTGGCCCATATTTTTTTGAAACGTTCCACGGTGCGTTCGCTCCTTCGTGTGCGGATAAAGTAGTCTCATTCTACCATATAACTGACCGGGGTGGGTGGTCAGGTGAGCCTCCGGTGACCAGACGCCACTCCCGTGGGCAGACCTGAAGCCTGAGATGCGGTCTTCAGGGCGACTTGAAGCCTCACCAAGACCGTGAGTCTACAAGCTCGGCCGTGGTCTAAGTCGAGAAGAACGCTCGACTAAAACCACCGACACGGGGTTCTGTCTGATCACCTCCGGCCCACCTGACGGACTTCCCGTCAGTTAATGGTAGATGGACTAGGGGGTTACTTTGTGTTGGGGTTGTGCCCCACTCGGTATGCTTCCACTGGTCAGCCTCCCTTCCTGTGGGGCAGACCTGAAGCCTGAGGTGCGGTCTTCAGGGCGGTTGGGAGCCTTACAAAACCCGTAATTCTCCCAACTCGGCCGTGGTCTAAGGTGAGAAGATCACTCACCAAAGACCACCGACACAGGGAGGGTGGCTAACCGCTCCAGCACACCGAGTGGGGCACGGCAACGTTGTCTGGTGTATGAGACGTGGGGTGGTGTGTGCTGTGAGGGTGTAACTGATATAGTAGAAACTAGTACCTAACAGGGTTATGATGATGGGTAAAACGGTTAGTGTATAAGGACGAATAGACTAGTTATTTAATCACTTTTCTTCTATTATATATGTCCTATTAATTACATGACGCAATTACCATATGTCTCAATCATACAGACTTTAACGGATAAAGCAGACCAAGACACAGAAAAACCATCCAACAAGGACAGGTCCGTCGATGTTGGTGCGGGGTTGAACCAGTATCAGCCGCAGGGGTGGTGAAAATGAGCTCAGCCGTGGGAGTTCCCTTAGCGGTTTACCGCTTAGGGAACTGCTATCTTTGAGACGCGGTCCGTGCGGCTCAAAGTAAGTCTGGAGACCGCTTTTTGGCTCCAGGCGGCGCCCACCGCGTTCCGGCTCAGTTTTCACCGCCCCGGAGGCGAGTCCAATGACGTTCAACCAAGCGTACCAAAGTTCGGGGGGCTGTGGCCGTTTTGGGGGCAAGTTTAGGAAAACTTTAAGTCAGACTGCGAAATTGTAACCGCTACCGCAGTATCTTTGGTACACTAGAGATAGATTTTAAATGAAAGGTGTGACTAGCTATGACGAAACAACTCACGCTGTACGTGGTCCGTCATGGGCAAACGTATTTTAATATCTACAATAAACTCCAAGGCTGGAGCAATTCACCATTGACTGAGGCGGGTATCGCGGACGCTGAGAATGCGGGTAAACGCCTGCAGGATGTGCAATTCGCTGCAGCTTACTGCAGTGACACGACGCGGGCTGAACAGACGGCCAAGGCCATTTTGGCCGCTAACCACTCGGCACCGGCTGCTCAGCTGACGACGGCGTCCTTCTTCCGCGAAGAGTTCTACGGGTACTACGAAGGCACCGACATGGCACAGGCCTGGTACGTGGCGGGTGCGCCGCATGGGGTGCCGACGTTTAAGGCGATTGAAGAGAAATACTCGATTGGCAAGGCCAAGGACTTCTTGAAGGAAGCCGACCCGTTCCGCCAAGCTGAAAACAACGAAGAGTACTGGGCGCGGGTGGATCAAGGATTTAACCTGATGCGCCACAACCCCGATTTGAAAGACGGCGATAACGTCTTGATGGTCAGCCACGGCAACACGCTGCTGAGCCTGATGGAACGTTACGGTCAGGGCAAGTATGACCTGAGTGAACGGCCAGCGAATGGGAGTCTCACGAAGCTGCTGCTGACGCCGGACGACATTCAAGTATTAAGCTACAACCAAAAAGATTAAGCGAGGATGGATGGTTTGATGGAAATTAGAATGGCTTGGGGTAAATTGAACCCCGTATACCAAGACGCCCTGCAAATGCGTAAGGACGTGTTCATTGAAGAACAGGGGATTGACCCTAAGGTGGAACTGGACGGGACCGACGAAGACAAGATGCACTACGTTGGGTACGTGGACGATGAACCCGTCACGACGGCACGGATTGATATGATGGCGGGGAACCGCGTGAAGATTCAACGCGTGGCCACGGTCGCTGATCAACGTAAGCACGGCTACGCAGCGGAATTGATCAAGCAGATCATCCACGACGCCAAGCGCTCAGACGTGGCGCACGTCGAATTGGACGCCCAGTTGACGGCCATGGATTTCTACAAAGAATTGGGCTTTGAACCCATCGGTGACGCATTTGAAGAGGCTGGTATCCAGCATCAGACGGTGCAGTATACTGGGGAATAGAGACACATTATACTTAAAGAAGGCTTCTGATCAGTACAACATGTACTGGTCGGAAGCCTTTTTGTGTGGGTAGCCATAGAAATTAAGGTGTTAAATAAATTGTCTGCCCGATTGTATGGGAAGGTAGTTTTTGATTTATAGGATTTGGCTGGCTTAGACGTGTTGGTCTCGCGGTATCTGTTTGAATCCGTTTCGTTCAAAACTGGAAAACTCTTTGATAGTTATGTGACGGTAATCTTGGCCTGATGGATTCTCATGAAGGTTTTATTCAAGCCAAGAACGCTGATCAATTTTGTCTGTGTAGGGGCCATCATATCTCGTAGACTCGCGAGTTTGGTGGCTGTTTTGGACCAACTATCAGCACAAACTGCATTGCATTTTTCACAACAAAATGCGACAAAACAGGGATATATCTCATAACTAATTGCAGATATAGAGATTAACGCTATTGACGTCTCTATTTTAGAGACGTAAAATTAAACTTGTGAACAACAAATTTTAAAAACTGGTAAATTTTTTGTGAGGTTTTGAGGATATTCTGAAGGAGTGCTTAGCATGATTAAATCTTATCCAGAGAACTATAAAGTTACTGATATCAACCGTATGAATTGTCGGTATTCGTTGGAGATTAGTGCAGTTGATTCTGACAAAGAGCAAGACTTAATTGTTCTAATGGAAAACCCCAGTGTTGGGGATGAATATGAAATGGATTCAACTATTCAACGATTGGTAGATCATGTTGCTAAGAATTACAAAAAAATGATTATCGTGAATGTAACACCTGTGGTGGCTACTTCCGATTTAGATAAGTATATTCATGAAATCAATGAACAGAAAAGTAAAAACGTTAAGGTCGTTAAAAGTATTATAGATAATGCTAGTGATGAAGCTGAACTTCTGGTTGCTACGGGAGACTTAAGCAATGTTAAAGGTTCAGATGAATTGTGTAAGGCTTTGCAAAGTTCGTATGTAGAGTTGATGGATATGATTGGAAATACCAGTCTTTATGACAATATGCATGTTATCAGTC
Source organism: Levilactobacillus lanxiensis (assembly GCF_016861655.1). Taxonomy (GTDB): domain Bacteria; phylum Bacillota; class Bacilli; order Lactobacillales; family Lactobacillaceae; genus Levilactobacillus; species Levilactobacillus lanxiensis. The sequence continues at coordinate 117,516 of NZ_BOLN01000002.1, read as the reverse complement.
TGGTGGGAAATGAAAATAAAAAATATGGTGGACATCCACTTCGCAAGGATACAGATTGTTTAGATAATTTGACAGATGTTACAAAAGTAGAACATGACGCCGCCTGGCATCTGAAAGAAATCAAGGCTTAACAGATTAAGCCTTGATGACCGGAGAGGTCGTTGTTGCAATTATCTCCGTGGCTCTATTTTAAAAGCGCCGGAACGGTGCTTTTAAAATAGAGTTAAGCAAAACGGCCAGTTAGGCATCGGCAACAATGAAGCCCTGACAGCGAACACTAGCTAGCATAAAACGCTAGTGATCTCAGTCGCTTGTCAGATGTAATCAATGTCAAAAATATTTTCTTAAATTTGGAGGAAATTAGCATGAAAAAGACTCAGATAATCAAAGCCGTTTCTGCTTTGTCTGTTGCCTTGTTTGTGGGCGGTGCTGCCATAACTGTCGATGCGTCAGCCAAGGCCGTTAAGACCACAGGCGTACGAGTAACCAAAATTACGAAGAACACCCACTATAAGAAGAGTACGTTCAAGAAGGCTCACCCCAAGCAGGGAATCGTTCTTTACTCGAATCGTTATCTGACAAAGCATGTCACGACTAAAAAGACTCATGTCTTTTATTCGACTGAAAGTGTTCGTGTCAAGAAGTCTACTGGCAAAACGGCTACTTACCGTTATGTCAAGAACGCAAAAGGCTCAGTTAAAGGTTGGATTTGGACAGGCAACTTAAAGGGCAAGCAGGGGAAAGTGACCAAGGTATCTAACAAGACGGTCATTGCGCCAACGACTAACGTGAAAATTGCCAAGAAGACACATGTTACACCGCTGAAGAAGACTTCTTCAGATCCTTCTGTAGCTTCGGATAAGGTATCTGTAAAGATTATCTCTGATGCTGTATCTAACTCCAACTTCATGGGGCTTAAAAACGTCGCTACTTTCCGTGACAAGATTAATCAGTGGGGTACTATCTTAAAGAATCATCCTAACGCCTGGGACGCCTGGGGTAAGAAGCAAAATTATACCCATAAAGATATTCACCGTTTGGTAGACCAAGATTATACTACTCAATATCAATGGTATACGAATGATATTAAAGTGACTTTCGCTAGTGGGCATGCTAAAGGGCTAGTTACTCAAACGGACATCAAAAATGGTATTAAAGTGGCTGATAAGTATATCAATGCAGCAAAATATTAACGTGAAATATTAATTGAATAATATTAGATAATAAATACCAACCTTTAATTGGGTTGGTATTTTGTTGTCTTTACCTTTTTGTCGACAATTGTACCTAAACTGTCAGTTAGGACACAATCTAACTTATTGCCATCAATCCAGATAATCTTTGTTCAATCACAAGTCAATTCTTGTGTAAGCAATACTCGGTTACATAACTAATATTGGAAAGGTGTCGAGTGGTATGGCAAGTATGAGTAAGAAGAAATTAACTGGGTTGATGCTGACTGGTGTGGCTGTTATAGCTATTGGGGGTACTGAAACTGTTCTTCCACAAGTCGGTATTGCCACAGCGCAAGCAGCAAAGATGAAAACGCAGACGGTTGCTGAAGCAAAAGCGGATTTGCAGAATGCAGTGAATTATTTCAAGGATATTGCGGCAAAGAATCCCAAAGATAGTGGCCTACAGGAAGTATACAAGGGAGCACAGACATCCTTGAAGGACGATAAGGCAACAGTAGATAACTTGCAGTCATATAGTCTTGCCTTGAACCAGTACAGAGAAGGATACAACAGCGATGGATCTATCAAAAAGGATAGCAATGATGAGGAAGCAGCTGAAGCTGGGGATAACAAGGGTGGTACTGGTATTGAAGATGACTCAAGTAGCACCAATCCGGTAGCTGATACCCAAGATGCCCATGAGTATGAAGAATCCACGGTCCAAGATGAAAACGGTGGTAGTCATTCTACTGATAGCAACACTGATTCCAATGGTAACTCAGGTTCTTCTACTGTAAATTCATCTTCTACGAAGCCAAACAGTCATAGCACCAGCGAGTTTAGTAAAGAATCTGTGAACGCTCCAGGTAATGCTGGTACAACTACGGGTTCAAGTAATACATCTACCCCAACGACTGTAGCTAAGTCCCATTCCAAGAAGGGGAACCTACCTGGTACAGGTGAAGACAGCAATCAAACAGTCTTACTTGCTATCATTGGACTCCTTGGCATTCTGGGCCTCGGGGGTACGGCATTAGCACTGTGGTTGCGTCAACGTAAACATGTAAATAACGAATAGGGGTGAACCTTAACATGAAATTATCTAAGAAATTTAAGTATGCAACATTAACTTTAGTTGCCTTAACTACTATGGGAGTAACGCTAAGTAAGGGAATGACTGCTAAAGCTATCGATGGGCATCAAGAGGATTTTCCCACGGTCACTTTTTCACCGAAGATTAACACAGGTAGCAGTAATGGTACTAAGCACACGACAGTGATTACAAAGGTTTCCGGTGGTTCACCTGTGACAAGTGGTCTAGGCGGCGACCCACATTTTTATAGTCGAAGCAGTCCTACCGTATTTAAGTACACCTATATCGGGGAAGACCAGAATACTGGTAAAGCGGTAGACATGAAAGTAAAACTGTACGACCTATCTTCCCGAATTACCATGGTTGGTTACAAGAAAGATCACGGTATTTCCATTAACATGAATGGTGGGGGTAGAGCCGGACGTACCATGAAAGTGCAGTTGTCTTTCTATTATCACGGCACAAATACTCAGGTTAAGTGGAATGACGATTCCATTGGGGTAGCCTTTTCAGATTTGGAACCTGAGAAGCTTGCTGCTGATGGCGTTATTCAACAGTCTTTTGGCCAGTATGTTAAGAAGATTTCAGACGTTGATAGCTGGAATCCGTACAGTGACCTTACTGGTAAACAAACGTTCTTAAACAACCATGATGCCAATCAAGGATACTTCCACATGGATAAAGACAGTGGTACATGGGATTTTCCAACTAAGGCTTATCTGGATAATAAGGATAAGAAGACAGGCAAGACGTGGGGGTATAATCCAAGTTCAGGAATTGAAATAGAACGACCTCAAGTTCATCAATACATCCACAGCTTTTGGACTTATCCTGCTGCTACTAATCGCGACCTTCGTGCAGGTTTGCATTATACTGGGGCAATTGCGGTTTACAAGGCAGCTTCTGGTGCCAAGACCATCTCTTTCTTAGTTGGTGGTCACTCTCAGGGAAACGATGAATTCATTCTTTCTGATGCCAATATTAAGGTCAGCAACAAGAAAAAGAAATCTACCATCTCCAAGTCCATTACCTATAACGGCAAGACCTCTACGGCCAACACGTTGAAAGATAAGAATGACACCATGGTTTACAACGTGAACGCCACGGTCTCCGCAAAGAAGGGGGCTTACATCACAGATACCCTTCCTAAGCGGTTTACGGTAACCAAGATTTCCGCTGTCACGAACTTCTCGCATAATTCAGTGGCTGACGTTAATTCGACGCACAAGTTTAAGGCTACCTTGAACAATAACAAGCTAGACGGCAAGAACAAGAAGATTACTTTCCACATTACCGGTAACATGGGGACTTGGATGGACAAACACCCAAGTATGGTGGCCAGCTTAAAATGGCCCGTAGTCAACACCGCTTACGGGTACCCAAAGAGCACGGGTAAGCTCAAGTCCTCCGGATCACGACACTACTAATTATGCGGATGGTTTTGTAGTGTCGTGATCCGGGGGACCTGACGTTGAAGTGTGAGCAGGGGATGTCACCGTCAGATTTGACAGCGGTGAGAAGTTTGATGTTAATCAAGTTAAGTAGAAGAGCGCTGATTTGACCGTGGTGGTCACGGGGACTGGCTTATCACAATACTAGACAGAAAGGGACCTTGAACAGCCATCGTTGCCCAAGGTCCCTTGCAATTGGAATAATTAATGATACTAAATGAGCCACCTCCTCAAGTGAATGGGGAGGTGGTGGGTGTGTGACTAACTCAAAACGATTTACTCAGATGGATTGGTGGGATCAAATTTGCCATCTTTCAGACGCTCTTGATAACGTGCGCGTTGGAATTTAGCGTAGCCGTCGATAGCAGCGCGATAGTAATAGGGCAGGTCGTCAACCTTTATGGTCGTTAGGTCATCCTTGATAAATTTCGGTTCAGTCATGTCATCTGTTCGTCCCAGAGCATAATCGGCGGGGATTTTAAAGAAATCGACAATCTTCAGGAACTCCTCGGTCGAGATTTTTCGAGTCCCCTTCTCGATACGACTCATACTTGATTTGTCCAAGTTGAGCTCGGTAGCTAGTTGTCCTTGGGTGATACCCTTGGCCTCTCGTAGATCAGTGATTCTTTCTGGCAATGTTTTACTCATAGTGGTTCCTCCATTCTCTATTTTCACAATGAATCATACATAATTATCTATTTAAAATACGGTATTATGTTGAAATAGAGAATCTGTGTGTTGATTTTGCTATTTTAGAGAAGTAAAATTAAGCTTGTGAACTACGATTGCTGGAATCTGTGAGATGTGGCAATTGTCTGTGACGTTATTTTTTTAGAAAAGGTAGATGTAGTACCTGTATTGGTGAAGACATTACATAAAGATAGGTTTCTGTTTTTTTGAAGTGAACGCTGAGTATATCAATTGCCGCAGGTTCTTCTCCGTGGCTCTAGTTTAAAAGCGCCGGAACGGCGCTTTTAAACTAGAGTTAAGCGAAACGACCAATTAGTCATGACTAACCATGGAACTGACGACAGTATACGTCAGAGAGCTTAAAACGCAACTGTACTCAGTTGTTCACCGAGACTAATCGATGTCGAAATGATTTTCTAGAATTTGGAGGAATTTATTATGCAAAAGACTCAGTTGATCAAAGCCATTTCTGCTTTGTCCGTCGCTTTGTTTGTGGGCGGTGCTGTCACGACGGTCGACGCGTCAGCCAAGGCCGTTAAGACTACGGGCGCTCGGGTAACTAAGATTACGAAGAACACTCACTACAAGAAGACTGCTTTCAAGAAGGCTCATCCCAAGCAAGGGGTCACGCTTTATTCCAGTCGTTATCTGACTAAGCACGTAACTTCTAAGAATACTAAGACCTTTTATTCGACTGAAAGTGTTCGTGTCAAGAAGTCTACTGGCAAGACGGCCACTTACCGTTATGTCAAGAACGTCAAAGGCTCAGTTAAAGGTTGGATTTGGGCAGGCAATTTAAAGGGCAAGCAGGGGAAAGTGACCAAGGTATCTAACAAGACGGTCATTGCACCAACGACTAACACAAAAATTGCAAGTAAGACTACTTATACAAAGATTAAAGGTAGTAATACTCAGGATAGTTTTAATTTGACCTCAGACGCAGTTTCTAATACCAATTATCGGGGAATGAAGAATGTAGGCAAGCTTCGTGATGCTTTAAATAAGTTAGCAACTATTTTAGCAAAACATCCCCATGCTTGGGACAAGAATATTGGTTACGAGTATGCTTTCGATTCTTATTCGGCTGCGGGGCAATTGTATGGGCAGATGAAGTCTGGCGACGTTAACGGATCTGGGTATAATAGTATCATTAAGGAACGAATTAAAAGTGTTAATAAAACCATTAGCAAAGCTGAATGCTAATAAAAGCTAAGACTATCTAAAAATGCCAATTCTCTTTTGAGGGGTGGCATTTTTATTGTATTTCTAATTATAGACTAAACGACCCTATATACTATCTTGAGACCCTTTATACATTATTCCTGTTAATCCCCTCGAGGTTCTGTAGACCAAGAAGTAATTTCTGTATGCAAGAATAATAACGAGTACATAACTCATATAGAAAGAGGTTGAAAGGTATGGCAGATACATGTAGGCGGAAATTTACCACGTTAGCCGTAGTTGGCTTAGCGTCTTTTTCACTTGGGGGTACGCTGATGGCTACTAACGCGGTGCATATACCCACGATTGCTTATGCGGCCAGTGAGACGGCTAAGCAGACTTTAGCAGGGTATATAGCGAAGGGTAAAATTATCTTGGCCAATAAGGACGTTACTGGCATCGCACGGGATGTTATTGTAAGTGACCAGTCTATGGCTACTGACGCTTATAACTCGGGTGACCAGGAATCTTATAAACAGGCTAACAAAGTTCTTAGTGAGGATTATGGTGTCTACGATTCAAAAGGCAGTCTAGTGGGTAAAAAGGATGAAAGTACTAGTGAATCTGACGCAGATGACATGGGAGACAATGTTGCCACCGCTGAAGAACCGGGTATTGGTTCGTCTAATTCTAATTCAAGTAGTTCCGATCCAATCAAAGATACCCAAGATGCCCACGAATACGAAGAATCCACAGCCCAAGACGAAAACAGTGGTAGCCATTCCACTGATAGCAACACTGATTCCAATGGTAACTCAGGTTCTTCCACTGTAAATTCATCTTCTACTAAACCCAACAGTCATAGTACCAGTGAGTTTAGTAAGGAATCAGTGAATGCCCCGGGTAATGCTGGTTCAATCACAGGTTCCAGTAATACATCTCGTACGACACCCGATGCAAAGTCCCAATCCAAGAAGGGTAACCTACCTGGTACCGGAGAAGACAGCAATCAAACGGTCTTACTCGCTACCATTGGACTCCTTGGCATCCTGGGTCTCGGGGGTACGGCATTAGTATTATGGTTGCGTCAACGTACACATGTAAATAACGAATAGGGGTGAACCTTAACATGAAAATATCTAAGAGTTTCAAATATTCTTTGCTATCATTTATGGCATTAACAACATTAGGGGTAACTCTAAACACTTCTTCTACCATTGCTCATGCAGCTACGTGGCAAGCAGCTGGTGATACTACATGGTCTCCGCATTGGAACGATGGAGTTAAGTCTTCTTACAGCGTATCTGGTCAAGGTGCTTCTTTAGGTTCAGCTTCTTGGGGTAAAGATGGCATGCACGCCTGGGTACCTAAAAATGGGATGACAATTAAATACGAAAAGCTAGGTGTATACCCTGGAACTAAGAAACAAATTGACATGTGGGTAAAAGTAAAAAGTCATAGTGGTTCTTCTGGCATGGGGTATAAATCTGAGCATGGGGTGTCTTTTAACATGTTTAGCGGTGGTAGTGAAACTGCTAATGTTGAAATTTCATTCCATTACCATTCTGGCGGGGTAGTTAAGTGGGACAATGATGTTATTGGTTTAGCTTATACTGATTTGGAACCAGCTAAACTGGGTAACACAGATTCTAAGCCAATTTTGGCAACTTCGTTTGACCAATCTATCAAATCTAATACGCATCCATCTTCTTGGCACCCTTGGACAGATACTCATCCGCGGTATTCTTGGATTGATACCGATAAAGCAGAGAATGATTTATTTCAGGTTAAAAACGGGTTAGCATTTCCTAGTAATCTTCAGCCCTCTACCAGTAAAATTGGGGGTAAAGGCTGGGATCCATTGGCAAAAAGACCCAATGGTGGCTATGGTATGGTAGTACCAGAAAAGAAGGGTACTGATTATCCTAACCACCTTCATACTATTTGGGCCGATGTAGGTAGTCGAGACCTTAACCCAGATATTCATTACTCTGGGGCAATTGTCGAATACAAGGCCGATGGCGCAAAAACGATTGACCTAACTATCAAGGGGCATGGCTCTGGAAATAACGAGTATGTTTTCACAGGTGCGAAGTCTTTTCCAAAGCCAAAATCTACCATCTCCAAGTCCATTATCTACAACGGCAAGACCTCTACGGCCAACACGTTGAAAGATAAGGACGATACCATGGTTTACAACGTTAACGCCACGGTCTCAGCGAAGAAGGGGGCTTACATCACAGATACCCTCCCTAAGCGGTTCACGGTAACCAAGATTTCCGCCGTCACGAACTTTTCGCATAATTCAGTAGCTGACGTTAATTCGACTCACCAGTTCAAGGGCCTTGCTGATCTGCCAGTTGGGGCAACCTAACGCAAAAACAGACTGTCAAGGGTTCTGACAATCTGCTAGTGGACCGGCGCTTAGTGGCGCCGGGCGTTGTACTCCTCCGTAATGACTTTGTTATGGAAATCACCGGATTCGATGACGACCTCGCTGGCACTGGTCAGCTTGCCTAGGGGCGTTTTCTTAGCCTCATCGTAGGCCATGTACTGACTGGTCGGGGCCTTGATTCCGCGGGATGAGCTGTAAAAATTCATGCCAGACGGGTAGTACTGAAGCCGGCCCCGCTTGACCAGTTGTTTGTCGTGACCGTTCACAGTCTTAGTCACGATGGGGAGGTTGCCAGTAAAGTCGGCGACACGACTGAGGTCTTTCAGTGGGATATCCGTCAGGTAACTGGTGAGGTAACGGCCAATGTCGTCCACGTCCTGGAGCGCCTTGCTCTTAACGTAGCCGTGACCCCAGAGTTCGGCCAGGTCAGTGGGGTCGAGGTAGGGGATACCCTTGAACAGGCAATGGTAATGCCAGACAGCCCGGCCTGACTTCAGGCGTCCCTGGGGTTCCGCAATCTTGATGTAATCGAAGGTCGCAAACCGCCGGCGGAGACGCTTGATAAAGCGGTCGAAGTCCTGGCTAATCTGCTTGGGGTCGGTCACGTCCGCTGCGTACGTCAGGGTCACGAAGAATTCGTCTGGTTCGCCGGAGAAATTGTTGTTGATGAGGCGACGCAGGCGTTTGAGACTGGCCTTGAGTGACGCCAGATTCTGGGCGCGGTTGTCGTTACGCACGTACGCTTTGAGTTCACCGGTACTGAGCACCACGTACTTGGTCTTGTTCAGCCGGCGAATGGTCGCACAGGTATTGCGGTGCTGGCTGTACTGAATCTCGGTGATCTGCTGCATGCGGGTGACCTTGACCCGGGCATGCGCGGCGATGGCTTCGACGGGATGAATGGCACGAATCGTCTTGGACTCAGTCAAGGTAGCCACCTCCCCAAGTTAGGGCACCGGTGGAAAGTTTGATGTTAATCAAGTCTAATGGAACGGTTGTTAGGTGTTGCTTTGTTAAGTCTGACATTCGTAAGACCTCCAGATATGAATTAGTAGCTAATTTGCTGCTTCTTCTTTTTTCCGGAGGATACCTTTGTCTGATGCCAAGGGGGCAGTTGAAAGGGGAAGAGAGTCGTGGTTCACTTATCTAGGGGTAAAAATTAGCCCTCACGTGTTTTGACGTGAAGGCCGAGGAATTTAGGGAGGTGGAAAGGGCATATAGGTTGGCAGTGCGTGTTGAGGGATTCAATTTCTACTATAGAGTAGGGGGAAAGCTGTTAATAAAGAAAAATGGCCCATGCTTCATCCCAAATGGATGAGAGCATGAGCCGGGAGTAAATCAAGATGATTCACCCCGAATGGCTGATATCATCTCGTAAGTGTTATGCCTATTTAATGAAGGAAAAGCAAGCAACACGGGGCAACTTAAAAACAAAAAACACGTTACCGCCGGCCAATTGCCAACGCGTAACGTGTCGAATTTAATTCGTTCAGTTGAATTCATGAGGAGAGTACTGAACGTTAGGTTTTAGGAATTAATCAGCATCAGTTGCACTAGAAGTAGCGTTGTTGCTGTTATCAGCAGTCGTTACCCGAGCGTAACCAACAGCGTGCCACCATGGAGCATGAACGGCTTCGCGAACGACACCGCGGTTTTGGGCATCGATCATCTTACCCTTACCAATGTACATCCCAACGTGGGAGATAGAGTAGGCACTACCACCAAAGAAGACCAAATCACCCTTCTTGATGTTCTTGTAGCTGACGTGCTTGTAAGCATTGTATTGGGCTTGTGCAGTCCGTGGCAATGTTACGCTAGCACCCTTCTTGTAAATGTAACCCGTAAAGCCAGAGCAATCAAAGGCAGTTGGGCCAGTGGCACCGTAAACGTAACTAGCACCTAAGTGAGCCTTGGCAACCTTGTAGATAGACGTGAAGTCGCTCTTAGTAGCGGCTGAAGCAGACGTCGTAGAACCGGCGTTAAAAGCAAAGAATCCAACGAAAACCAATGCGCTTGCTGCAATTGTTTTAATAAATTTCTTCATCCTAATAAACACCCCTCATGAATTTTACAAGTACAAGGATACCAATGTAATATGACAAACATGTAACAAGCCAGTTGCAGGGCTGTTAAATGTCTTAAACAAAACATTACTTTTAACCAGAAAGTTGTAATTGGGGTGCGGAATTTGCTATTATCTAACATAATTGGTAACTTAGTTTACATAAGCGTCAAGGGGAGGAGAAGCACACATGGCACAATTTACGAACGAAGCCCGGCATTTCTTTGATGTTCGTCGGTTAGTTTTCCGTATCGGGGAGTTGGCTTCAATGACGGACGTTTCTGCCCGGCAGCTCCGGTACTGGGAGAAGAAGGAACTGATCAGCTCACAGGAACGTACGGATGGCCAGCAGGCCCGGGTCTACACGTTTAAGACCTTCATTCAGGTGTCACTGATTAAGTATTTCATGGACGAGGGGTTCACGTTAGCGGCGGCAGCCCAGAAGGCTGATGCCCGCCAAAACCGAATGGCGTACATTCACCATTTCATTTCAAGCGGACTACAGGGGTTCGCCAAGGTCGATGACCAACTGGCCATTAATCTCGGAGCCTTTGATGCCGAGCAAACGCTGATGGCTCTAGTGCCGGATGGCGATGGGCCCATCACTTACAAGCTCTTACCGAACGCGGAGGCCCAGCAGATGACGCGGGCCGAAGCCGAGTAGCGTGGTGTCACAATTTTGTAACAGTAAGCAGGTCCAGGGCGGATTGCCTTGGGCCTTTTTAGGTGGTTAAGCGCTTTGTGACAGATTTGTCATAAACCACCGTTGAATGTATCTGCCAGATATACTATACTTAGTCAGCGGAAAGGAAGCGACCCCTTTGTACGAATTATTTGTGCTCGGCCAACTCATGGACCAAGAGATGGCGGGGTATCAACTACGTCAGGCGCTCAAGTCAGTGGTGGGGCAGGAACAGACCGTCAGCTATGGCGTCCTGTACCCCTTACTCGAGCGGCTCAGCCAGGCGGGGGACATCACCCTGACCACGGTGGAAACCAGTCAGCGACCCAAGAAAGTGGCGACCCTCACCTCGCAGGGCCGCAGCCATTTTCAAACATTGATCCTGGCACCGGTGACCGTCAACAAGCAGTCTCAGCTGGTCTTTCAAATCAAGTGCAATTTTTTACATTTATTAAGTGTGACCGATCAACGGACCGTGTTACAGGATTTTCAAAGCTTTACGCAGTTTCAATTAGATAACCTGCGAGAAATGAACGACTACCTGACGACACGACCGCGAATGGTGCCGACCGACGTGGCCGATGCACTTCAGGTCAATCAGCTACAAAAAGGACGCGCCCAGGCCCAGGCCGACTGGATCACCGCCCGCCTCGCGCGTTTAGATAAGGGAGAATGAACATGCAACCGAAAAACTTTGCGGACGACCCGCAGATTCAAGCACACCGCTGGTGGATTCTCGTCGCGGTCTGCCTCTTTACCTTCATGTCGACGCTGGACGGCAGTATCGTCAACATTGCCTTACCCGTCGTGAGCAAGGACCTACACATCCCGATGAACCAGGCGGAGTGGGTGGTGTCCATCTACCTGATTGCCATCTGTGCGCTCCTGCTGATCTTTGGCAAGCTCGGCGATACCCGGGGCAAGATTCGCATTTTTAAAATGGGTTCCGTCCTGTTTATCCTGGGGTCACTGTTGTGTGGCTTCAGTGCCGGGCTGACCTTTCTGCTGGTGGCCCGCGCGATTCAAGCGATTGGCGCGGCCATGACCATGGCGACCAACAACGGCATCATCACCGAAGTCTTCCCGTTCAGTGAACGGGGCCGGGCACTCGGGATGATTGGCTCGTTCGTCGCGCTGGGCAGTATTGCGGGGCCCGGCATCGGTGGCCTGATTCTGGCGCACCTCCACTGGGGCTACATCTTCTGGATCAACGTGCCCGTCGGCATTATCGCCTGGTTCATCGGCCAACGCATCCTGCCCAAGGACGTGACCGTGACCCACACGCCCATTGATAAGGCGGGGGGAAGCTTATTCGCCTTCATCATGGTCAGCCTGTTTGCCGGCGTCTTTATCGGCCAGGAGATTGGCTTTGCTCAACCGCTGATTCTCGGCCTGTTCGCGGTCGCCATCGTGGCCATCGTGGTCTTTGTTCGACTCGAACTGCGGGTAGCCGACCCGATTCTGGCCTTGAAATTATTTACCAATAAGCGTTTCAGCATCAGTATCCTCTGTGCCTTCCTCATCTTCGTAGCCAACTTCTTCTTCAACGTGATTTCGCCGTTCTACCTGGAAAATGCCCGGGGATTGGCCGCCAACTACGCGGGGTACGCGCTGATGACGTTCCCCATCGTGCAGGTCGTCGTCGCGCCGATTGCCGGGGCCGTCTCGGATAAAATCGGCCCGGAGCTGTTAACGTTTATCGGTCTGGTTCTGATTTCCATCAGCCAGGTCGGGTACATGCTGGCGACTCTTCGGACACCGTTGTGGATCTTCATGTTCTTCATCGGTCTGGTGGGACTGGGTAACGGGATTTTCATGTCGCCCAACAACTCAATCGTCATGAGTTCTGTGCCGGTACAAAACCTGGGAATCGCCGGGGGCATCAACGCTTTAGCCAGAGAGCTCGGGATGATCATCGGTATCTCCATCGCCACGACCGTCCTGTTCTCAGCGATGGGCCACTACGCCGGTCACCACGTCACGGCCTACCTGCCAGCCCATCCGGAAATCTTTATCGATGGGATGCGCGTCGCCTTCATGGTCTCGCTGGCCATTTGTTTGGTGGCGACGGTCATCACCGGGGTTCGTCTCTTCCATCGTCCCGCCAAAGCTTAAACGTCCTAAACCATGACGTCTGCGGCCTCTGGGGACGCCGCCACCTGTGGGGAACGCTTGCGGCCTGAGGGGCGGTCCGCAAGCTCGGTTTGAAGCCGGGAAGGGCACCGTCTCCAAACACGTCCCATGCTGTAAGTCCGGGGAAAATCGCCCGGTCTAACACCATCGACACAGGTGGCTCTGTCCCCAGCTGCCCCCCGGCTCACGATTTGCGGTGGGTGTTTAAGTTTGGTGGTAGTGGGTTCGTTAACTAAATTGAACAAATAAATAGTCCGTTCGACAACTGTTTCTGGTAGTTGTCGAGCGGACTATTTTCATACTAAGCGTGAAGCAGTTTGTGTTTCTTCAAGAAGGCGGTCATGGTTTGTTGGCCCCAGATGTGGGTCACTTGCCGGGGGACCAGGTGCATTGAGACGCGCATGAATTTGGTAAAGCCGGCGTCGATTTGTGGTTTGTTTTTCTGCATGCCCTTGATGCCCGCGTTGACTAATTGTGTAGTGGTGGAGCTGGCAAATTTATCCAGGAAGGTCTTGTCGTATTGCTGGGTCAGGTTCGTGCCCGTCACCAGGGGTGGCAGGAGCTCAACGATGTGGATGTTGACGTGGTTGGCCTTGACCTGTTCGCGCAGGGCGTCCGTGTACATGTGAATCCCCGCCTTGGTTGCGGAGTAGATGGGTGAGTCGGCCGCGGACACCAGCGACAGCAGGGAACTGATGTTGACGAGCATGGCCTCAGGTTGCCGACTGAGCAGGGGGAGTAACGATTTCGTTACATAGATAATCCCGTTCAGATTAGTCGTGACCTCGGACGTGAGGTCGGTCAAAGCAATTTCTGGGTCAAATAAGTCATACTGCCGCATAATACCAGCGGAGTTGATGATCAGATTCAAATCGGGGTAGTCCCGTTCAAGTTGATTCGTTAGCGCCGTTACATCAGCTGTCTGACTAATATCGGCCCGAATGGCTTCTAGCCCAGGGTGCAGGGAGAGCACATTATCGATCTTAGCCTGGTTCCGCCCGACAACGATGACGCGATTGCCCATGTCCAAGAGCCGGAGCGCAAAGGCCAAGCCAATTCCAGAAGTCCCACCAGTAATCATAATTGTATTGTTTGTTAATTTCATATTTTTGCCAACCTTATTTGTTTTATTTTGTAAGATGAGTATAGATGAAGAAGTTACAAAAATCAAATAAAGTTACTTAACTTTAGAAATTGGTCACAGATTAGGTGGTGACATGGATCATTAATGGAAGTGTCTACGAACGGAACAGAGAGGAAGAATAGGCAGGAATCAACAACCTAAGTACTGGTTGGGATACAACGTTAGCCGGAGGAGGACAGAGATGGAGGTAGCTGTGTCGACGGTGTTAGCTGAGTGTTTTCTCAGCTTACAGCGTGGGACGTGTTTGGAGACCGGTGGGTTCTCGGGCTTCAAACCGAGCCGGAGGACCGTTTCTCAGGCCGCAGGCGTTCCCCACAGACGCCGGAATCTCTGGCAGCCGCAGGCGAATGATGATAGCCCAACCAAAAAAGCCACCGACCTGTTTGGGGTTGGTGGCTTGCATGTATCTAATTAATCTTTCTTCGAATCGTCAGGCGTTGTCGTTGGCTTGGCATCTGCCTTGCTAGACTTGGCTGACTTCATTGGCCGGTCCGCCCGCTTTTGCCGCTTCTTGCGGTGTGGCGCGTGGAACTCGTGTGGCTTCTGTGCTGGGAGAATCACGGACAACTTCCCGAAGGAGGATGCCATGATTGGCAGCGTCAGGTTGAAGATGATTGCCGTTAAGATGGTAATCAAGGTCACAGCGGTCAACGTTTGTGATTCAGCGACCAACAGGCCTAAGACCCCGGCAATGATGATGAACAGGGAGTGGCGCATGGTTTGGCCGACTTCGTTAATGCCTGGGAGTAACCAGTCAAGCAGTGGGGCGTCGTTTAGCCGGTAGCTCAAGGCTAACTGGGTCAATTCAACGACGGCCAATACGGTGACGGGCACGAAGGCTAACAGTGGCACTTGCCAGTTGAAATCGCCGTCGCCAGTCAACCACTTCATTAAGAGGTGGGTCAACTGGTAACTAGCAGCGGTCGAGGCCAGGAAGGTCAAGAACCAGTAAGTGGCTTGCAGGATGGACCGACTGAAGATGATCAGGAGTAATAACGTAATCCCGAAGACCAGGAGTAAGACCCGTGGTAAGTCGTGTTGGTACTGGTTTTGAATCGTGGCGGTCGTGGCTGGTTGGCCAGCGAAGGTCAACGTGGACCCTTCCATAATCGTGCCGCGTAATTGGGCGGTAGCGACTTGCTTCAGTTGGGTCAACGTCTTGGCCGTATCGTTGGCGTTTGGCGCGTTTTTCAAGGTAATGGTCAGGTAAGTGGCTTTGACCTTTTCATCGGTGAAGTTGGTCAAGGATTGTTGGAAGTCACCACTAGAGATTTGAGTAGGGGACAGGTACAAGGCCTTGGCTGCTTCGGATGATTGCAGGCCACTCAGGTACAGGTACATCTTGTTTAAGGACTTCTGCATGGTGATGACTTGCTTACGCGAATCATTCAGGCTGGTGTTGACGGCCTTGATGGTTTCGGCGTAGTTACTCATGTTGGAGTGAGCGGCACTGGCGTCCGTGTTGGTGGTGCTGACGTCACTGGACAGCGTGCTTAAGGTAGCAATCGCTGAGTTCAGTTGCGAGTTCACGGCGTTCAATTGGTTGATGTAGCGGGTAACCTTCTTGGACGTGCTGCTGGTGCTACTTGCGCTCGACTTGCTTTGGGCAGCTTGCAGGGAACTTTGCAGCGCGCTGCTGTCGCTGACTAAGCTAGTGGTTTGCGTTGAGAGTTGTTGCAGGCGTTTGATTTCAGCCTTCAACGTCTTCTGTTTCAGGTTGGCACTGTCTGATTTCAAATCGTTGCGGACAGTCCCGAGTTGACCAACCACGCCGGTCAATTCGTTGGTTAACGAGTTGAGTTGGGTTGACGCATAGTACTGCGTGATGGGTTGACCACCTGGTTGGGTAACGGACGTGACGCTGGCGACACCCGGTTGGGCCCGCAGCTTCTTCGTTAAGTTATCCAGCTGGAAGAGTTGGTTTTGGTTATCAAGACGTTTGTTCGTTTGAACATAGAGGGTCAATGGGGTTGCTTTCCCTTGACCAAAGTGGGCACTTAAGACCCGAGCACCCTGCACGGCTTGGTTATTTGGAATATCCGTTGAATTATCATAGTTGAGTTGGTTGCGGTAGCTGTAAGCAAATGGACCGACCAAGTAGAGGACGACCAAAATGGCAATCCATGGCTGCCAGAGGCCGAAACGGGCGAGGCTGTGCCATAACTTGTGATCCTTGAGCTTTGGCCGCGTCTTCTTTGGCCAGAAGAGGCTGGTTCCCAGCATACCGGCGAAGACGGGAATCAAGGTGACGCTGGCAATCCCGGTGATGGCAAAGCCAATCCCGAGGAGGCCGTACGCCCGAATGGTGGAGAAGTCAAAGAGCATGAGGCTACCAAAGGCCAATGTCAGGCTCAGGGTACTGATAAGAATCCGGTAACCCAGGTCCTGAATGACTTTGCTAGTGGCTTCTTGACTCTCCATGCCGTCATCCACGTGGTTGCGCAGTTCCCGGAAGAACCAGAAGCTGGTCAGCAAGGTGAAGAGGCTGATTCCCAGTAAGAGGAAGATCGGTGTGTACTCGGAGTACGCGAAATTCCAGTGATAAGCCAGGTTAGTCGCCAAACTAAGCGTTGAAATATAACTGATTAAAATGGCTAGGAACGTAATGATTGGGGCGATGATGGATGCGAATAAAATCCCCATGGCGACTAAGGCAATCAGTAACGTCATTAAAATCACGATTAACGTGAAGGACGAAATGTGCTCGTTCGCGGCGTCACTAACGATTTCCGGGCTGGTCACATACGTGTTGAGGCCGAGCGTAGAAATTTGACTGGTGAGTTGCCCAGTAATTTGACGAACTGTTCCTTGGTTGTGGCTGACCGCGAGTTGAACAACCTCGGTCGACTTATCCTTGGAATACAGTTGCGGTTTGCTGGTTGGCGTGTTGGTCATTGTGGTGATCTTTTGAATCCCATAATAACTTGACCGTTTTTGCAAATTGGCTACGGTCTTATTGACCGCTGCTAATTGCTTATTGGTGAGCGCGCCGCCCGGGTTGTTGAAAACCGCGTTGACGGTGTACGTCCCGTTTAAGTTGCGCCCCCAAGTATTTTGAATCTGGGTTGCTTTAACGGGTTGACTCGTATTCGCCAATTGTGGTTGACCATCATATTGAATAATGGTATTGACATTCGGCAAGGTGACAATGGCCGCAAAAACCACGATTAACCAGAATACGAGTGCAAAAATTCGGTTGTGGTGAAGCTTTCTAATCCGTTCTTGCATAAGTAGTCTGAGTCCTCTCTATGTATCCAATCTCCCGCCGTGCAAGCAGGGTATAATCCATACTCAATTTTACCATAATGACCGGGCTTCGGGCCTTTTTAAGACGGATTTAACAAAGTTTAAGAAACTCTTTAGTTGCTTTAAATTCTTAAAGGGGTAAGGTTAGAAACACTTGTATCACCCAATAAGGGAGGGAACTTCAATGGCTAAGCATCATCGGGCCTACCAAAGCCCATTTGCAAAAATGTTAACTGACCAACGTTACCCGTTTGCGACGGAATTAGCCGCGCAGGCCGGGTTAGATCCTAGTCAAGTCATGTTCGCCTATCTGAAAATTACGGCGAGTGTGGCGGATAGTTTGGGGAGTGAGGCGCGGTTGAAGGAAATTGATCGGCGCTTCCAGTCCTTCCTAACCGACGCTTCGCAAGCCTAAGCGGGTGTTTCTTAGCCCGCCACCTGCGGTAGAGGGGTACTTCACCCCTGTGGGGAACGCCTGCAGCCTGGGAAGCGGGCTTCCGGCTCGCCTTTGAGCCTCGAAAAGCACGAGTCTCAAAGGTCGTCCCGTTTCGTAAGCCGGGAAGGAACCCCGACTAACGAAACCGACACAGGGGTTCCGTACCCCTCTACCTCCGGTTCTGGGCGTCAACAGCCGCTAGGGCTTGCTGCTATGTTTTCCGTTGTGTGGTTATGTCTAGTGAGGCAGTCGGTTTATTTCGGTTGAACGTTTGCTATTCAATGGAGATACTGATGGCAAGAATTTACGCTTGTGAGTTTGTGGTTGGTAAGTAAAAATGGCTATTCCTTCATGCAATTATTTGTCATCAATGAGGGGATATGCTTGATATGGCGGTGGTTGTTGGTCGATTCGTGACTGAGACCGCCGCTTTTGTTTGTGAAATAAATTGAAGCGCTTACATTTATATGCTTTAATTAAGATGTTCGGAAAACAATTAGTCTTTAATTTAACGTCGTCCGGGAGGCGGGGCTGGATTCGCTGGTTATTTTCGAAAAAATCAGATTAGAAGGAGTGTTTTGCGTATGACAAGAGTTGCGATTGTTACCGGTGGTGGCCAAGGTATTGGTGAAGGTATCGTTAAACAATTAGTTGCCGATGGCTTACAAGTTGCCGTGGCTGATTTGAACAAGGAACATGCTGAAGCCGTTGCCGCTGAAGTGGGCAATGGTGCCAAGGGCTACTTCGTTGACGTTTCCAAGAAGCAAGCCATGTTTGACCTGGTTAAGAACGTCGTTGCCGACATGGGCCACCTGGACGTGATGGTCAACAACGCTGGGATTGCCAAGATCGACCCCGTCATTGAAACCTCTGAAGAAGATTTGGACCAAATTTTAGACGTGAACATCAAGGGTGCTTTCTTTGGGATTCAAGCCGCTGCTGAACAATTCAAGGCCCAAGGAACTGGCGGGAAGATCATCAGTGCTTCCTCAATCGCCGGCCATGAAGGCTTTGAAATGTTGGGTGCTTACTCCGCAACGAAATTCGCTGTTCGTGGCTTGACGCAAGCCGCTGCCAAGGAATTGGCGAAGGACCAAATCACGGTCAACGCTTACTGCCCTGGTATCGTGCTCACCCCAATGTGGGATGAAATCGACCAACGCATGGCAAAAATCTACAACGTTCCTGAAGGCGAAACCTTACAGAAGAACATTGATAGCATTGCCTTAGGCCGTGGCGAACAACCAGCCGATGTCGCTAACCTGGTTTCCTTCTTAGCCGACAAGAAGTCCGATTACATTACCGGCCAAGCCATTATTGTTGATGGTGGGATTAATTTCGCTTAAAATAGAATAACTGCATAAAGCTATCGGTCATCGCTAATTGCGGTGGCCGATTTTTGTTTTTGGCTTGGTCGTTGGGTGGTCGCTCCCGGCGGCAATCCTTGCTCCCGCTGCTGTGGAGACCGACTGCGGCCTGAGGGGCGGTCCTCCGTCTCGCCTTGAAGCTGAAAAGTCCATCTTCAAGGTCGTCCCATGGCCTAGGCCGGCAAAGAACGCCGGCCAACGCCATCGACACAGCTGCGTCCGCAAGGTTGCCTCTGGTCGCTGACAACGGCCAAGCCAAACCGACTGGCTGTGTGCCGGTGTTAATGGCAGTTAGCAGATGTCGTTGCGGGTATGAAGCGGACAACGTAAAGTCCACCAGACCGGGTGAGCACGTGCAGTTGAGAGTTTTACAGCAACAAGTTTAGACAATTAATTAACCAAAGCAAAAACGCGTGCGGTACCTCATAGGTATCGGCACGCGATAAAATTTCAGTTGGATTTCCCGGTTGGAACCGGAGGTAGACTGGTACGGAACCCCTGTGACAGTGGCGTTAGCTGAGTGATTTTTCTCAGCTTACACCACGGGACGTCTTTGAGACTCGTGATCTTCGAGGCTCAAAGGCGAGCCGGAAGACCGCTTTCCAGGCTGGAGGCGGTGGAGCTACCAGACTACCGCAGGCGGAAACCGGGAAAACCAACCCCAGACAATTTTTAAGGAGGCTGACACCTGTGTGTACCAGCATATTACAGATTGCGAAAGACGGCAGCCACATCCTAGCCCGCACCATGGATTGGCACGCCCTATACGTCCAACCCCTGTTCGTGCCCCGCAATTTCCAGTGGCAGGGCCTATACGACAACGAAGTTCACACCAACCGCTACGCCATGATCGGCGGTGGGGGCGCGCACGACCATGAAATTGACGTGTCCGATGGCGTCAATGAAATGGGCTTGAGCGTACAAAAATTGACGTTTGCCAACGGGTCACACCTCGTGGAAACGCCAACGCCGGGCCAGGTTCATCTGGCTCCGTATGAATTTTCATTTTATTTATTGGGGCACTACGCCTCGGTCGCCGATATTGAAGCCCACATCGACGAGATTCAATTGATGACGAATCGCTTTGCCGTGAACGACATTGGCGACTCCGAATTACATTTTGCTGTGGTCGACCGCACCGGCCGGACCGTGGTCATCGAACCCACGCATTTTCCCATGAAGGTGCGCGAGAATCCCTTGGGCGTCGTCACCAACAGCAAGGACTTCGAGCTTCAGCTGGAACGGTTGGGCCAATACGTGAACTATACCGACGACTTTGACGCCGGCACCGTCCCATTGAACGCGCCCCGAGTGACGACCGGCCGCTTCTCCGGTAAGCCCGTGCCGAGTGGATCCTTCACACCGGGTGGCCGCTTCGTGCGCGCCGCTTACTACAAGGAACGCGCCGATTTGCCGGACAACGAGGACGAGGCCATTATCAGCGCCTGGCACTTGCTGGACAGCGTGACCGTGCCGCGCAGCTCCAAGTATCGGCCGACGTACTCGGTCTACCGCGCCGCCACCGTTTGCGAATCGCTGACGTACTACTTCCAGCCGTATAACCGCTTGGACACGGTTCAGTTGCGCTTGACGCCGGAAATGTTGACGTGGACCAAGCCCAAGTATTACAACGTGCCCAATCAGCTCAGCGTGACCGCGTTAAATTAGGAACCACAGAATATTGGCCGCAACCATGCCAATCAAGACGCCACGGTGGAGGCGGGGATGCAGCATGATAATCGCCAGAAATTCTCGCGCCCACGCCGCTGGCAAATAGCCCCACCGGGTCGGGGCCGGGTAACCGCCACACCGAATGCCGAGCTGACTAGCCAGGTGTTCGGCCCTGAACAGGTGATAGTTGTTGGTCACGATGACGACGCGGCCGCCTTGCTGGGGCAGCTTCGTCCATAATCGTTGACTATAAAGCAGATTGGTAAAGGTACTCGTGGCCCGCGTTTCCTGAACAATCTGGTCGCTGGGCCAATCGTGGGCCTCTAAATAGGCCGCCATCGCTGCGGCTTCCGAAATTGTTTCGTCCGGTCCCTGGCCTCCGCTAACTAGGAGGGTCACGGGGCCTTTTTGGCGTCTAGCAAGGGCTAGGGCCGTATCCAATCGACTGCCCAACACGCGGCCAATTTCATGGCCGTTGCGCAGGCCCGCGCCGAGAATCAGAATCGTATCCGCTCGCCGGGCCCGCCAAACGTTTGCCCGCAGGTTGCCGACTAGACTGGCACCGTAGAGCACGCCCAGGTAAGCGCTGAAGGCGGGGATGAAGGTCACCCACGGCCACCAGCTTTCACCAAAGTGGCCACTGGCCAGCCGGAAGCCCCAGCCCACGCCGAGAATCAGACAGAGCCAAATGCCAGCTAGGAGCCCGTAAGTCAGGCGTTCCTTTTTGCGAACGACTAGGTGGGGCGCATTTAGAATCAGTAATAAACTGAAGAGACCGACCACGCCGATGATGGTGATCAGACCCCAACCGAGGTGGGCGACCAGCTGCCAGCCGGGATGGTGAGAGAAGCTGGCGAAGAGAATAATCAGCCCGCCGCTGATGCAGGTCATCACCGCGGAACTGAGGCCGTGGGGTTGCCAGAAGGTTAGTAAGACGGCTAATAAAATTAAAATGACACTCACAGTAAGCAGCATCCGCGCGGCTCCTTTCGTAAAGGTTAAGTTTTTTTGAGACTTTCTGAATTTAGCAGTTCCTTAAACTTTTCTCGGTATAATTGAGTCTATTATAACGGAAACGAGGGGATTCTGGTGGCAAAACGACGGAGAAAAAAACGAAAATCAACGACTAACCCCGCCATGGCTACCTGGATCTTTGTCCTGATCCTGTTGGTGCTGGGTGGCGGCCTGTTAATGCGGGGTAAAATCAAGACGGTCATGCAGGCGACGCACGTCGAGCAGACCAGCTACAGTGCCGGCAACACCGGTGAAACGGCGACGCAACAGAAATTCATCAAGAAGATTGCAGCCCCGGCCGTACGCGTGTACCAGCAAAATGGTCAGGTCTTGCCCAGCATCGTGATTGCCCAGGCCATTCTGGAATCGAGCTGGGGGACGTCCGCGCTGTTTGTCCAGGCCAACAACCCGTTTGGGGTGAAGGGCAGTTATCAGGGCAAGACCAAGTCGTTTCCCACGACCGAATATGTTAATGGTAAAAAGATCAAGATCCACGCTGATTTCCGGGACTATCCTAGTTTGACCGCGGCGATTCTGGATCATGATGCCTTGTTGAAGGAGAGTTATTTCAAGCAGACTGTGACGGATTACCGGACGGCGGCGAAGTTGCTGCAGAGCAACGGGTACGCCACGGATCCGGATTACGCCAAGAAACTCGACAATGTCATCGCCACCTACAACCTGAATCAGTACGACACTTAACGGGCTTGGTTGGTTGTGTTGTTGCCGCGCCTCCGGGCTGGTGAAAACTGGGCCTGGTCGCGTCCGTTCCCGACGGCGCGCTCAAGGTGCCCTGCTGTGGGACCGGTTCCAGCCTGAGAAGCGGGCTTCCACCTCAACTTTGAGCCTGGGGAGCGGTCTCAAAGGTTGTCCCATGGGCTAGGCTGGGAAAATACCCCAGCCAAGACCATCGACACAGCCGGTCACCTTGGCGCGCCTCTGGTCACTCCCACGACCGGCCCAATTTTCCCAGCCCTGCGGCTAAGACTGGTTTAGCCCATTAGGTGTGTGCTGGCTCTGTTGTGGTGGGCTGACTTGTCGGCTGGCTGGCATAGTCGTTCCTGACGGCGTTGATTGTCGTGATAGAGACAGTCGATTTGACTCTTAGTGAGCTATCCTCGAATCTGAACATAACTGAATAAAAGATTGAAAAAAATCCCCGCCACCAACGTCCAAGTAGGACTGCTGATGACGGGGATTCTTAGTACAGTCAAACAGATACAGTTTAGTCGTGACCACGAAACTCACGTGGTTGTTGCCTAACGGATCCGGAGGTAATCAAGACCGAACCCTGTGTCGGTGGTGTTAGTCGTCGCTTTTGACGGCTTACAGCACGGGACGAGCTTGGAAACTCGCGGTCTTGGCGAGGTTTCAAGTCGAGGCGGAAGCCAGAACCTCAGGCTGGAGCCGGTCCCCACAGGGTGAAGGGCTTGAATTACCGCAGGCGCAGTGTCAGCGACCGAACCAAGTTAGTTTTCGTTGTAGTAACGCGCGAGATCGTAGAGGGTCTTGGCCAACGTATCGATGGACTTGGTTGGCTTCTGGTTGGCGAATAAGACGACACCCTTCTTGTTCCCCTCGGAGCCGTAGTAAATGGTTTCGTAACCGGAACCGGTCAGGGCACCACGGACGCGCTTGATGCCGCCATTATAGTGGTAAAGCCCGCCGGCGTAGTTTAGTTTGTAATCGTTAGCTAAGTCGTAGTATTGGTTCTTGGTCAAAATTTTACCGTTACGCAGGCCCTTTTGGATCTTGTAGTAATCCGATGGGGTCGAGTAGTAGTTACCGGCTCCCAACAGCGAGGACATCAGCTTTTGTGAGACGCCATTGGCGACGCTGTTGCCATTACTATAGCTGTAACCGTTGGCCACGACACTGTCTTTAGGCAGGCTGTCCCAGGCGTAGGTGTGCTGCAGGTTCAGTGGCTTGATGATCCGGCTTTGCACCAGGTTATCGTAACTTTGGCCGGTGACCTTGGACGCAATCGCTGCGAGCAGGGTGTAGTTGGCGTTGGTGTAGTTGAAGTTTTGTCCACCGGTACTCTTGAGCTGGCTGAGCGTGTAGTTCAGTTCGGCTGCCTGGGTGCTCAACACGCTGTCGGGCGTGCTTTCGTCCATGTCGATGCCGGAACGGTGGTTCAGCAGTTGCCGGAGGGTAATGCTACCGCTACCGGAAACGCTGGGGTAGTATTTGCTGAGTTTATCGGTTAAGGAAAGCTTGTTGCTGGCCGCCAATTGTTCAATGATGGCCCCCGTCATGACCTTTTGTAGCGAGGCGATGGGAAAGAGGGTCGTTGCGCTGTTGGCGGACTTGCTGGTGGTATCGGCGTTACCGACACTGACCAGGCTGGCCCCGGTCGCGTAGTGGTTGAACAGCATGGCACTTCCTTGGAAGTGGGCGTTGTTTAGTAACGCGGCCGCATTTTGCGAACGGCTGTACTTTTGCAGGGCGTTTTGATTGACCCAGCCAATCGTTTTGCCATACCAAGCGAATTTCACGTAGGTCGTCCCGTTCGAGAGCTTGGCCGTCTGTGTGACCTTGACGAAGCGGTGTTGCCAATTCTTTCCGCTAGCGTCGCGGGTCTTAGCCGAGCGCTGCGTGTAGTACGGTGCGTAATAATAAATGCCGTCGTTGCGGCTCGCCTGATTCGTGAACCGCGCGTTGTAGCTGACATTTTGTTTGCTAGTGATTTGCAGGTAGCTTTTGGCATCCGCCGAAGTGGCAGGTAACAAAGCCCCAACAACCAAAAGCGTCCCCAAGATTAACCATAATTTCTTCACAATCATCATCCATTTCCCCTTAGTTGTAAGTCCCATGGTACCGCTGGATAGTTGCGAAGAGGTAACAAGATTGTCACTTTTCAGTAACATTTTCAACGATTTATTTTATAAACAGGTTAAGATACTTAACCAAGGCATTAAAAGAGTATGGGGTGAAGCAACTTAATGGGTCGCAACTTTTAGGGGAGTGTGGTAAACTTAGCCCCAATATAAAATTAGTTATGAGGAGCTGAACCCAGCATTGTTACATTTTCTTGGCCAACTCTATGGGCCATTCTTTGATTTACACAACTGGGAAACGGTGATTACGTCCGGCAACGACTGGCTGATCATCTTTTCACTGGTCTTAATTGAATGTCTATTGTCGGTGGATAACGCAGTCGTGTTAGCCGCCCAAACGCAGTCACTGCCCACCCGTGAACAACAGGAAAAGTCGTTATTTTACGGGATCTGGGGCGCGTACCTCTTCCGGTTCATCATCATTGGACTAGGAACGTACCTGATTAATTTCTGGGAAATCAAGGTCATCGGGGCACTCTACTTGGTCTTTCTGGTGTTTCAATACTTCAGTAAAACCCGGGTTAAACATACCCGCAAACTGGTCAAGGACAAGAAACGCCGCTTCCTACCGTTATTCTGGTCGGTGGTCATGCAGATTGAAATGATGGATATTATTTTCTCCGTGGACTCCGTGCTGGCGTCCTTAGCCATTTCCAACAACCCAGTCATTGTCTTGATTGGGGGACTGATTGGCATTCTGGCCATGCGGGGTGTCGCCGAAGTTATCATGAAATTAATGCGGCGGATTCCCGAGCTGGAGCCAATGGCGTACATCCTGATTGGGATTATTGCCCTGAAGCTGTTCGTCTCGATTCCCGCTATCGACATTGAAATTCCCGCCACGCTGTTTGGGATTGTCGTGCTGGGAGCCATCGTGATTACGTTGTTGATTCACGTGATCCGCAAGCGGCGTCAACCACGAGCCAAGACTGAAAAAGCCTCAAAACAAACTGAATCTTAATGCCAAGGCCGCGGACAGAAAATGTTCGCGGCCTTTTTGTAGTGCCCAGCTGGAGAAATGGGTATACTAAAGATATGTTTAGTTCTTGTTCAATTGAAGGTTAGGTTCTTTAGGGGGATGGGATAATTCTGTTTACCGATTGTAGGTTCAGCTGTTAGTGAAGACTGTGTGGTTGGTCGTTTTAGCATGGCTAGTCAGTAGAAGCTGAATCAATAAAAGAAAACAGAATAGTGAACGAAATATCATTACGGGTTAAATCACTGTCAGCCGCAGGGCTGGTGAAAATGAACAATGTGGTCAATGTAAGTGACCAGAGGCGGGCCAAAGCGCCCAGCTGTGTCGATGGTCTTAACTGAGTGATTTTCTCAGTTTAGAGCATGGGGCAACCTTTGAGACCGTTCCTCAGGCTCAAAGTTGAGGTGGAAGCCCGCTTCACAGGCTGGAACCGACCCCACAGCAGGGCACTTTGAGCCCGCCGTCGGGAACGAACGACACCACGTTCTGGCTCATTTTCACCCAGCCCGGAGGCGTAAACAGAGTCGAACTCGTAAAATGGAGATGAAGGTATGCGGACCTGGTGGCAGCGTTTCAATTGGTTAATCCTAGTGAGTATCCTGCTAGGCGTCGGCGGCACAATGACCCGTGCGCAGGCGGCAACAACGACGGGCAAGGTGCTCGTCACGTATAAGGTGGCGGACGGCACTATTTTGGCGCGAAAAACCTTGACGGGGCCGGTGGGACAGCACTACCGGACAACGTATAAGAATGCGCAAATAGATTCCCGGCAGTATTCGTGGAACAAAAAGCAACCGAAAAAGTTTCAGGGTAAATTTACCAAAAAGACGATTCACGTGCAGTACAAGTTTCTATCGGCACTGGCTTTCTTTCGGCTATGGGGCAAAAACTCGCTTCAGTTAACCAATATTCAGATGAACGGGAACCATCAGATTTTTGATGTGTCCACCAGCCTGAAGGGGTCCGGATACATTCAGGCGATTAACTTTTCTAAGGGGAAGGTCACGGTCAATGGCCGGCGCCTGACGCGGGGTAAAACCTATCACGGCAAGATTGGTGGGACGACGTTTAAAACGTTGCTAGTGTCTCGCAAACAGGTGCGCGCCACATATTTGGTAAAGAACAAGCTGCACACTTTTCAGTTCACGGCGAGCTCGTGGAAATGGATTAATCAGTAAGTGACAATCAGGAGGTAACGCTTATGCAAATTGGGTTTATTGGGACCGGCGTCATGGGCACCGGCATTATCTTGAATCTCTTGAAAGCGGGGCAAACGGTCGTGGTCTACAATCGGACCAAGGCGCACGCCGAAACCGTCTTGACTGCTGGGGCCACCTGGGCCGAGACACCCGAAGACGTGGCGGCACAATCGCAGCTGGTCATGACCATGGTCGGCTATCCCAGCGACGTCGAAGAGGTGTACACTGGTGAGCACGGCATCTTTGCTGGCATCCAAGCCGGTAGTACGGTCGTGGACATGACGACCAGTACCCCAGCGCTGGCGGTAAAACTAACGCAGCTGGCGCACGACCACGACGTTCAAGCGTTAGACGCCCCCGTTTCCGGTGGGGATGTTGGGGCCAAGAACGCCACGCTGACGGTGATGGTCGGTGGCGATAAGGCCGCGTATGATCAGGTCTTGCCGGTCTTTCAACAATTAGGCCAACGGGTCAACTACTTCGGCGGTGCCGGTAAGGGTCAGCACACCAAGATGGCCAACCAAATCATGATTGCCGGTACCATGACCGGACTGACGGAAATGTTGGTCTACGCCAAGGCCGCCGAGCTGGACTTGCCGCAGGTCTTGGCCACGCTGAGCAGTGGTGGCGCCGACAACTGGAGCATGGACAATTACGTGCCCCGTATTTTGAAGGGTGACTACACGCCGGGGTTCTTCGCCAAGCATTTCTTGAAGGATCTGCGGATTGCCTTGCAGGAAGCGGACCGGATGGGGCTGGACTTGCCGGCTACCACGCAGGCTAAGCTGTTGTATGAGGCGATGGTGGACGACTTCGGCTTAGGCAACGACGGCACCCAGGGCTTAATCAAGACTTACGAGAAATAAGGGTTGAACTTGTGTGCTTGGCAGCGCCTCCGGGCTGGTGAAAATGGGCCGTGGCGCTGTGGGCGCACGTCTGGAGCCGAAAGGCGGTCTCCAGACTTACTTTGAGCCTCATAGACCGAGTCTCAAAGATAGCAGTTGCCTAGGCGGGAAACCCGCTAAGGCAACTCCCACGGCTGAGCCCATTTTCACCAGCCCTGCGGCTGACACAGGTTTAGCCCTAATTCCGTCGTTGACTGGGGATTGTGCCCTGTAAGCCGGTGAGGGTTGGTGGTTGTCTACTTAGTTAGTCGCCCTGACAGCTGGTTAACTTCAATAAAATAATGAATCGAGGTCGCCGTCATTGGCGGCCTTTTTGCGGTCATGGATTGTCCAGCTGGCCGTCCGGTGGTATCTTTAAGCTATATAGAAATAGAGGAGAAATAGTTGATGGTTAAATCATATTTAAAGGGAATTGTTCCCTGTCTCTTTTGGTTCGTCCTGTTTAGTGTGCCGGTCACCCATGGAGCTCCGCATCTCACTTTTTCGTGGTGGACCGTGTATGCGGTTCTGAGCTATGGCGTCTGTTTTCCGCATGCTTACCGCATCATGAAGCAGTTTTCTCGCAAGAATAAGGGACCACAGATTCAGCGGCCGCGGGGCGATGCTGAAGAGGAGGCCTTACGTGATGGGGCTAGTTATGCCAACACCGGGCGTTTTGGCACGGCCCGCGTTGGGGATGCCGCTGGCAAGGAGAGCTGGCTGACCAGCTGGGGGACGGATTTTGTATTGCGGTTGTTTGTGATTGTTGCGGCACCGGTGATTGTTGCGGTTGAAGCGATGTGGCAACGCAAGTAACGAGATTTCACTGAAATTGAAAAGGCCGTGTGACAGGAATTTCGTCACATGGCCTTTTGGGTTTAATCTTTTAGCAATATTGATCAGCACACAGCAACTACCTTACCACGAAAACCAGTCTGATATTCTGTAAAGTAGGATTCACGTACTTTACGTGGAGCGTTTTTACTTGAACAGATCTGCGTGACTCCCAGTATCGATGAAGCGGATAAAGCTACCATCATATTTATAAATAAGTAGCCAGTCGGGTTTGATGTGCAATTCCCGTTCAGGTTTACGATTGACTAGAGGGTGGTCGTTATAACGTGGTTCTAATACGTCATCATTAATTAATGCATAGAAAACATTTTCGAAATCGGGTTTGTGGTAACGACCGCCCCGAAGCAGATTTTGATAGTGCTTTTTGAATTTTTTCTCAAAGGCTGGTTTATACGGCTGTTTAGTCATTTAACCAATCCAGCCCTTTCTTTGGATCATCAAATTCAATGTAATCTTGACTGTTTATTGCTTCTGTCAGACGTGGAGTGGGTTGGGCGACCTCAAAAGGAATACCGCCAACTTCAATCGACTTTTTTGCAAAGATACGAAATGCTTCAGCGGGAGTCAACCCCACTCGATGCATGACGGCTTCTAAGTCTTCCTTGTCCTTTTTATCCATTCGAAAATGTACTTGGGAAGTCATTTTATCACCTCTGGTTGGATGGTACCATCTAGTACCAAAGATAACAACTGATTTGCACAGTAATTTACAAAAAAAATGGCCCAGCTGGTTGGGTGCCTCGGCATTCATTCCAGCTAGACCGATTTAGTTAAGTTACAGCGTCTTCTTCAACGTCACCACTAATTATTGTTGCCGGTTAACCAGTCTAGTCCTTCTTGAGAGCCAGCGAATTTACTGGAGCTCTTGATAGTCTGTCGTCCACTTCTCCAGTGCAGTCAACACCGGAATAAATCCTTGGCCAACTTCAGTTAGAGAATATTCTACTTTAGGTGGAACTTGTTTGTAGACTTCCCGATGGACAATCTTGTATTCTTCCAGCAAACGCAACTGCTTAGTGAGTGAGGCCTGCGTTACGTTTGGTAATTTTCGTTGTAGTTCGCCAAAGCGCAAGACCCCTTGACTGAGAAAATATAGGATGACCAAAGTCCATTTGCCACGAAGAATTTTTTGTGACGGTGCTATGGGACACTGTGCAAGGGTGGCTGCTTCATTTTCAACTTTCATCGTTGTTCTCCTTAGGATACTTTTTGATAGTATCTATTCTTTTATTGCGTACTTGTTTTAACTAGGGTACATCTTATAATAAGCATATTGAAATTGAAAGCGCAATGGAACTGATTTTTAATCAAGTGAGGAGTGGCGAGTAATGAAAGAAATACTTTTGCGTGAATATGGCTCTGTCGATGGTTTGTTTGAAGTCGATACTGCTATGCCAACGATTGCAGCAGATGAGGTGCTGGTCAAGTTAGTTGCCACCGGCGTTAATGATGTGGATGTGGTTATCCGTAAGAATGGTTTCCCGGCAACGGTGCAAAACCAAGCCGCCTTGCCACATTCTTTGGGTACTGATTTTTCAGGAATCATCACGCAGACGGGCAGTCAGGTCACCAAGTTTGTGGTCGGGGACCACGTCGTTGGATTGAACACATTGGCTACCTACGCTGAATATGTTGCTATTAATGAAAATGCGCTGATTAGTAAAGTACCACAAGACCTGGATCTGGTGCCACTAGGTGGCTTGCTAGGAACGGCACTTCCTGCTTGGAGCGCTGTGGTGCTTGAAGGTAAGGTGCAGGCCAACCAAAAGGTACTGATTCATGGTGGTGCTGGTGGCGTCGGTAGTATGGCGATTCAGTTTGCTAAGGCCGCCGGTGCCTACGTGATTACGACGGCAGCGGCTAAGGATGAAGACTATGTGACAGCTTTAGGGGCAGACCAGTTTATTGATTATCGGCATGAAGATTTTGGGAAAATTGTCAAGGATGTCGATTTGGTAGTCCACCTCGTTGATAAGGCAACTCAAGATAGAAGTTATTCGGTCATTAAGCCAGGTGGAAAGCTACTGTCGCCAGCCGTGGTCCCTGATCAAGAACTGGCCAAGAAATATAACGTGGAGGCCAAGTTTATTTGGGGAGATGTCAGCGAAGAAACACGTTCGTCGGTTGTTGATCTGTATGCGCATAATCAGCTAGACATCCACGTGAATCAAATCTATCCATTCACGTTGGCAGGCGTTAAGATAGCACAGAGCGATTTTGAAAAGGGACCCAATCGTGGCAAACGAATCATCAAGTTTAGTGATTAATTAACTGGTGAAAAGTTCTGGGAAAGTCTAAAAATGCGTTATGTAATAGAATCAAATAGGAGAAACCACTAAAAGATAAGTGGTTTCTCCTATTTGGATTGAAAGCTGACTTAAATGATAATTGGTCGTTATCTGTTGGGAATAAGCATACGATAATTTGTCTATTTAATATTAGTCCCCACAGCAGGTCAGCTTGAGCCCACCGCCGGGAACGAACGGCAAACGTACAGGTTACAGCGTCTTCTTCAACGTTACCACTGGGGCGCCGTCCTCTTCGAAGGGCTCACCGACCACGTGGTAGCCGCAACGTTCGTAGAAACTTTTGGCGGTGAGCTCGCCGTCAATCAGACCGCTGGTGAAGCCGTGGGCCTTGGCCCAATTCTCACCGGCCTGCAGGACCTGGCTACCGATGCCTTGGCCGCGCAATGCCTGACTGGTGCAGACCCGACCGAAGCGCATTTCTGTTGTCGATTGGGGTTCCAGCCGCAACGTGCCGACCGGCAGTTCTGGCCGTTGGTAGGCAACCACGTAGAGTCGGTCCGGCGTGTCGCGGTCGTCAAACTCGACGTCGCGGGGAATGCCGCGTTCGGTGACGAAGGTGGCTTGCCGCAAGGACAGGGCAGCGGCGCGGTTGAAGGGTGCATTTGAAATGACGATTTCCATAAAAGGGGACCTCCTATTCAATCTCGGCGAAGAAGCTGTAGAGCTTTTCACTGGTCAGGGCTTGCTTATCGGCGCCGGCTACGTCGTAGGTGACCTTGCCGTGGTGCAGGACAATCAAGCGGTTGCCGTACGTCAGGGCGTCTTCCATATGGTGGGTGATCATCAAGCAGGTCAACTTATCCTGGGAGACCCGTTCATTGGTTAAATGCATTAAATCCTGACCGGTCCGGGGATCGAGAGCCGCCGTGTGTTCGTCCAGCAGTAAGATTTCCGGGCGTTTTAGCGTGGCCATCAGGAAACTAAGCGCTTGGCGTTGCCCACCGGAGAGGTTCCCGGTCGCCGTGGTCAGGCGGTCGTCCAGGCCGTTGTGCATGGTGACCGTCAATTCCTTGTAGTGGGCCATGTGGTGGTTCAGCCCCCGGGGCAACAAGCCGCGGCGTTGTCCGCGCCGTTCGGCCAGTAACAGGTTTTCGGCGACCGTCATCCGGGGAGCAGTCCCCAGCTTAGGATCTTGGAAAACGCGGGCCAGGAAGCGGGTCCGTTTTTCCACGGATTCGTGGGCGATGTCCTTACCGTTCAGGAGAATCTGACCGCTATCGATACTGAGGTCGCCCCCAATAGCGTTGAACAGGGTGGATTTCCCCGCCCCGTTGGAGCCCAACACCGTGATAAAATCGCCGGCGTTGATGGTCAGGTTGAGCTTATTTAAAATCGTGATTTCTTCGGGCGTGTTGCGATTGACTTTTAACACGACATCCTTTAATTCCAGTAATGGTTTAGTCATTGGTATCCAACCCCCGTTTCACAAGGTGCTTGAAGTTCAACACGTTGTTGAAGACCGGCAGCATCATGCAGAGTGCCAGGATGATGGCGGAAATCAGGTTCAGGTCGTTGGCGCTGAAGCCCAACTTGAGGACCAGCAACAGGACGAACCGGTAGAGGATACTGCCGAGTGTGACCGCGACTAGCCGTTGGTTCAGGGTCAAATCGCCAAAGGCCACTTCCCCAATGATGATGGAGGCCAGCGCGATAACGATGATGCCGATCCCCATGTTGACGTCGGCGTACCCGTTGTTTTGGGCGACCAGCGCGCCGCCAAAGGCAATCAAGCCGTTGGAGACCATCAGGCCCATGATTTTCATGTTGTCGGTATTGATGCCGAGTGAGCGCGCCATGGTTTGGTTATCCCCGGTGGCGATGAACCCTTGGCCCAGATCCGTTTGCAGGAAGTAGATGACGATGGTCGTGATGATCACCATGATCAGGGTGCCCAGTACCACGCTGTCAAAGTATTGGGGCAGGGAGGCTAAGAAATGGTTCTTAAATAAGGTGGCCTTCCCCAGAAGGGAAACGTTGGCCCGGCCCATGATCCGCAGGTTAACGGAGTAACAGGCCGTCATGACCAGAATCCCGGCTAACAGAATGGGGATGTGCCCCTTGGTGTAGAGCAGCCCGGTGATCAGGCCGGCGAGGGCACCGATGACGAAAGCTAGCAACGTGGCGAGTAACGGGTTCATCCCGTTGGCAATGGCAGCGACGGCGGTGGCGGCACCCAGTGGGAACGTGCCTTCAACCGTCATATCAGCGAAATCTAAGATTCTAAAGGTCAGGAATAACCCGACCCCGAGGACGGCCCAGAGGAGGCCTTGTCCAATTGCGGAAACTGCTAAACTCATTTAAAAACCTCCCCGTGTGCTTTGGCTTCTTTAACAACGTCGGCGGGCAACGTGATGCCCAGCTTCTTGGCTTGTTTCAGGTTGACGGTCATTTCACCTTTTTTCTCGAAGTGAATGGGCGTGTCGGCCGGGTTCTTACCGTTTAAAATGGCGGCGGTCATCTTCCCGGTTTCAACCCCGAGCTTGTACTGGTTGATACTCAACGTGGCGAGCCCACCAGCCTTGACCATGGTATCGACGGCTGGGAAAACGGGGACCTTCTTGGCGTTGGCCGTGGAGACCAGCGTTTGCATGGCACTGGCCACCGTGTTGTCGGTCGGCACGTAAATGGCGTCGACCTGGCTGACCATCTGTTCAGCGACCTGGTTCAAATCGTTGGTGCTGGCGATGGAGTAGGCCTTGAGTTGGACGTGTTCCTTTTTGCAAAGAGCCTTGAATTGGTGATACTGGGCGGTAGCGGAGTCATCGGAGGAAGTGTAGATGATGCCCAGTGTCTTCATCTTAGGCATGATGCGTTGAATCAATTTGAGCTGGGCCTTCAGCGGTGCTTGGTCGGACACCCCGGTGACGTTGTTGCCAGGATGCGTGTTGCTCTTGACCAGGTCGGCGCCCATCGGATCGGTGATGGCCCCCAGCACGACGGGAATGTTCGAGCTGGCGTTGGCCAAGGCCTGTGCGGATGGCGTGGCAATCCCAATCATGGCGGCCGCCTTTTCGTTCACGAAGCGGGCACTCATGGTCTTCAGATTACTCTGATCATTTTGGGCGTTTTGAAAATCAATTTTGACGTTCTTGCCCACGGTGTAGCCTTCTTCGGCGAGCCCGTGGATGATGCCTTTGTGAATAGCGTCGAGGGCCGGGTGAGAAAGCAACTGGAGAATCCCAACCGTTGGGACTTCCTTCTTAGCAGCAGATTCGGGCTTGCTCTCCTGAACGAAGGCAAAGCCGAGAAAAATAAGTAAAATGGCAATGAGTCCATATAGACGTTTCATTTGGTTAACCTCACTTTAATGGTGGTTGGCAACGGTCGATTATACAAAAAAGAGCACCCAGACCGGCTGGGTACCCAAATAAAAAGGCCCGCAAAACCGGAATGATACATCCGTGCGGGCTTTTGCATAGAAAAGTTAGCCGGCGCAGATGCGAGAATCGCTCTGGGAGCTCAAGTCGCATCAACACTGATGACGACTTGATTACCGGCTTTGCCAACGTCCATTAAGTTTTGTGTTAGACATTTGCATTAACTTTTCCTTCTTTCCGTTGTTTGAATAATTTTAGTTTACGGCAACGCTTAAAAGGCGTCAACCTTAATTTTCATTTTTTTACAAATTGGTTTGGACCAACAGGCCGACCGTCGTTCCCGGCGGCGAATTCAAGTATCCCTGCTGTGGGGTCGGTGCCAGCCTGAGGGGCGGTCTGCCACCTCGACTTTTAGCCAAAGAGCGGTCTCAAAGGTCGCCCCATGTTCTAAGCTGAGAGTAGCCCGCTCAGCTAAGAACATCGACACAGCCGGGAAACTTGATTCGCCTCTGGTCACTGAGGTTGGCCGTGTTGGTTGTCACATCTTTTTCTGATGAGGGACTATAGGATTTAGATACGGTCATAAGTTGTTCAGCGTAAAGAGAGGTGTGTAAGAGACAGGTAGAAGAATCATTGCCCGGAAATCACAAACTTTGGCGTTGGGTGGCGCTGATTTTTGGTATACTGGACGATAACAGTTGCGGGGGATGCATACCCTCGAATGAAACGACACAAGGAGGCTGCATCAATGAAAATTGCAGTTCTAACGGATACGTCTGCCGGCATGGACTTTGACGAGGCGGCGGAGCGCCAGGTGACGCTCTTGGCCGCGCCAATTATGTTTGGCAACCGGCAGTACCACGAGTATCAAGACCTGAGCACGGCCGATTACTACCGCTTGATGCGGCTGGCCAAATCGAAAAAAATGGTGCCGACCGCGCCGCAGGTTTCCATGAAGACCGTGAAGGCGACCTGTGATGCCTTGGCTGAAACGGGCGTGACCGACGTCATCGTGATTGGACCCTCACTCGGGATTTCCGGGCTGGTGAACACGTTAGCCGCTTACGTTGAAAATATTACCAGTGTCCACGTTTGGCCGTGGGACTCTCGCGGCATCCTCACGACGATGGGGGACCAGGTGCGCCTGGCCGCTGAACTGGTCGCGAAGGGGTACGCAGTCAAGGAAGTCTTCGCCCAGCTCACCAAGCTGCGGGCAACCGCGCACAGTGTGTTTGTGGTGGATTCCATCAAGCCGCTGTTACGCACGGGGGAAGTCAATCCCAGCCACAGTCCCGGCAGTACGCCCTTGTTGGCGGGCAAGCCCATCCTGATTTTTGATCCATCCGGTAAAATGCGGGTGGCAGGGAGTGCCTTGCGGTTGAAGGGCGCCATGGCAGACTTCCTGGACGACCTGGCCGCTGACTTGGCGGGGGCCGACCCGGTTAAGGCGACGGTGTTAAATGCCGACCAACCGGAAGCCACGCAACGCTGGCTCGCTGGTGCGCAGAAGCGGTTCCCGACGGTTAAATTTGATGTGGCCTTGATTGGGCCTAGTTTTGGGGTGCATGTTGGGGATGGGGCGATGGGCTTGGCTTGGTGCCAGGACTACCGCAGCCTCCTCACCCTCGAACCAAACGTCAGCGAACTTTAGGGTTAAACTTGTGTTTTTGTTTGCGCCTCCGGGCTGGTGAAAACTGGGCCTGGTCGCTTCCGTTCCCGGCGGCGGATTCAAAGTGCCCGGCTATGGGGCCGGTTACAGCCAAAGGGCGGGCTTCCACCTCAACTTTGAGCCAGAGTGCGGTCTCAAAGGTTGTCCCATGGGCTAAGCTGAGTGGGAAACCTCAGCTAAGACCATCGACACAGCCGGTCACTTTGATCTGCCTCTGGTCACTTCCACGACCGGCCCAGTTTTCCCAGCCCTGCGGCTAACACTGGTTTAGCCCTACAGTTGCGGTGGACGTTTGTGTTGGTTGGCGTTCTGTCGTGATTGATGGTCAGTTTCTTTTTGGCCGTCAATGTTATAGAGAGAGTCGTCCTATTTCAATTACAGATTGGACAAGTTTGACCAGTAAAACCTATTCCACACACACTCACAGAATGACCAGGCCACCAACTTAGTAATTGTCAGAAATCTCATTTTCGGGTTGAACGTTGTTTAGCCGCAGGGAGACTGCCAATGGACTCAGCATCCCAGAGACCGCCTTTTGGCTCTGGGTGTCCGCCCACAGCGTCACGGTCCATTGGCAGTCTCCCGGAGGGCGAGGGCAACGACTACACAATCCGAAAATGAGAATTAAATTAAAATTCAGGGTTGACAGTCTTATTTTTTCATGGTTAACTGAGAGAGTAAATTGATAAATGAAAGGGATTTTGCCATTATGAAACTCAATAGCCTAACTCATTTAAATAACCAATTTGCCTTTAGCTTTTTCTTTAGATAGCGTTTGTATTCACCTCGTTGGATACGAACGCGCCGCTCAATTGCGTTTGTATCTATCGAATAGCTAAAGTTTTTCAGCATGAACTTAGCGCCAGATAGATACGGGTATAATCTATCTGGAGAAAATATATCGGGCCCGATATCACCAGGTAGATTCTACTCAGAATCTATCTGGTGTTTTTTGTTTTCCCGGAGGTCTTTTTCCGAGAAACGGTGACATCCCTGGACGCAGGGCGTGTCATCTTGCTGGCAGATTGGTTAAATTTACCAATTAAAGGATCAGTCAATCGTTGACCGGTGACAGTTATACCGGCCCGAAAATAAAAGCACCATCATACCTTGGAGGAATCGATTATGAAGAAATTATTAGTTAGCAGTTTAGCTTTAATGGGATTGGGTCTCGTCTTAGCCGGGTGCTCCAGCAAGTCCAGTGCCGACAAGAGCAGCTTGAACGTCGGGATTTTACAGGTCGTGCAACATGGTTCGCTGGATGAGGCGCGGCAAGGCTTCAAGGCCGGCCTGAAGGCAGAACTCAAGGCCCACGGCAAATCAACCAAGGTGACCTACCACTACTTAAACGCGCAGGGTGACCAATCGAACCTGAACACCATGAGCCAACAATTGGTTCAACAAAAGAATGACTTACTGTTGGGCATCGCAACGCCAGCCGCTCAGGCTTTAGCCAAGAAGACCACGACTACGCCAACGTTGGTGACCGCCGTGACCGATTTGAAAGCCGCTGGGTTGGTCAAATCCGACGATAAGCCGCAGACCAATGTCAGTGGGACCAGCGATTTGACCCCAGTTGGCCTCCAGCTGAAATTGTTGGCTAGCATGACCAAGGGCAACCAACCGCTCGGCATCATGTACAACTCATCCGAAGAAAATTCCGTGCTCCAGGTCAAGTTGGCTAAGGCTTACGCTAAGAAGCACAATTTGAAATTAAAGATCGTCAGTGCTACCAGCACCAACGATGTTTCCAGCGTCCTGGCAGGGCTGACCGGCAAGATTTCCGGCCTGTACTTACCAACCGACAACCTGATGGCCAGCGCCATGAAGACCATCGGTGCCAAGGCCAAGGCGGCCAAGTTGCCCGTTGTTACCGGCTCAATTGAAATGGCCGAAGATGGCGGCACCGCGACTTACGGCCTGAACTACTACGACTTGGGCAAGCAGACTGGGAAGATGGCCTACAACGTTTTGGAAAAGAACCAAAAGCCCCAGAACATGGCCGTTCAAACCGCGAAGAAGCTGCACCTGTACGTCAATAAAGCCAACACGAAAGCCATTGGCCTACAAACTAGTCAAATCAAAGAACCTTAAGAAAGGGGCAACCAGTTATGTTAATCACCAGTATTGGACAGGGACTATTGTGGGCACCACTCGTTATCGGGGTGTTCTTAACGTTCCGGATTCTCGATATCCCCGATTTAACCACGGAAGGCAGCTTCCCACTGGGGGCCGCCGTGACCGTTAGCGCCATGATCAGCGGGCAATCCGCCGTGGTCGCTAGCTTACTGGGCTTCCTCGCCGGCTGTGTGGCCGGTTGGGTCACCGGGGTGCTCGACACCAAGCTCCACATGCCATCCCTGCTCGCTGGGATTTTAACCATGACCGGCCTGTACTCCGTGAACATGCACGTGATGGGCAAGTCGAACGTGCCGTTGTTAAATCAAAAAGTGTTGACCAACTATCTGCCAGCCACGTGGTCGGTCGACCTGCAGACGATTATCGTTGGGGCGGTCGTGACCGGTGTCGTGATTGCCGTGCTCATTTGGCTCTTCAAGACGCGGCTGGGCCTATCACTGATGGCGACCGGGGATAATCCCGCCATGAGTGCGGCCAACGGCATTTACACCGACCGGATGGTGATTCTGGGTTACATGGTCTCCAACGGCTGCATCGCATTGTCCGGGGCCCTGATCGCCCAGAGCAACGGCTATGCCGACATTGGCATGGGAATCGGGACCATCGTGATTGGCCTGGCGTCCGTTCTGGTGGGGGAAATCTTCCTCCACGGGCGGCAGATGTGGGTCCGTTTGACGGGCATGGTCCTCGGCGCCATCATCTACCGGTTCCTCTTAACGGTCGCGATGGGCCTGGGCTTCCCGGTCGACGATTTGAAAATTCTCTCCGCAGGCATCTTGGTCGTGGTCATTTGCCTGCCCATCCTGCGGACCAAGTACCGGACGCGTCAACAGTTGAAACGTTACCTCAAACAGATTGGAGCCGATGAACATGAAGCAGAATCAACCAGCAGTCTTAACCGTCAAGCATCTCCAGAAGGTCTTCTTTCCCGGGACAGCAAATGAACGTCACGTCCTGAAAAATGTCAGCCTGACGATTGAACCGGGCGATTTCGTCGCTGTCATCGGGAACAACGGGGCAGGGAAGTCGACGCTGCTCAACACGATTGCCGGAACGTTACCTGCCGATGCCGGGGAGTTGACCCTGGCCGGCCACAACGTGACTAAGAAATCCGTGGCGTACCGGGCTAAATGGCTGTCACGGGTTTTCCAGGACCCCAAGTTGGGCACGGCGGGGGAACTGAGCGTGGCCCAGAACCTGACGCTGGCGCAACAACACACCGGCAGTATGAGTCTCGGTCGGTATCGCAAGGCCAGTCAAGAAGCCACGTATCGCGAGCTGTTACAGTCCCTGAATATGGGACTCGAGGACCGCTTGACGACGCAGGTCAAATACTTATCGGGTGGGCAACGGCAAGCGCTGTCGCTGTTGATGGCCACGTTGAGTCACCCAGATTTACTGTTGCTAGACGAACACACGGCGGCCCTGGATCCCCAGACTAGTAAAAAGGTGATGGACCTGACCCAAACGATTGTTGAAACCAACCACTTGACCACGATGATGATCACCCATAAAATGAGTGACGCCTTGACCTATGGCAATCGGTTGGTCATGGTCCAGGATGGGCAGATCAAGCTGGATGTTCGCGGGGCGGCTAAGGACGGGCTGCGGCAGGAGGAGCTCATGTCCCTCTTCGCCGACTAGCTGGCGGTCCGTGCCAGCGCCTTGTCAGCGCTCCCGACGGCAATCTTCGCTACCGCTGCTGTGGGGACCGACTGCGGCCTGAGAGGCGGTCCTCCGTCTCGCCTTGAAACCTCGCCAAAACCGCGAGTTTCCAAGGTCGTCCCATGGTGTAGGTCGAGAAAGAACCTCGACCAACGCCATCGACACAGCTGCGTCCGCAAAGTTGCCTCTGGTCGCTGACAACGGCCGCTGCACGTGGTTGTGATTATTTCGACTACACGGACGACGCCAGTTAGCTGCTGTTTAGTGGGCTTCGATTGGTGGAGGCCAGCGCTCCCGGCGGCAATCTTCGCTACCGCTGCTGTGGGGACTGACTGCGGCCTGTGGAGCGGTCCTCCGTCTCGCCTTGAAACCTCGCTGAGAAGCGCGAGTTTCCAAGGTCGTCCCATGGTGTAGGCTGAGAAAGAACCTCAGCCAACGCCATCGACACAGCTGCGTCCGCAAAGTTGCCTCTGGTCGCTGACAACGACCGCCGCATGTGGTTATGATTATTTCGACTACACGGACGACACCAGCCAGCTGCTGTTTAGTGGGCTTCAATTGGCTAGGACGATGTTCACGTGACAAGGGAACTGTGCTTAACAGATGGTGATAGTGGATAACTTGGGCAGATTTTAGGAGTTATCCACCGTTCCAAACGATTTTCTACGTGAATGATTCTTAAAAATAACGAGTTATCCCCCAAGGGGTGCGTAACTCGGTGTATAAGTAAGGCCGCTGTTGATAACTTTTCCTGGTGTAGGGGAGTTATTGACAGCGGCTTTTTATTAAAACGGACGTTCGCTTTTACAAATACAGGGAGATGGTATGCTGATGATTCAGACAGTTTTGTTTAGAGTAGGGAAAATGGGGTGTAAAATAATAGCATCAATGCTATTATACAGTTATGGGGAGTGTAAAGTTTAAGTACTATGATCAGTCGGAGTTTGCGGAATATTTAGCAGCTTTACCTAAGGGGGATGCTCAAAAGCTAGTACAA
The DNA here is from genome assembly GCF_016861655.1 of Levilactobacillus lanxiensis. Lineage (GTDB taxonomy): Bacteria > Bacillota > Bacilli > Lactobacillales > Lactobacillaceae > Levilactobacillus > Levilactobacillus lanxiensis. The sequence continues at coordinate 76,946 of NZ_BOLN01000002.1, read as the reverse complement.
ACCATTTTGCTAATCGAAAAATATGGGCTAGAAACGGCTAAACGTATGCAATGGGTTAAAAAGCTGGAGCGTAATCTTTATGAAATTCGTTCAAAGTTTGGCAGTAATATTCAACGAGCTATCTATTTTAAGGCTTATGAAGATGGGTTTATTATCACGCATGGATTTACTAAGAAAACCGATAGAACGCCAGAACGGGAAAAGCGTCGAGGCCGGCAGTTAAGAAAATTCTACTTAGAACATGGAGATGATCAGAAATGAAGTTAAAATCAATCGATGACTATGCTGATGACTTACGGCAGGAAGATCCGAACTTTGATGCGAAGCTGGCTGACGCAGAAATGAACTTGAAAATTGCGATGGGGGTTAAGAATCTGCGGGCTGAACTTGGGTTGACCCAAAAGCAGTTTGCCGAGCTGGTTGGCAAATCCACTTCGACGATTGCTCGGATTGAGACGGGCTTTGATAAGGCGAGTTCGCAGACGTTAATTGATATTGCCATCAAAACACATCGGACGTTGAATGTGCAATTTGACAAAATTGATGTTTCAATGAATTAAGAAACATTTCTAAAAAGGCTTCGACGACACACCTAGATGGGTGTGCAGTCGAAGCCTTTTCGCATAGAATTGTTTTAAATAAATGACAACAACGACAACGCATTATTTAAGAAGTGCAACGTCACGTTGTAGCGCAAGTCGCGGAATTTCAGGTACGTGTAGCCCAGCACCCAACCTAAGGCCGAGTACATGAGGAGCGTGAACGAGAAGCTCATGACGTGCATCATGCCAAAAATCAGACCGGACATGAAGACGCCAAGAAAGTTCATCACCCGGGAATTTTCGCGGAAGAAGTAGTTTAAAAAGATACCACGGAAAATCATTTCTTCGACGAATGGGGCTAACAGAATCGCGTAGGCCAAGTTCCAGAATGGTAACTGCAGGATCTGCGTGTTGAGCGCCGTTTGGTTGGCGGGACTACTCAAGACGTGGCTGTTGATCAGGAAGGTCCAGCCGAACTGAATGACCAGCATCAGGAGAAAGAGGCCAGCCAATTGCCACGAGCGTTTGGCCGTGAACGGCGTCTTGCCGATGTGGCGGGGGTTATTTTTCTTTAGCTGTTGCCAGTAGCGCCAGGTCAGAAAGGCCAGAAGGAACGCCGAGTAGATCAGCATGATGCCAATCAAGCGCGTTGCCACCTGGGGATGACTGGCCTTGCTGGTGGCCGCCTGCAGAATGAGCGAATCGGCCAGGTAAATCACGAGAAAGCCAATCCATTTTAGACTGCGAATCAGCCAACTGCCAGCGGCCGTCAGGAGTTGATTTAATTTGTTCATGAACTACGGGGACCTCCTACTTGTCGTACTTGCCGATTTCAATCAAGTTTTCGTCAGGGTCGCGGACGTAGACCGAGGTCATGGGGCCCAGGGCGCCTTCCTTGGGGAGCGGGCCGTCGACAATTTCAACGGCGTAGTTGGTCAGGTGTGAGAGGATGTTGGCCAGCGGGTCGGTCGCAATGATGGCGAAGTCGGCGCTTCCGGCCAGGGGATGCTTAGCGACTGGCAAATGAGGGGCATCGCTCTGTTGGAAATTGATTTTTTGTTTGCCAAGTTTAACGCCGCGTCGACCATTGTCAAATTCAATGATAGGCAGGTCAAAGACTTCGTGGTACCAGCGAACGGAACGTTCCTCGTCGCTAACGGTTAAGGTGATGTGATCAATGTTACGGATATTCATTCAGAGTCAGTCCTTTTTTGGTTTTTATGATTGGTTTTGTGTTTGGTGCGGAGATAGGTGTTTGCTTTCGCCTCTGGGCGGGTGAAAATAAGCCGTGACGCTGTGGGCGCCGCCCGGAGCCGAAGGGCGGTCTCCGGACTTACTTTGAGCCGAAAGTCACGTCTCAAAGATAGCAGTGGTCTAAGCGGTAAACCGCTAAGGCCACTCCCACGGCTGAGCTTATTTTCACCCGCCCTGCGGCTTACATAGATGTGACTGGCAACGAAGCGCGTCACCATAAAAGCAACTGCCTGATTGGGTGACACTCCTGTGGATGTATTTGGCAACAAGCCTGTGAATGGGAAAAGCAATCGTCCGCTCATCCAGCGGGTTGGTTAACTGGGATGTCAGCCAGCAATTGCGTGTTGGCGTTAACCACACAGCAGTCACCAGAATTGGCCTAGCAAACATCACGTGAATTCAACCACAGTCAGTGACCAGAGGCGGGTCAAATTGACCAGCTGTGTCGATGGTCTTAATAGAGTGTTTTTCTCTATTTAGAGCATGGGACAATCTTTGAGACCGAACTTTGGCTCAAAGTTGAGGTGGAAGCCCGGTTCACAGGCTGGAACCGGCCCCACAGCAGGGCAGTTTGAACCCGCCGTCGGGAACGGTCCGCCTCGACCAATTTACGAGTTAGACCCCACGCCAATTCGGGTGAATTTCACCTATTATAGCATAGAATGCGGGGGCAATCCCAGGTGGGGAAGTTGACGAACCCGGGCGTTTCGTGGTAAATTACTACCTAATATATGTTTACGATACGGCCTTGACGTTGTCGGGGCCTTTTCTGCGTGAGAGAAGAAGGGAAGGGACTACAAGTGCCATTATTAGAAGTCGACGACCTGAGCATGAGCTTCGCCGACAAGAAACTTTACGAGAACGCCAGCTTCACCTTAAACAAGGGTGAACACATGGGTGTTGTCGGGCAAAATGGTGTGGGAAAGTCCACACTGATTAAAATTATTACGGAACAAGAGCTGCCATTGACGGGCTCTGTGAAATGGCAAAAGAAAACCCACATCGGTTATTTGGACCAATACGCAGATATTCCTGAAGGTATGCAGCTGATTGATTTCCTCCATACGGCCTACGCTGACCTGTACGAAAAGAACGACCGGATGACGGCGTTGTACACGGAATACGCCGAAACCATGGAGGACAAGCTGCTCGAACGGGCCGGCCGGCTCCAAGAAGAATTGGATGCGCGAAACTTCTACGACATCGAAACCGAAATCGAACGGGTCATCTCCGGGTTAGGCCTGGACGACATTGGCCGGGACCATGAAGTGGCGAAGATGTCTGGGGGCCAACGGTCAAAGATTATCTTGGCAAAATTACTGCTGGAAAATCCCGACGTGATTCTCTTGGACGAACCGACCAACTACCTGGACGTTGCCCACATTGCGTGGTTGGAAGACTACCTGAACAACTTTGATGGGGCCGCTTTGATTGTGTCCCATGATTACGATTTCCTGCAAAACGTGACGAACTGTATCATTAACGTGGCGTTTGGACAGATCACCAAGTACCGGGGCAATTTCAAGCAAGCCATGCGCCAGCGTGACGAACGTGAAAAGGCCCAACAACGGGAATTTGACAAGCAACAGGTCGTTATCGAAAAGGCCGAACGCTTTATCCGTAAGAACAAGGCGGGGTCCAAGTCGACCATGGCCAAGTCACGGGAAAAGATGCTTAACCGGTTGGACCGGGTCGATCCACCTTCGACCAATGTGCAAGCCCACTTTGATTTCCCTTACCAGGAAACCGGGTCGCAAAACGCGCTGGTGGTGGACCAACTGTCCGTCGGTTACGACCGGCCACTGTTAAAGCCCGTCACGTTCTCCGTCACGACTGACCAAAAGGTTGGGTTGACTGGGTTTAACGGGGTCGGGAAGTCCACTCTGATCAAGTCGATTCTGGGCATCATCAAGGCCAAGGGTGGCGAGGCTCATTTCTCACCATCCGCCCGTATCAGCTACTTCAGCCAGGACCTGGTCTGGGACAACGACCAACAGACGCCGTTACAGATCATCCAAGCCAAGTACGAAAAGCTGCCACAAAAGGCCATCCGGACCAAGCTGTCCAAGTGTGGGCTGGACTCCGCTAACGCGATGAAGCCCATCGGTGAGCTATCTGGTGGGGAACAAACCAAGGTCAAGCTGGCCTTGATGGAATTTGAACCCGCTAACTTCCTGATTATGGACGAACCCACGAACCATTTGGATGACGAGACCAAGCAAGCCTTGAAGCAAGCCATCTTGAACTTCCAAGGCAATGCAATCATCGTCAGCCATGAGGCCAGTTTTTACACCGGGCTCGTCGACAAGATTTTGAACGTGGAGAAGCTGAGTTTAAAGAATTCTGCAAACTAAGTTGCATGTAGATTACGTTTTGGTAAAAGGCGTTCCTTTTTTCTGAAAAATCCGTTACAGTAGTCGTAGTTAGGAAAAATTCGAAAAGGACGGCAGAGTATGAGACGTTTTAGACAGTTACTCGTGGTTGTCGCGCTGATCATCGTTGCGGCACTTGGGGTCAACCGGGTCTTTCAGAAGATGACCGCGACTTCGCACCCGAGTCAGCAGACGACCCAGACGACGGCAAAGAAGACGGCCAAGGCCGATACCATTAATTGGCGTAAGCCGTCGGAAAGCAAGCCTTATCCCAATTTAGATAAACATCCCAACGCGTGGCTGGACGTGAATACCAGTCGGCAACGGGTGTACATTCGCGACGGCAATAACCGGGTGCTTTACACCATGTATTGCTCAACCGGGACGGGCAAGGAAAACAAGACGCCACACGGCACGTACGCCATTCAGGGGGAACGGGGGAAGTTCTTCTTTAACCAGAGTTCTGGTGAAGGAGCCAAGTACTGGGTCTCCTGGAAGGACCACGGCATCTACTTGTTCCACAGTGTGCCAACCGACCAGAACGGCAATTACATCAAGAGTGAAGCCGAGGAGTTAGGTAAGACCGCCGCTTCACACGGATGTGTCCGCCTGTCCGTGGCCGATGCCAAATGGGTCTACAATCACGTGCCTTACGGGATGAAAGTTGTTATCCACTAAGCACAAACAATATATTTCAGAGCAGTGACTCGTCAGAAATGACTGGTCACTGCTTTTTTGTCGTCGCACACAAAAATCCCGCCTAATCAGTGATTAGAGCGGGATTTTTTTATCAAACTTAAGCGTTAAAGTTATCGGATTCCACGTCGCGGATGAACGTTGCCAAGTGATCGTAGTAAACGGGTGCGTTGTCGATCATGTGGTGATGGCCACCTTCAGGCGTTGTCACGAAGCGAGAGTGGGGGATGAGTTCCGCCATCTTCTTACCCGTGGCAATTGGCATGGTTTCGTGTTCTCCAAAGGTCAACAGGGTTGGGACCTTGATTTCCTTCAAATGTTCACGGAAGTTCCATTCCTTCAGCTTACCCTTAATGACAAATTCGTTGTCACCTTGGAAGGCACCGTAAACGTCGGTTGCCATGGTGCTGATCAGGTGAGAAATGGCAGCGGGCTTCTTGCGGTCCACGTAGCCGTCGTTTAAGATGTCGACGTAGCTTTGGTACTTGGCGTCGTCGTAGTTCCCATCTTTTTCAACTTGCTTCATGTAGGCCACTTGGTCAGCCGTCAAAACTGTTTCCCGGATATGGTTGATGCTTTCAACGTATTCGTCGATGTTATCAACCATGGAGGAAATGATGGCGCCCTTTAAATGTTGGCCATACTTAGCAGCGTACATTTGAACCAAGGCGCCACCCCATGATTGGCCAATCAGGTAGAACTTGTCGATGCCCAGCTTTTGCCGAACTTCTTCAACTTCATCCAAGAAGTAATCGTAGGTCAGATACTTCTTAGCCGTTTCGGGGTCGCTATAGTCGGGTTGATCGGAGTACCAAGAACCCAATTGGTCGTACATGTGGACCTGAACGTTCAGGCCTTGAGCGGCTAATTGCTTGGCAGTGTCTTCCCAGTATTCATGGTTGCCACCAGGGCCACCGTGTAAGGCGAGCAGGTGGATGTCACCAGTGCCTTGGGTGTTGGTCCAAAGGTGGTAACCGTTGTCTAAGGTGATAATCGTGGTGCCTTGTTTCATGAGAGATTCCCCCGTTTCTAATGAGTTATTAATAGTTTATCACTAACGGTGTCATTTCTAAACACCCAACCTTCTTTGCTGGTTAAACTTGGGTGTTGATTACGCCTCCGGGCTGGTGAAAACTGGGCCGTGGCGCTGTGGGCGCGCGTCTGGAGCCGAAAGGCGGTCTCCAGACTTACTTTGAGCCTCTGAGAAGCGAGTCTCAAAGATAGCAGTTGCCTAAGCGGGGGACCCGCTAAGGCAACTCCCACGGCTGAGCCCATTTTCACCAGCCCTGCGGCTGACACGAGTTTAACCAGTATTCTGCTGGTACTGCCGGCGGGGGATGTATTTTGGTGATGCTTCCCATATATCTCCAGGTGACCTAAAAAGAGCTAACGTCATTGGCGTTAGCTCTTTAGCATTATAGATAATTTGATGGATAAGTTAATGTGAACATGAGCAACCACATCCAACATCCCATCCATACCAGCACCAACGGCCAGTGTGAGTGACCAGAGGTGGGGCAACTTGCCCAGCTGTGTCGGTGGTCTTGGCTGAAGTTTCTCATTCAGCCTAGCCCACGGGGCGAGCTTGGAAACTCGCGAACCTTAGCGAGGTTTCAAGTCGAGCTGGAAGCCCGTTCCTCAGGCTGGAACCGGCCTCACAGCAGGGCAGGTTGAACCCACCGTCGGGAACGCGCGTTACACACTAACCTAGTTTTCTGGTAAGAACGGGAGGTGCAGGGCGGAATTGCCGAGCTGGATGGAGTACTGCAAGTCCTGATTCCCGCGCACGGTCATGCCGAAGTCAGTCGCGTAGATGACCAGGCCCAGTTGGTGGCCCGCCAGCAGCCGGTAGTGCGTTGGTTGCAGCGTCACGCTGAGGTCGTAGAACTCGTTGGCCTTCAGTTCGTCGACGTGGTAGGCGTTGGTCCGATTTTGCAGGTTACGGTGGCCCTTGGTGATCATCTTAAACGGCGTGGTTGCGGCCGGTTTGAACTCACGCAGGTCGTCTTCACGCCAACGGTAACCTTCGTCCAGGGCCTTGCGCGCCAGGATAGTTGGTGAGACACCGAGGCGTTTGGCATCCCCGTAGTCGACCAGCTGGAAGCTCAGCATCCCGACCGGCTGGTTCACGGCCACGCGCAGGTCGACGGTGGGCTTCCCATCTAACAGGAGGTCGTCCGTCAAGACAGCTGATTTAAAGATTAACCGGTGATTGAACATGTCGTTGTGCTTGTCACCCAGCAAATCAGTTTGCCACTGATCGATATGGTGGGTGTATTTGTTAAATTGTTCAACGGGTAATTGGTCGTTGAAACTCGTGGCGTAGGCCAGAGGCTCGTGGGTACTTTGATCGACCAACTCATCGGCCTGCAGGTTAAAGCTGCGGGTCGGGTTGGTTGGCGCATCCCAGTCCTCGTAGGCGTGCCACGTTTCCGGCTGAACGTTGTCCTGAATGATGACGTTTGGCAACAGCGTTTCCGCTTGGTTGTCGACGCCCAGGAGCTCATGGGTCAGCCAAAGATTGACGATGTCCGTGTAGTCGATGGAACGAAAGGCATTGATGTAAATGTGTTGGCCTTGGTGCAGGATCAACTTCTTGGTGACGGGCAGGTCGCGCACGGCGTTCCACAAATTGTTGACGTTCCGTGGCTTAACGTTCCAGTCATTCAGACCGTGGACCAACAGGAGGTCCGCCTTGATATTCTTGGCGTTCTTCAGGTAGTTCCGCGCGTCCCAGAAAGAATTGTAGTTCCCGGTCGACCGGTCTTGGCCGTGGGTAATGGCGGCCAGGTCGGCTTGCCATTTGGCCTGAATCCGGTGATAGTCCCCGGCCTGAAGCTGACGGCTAAACGTTTCCTCGGCCAGCACGTCGGCGTCCTCACCTGGGAAGCCACCGGGCGCGATGACCAGCCCGCCATCACGGTAGTAGTCGTACCAGTTGGAAATGGCGGCTTCGGAAATGACCGTCTTGAGGCCTTCAACACCAGTGGTCGCGGCGGCCGTGGCCAGCGTCCCCAAGTAAGAACGGCCGGTCATGGCAACGGCGTGATTGCTCCACCAAGCGGGAATGGCCTGCGTAGCAGTGCGGCTGGTAAAGGCCGTCCGGTTACCGGCCAACCACTCGATGATGGCAATGGTCGAGGTCGTTTCCTCGGGGTCACCGGTCGTGCGGACGCCATCGGAATCCAGTGTCCCGATACCAGCGGCGTAGACCACGGCGAACCCGCGGGCCAGGAAGTAGTCGTTTAATGTGTAGGATTGTTCCCGTGCAAAGGTCTGCGCGGCTTCCTTGGTCGTAGCGGTTACGGCGCGGGGGGCGGGCAGTGGCGTGTCGTCCGGTTGGGCGGTCACGTCAGCCAGCGTGAAGTCGTTGGGCTGCTTCGGTTGCAGCGGGACGTTCACGTTGTGCATCATTTGGTCACCGGCTTCGTCGTTGGTACCTTGGTTGTAAGGACTGGCGGTGTAGAGCACGGGAACCTTGAGGCCGGCTTCCGTTTCGGCTGGGCGAATGACCTCAGCCTTTAACAGGTCGCGCTTGCCGTCGTGGTCGGTGTCCTGGGGACTTTCCACGTAAACGACTTCGCGAATCAGTTTGGTCGTATCAAAGACGGCTTGGGACTTCCCGTTAAAAATCAGGGGCTTGTCGACGTGGGCATCGTGAACGAAGGGGTCAAAGTAGCCCTTCGTGGTCAGGTGATCCAGGAAGCTCTGCCCGTTCTTGGTGTGCGTCGTTAGGAGCAGGTACCAGGCCTGCTTGAGCTCATCCAAGGTGAAGTCCGCACCGGCGTGGTCGGCCACGGGCAGTTGCATCTTGGCCATGGCAGCTAAGGGGTCGCTCAGCTTAAAGTCGAGGTCGACGGCAAATTCCAGCCGTTGTAGGGCCAGGTTGTAGAAGACCGTGACGGGGACGTTGTCGTGGTTACTGAGAAAGTCCAAGCCATCGGTGTCGGGCGTCGCCATCAGGTTACTGAGCTGTTGGGAAACCGTATCAGGCGTGGTAAATTCGGGCCAGCTCCGGTCATAGAAGTTGCAGAGCAGTTGGCTCGGGGTGGTGAGTTTTTCCGTGTGTTCGTCTAAGAAATGAATTCGTTGAAGTTCGTCTAGGGCCTGAGCGGGTGCTGTGGGCCGAATGGCAAATTGTTGGTTACGCATAAATATCGCCTACCTTATCAATTTTAAAAATCAACGCTTGCGTTGGTACTTACAACGGTGTGTTGTCAGCGCCTCCGGGCTGGTGAAAATGGGCCGCGTCGCGTTCGTTCCCGGCGGCGAGCTCAAGGTGCCCTGCTGTGGGGCCGGTTACAGCCTGTGAAGCGGGCTTCCACCTCAACTTTGAGCCGAAGTGCGGTCTCAAAGGTTGTCCCATGGGCTAGGCTGGGAAAATACCCCAGCCAAGGCCATCGACACAGCCGGGCACCTTGGCTCGCCTCTGGTCACTGCCACGACTGGCCCATTTTCACCAGCCCTGCGGCTCACACTGGTTTTAAGTGCCAACGAGTGATGGATAAAATGGTTAATGTTGGTGCTCAAGGGTTACATTGGTTTAGCTGTCCTGACTTCTTGGCTGGCACATGATTTATAGGATGCGTGCAACTAGAAGTTGAGATGAAACAGTTGTCTTGTGGTAAGTGTAACGCAAAGATTAATTGTTGGAACAATAAATAATTGAAGAAACCAATCAGTGGGTTAAACAGGTATAAGCCGCAAGGATGTTGAAAACTGGCCTACCAGTCCCGAGACCGTTCTTTGGCTCGGGGCGTCCGCCCATCGCCAAACCGGCCTGTTTTCAGCATCCTGGAGGCGAGTTACTCCTCTTCGTTCAATCGACTGTGACGGATGCCGTAGCTGAAGTAGATAATCAGGCCCAGTGCGAACCAGATCGATGAAGCAATCCAGGTTTCTGCGGGGAGTTGGAGCATCATGTAGAAGCACAGCAGGCCCGAGATGATGGGCAGTACCGGGTAGAAGGGCACCTTGAAGCCCGTGTTGTGGGGCATTTCTGGCAAATGACGCAGCCGGAGAATCCCAAACGAGACAAACAGGAAGGCGACCAGAGTCCCGATGTTAACCAGGTTGGTCAGCTGCGCCAGGGGCACGAAGCCACCTAACAACGCAATCACGACGGTAATCACGGCCAGACTGTGTTTGGGCGTGCCCGTCTTGTCGTCGATTTTGCCTAAGAATTTTGGCAACAGGCCGTCGCGTCCGACCGAGTAGATCAGCCGCGAGGAACTGTAGATCATAGTGACCATCATGGTAAACATCCCCGCCAGCGCACCCAGTGAAATGATACCGGACGTCCAGTTTTGGTGGACCAACGTGAGCGCAAAGGCTACGGGGTCCGCAACGTTTAGCTTGGTGTAGTGGACCATCCCGGTCAGCACGATGGCGACCAACATGTAGAGCACGGTGGCCACGATGAGCGTGCCGATAATCCCAATGGGCATGTTCTTCTTGGGGTTCTTCACTTCCGCAGCCGAGGCGGAAACCACGTCAAAGCCCAGGTAGGCAAAGAACACGGTCGAGGCCCCCCGCAGGATCCCTTTGGAGCCGAATGGTGCGAACGGTTGCCAGTTGCTAGGCTTCACGTAAAAGACACCGACGACCACAAATAAAATAATGATGGCAATTTTCACGATGACAATCGTGTTGTTGATCCGCATGGACTCGCGCATCCCCCGATTTAACAGCCAGCTGATGAAGAAGACCACCAGGATGGCAATCAGGTTGCCGTACGTGCCCCCGGCCGGATTGTAGGGGCCACTGATGGCGTTGGGCAAGTTGAGCCCGAAGCCGGCCAAGAAGGATTTGAAATAGGCCCCAAAGGCGTTGGCCACGGCGGCCACGGCCAGGACGTATTCCAAAATCAAAGCCCAGCCCAGAATCCAGCCGATGATTTCGCCGAAGACCAGGTTGCCGTAAGAATAGGCGGACCCGGCAACCGGCAAGACGGAAGCAAATTCGGCGTAGCACATGGCGGCCGTGGAACAGACGATGGCGGCAATCAGAAAGGATAAAACGATGCCAGGTCCACTGTACTGTGCGGCGATGGTGCCGGGGAGAATGAAGATCCCGGTCCCAATCACCGCCCCAATGCCGAGTGACATCAGATCCTTTGCCGTCATTGTTTTGGCAAAGTGTTGGTCACTCTTTAAGTAATTATCTAAGCGTTCGCGACGAAATATTCGCGCAAGTCCCATAAAAAGCCTCCTTATGTCGTTGAAACTGTTTGGTTTAGGTGGTCTTCTGACTCGCCTTACCGGTCAGAGAAAATGGGCCGGGACGCTGTGGGCGCACGGCCGAAGCCTGAGAGGCGGTCTTCAGCCTTACTTTGAGCCGAAGTCCACGTCTCAAAGATAGCAGTTACCTAAACGGGGAACCCGTTAAGGTAACTCCCACGGCTGAGCCCATTTTCTCTGACCTCACGGCTGACGTTGGCGGTAAAGCTAAACCGTCCGAGCTGCCTGGCCAATGCAACTGGCAGACTGGTTGGACAATTAGACTGTTGTGAATGCGGCGTCAGCAAGATTGCGCGGGTGCAGTGAGTCATGTGATTGTCTGCTAGCTGATTCATCAAAAGCTAATGTCATTTAGCCCAACTAGCGGAAACCACCTAAACCAAAACTTTCCTTATATAATGATGATACACATTGTCGCGCGCAGTTTCAGCCTTTTTTGTGATTAATTTGGGAGGCTGAGGCTGGTAGTCGCGATGATGTCTTGGATAGTGTACCGTGGTATTAAATTAAAAGTCAATGAGAGTAAGCGGTTGCTTTTGAGAAAGTCGGGTTTATTTTACCCATTCTGAGTGGTTTCGATTTAAAATAGAAGGAGTTTATTTAATTCGAGGGGGCAATGCAACATGATTACCGAAAATGCTAGCGGCGCGGTCGTTTACCGGCTCGTCGACAATCAAATCCAATATTTACTGTTAAAGAGTGCCACCAGTCACTTCTGGGGTTTTCCCAAGGGCCACGTCGAGGGGGATGAAACGGATCTCCAGACGGCCGTTCGTGAAATTAAAGAAGAGACTAGTTTAGTCGTCGCCATCAATCCCGAGTTTCACGCCGACTTGGACTACGACATGAAGAACGGCCATCACAAGCACGTGGTCCTGTACACGTCGCTGGTGCCAGCCGACAGTGAGATTAAGCGGCAGGTTGAAGAAATCAGTGAGTTCGGCTGGTTCGACTACAAGATTGCCCGCGAACGCCTGAGCTATGACAACTTAAAGGGCTTGTTAGACCAAGCCAATACGTACTTGGAGGATCAGCATGCCGAATAAAGTTTTGGTGATCACCGGCGCGACGGGGACCGGCAAGACCACGGTCCAAGATTATCTGGTGGCGCACTATCCCGTGACCAAGGTCATCACCCACACGACGCGGCCACCGCGCCAGGGTGAAGTCGATGGCGTCGATTACTATTTTGAAACGGAAGCCAGCTTCCCCAAGAATCATTACCTGGAATCCGTGACGTACGCCGGCTACCACTATGGGTCTTCACGCGAGGGCTTGGCCCGTGGCTTTGAACGCGCACCATTTGACGCCATCGTGTTAGATAGCAAGGGCGCCATCACCTACGCCGAAGAGCTAGGCGACCAGGCCGTCATCATTTTCCTCACGGTTAGCGAGTCTACCAAGCTGGCCCATCGGCTGAGCAAACGGGGCGACGATGAAGAAATGATGGCCCAGCGCTTAGCCAGTCCAGAGTATCGTCGCGACCTGACCATGCCGCTGGCACTGCGGGGCAAAGCGATTCAGCTAAACAACGACGACTGGGAACAGACCCAGGTGAAGCTGGATGAATTGATGACGCAGTTGCGACAGGGAGAGACGGCTGATAGTTGAGTTTCCCAGTAAATATGATAAACTAACAGGGAATTCGGGTTTAAACAGGTTGGGGTCGCCTTACCGGACGAGAAAAACTGACCGGAACGCTGTGGGCAGGACGCTCCGAGCCAAGGAGCGGTCTCGAAGCTCGCTTTGAACCTCAAAGGGCGAGTTTCAAAGTCGCCATTTCTAACGCGAACCGCGTTAGAAATCCCACGGCTGAGTCCATTTTGCCCACCCTCACGGCTGACACTGGTTTAAACCGAATTGGGTGTTAGGCTTATCGGTGGGTTGGTTGGCCGGTGAGTTTAAAGTGAACCTGTTTAGTTCGTGAATCAATCGCGAATGAATTAGATTAAATTGAAATATAGAAATGGTCGATGGGTAACCTCGTAGTGGGGCTAAGCGGCTAGTGAAAATCACCGCACCCTATCAGTGACCAGAGGCGGGCCAACCTGACCAGCTGTGTCGGTGGCCTTGGCTGAGGTCCTTTCTCAGCCTAGTCCACGGGACGACCTTGGAAACTCGCGAACCTCAGCGAGGTTTCAAGTCGAGCTGAAAGCCCGCCCCGCAGGCTGAAAGCGACCCCACAGCAGGGCAGGTTGAGCCCGCCGCCGGGAACGACCAGCATCATCAATACCCGTTTATTTTCACTGGCCTATGAACCAGTTAAGACAGAGAAAGAAGGAGGTTGGGCACTATGGCAGAATCGTTAACCACCGCCGTCGCAATTTTAAAGAAGAACAAACTGAAGATGACCAAGCAACGGCATGCTCTCTTGGAGTTTCTGCTGACGAACCAAGCCCACTACACCGACGTGGTGACCGTGGATGCTTACATGCGGACCGAGTTTCCGGGGATGAGCCACAACACGGTTTACCGTAACCTCAAGGAATTTGAAGAGGTTGGCATCGTTGAGCAAAACACGGAACAGGAACGGGCGCGGGTCAAGTATCAGTGTGACCTGCATCACCAACACCATCATCATTTTGTGTGTCAAAATTGTGGTAAGGTGATTGAATTACAGATGTGCCCGATGGACTTTTTCACAGATCAATTACCGGGTTGTGAAATTGCTGGGCACAGCTTCGAACTGTACGGCCTCTGCGCTGACTGCAAGGCGGCCGGCGTTCAGGAAGCAGACTTAGTGAAAAATTAAGATAAATTTGAAAGATTTTTGAGTTTCCTATGCGACAATAGTCGTAATTAGGCAAAACGAAGGAGGAATGACGCATGGGGTATCGCACACCACCCTTGATTACGCCGTTCGCAATTGTCTCAATGGCTCTGGCCTTGGGGGCAACTAACGTGGTGACGAACACGGTGACGAAGACCAACGAAGGCGCCACGCGGGTGTCAAACACCAGCTCATCACTGGTCAACAATATGTCGTCGAGTGATTCGAAGAAAAAGGCTAGCGACGACAGTAAGAAGAAGGATTCTGACTCTTCTAAGAGCAGTTCCGATAGCAGTGATTCCTCATCGAAGGACGAGTCATCCACGGACACGGAAAGTTCCTCGGCCAAGAAGACCTCTACGACCGAGTCTAGTACCGCGGAGAACACTACTGGCAAGACGACGACTGGAACGACTAATTCTAAAAAGAAGAAGACTTCATCGAGCGCCGTTAGCTCTTCAGCGACTACGGAAGAAAGTTCAACGGACAACGCCGATACGGCAAATGACACGACCGACAATACCGACACGGGTGGCCAAACGACAACTGGCACAACCAATGACGGCACAAATCAATAACGAAGGAAGGGGGACCGATAATGCTTAGTTTCCTTGATATGGTCAACCATTATTTAGGCTACATCAACGTCAACGCTAAAATTAAAAACCGCATCTACGTGATCATTGGTGCGTTGGGTGACCTCTACCTGTTCTACATCGCGGTTCGTTACCTGCAAAACGGCCATCCATTCTGGGGCTTACTGATCTTACTGGTAGCCATCATTCTCTTGTACTTTGTCTACCTGAACACCATCTATTATTTTACCGAGAAGAAGGCCCCGTTCGACATCTCGCCTAAGATCGAAAAGATGCTACACATGAAGCCCAAGGAAGCCGAAGAGGACGCTGCCAAGACGGCGGTCCGTGGCGGGCGAAACATTCCGGCCAACGGCTACTTTGATGAAAAGAAGATTCTCCCCGGGAAGCTGACCATGAGCGGGATGGATGCGCGCAACGTGCAAAACCTCGCCACGCAACTCCAACAGAATCAGCTCTTACAGCTGGATTACTCCGGGTTGGGCGACCGTGAAATCATGGAACAGACACGCCAGAACGGCAAGCCCGTTTACGCGTCTGGCCCTGGCACCCTGATTCCCTACTTTGATATGCAAACGGAAGGCAACCAACTGGTCGTCTACGCTGGCATCAACCAAGCAGAGAAGCAACGGGTCGGGGTGGTCAGCACGGTCGGTCTACAAAATGTGGCCGATGTGCGTGATCAGTTCGAACTGTATTTAGCCAACGCCACGCTGGTCGGCGGACCCTTCAAGGTCTTAGGCCGCACGTCACTGATCGAGCAACCGGGTGACTTCCAAGTGGCGGTCCAACTGGCCTACAAGCACAGTGACCAATCTACGACGAACACCTACGACCGGGGCTACGGTCAAACCACCACGACGCCAACACAGACGACCACCAGTCGCCGCGCCCGTTATGACAATGACCAGCCGACGGCGACTAACAACGACGATGAACCAATGACCAGAACGTCCCGGTACCATCATTAAGTTAGGTGACCGGCAAAACTAAAAATGACTCAGAAAAAATCAACCACCCAGACAGGGCAGGTTGATTTTTTTGTGTGGTGAGCAAAGTGACACAGGCGTGGCAACTACGGAAGGGATAATCAGGATAGTGTTAGCCAGAGCAGTGAGCAATTGGTTAAAATGATTAAGCCATGTTAGTGACCAGAGGTGGGCCAAGCAGGCCAGCTTGAGCCCACCGCCGGGAACGAAAACCAAGGCGCGCTCCTCATTTTCACCAATCTGGCTAGGTGACAGGGGATGTCATGAACCGAGCCCGAAAACGCTCTCGCCGCTTCCTCATGGGAATCACAAGCGTGAAATATTTTTGAAAGCAGACTGGACCCGTGGTACATCTAATCTTTGAACCCCCAAACGGTCAGTAGGGGTGGGTAACCTGGAGTGGTTTACTTTGACCGGGTAAATTTTTTGGTTTAAACTTTACATTAGACACTGTAAAAATCTGGTCTCAAGGGATTGGATGAGGCGCTAGTCCGCCGCAAGCACGGCAAACAAATCACTAGTGGAGGGAATACTTATGTCAATGATCGAATTTCACAACGTGGAAAAGTACTACGGCGATTTTCACGCGCTGCATAACATTAATTTAACGATTGAAGCCGGGGAAACGGTTGTTTTAATCGGGCCTTCTGGTTCCGGGAAATCAACCCTGATTCGGACCGTCAATGGGCTGGAACAGATTCGCGATGGCCAATTGATCGTTAACGGCCAAGATTTGGCCAATCCGAAGACGGATATGAACCGGATTCGAAAGAACGTGGGGATGGTGTTCCAACACTTTAACCTCTACGCCAACAAGACGATTCTGGAAAACATCATGTTGTCACCCCGAATCGTGTTACACCGGGGCGAAGAGGAAAACAAGAAGGTCGCCATGGAAATGCTCGACCGCGTTGGGTTAGCCGACCAAGCACCCAAGATGCCATCCCAACTTTCTGGGGGGCAACAACAACGAATCGCCATTGCGCGGTCGTTAGCCATGAAGCCGAAGTGCCTCTTGTTTGACGAACCAACCAGTGCCTTGGACCCTGAAATGATCGACGATGTGCTGAACGTTATGAAGACCATCGCCCGGGACTCCAGTATGACGTCGCTAGTCGTGACCCACGAAATGGGCTTCGCGCGTGAAGTGGCCAACCGGGTAATCTTCATGGCTGACGGCCGGATTTTGGAAGACGACTCTAAGGAAACCTTCTTCGACGGCCAACCAACCAACGAACGGGCTCGCCAATTCTTAAGCAAGATTTTGACACACTAAAACGGGGAGGAACGCTCACTATGAAAAAATTAATTCGCAGTTTGGGCCTGCTGTTCTCCCTGGTTGCCTTGACGGTCGTGATTAGTGCGTGTGGCAGCAAGCCGTTGTCCGCACGGAACGTGTACAAGACCGACCAACAATCCAAGACGATTACTTGGGGTGTCAAGGCGGATACCCGGTTGTTCGGGTTGCTAGATACCAAAGACGGGAAGATCAAAGGGTTCGAAGTGGACCTGGCGACGGCACTGACCAAGCAGATGCTTGGCAAGGATGCCAAGGCCAAGTTCATTCAAGTGACGAGTTCAACGCGGATGCCCATGTTAAAGAACGGGAACATCGACGCCATCATCGCCACCATGACCAACACGCCAGAACGGCGCAAGCAAGTCACCTTTTCTAACACGTACTTTTTTGCCGGTCAATCGTTACTGGTCAAGAAGGGCAGTTCCATTAAAAACGTTAAAGATTTAAACAAGCAAAAGGGCACGGTCCTCGGGGTCGTTGGTTCTGACTCCGTGGAAAACGTGGCCAAGGTCGCGCCTGACGCGAAGGTCTTGCAATTGACCGACTACGCCCAAGCCATGACGGCATTGAAGTCCGGTCAAGGCCAAGCGCTGACCACCGATAACGGTATTTTATACGGGATGTCGGTTCAAAACCCGGGTTATGAAGTCACCGGGGGAACGTTCGTGTCCGAACCTTACGGGATCGCCATGGACAAGGGCCAGATGCCGTTTAGAAACGCCACGAACCAGGCTTTGACCGAGTTACGGGCCAATGGCACTTATAACAAACTCCTGCACAAGTGGTTCCACAACGTGAAGGGCTTTGACTACAAGGAGGCGGCTAAAGAATGATTCATATCTTTGCAAATTACGGAGGCACCCTCCTGTACGGGTTAGGGCAGACGTTGCTGTGCAGTGTGCTCGCCTTGATCTTCAGTTTGATTTTGGGAACGCTCTTCGCTTTACTAGAAGAATCACCAAGTAAGTTTGCCCGCGGCGTGGCCCGGGTCTACATCGAAATTTTCCGGAACATTCCTTTGCTGGTTATCACCATGTTCTTCTACGTGGTCTTTCCGCTGTACGTCGTCAAGATGAACGGGTTTACCGCCGGGACGATTGGGTTGACGCTCTACACGTCCGCCTTTATCGCCGAAACGGTACGGGCTGGGATTCAGTCCGTTGACCCTGGCCAAATGGAAGGGGCCCGTGCGAACGGATTATCCTTCTGGCAGGCCATGCGGTTCATCATCTTGCCCCAAGCCTTTCGGTACGTCATTCCGCCACTGGGCAACCAATTCGTGAACCTGGTCAAGAACTCCTCAACGTTAGCCTTCGTGGGTGGCTTTGACCTGATGTACCAAGGGAACGTCATCGCGTCCAGTTCACTGGAAACCATTGCGGCTTACTCCGCGGTCGGGGTTCTCTACCTGGTCATCACGATGCCAATCAGTTACTACATGCGTTACTTAGAAAAACGGTTAGCTTAGGGGAGGAGAATAAATTATGTTACAAAACTTTATTGACGCCTACTCCCCAGATAACTTACGCTACCTGTTTGGTGGACTGGGAATCACGATTCTGGTTTCCGTGGTGTCCATCATTGGGAGTTTCATTATTGGCTCGATTCTTGGGATCATCCGCTACGTAAAAATTAAGTATTTTTCAGCTATCGTCGGCTTTATCATCGATATCATTCGGAATTTACCGTTGATCTTAATTCTGTTCTTCACCTACTTCGGGTTACCTAACCTGGGGGTCAAGCCAGAAATTATTCCAGCGGCCATTCTCGCCATGACCATCTTTGAATCCACCATGCTGGCAGAAATTGTCCGCTCCGGGATTCAAGCGGTCGACCCCGGCCAGATGGAAGGGGCCCGCGCCAACGGGTTAACCTACTGGCAAGGGCTGTGGCACATTGTCTTGCCCCAAGCCATGGTCAAGATGATTCCCGCCATCGTGAGTCAATTTATCTCACTGGTCAAGGACACGTCACTGGCAACCATCATTCTCTTGCCGGAAATGCTGTACCGGTCACAGATTATTTATGGGCAAAACACCAACTACATCATTCCGATGTTCGTGGCGATTGCTTTGATGTACTTTGTGGTCTGCTACTGCCTTTCCGTCCTCGCTCGTTACCTGGAAAAACGCCAAGCTTAGTCTTTTGGGCTAAACTTGTGTGTTGTTGCAGCGCCTCCGGGCTGGTGAAAATGGGCCGTGGCGCTGTGGGCGCACGTCTGGAGCCGAAAGGCGGTCTCCAGACTTACTTTGAGCCTCAAGAACCGAGTCTCAAAGATAGCAGTTGCCTAAGCGGGAAACCCGCTAAGGCAACTCCCACGGCTGAGCCCATTTTCACCAGCCCTGCGGCTGACACTTGTTTAGCCCGGACTACGCTGGTCGTTTGTTCAGGTGGCCGTTGTCTGTGCTTAGGTATTTGGTTGTGTGAATTTGTAAGATGGTTAAGTCCATCGACACAGCCGGGCACCTTGGCTCGCCTCTGGTCACTCCCACGACCGGCCCAGTTTTCCCAGCCCTGCGGCTGACACTTGTTTAGCCCGGACTGCGCTGGTCGTTTGTCCGGTGGCGGTTGCCTTGGTTTTGGTATTTGATTGGTTTAGTTATATTTAGACGTAAATTGAGTTCACTCACTTCAGTTCGTTGGAACTGGCGTGGGTGGGCTCTTTTCATTTATCGTAAACAAAAAGACATCCGCCTGACTATTTGTCGGGGGATGCCTTTGGTGTGCAAATTATTCGGTGACAACGTATTTTTTGAAGCGGTCGAAGTCGGCTTCTTGAAGTTCAACCTTCAGGGCCGTGCCTTCTGCTTCGTAGTTGGTGTCCAAGACGTTGGCGTGGTCGTTCATGTAGGCGACGACCTCACCGTCCGCGAATGGGACCAGGAAGTTGGCCGTTACGTAGTTGTGGAAGACCTTTTCCTTGATGGCCGTAACCAGGGCATCGATGGACGCCGGGTCCTTGGCTGACAGGATGAGTTGGTCACCTACGCGGTTCGGGTAGTGGGCTTCCGTCAGGTCGGCCTTGTTGAAGACGGTGATCATTGGCACGTCGGTGACGCCGATGTCTTGCAGCGTCTGTTCCGTGGTGGCCATCATTGATTCCTTGTTCGGGTCAGCATAGTCAACGACCTGAATCAATAGGTCAGCGTTGGCAGCTTCGGCTAACGTGGAACGGAAGGCTTTGACCAGTTGGGTAGGGAGTTGGCTCACAAACCCAACGGTATCACTCAGCAGCATCTTCTTTTGGTCGGGGAAGGTCAGCTGACGAACGCTGGTGTCCAGCGTGGCGAACAGCATGTTCTTCACGAAGACCTGTTTTTCTTCGCTCTTACCAAATTCACGAACCAGGGCGTTCATCAATGTGGACTTGCCGGCGTTGGTGTAACCGACCAGCGCAACGGAAGGGAGTTCATTCCGTTCCCGCTGTTGCCGTTGTGTGGCGGCTGCCTGGTTGATTTCCTTCAGTTCATGGTTGACGTGGTTAATCGACCGTTGAATGGTCCGCCGACTCATTTCAGTTTGCGATTCACCGGCACCACGGTTGGTGAACCCACCGCCGCCACCGCTACCCGTTTGTTGGTCCAGCCGTTGCGAAGCGCTGGTGTGCAAACGAGGGAGTTGGTATTGCAGCATGGCGAGTTGGACTTGGAGCTTGGCTTCACGGGATTGTGCCCGGTTAGCGAAGATTTCCAAGATTAAACCGGTCCGGTCCATGATGCGGGCCTTGGTGCCAGCCTCCAGGTTCCGGATTTGGCTAGGGGACAGCTCATCGTTCACGACAATGGTATCGACACCATCGTCCGCAACAATCGTCGCTAATTCCTCAACCTTACCAGTCCCAAAGTAAGTCCCTGGATTTGGCTTTGGCAATGACTGCTGAACTTCTTCAGCGACCGTCATGTTGTTGGCCTCTACCAAGTTTTTCAGTTCAGTCATCGAGTAGCCGAACGTGGCTTGACCAGCGTTCAACCCAATCGTGATGACTGGTGTTCGTGGGGTTTCTTCCAAAAGATCACCCTCCTTTAAAGTCTATACGTTGAGTATAACATGTTCCTTTGCAAACACCGAAAAATTAAGCGTTGTTAGGCTTCCGACTGTCCCAAACTAGTGAAAATCGGGTGGCGGTTTGAGGTCCGTTCCCGGCGGCGAGCTCAAGGCGCCCTGCTGTGGGGCCGGTTCCAGCCTGAGGGACGGGCTTCCACCTCAACTTTGAGCCTGAGAGGCGGTCTCAAAGGTTGTCCCATGGACTAAGCTGAGTGAGAAACCTCAGCTAAGACCATCGACACAGCTGGTCACCTTGGCTCGCCTCTGGTCACTTATACTGATCGTGTATTTTCACTGGATTGGCACTGGCTGGTGTTTGGGTGTGTGATTGCTAATTTTTCGGGTGTGAAGGCGAGGGGATTATTTGGAAACATTGAGATAACTTGTGACCACACTGGTGAATGAATCCAACGCTAAAGACAGTTAGAAATTACATATTTCTGAGAAGCAACACCACAATCGTTATTGGGTTGGTGTTATGTCAGCCGTGAGGGCGGGCAAAATAGGCTCAGCCGTGGGATTTAGTTTTTGGTGGGAACCACCGAAAACTAAATGGCGTCTTTGAAACGCGGGCTTGGCGGTTCAAAGCGAGCTGAAAGACCGCTCCTCAGGCTTTCGGCGTCCTGCCCACCGCGTTCCGGCCTATTTTGACCGCCCGGTAAGGTGATGACAAAGACCAACAGAAACTCTCGAAAATGAGAATTTGGTATTGATTCTCATTTGATTTTAATTTATAGTGGTCTTTATCAACAAAGTTGCTTAGGCATACTAACTTAGAGGGGTCGGATTTTATGAGAGTTAAATCAGTCATTAAGTTAGGGACGGTCGCCGCGCTAACCACCATTGCGTTAGCCGCGTGTGGTTCATCTTCTAGCAGCAGTAGCCAAGCCAAGGATCAAACCTTGACCTGGATGGAAAGTTCCGCGTTACCAACCATGGACAGTTCGTTGGCAACCGACGTCGTTTCCGGTGAAACGCTGAACAACACAGGTGAGGGTCTGTTGAAGTTTGGCAAGAATAGTACCACGCATCCCGCCGTCGCCAAGAGCTACAGCAAGTCTAAGGACGGCAAGACCTACACGTTTAATCTCCGGAAATCCAACTGGAGCAACGGGGATAAAGTAACCGCCAAAGATTTCGTTTACGGCTGGCAACGCACAGTCAACCCGAAGACGGGGTCCCAATACGCCTACCTCTACGCTGACGTGAAGAACGCCAACGCCATCATGAATGGCAAGAAGGCCGTTTCCACGCTGGGCATCAAGGCCGTCGGGGATTACAAGGTCCAAGTGACTTTGATTCATCCCGTCAGCTACTTCCCAACGCTGGTCGCCCAAACCGCGTTCTTCCCACAAAACCAAAGCGTCGTGGAAAAATACGGCAAGAAGTACGCCACCAACGCCCAAGACAACGTCTACAACGGGGCCTTTAAGCTGAGCTACTGGACCGGGACGTCTGACAACTGGACGCTGACGAAGAACACGAAGTACTGGAATGCCAAGTCCGTTAAGCTTAAGCACATCAAATTTAGTGCCGTTAAGGATCCCCAAACGGCTTTGAGCCAATACCAGAGTGGCAAGCTCGATGCCATTTACCTGAGTGGCCAACAACCGAAGAACTACAAGAACAACAAGGAATACCATGCGCGGAACAGTTCCCGGGTCGCTTACCTGGAACTCAACGAGAAGAAGGATTCCATGATGCGGAACAAGAAGGCGCGTCAAGCCTTGTCATTGGTCATCAACCGGAATCAATTTGTGAACAAAGTGCTCGACAACGGGTCAAAGGTCGCAACCGGGATTGTCACGAGTGGTCTGGCCATCCGCAACGGCAAGGACTTTGCGACTGAGGGCA
This sequence comes from Levilactobacillus lanxiensis, assembly GCF_016861655.1. GTDB lineage: Bacteria > Bacillota > Bacilli > Lactobacillales > Lactobacillaceae > Levilactobacillus > Levilactobacillus lanxiensis. The sequence continues at coordinate 54,290 of NZ_BOLN01000002.1, read as the reverse complement.
CGATTCCTGCCGCTACCGAACACAACCTGGCTAAGGCTAAGAAGTTGTGGAACGAAGCCTTAAAGGAAACTGGGCGTAAGAGTTACTCACTGACCCTGATGGCCGACGATACCGCTGAAGGCAAGAGCACGACCGAATTCGTTCAGAGTCAATGGTCGAAGCTGCCTAACTTCAAGGTCACCAACTCTAATTTGCCATACAAGACGCGGCTTTCCCGTTCTGCTAGTGGCCAGTTCGACGCCGTGGTGACGCTCTGGGGCGCTGACTTCCCAGACCCAATCACCGACCTGTCTCTGTTCACGTCCGACAATTCCTACAACAATGGGAAATGGTCTAACAAGACTTACGACAAGCTGGTCAAGGAAGCTACGACGACCAACGCCAACAAGCCGGCTGCCCGGTGGCAAAATCTGATTGATGCCCAAAAGGTTCTGTTGAAGGACCAAGGGATCATTCCGGTTTACCAGAGTGGCAAGCCACAATTGGTTAAGTCAAAGGTTAAGGGCGTCACTTACTTCCCAGTTAGTTCCAACTGGGACTTCAGCAAGGCCTACATCGCTAAGTAAGCTAGTCGGAGCCGCTTCGGCAGTGAAAATGAGAGGTGTTCGGTGACGTCCGTTCCCGGCAGTGGTCTCAAGCGGGCCTGCTATGGGGTCGGTCCCAGCCTGAGAAGCGGTCTGGGACCTCGACTTTGTGCCTGAAAGGCGGTCACAAAGGTCGCCCCGTGTTCTAAGCTGAGAAGAATCGCTCAGCTAAGAACACCGACACAGCTGGCCGGCTTGGCCCACCTCTGGTCACTCACATCGGCCGGAACTGTCTCATTTTCCTGGCCTGACAGTACTGCTAACACTTATTTTTCAAGAATTAGACAACTGATAATTTTTTTCAGGACTGATACCCCTCTAACTGGGCGTGTCAGTCCTGTTTTTGTATATGTAGGAATTTACCGGGGGTCGGGGGCTAAACGGCCGTGTGTGGACTCGGAGGGGACTTCTGGGCTGTCTCCACGTTATAAACACCTTAATGTTTTCAGCTTGCCACTCTTACGGAAAACTTAGAATGACTATTTTTGAAAAATGAATATTAGAATTCACCGATTTTGACGGATTAATTATTTAACTGGTAGCGGCACCATTTGCGACGGAATCCCGCTGGGGTGCGCTCCTTGAACTCTAATAAAAGGTTTTACTAACTCTGTGTAACCGTAACCATTGCTGTTATAACAGTCATTCAGCATCGTAACTTTATGCTGTTTTTCTGTATACGGTATACAGAAAACGAAAATTCCGCGCGTTTTAAATGTGACATCAGATTTTAATTTTTTATTTTAAACCGCGGTGCAACAACGTTTTGATAAATTTTTTTAAATTAAATTAGCTTTTACCATTGATTTTAATTGTTTTCTAATATACAATTGCAATATCAAATTTGAGGTTGTCAATTTATTTATCAAACAACTAAGAGGGGTTGGATTATAAAATGAAAATCAATTCGGCAGTCAAACTCGGAACGGTCGCGACATTTGCCGCTGTGTTACTTGCAGCGTGTGGATCATCATCAAACAGTTCTAGCGAGGCTAGCAAGCAGACGTTAAACTGGATGGAAAATTCCGCATTACCTTCAATGGATTCTTCTACCGCCACGGATGTTGTTTCTGGGGAAACGATGAACAACACCGGTGAAGGTCTTCTCCGGATCGGCAAGAACAGTTCCATTCACCCAGGGGTCGCTAAGAGCTACACCAAGTCCAAAGATGGTAAGACTTACACCTTCAACTTGCGTAAGTCTAACTGGAGTAACGGCGACAAGGTAACCGCTAAAGACTTCGTTTACGCCTGGCAACGGACCGTTAACCCTAAGACCGCTTCACAATACGCTTACATGTACGCGCAGGTTAAGAACGCCAACGCCATCATGAACAAGAAGAAGCCAGTTTCTAGCTTAGGGATTAAGGCCGAAGGGGACTACAAGGTGGTTGTAACGTTAACACAAGCCACTAGTTACTTCCCTTCATTGGTTGCAAGTCCAATGTTCTTCCCACAAAATGAATCAGTTGTTCAAAAATACGGTAAGAAATACGCAACGAATGCCCAAGATAACGTCTACAACGGTCCATTTAAGTTAACTTACTGGACTGGGACGTCCGATAACTGGACATTAAGCAAAAACACTAAGTACTGGGGCGCTAAGAATGTTAAACTAAAGAAGATCAACTTCAAGACGATGAAGGATCCCCAAACTTCTTTGAGTCAGTACCAAAGTGGCAAGCTTGACGCAACTTACTTGAGTGGTCAACAACCTAAGAACTACAAGAACGACAAGCAATATGTTGAACGTAAGAGTGCCTCAACCTTCTACATTGAATTGAACGAAAAGAAAGATTCAATGTTGAAGAACAAGAAGGCTCGTCAAGCCTTATCACTGGCTATCAACCGGAACCAATTCGTCAACAAGGTCTTAGCTGATGGTTCTACTGCTTCAAAGGGCTTAGTTTCAACTGGTTTAGCTGAAAACAAGGGAACGGACTTCAACACTGATGCTGCTGTTCCAGCCGCAACTTCACAAGACCTGGCCAAGGCTAAGAAGCTTTGGAAACAAGCTTTGAAGGAAACGGGCCGTTCTAGCTACTCACTGACCTTAATGGCCGATGACACGCCAGCCGGTAAGAACAGTGCCGAATTCATCCAGAGTCAATGGGCTAAGTTGGATGGCTTAAAGGTTACCAACAGTAACTTGCCATTCAAGACGCGTTTGAGCCGTTCACAAAATGGCCAATTCGATGCCGTTATCTCTGCTTGGGGTGCTGACTTCCCTGACCCAATTTCATTCCTGTCTCTGTTCACTTCAGGTAACTCTTACAACAACGGGAAGTGGTCTTCCAAGGCTTACGACAAGGATGTTGCCGCAGCCACTGGTAAAGATGCCAACAACAACACTGCTCGTTGGAATGACATGGTTAACGCCCAAAAGACTATCTTAAATGACCAAGGGATCATCCCCGTTTACCAACAAGGGAAAGCCCAACTGGTCAAGTCCGATGTCAAGGGATTGATTTACTTCCCAACCGGTGCTAACTGGGACTTCAGTCGCGCTTACATTGCTAAGTAAGCAACACGTTTAAATCAGTTATGACGGTCAGGCGAAGGCCCGACTTAAATAAGCTTTATCGGGGTAAGGATTAACGCGAGTTGGTCCTTACTTTTCGATATTATTGCAATCATTTATCATCTTGTTATTTTCGTGGAGTTCTTGTTAAGTTTAACGACTTAACGGTAACAAATAAGTCTACTGATTGAGAGGTAAACAAATGGCAAAGTATCTAGCAAAACGGATCTTTTACCTGATCCTGACCTTATTCATCGTTATTACCTTGACGTTCTTCCTAATGAAGTTGTTACCCGGGACGCCACTGACTAACCAAGCTAAGTTGTCCAAGAGTCAGATTGCGCTGATCTACGAACAATATGGTTTGAACAAGCCAGTCTGGCAACAGTACCTGCTGTACCTAGCAGGGGCTGTGCGGGGTAACTTCGGAACGTCTTTCCAATTCAGCGACCAACCAGTGTCCTACTTGCTTTCAAGTCGGATCGGACCATCCTTGCAGATTGGGCTGCAAGCCATGATCTTAGGGGTCATCGTTGGGATCATTGTCGGGGCCTTTGGGGCCATGCGGCAGAACTCGTGGGTTGATACCACGGCTACGGTTGTTTCTATCTTAGGGATTTCTATTCCATCTTTCGTTTTAGCCGTTTTACTCCAATACTACTTGGGGTTGAAATTGGGCTGGTTCCCAATCGCCGAATGGGGTGGCTTTATCTACACGGTCTTGCCAACCCTAGCGTTAGGAGCGACGCCGCTAGCCGAGTCGGCGCGGTTCGTCCGAACCGAAATGGTCGACGTGCTCAGTTCGGATTACATTGAATTGGCCAAAGCGAAAGGGTTGAGTCGTACGGGGGTTATTTACCACCATGCGCTGCGGAACAGTTTGATTCCGTTGATTACGATCGTTGGACCGTTAGCTGTGAACATCATGACTGGATCCATGGTTGTGGAAAACATTTTCTCCATTCCTGGTATCGGGGAACAATTCGTTAAGTCCGTCTTGACGAACGATTACCCAACCATCATGGGCTTGACCATCATCTACTCATTCATGCTCTGTGTCGTTCTGTTGTTCACCGATATCTTATACGGTATCGTGGACCCACGGATCCGGATCACAGGAAAGGCTAACTAGGAGGTAAATAAATGGCAGATACAGTTAAACTCCCTGAAGATAGCTTTAAGCGAATCAATGCCGATGACCGGGCAGCGCTCGACAGTGAAAAAATTGCGGCGCCTTCGTTAACCTTCGCGCAAGATGCATGGCGCCGGTTGCGGAAGAACAAGGGTGCTTGGGTATCCTTGATTGTCTTAGCCATCGTGTTCATCATGGCCTTTGGGTCCCTGGTGGTCTCACCACACAACCCGAACGCCGTGAACCCGTCATACGCCAACTTACCTTCTAAGATTCCTGGTATTGGCATCAACGGCTTCAACGGGACGTTGGTCCAAGCGGGTCAACGAATCGATGCTTATAAGCAGGCTGGGGCTTCCAGCAAGTTTTACATCATGGGGACCGACTACTTAGGCCGGGACCTGTTCTCACGGGTTCTCTACGGGACTCGGATCTCCTTGATCATTGCGTTAGTGGCGACCCTCTTTGATTTAACGATTGGGGTGACCTACGGGATGTTCTCGGGGTGGAAAGGTGGCCGCATAGATACCATTATGCAGCGTATCATTGAAATCATCTTGTCCATCCCTAACCTAGTTGTTATCGTCCTGTTGATTTTGATTCTGAAACCCGGGATGACCTCAATCATCATTGCCATCGCGCTGACATCGTGGACCAACATGGCCCGACTAGTCCGAGCGCAAACGATGGAGATAAAGGAACAAGAATACATTCTGGCGGCGAGAACGCTGGGTGAGCGACCGCTGAAGATAGCCTTCAAGCATCTTCTGCCAAACCTCTCCAGTGTGATCATCATTAACACGATGTTTACCATCCCTAACGCCATCTTCTTCGAAGCCACCTTGTCCTACATTGGGATTGGGATTTCCTCACCACAGGCTTCACTAGGGACGTTGTTGAACGATGGACAGAAGAACTTCCAATTCCTACCATATCAAATGTGGTGGCCAGCGTTGATTCTTTCCATCATCATGTTAGCCTTTAACCTTCTGGGTGATGGCTTACGGGATGCCTTTGATCCGCGGACGAAAGAGTAGGTGAACTAACGTCATGGAGAACGATAAAAACATTTTGGAAGTACGCAACCTGCAGGTTAATTTCAAAACTTACGCCGGTGACGTTAAGGCCATCCGGAACGTCAGCTTTGATCTGCGGAAGGGTGAAACCTTAGCCATCGTTGGGGAATCTGGTTCCGGTAAATCCGTGACCACCCGGACGATTATGGGATTAAACGCCCGTAACGCCGACATCACCAGTGGCTCGATCCTATACAAGGACCAAGACCTGTTGAAGAAGAGCGACAAGGAAATGGAACAATTCCGGGGACAAGATATCGCCGAAATTTTCCAAGACCCAATGACCTCACTGGACCCAACCATGAAGATCGGTAAGCAAATTGCCGAACCGCTGATGGTCCACAAGGGTATGAAGAAAGAAAAAGCCTTGGCACAAGCCTTGGAAATGATGAAATTAGTTGGGATCACCGATGCAGAAAACCGGATCAATGATTATCCGCACCAATTCTCTGGTGGGATGCGGCAACGGATCGTGATTGCGATTGCCTTGATCAATTATCCAGAAATTCTGATTGCCGATGAACCAACGACCGCCTTGGACGTGACGATTCAGGCTCAAATTTTGAACCTGATGAAGGAACTGCAAGACAAGATTTCCACGTCAATCATCTTTATCACGCATGACTTGGGTGTCGTGGCCGGCATGGCCGACCGGGTCGCCGTTATGTATGCCGGGAAGATCGTGGAATACGGGACTGTCGATGAAATTTTCTACAACCCGAAGCATCCGTACACGTGGGGCCTTTTGAGTTCCATGCCAACGCTTGATTCGAGTGGGGATGAATTGCCATCGATTCCTGGGACGCCACCTGACTTACTCGATCCACCAACCGGGGATGCTTTCGCTGCCCGGAACGCGTACGCCCTGAAGATTGATACGGAACAAGAACCACCATTCTTTAAGGTTTCTGACACGCACTACGCGGCCACTTGGTTGCTCCATCCGGATGCACCAAAGGTCACGCCGCCAGCCCAAATCGTGGCGCGGCAAAAGAAGTACGCTGAGATGCAACAGGCCTTGGTCGCCAAGCAACGGCCAAGTGTCCCAGTTGAAGAAGAGGAGGAACAGCAATAATGGACTACGAAAATGCCGAAAAAATCCTCGAGGTCAAGCACCTCAAGCAATACTTCAACGTGGGTAAGGCCGATGAGGTTCGCGCCGTCGATGATATCTCGTTTGATATCTACCGCGGGGAAACCTTTGGTCTTGTTGGTGAATCCGGTTCTGGGAAGACCACGACCGGTCGGGCCATCATCCATTTGTACGAACCTACCTCAGGTGAAATCTTGTTTAACGGCAAGAACGTGGATAACTTTACTAGTAAAGACGACCAACGCGAATTCCGTCAAGATATGCAAATGATTTTCCAAGATCCTTACGCGTCCTTAAATCCGCGGATGAAGGTCAAGGATATCGTGGCCGAAGGTATCGACATTAACCATTTGGCTAAGGACGATGCCGACCGGACCAAGCGGGTGGAAGACTTGCTGGAAACTGTGGGTCTGAACAAGGACCACTCCAGCCGGTACCCCCACGAATTCTCTGGTGGGCAACGGCAACGGATTGGGATTGCGCGGGCATTAGCCGTTGATCCTAAGTTCGTGATTGCCGATGAACCTATCTCAGCCTTGGATGTTTCCATCCAGGCCCAAGTGGTCAACCTGATGAAGAAGCTCCAGCGTGAACAGGGCTTAACGTACCTGTTCATCGCCCATGACCTCTCCATGGTGAAATACATTTCGGACCGGATCGGGGTTATGCATTACGGCCGGATGCTAGAAATCGCCGACTCTGACGAAATTTACGCCCACCCCTTGCATGATTACACCAAGAGTTTACTGTCCGCTGTGCCTGTCCCTGACCCTGAGTTCGAACGGACCCGGGAAGAGATTGCGTACGACGGTAGCGGTGAAAACGATGGCAAGGAACGTCATTTGGTTGAAATCGCCCCACGTCACTGGGTGCGGGCTGCCGATGATGAAATTGACATGTACACCCAACGGGCCCACGAGGCTTCGTTGATTCGCAAGTAAGTGTTTTAGCACCGCAGCTGTTTTCCTGGCTGCGGTGCTTTTCTTTGGGCTTGGTTCGGGGCTTTAGGTCAAAGGCTTTTGGGTCAAGGACAGTGGAGTGGGGGATGGCCGCCTGCGGCTTCCAGGGTTCCTCCAGCTCGCTTTTAAGCCGCCAGGGTCGGCATCTCAAAAGTCGCCCCGTGATGTAAGGTCGGGAAGCCCACCGGCCTAACATCACCGACACAGCCGTCTCCGCCCTGGCTTCCTCCGGCTCCTGGTTGTGCGTTGACCAGGTCGCTGGTTTAGCCCGAAGCCCGAAGCCCAACTTAATTTGCTGACTTGGTACAAACTATTCACAGTTGGCTACACAGCTTATGTACTTGGAGGATGCAAAAAGGGCCAGCAACCGTGATTAGTTGCTGGCCATAGAGATGGAACGGTTTATTGAATTATTTGTAAGTCGACTTACCGAGGGAATGGCGATAACTCTGTTACACTGGGAAATGCAGGAAGTTTTGTGAGCGGGGGCTGTCTTTTTCCTTCTGAGGTGAAGCGTATGGAAAAAATCCCAAAGAAAGGTTTCACAGTCCATGAGCGTGTTTCAAGCGCTATCATTGATGTTGGCGTTTGCCACATTGATGATACTAATCGATCGTCACGATCGAAAGTAATCAAAAAAGCCGCCCTGTATAAGCTTTGACAGGCTAGGGCGACTCATCTGTCGTTACTGTCTCCGCTCTTGAAGCGGCTTGTAAGGTCGGCGGTCCAACGCCGGCCTTTTTCTATGATTACAATATAGCATATTCTGACTCGAATGCCTATTCAAGCCACTCAAATTAGTGTGAAAGCATAGAGAATTTGAAATCAATTCCATAGCCCTAAACATCGTTCAAATCCATAGTTGATTGTCATAACAATCGGAAATATTCAAAAGCCGCCCCCTAAATCTTTGACGGGTTAGGGCGACTCATTCGTCGTTACTGTCTCCGCTCTTGAAGTGGCTTGTAAGGTCGGTGCTCGAACGCCAGTCTTTTTCATGCTTATAATATAGCATATTCTAACCCGGACAACCCTGCCAAGCGCTTACAAATTTCGTTATAAAAAGCCCGCCAACAAAAGCTTGTCAGTAGGCTAGTAAGAGACTATTTAATCTTACCCTCAGAGTTGTTGTAGTCGTTCACCTTGTAGGTGCCGTCCTTAACGGTAATCTTGGTGATACTCCCGTTATCGACCGGCACGGAGACGTCGATGTCCGAGTACTTGGAAACGATACTGCGGATGGTCGTGCTGTGGGTGGCAATCAGAATGCGGTCGCCATCTTTGGCAGCGGCAATCGCGTGGTCCAAACCTGGTTGTACCCGGGCCCAGAACATCGCGTTGTCTTCAGCATCGCCGAAGGGGTCTTGGGCGTGAAACATGTCCTTGGTCTTTTCAATCGTCAATTCCTTGATCATGGCGTTGAAAGAGTCCAGGCCAACCGGCGTACCCAGCGTGTGCCAGGTGAGACCGGTGTCGAGGCCTTCGAAATACCCAAAGTTTTCTTCACGGAAGGCGGGTTCCGTCGTCAAAGCAACGGGGGCCTGGTTAGCGGCTAAAATGTTCTTCGCCGTATTCTGGGCCCGCGTCGTGTCACTGGCATAGGCAGCGGCAAAAGGAATCTTCGCCAATCGCTCGCCGGCACGTTTTGCATCGGCGATTCCCTTAGCGGTCAGCGGAGAGTCGGACCACCCTTGAATCCGGTGGTATTTGTTCAAATAAGTTTGGCCGTGACGCACCAAGTAAAGTTCAACTGTTGCCATCTCAATCTCTCCTATTCTTCAAAGAACTTCCTCCATGGTCTGTTGCTCGCTGTCATTGCCTCCGGGATAGTGAAAATAGGCCGTGGCGCTGTGGGCGAACGTCCGAAGCCAAAGAGCGGTCTTCGGACTTACTTTGAGCCTCAAAGGACGAGTCTCAAAGATATCAGTTACCTAAGTGGCTTTGCCGCTAAGGTAACTCCCACGGCTGAGCCTATTTTCACCATCCCTGCGGCTGATAAACGTTTAGACCATGGATAAGGTCAACTGTTCGTTAAATGACAGCTACTTTCAGTTAGTTACCAATACATAGGTGGTAACTAACTGAAAGACATAACCAATGGTGTGGGCACTCGCAGTGTAGCCGAGAGGGCAGCGAAAATGAGCTCAGCCGGGGGATTCTCTGTGTTCTTCAAAGAATGGCGACTTTGAAACGCGATTTGGGCGGTTCAAAGCGAGGGCGAAGACCGCTCTTTGGCTTCGGCCGTCCTGCCCCCAGCGTTCCGGCTCATTTTTTCTGCCCGGCAAGGCGCTGGTAACATCAGTTTGGTACCCATACAACTGGTTAATATCTTAACAGTTTTAGTTTAAAATGCCTAGTTCGCGCCGGATGTCACGAGCCGTTTCCGCATTGCTCGTGAAGATGATCCGGTCATTCAGCTTTAGCGTGGTACTCCCGGTTGGCCGAACAAAGTGACCATCCCGGAAAATCTGACTGATGGTGATGTCTTTAACAAATGGCAAACTGTGAATTTCCAGGCCGGTGTAGCGCCGGTTGTGGAGGGCCACTTCGTAGACGGCGGCGGTCGTTGAGGTCAACAGGCGTAAGGTCGTTGGCGTTTCAATCAGGCTCCGGAGCATGGAGATGTTCACGTTCGGCGTGTTGTAGACCTCGATGCCCAGGTCGGTCAGCTCGTCTTCGCGGGCGTCTAACACGTTGCGGTCCTCGAAGCGGGCGATGACCCGTTTGACCCCGTAGGCTTTAGCGGCCTTGGCCAGCTCATAATTCTTGTTGGCGTTGAAATGACCGAGAACCACGATATCCGCGTCGAAGGCATCCTGAGCCTCCACGTAGTCACTTTCCAATGAATCCAGCAGGTGAACGTTGACCTCGGAGTTATAAGTTTTGTAATTGTCAGGTTTGTCGGTGTACATACTGATGTCGTACCAGCTATCGGCCAGCTGTTGCGCCACGGGCACGGTCAGCAGGTTGGTCCCGATGAAGTGGACGGTCGACTTCTTCAGGTCTTCAGCCTCGGCGGAGTAGCCGGTGTTAAAGAGCAGGGGCCCCAGCACACAGGTCAAAATGGCGGCCAGTAGGAAGGCACCAGACTGTTGCGAGGTGACGACCTTCATGGACTTGGCAACCTGCAAGACGGCCAGGACCATGGTGATGGTGGCCGCGGAAATGGCGGTCCCTGCAAAGGCGTTACCGCGTTTGAACCGCAACCGCAAGATGAAGTAAACGGCGGCCTTGGACAGCAGGTAGGCGGCAAAGAAGGCCGGAATCAGCAGCAAGGTTGCCGGGTCTGCCAGCAGCGTGCGCAGGTTGAGGTCGGCCCCACTCATCATGAAGAAGATGGGGATGAAGAACCCGTACCCGATGCCATCGAGCCGGACCATGGTGTTTTCCTGTGGTTGCAGGAGTTTCATCACGATGCCGGCCACGAAGGCGCCCAGGATACCCTCGGCCCCCACGGATTCGGCAATGACCACCAGACTAAAAATCAGGAAGAAGGCCAGTCGAATGTCCAGCTGGGTCGTAGACTTGTTGATGCTGTCAAAGAAGGTGAAGAACGGCTTGAACCGGCGAAAGAGCACCCCGGCCGCCAGGAAGACCAGCAGGAGCAGCCACAGGGACTTGCTATTGTCACCAAAGACGGATGCGTAAATCGTTAGCGAAAACAGCGGGATGATTTCACCCAACGCGGCAATCAACAGGACGGTCTGTCCGAATGGTTTGCTCAGCAGTTCCTTTTCCTTCAGCGTGGCAATGACGATCCCCAAAGAAATCGTCATGAAGATAATGGCCGCCAGCCACGGGTCCTTGAACAGCCCGGTCCATTGGCAAATGAAGCCCAGCAACAGCGAGCTGACCATGATGGCCGCGTAGCTTGAGACGGCGAGAAAGACCGGCGAGTACTTGGGCGCACTCCCGGCCGCTTTGGCCGCTAACGGGGTCTGCGGCACCTTGCGCCGGCTGAACAGGCTGAAGTCGATTTCCATCCCACTGAGGAACAGGAGGAAAATGACCCCGGTGCTCGACAGTAAGGACAACGTCGAATTGCTGTGAACGATGTTGAGGACGCTAGGGCCCAACAGGATTCCCACCAAAATTTCCACCACGGCGGTCGGTAGCACGGTCAGTTTGAATTTGGCCATGACCAGCGGCGTCACCAGGGCGGCGGTTAAAATAATTAACAAGGATACTTGATCCATCGTTTCATCCCCTCAAAAAAAGTTCCCCTACATTATACCAAAGTTCGCGTGAAGGAACTGGTTTGACGCCGGTCAGTTTACTTTCTTTATAGGCTGAACACGTGTAAAATGGAAAGTCGAATTATGCTTGATACGGGTTTAATTTTAGTCGTTGCTGGTGCCTCCGGGCTGGTGAAAATAGGCCGTGACGCTGTGGGCGAACGCCCGTCACTGACATCGGCGGTACGGACGCTCCCGGCGGCGGATTCAAGCCGCCCTGCTATGGGGCCCGGTTCCAGCCTGAGGGGCGGTCTGCCACCTCGACTTTGAGCCCAAAATCGGTCTCAAAGGTCGGCCCACGTTCTAAGCTGTGAAGATCACGCAGCTAAGAACGTCGACACAGCTGGGCGGCTTGATACGCCTCTGGTCGCTCAGACTGGCCATGCCAGTGACAATCAATGTGGTTGGTCGATTTTCACCATCTCGGTGGTGTCCATCGGTTTAGCCCGTAGTCATGCATAGTTGATTAATGTTGTTGGTTTCATTGTTGACGTCGGTAGGTCGCCTTACTAATCATTCGGCCTAACTGTTAAGACAATGACTTATCTAGTAGGTTAGACTAAAATAGAGTTATGGAATAAAGTTGGTGCATGAAATAAATTAATTTAGCCACCACAATTACCATATGAGTGGCGACGGAGTCAGTTAGGTATGGAACCGCCGCCTGTGAAGACCGCCCTATGGCTTCAAAGGGTTGCCCCACAGGGGTGGCATACCTAACTGACGCAGGCAGAACGGATTTAACATACAGTAATTTTAAGTGGTAGTTGTTTACCCAGTTATTTGAGGAGGGATTGGCTTGCCAGATTCAATCAAGGCCCACGAGCAAGAACATTTAGACGCGGTGGTCACAAAGATCAAGACCGCCGAAAAGGAAGCTAAGGAACGGATCGACGTAGCCGAGAGTGATGAGGCCGGGATCCGGAAGAACTTTGTCAATGATTTACGAATCAAGACGGATAGTTACGAAGGGATTTTGGAAACGGCGCTCTCCGTGCGGCAACAGCAACAAATGCTGGCCGAACGGCAGAACAGTTGGCAACATGCGACGACGGAACTGAGTACGCTCAAACGCTTGGAACAGAAGGCTTACTTCGCCCGAATCGACTTCCAGGAAGGTCCCAAAGCCAAGGTGGAAACCATTTACATCGGTCTGGGGTCCTTCTCCGACACGCCCGACCACTTCCTGATCTATGACTGGCGGGCGCCCATCTCCAGCATCTACTACGATGGCGAGCTGGGAAACGTCAGCTACCAAACGCCGGATGGCGAGCAGACGGTGGACGTCAAGCTAAAGCGCCAATTTCAAATTGAAGACGGTACCATCATCACTCTGTACGACACGGATCAGACGGTCACCGATCAGATGCTCCTGTCGGCCCTGAGTGAGCATTCCGACACCAAGATGAAGAGCATCGTGACCACCATTCAAAAGGAACAAAACCAAATCATCCGGGACACCGGCTCCGACCTGTTATTCGTGCAGGGGGCGGCGGGTTCCGGGAAGACGGCCGCTATTTTACAGCGGGTCGCGTTCCTCTTGTACCGGTACCGCGGGCATTTAACCGCTGGCCAGGTCATGCTCTTCTCGCCTAACCAATTATTTAACGATTACATCGACCAGGTGCTCCCAGAATTAGGCGAGCACAATATGGTCCAAATGACGTATTACCAGTACGCTGGCCGTCGTTTGCCAAAAATTGAAGTGGAAACGTTGGCCCAACGCTTTGACGAGACCAACACTCCCGCGCAAAAGAAAATCAATCAGATGAAGGGGAGCCTGGCGTTCTTTGATGCCGTGACCGGTTACGCCGATCATTTGGAAGCCAAGGATATGGTCTTCCGTAACATCAAGTTCCAGGGCGACGTCTTTATCCCCAAGGAAAAGATTCAGGAAATCTACTACAGCTTCAACCGCAACTACCATCTGGGCAACCGGCTACAGGCCACCAAGGAAGCCCTGATTCGGATTCTCAACCGCCGCATCACCAGCGAAATGAAGACCAAGTGGGTTGAAGACACGATTCAAGACTTGAGCAAGGAACAGTTGGACACGCTGTACGGGGATGACCCCCGGGAGTTCGATTCCTCCGAAAAGGAAATGCAGTTCTTGGCGCGTAAGGTTGTCATGAAGGCCTTTGAACCCATTCGAAAGGCCATCGTGCGGGCGCGCTTTCTGAGCATCAACAATCAGTACGTCCACATGCTCCGCGACATGCCGAATCGCATCGACCTGAGCGACTACCAGGTCACCGTGGCCGACTGGAACGCCAGCGTCGAGGAATCCGTGGCAAAGCTGCGTGACCACCGGATGCAACTGGTCGACACCACGCCGTACCTGTACCTGTACGACAAGATGACCGGGAAATCCGGCGAACGTGACATGCGCTACGTCTTCATGGATGAAATTCAGGACTATAACGCCTTTCAACTGGCGTTCCTGAAGTTCAGCTTCCCACGAGCTCGTTTTACCATGTTAGGGGACCTCAACCAGGCCATCTTCACCAAGGAAAATAGCGGGACGCTGCTGCAGGAGCTGAGCACCATGTTTGACCCCGACAAGACGCGCGTCGTCCAGTTGACGCAGTCTTACCGGTCAACGCAACAGGTCACCGACTTCACTAAGCACATTTTGAAAAATGGGGAAGCCGTGACCGCCTTTGCCCGTGAAGGGGAGCTGCCAACCATGACGGTGGCGGCTGATGAGGAAACTGGCCTGCAAAAGGTTATCGCCCAAATCAAGCAAAACGAGGAAGAGGACGAAACCACGGCCATCATCGGCAAGGACTTGGCGGACTGTCGCGACCTGACGGAGCGCTTGAAGGCGGCCGGCGTGGCGGTGACGTTGATCCAATCTGAAAACCAACGGCTCGCACCGGGGACCATCGTGGTGCCATCCTTTTTGGCCAAGGGGCTGGAATTTGACGGCGTCATCGTGTGGCAGGCCTCGGCCAGCCGCTATGACGCGGATGACGAACGGCAACTGCTGTACACCATCTGCTCGCGAGCCATGCACCGCTTGAGCCTGATTGCGGTCGGCGAGTTGTCACCGCTATTGAGTGACGTGCCGGCGGATGAGTATGAAATGGTTTAAAGCTACTATCTAAGAAATGAAACGCATCCTCCACTGGCCTTTGGGCTAGTGGGGGATGTTTTTGTGTCCATAAAGTGTCTTGACTGAATCCGCTGCCATTCTGGTGAAATCATGCCCGGTAACCAGCGTATCTGCGGTATAATAGGATTTAATTGTTTGACCTGTTGTGCGTATAAAACAAGCAGTGCCAAGGCTTAGAATCTTAGACACTGGTGCGGGTTTAAATCAACGGATGGTCGGTCTTGGAGCCGGAGGGCGTTAGGCTTGCCAGCGCCTGTGTCGGTGGTGTTAGACCGGTGATTTTCCGGCCTTACAGCACGGGACGCGTTTGAGATACGTGACTTTCGTGGCTCAAACCGAACCCGAAGACCGCTCTTTGGCTTCGGGTGGGCCCCACAGGCCGGCTAGCCTAAACGCCCGCAGGCGGAAAGACCCAGCACAACAGTTTATTTTAACCAAAGTAGAGGTGTCTCCATGAGTGATCCCATCAATTACAATGCGTTTACCCGCGCCCAGTGGCGGGCCTTTTCCGATGACGCAACGCTCCCACTGACGCAGGAAAGTCTGCGGCAGATCAAGGCGTTTAACGACCGGATTTCCCTGCAAGACGTTCAGGACGTGTACATTCCGTTGGTGCATTTATTACACTTGGAATTTAACCACTACCGCCAATTACAAAAAGACAAGGCGGCCTTTCTCCAGCAAAAGCCGCGGCGGGTCCCATTTATTATCGGCATCGCCGGCAGTGTGGCCGTGGGTAAGAGCACGGCGGCACGCTTGCTAGAAGTGTTGCTCAATCACTATTTTGAGGGGCAACGCATTCAGCTGATTACGACCGACGGCTTTTTATACAGCAATGAGGAATTAAAAAAACGCAATCTGATGGCGCGCAAGGGCTTTCCGGAAAGCTATGATATGGCGTCACTGATTCAGTTTTTAAACGACGTTAAGGCGGGGCAGGAGCTAATTAAGGCCCCCGTTTACTCGCACAAGGTCTATGACATCGTGCCAGATCAATTTGAATACATCGTGCACCCAGACGTTTTGATTGTCGAAGGGATTAATACCCTGCAGTTACCGACCAATGAACAGATTTATGTTAGCGACTTCACCGACTTTTCGTTGTACGTGGATGCTGATCCGACGCTGATTGAGAGTTGGTTCTTGGAACGGTTCGAGTTGTTATTGCAAACGGCTTTTCAGGACCCGACCAACTATTACTATCCTTATACGACGGTCAGTCACGAGGAAGCCATCGCGAAGGGTAAGCAGGTTTGGCGTGACATTGATTTGAAAAATTTAACGGAATACATTTTACCCACGCGTAATCGCGCGGACATGATTCTGCATAAATCCTTCCACCACCGCATCGACCGCTTGTTGTTGCGGAAGTACTAGGGGGCGGCGCGATGTTACGAGACGCAACGATTGTGGACGCGGACGCCGTGGCCATGCTGGTGCTCCACGAGGTGGAACGCCGCCAGCTCAGACGCCTACGCCGCGTGACCAAGGAACAGTTATCGCAAATGTTATTTGTCGGCTACCACCAGCCTGATTTTCGCTACGGGTATCCGCAGGCGAGAGTCTATCAAAATCAGGGTGTGGCGGTCGGTGTGGCTTACGGGTATCCCGCCGCAACTGAGCGGACGCTGGATAATCAGTGGGCGACGTTGTTTGAACGGCAACAGTTAACGGTGCCCCAACAGCTCGTGGTGACGCCGCGGGCCTTGCCGGACGAGTGGTATCTGGATCTCTTGACAGTCCGTAACCGCTCCAAGGGCAAGACCTACCAGCAGAAATGGTTTGATGAGTGGCTGCTGGGCGACGCCATCCATCGCGCGCGGCAGAGTCGATTGCCGGCGATGGGGATGGATGTGCGGCCGGGGAGTTCGCTGGCGGGGCTGGCGGCCGACTTCGGTTTCATCGCCACACAACGCCGCCAGCTAGACCGCCAAACTTACTATCATTTGCGGTTGAAACTGGTTTGAATTGCGCCTCCGGGCTGGTGAAAACTGGGCCGTGACGCTGTGGGCGCACGTCCGAAGCCGAAGGGCGGTCTCCGAGCTTACTTTGAGCCTCAAGAATCGAGTCTCAAAGATATCAGTTGCCTAAGCGGGAAACCCGCTAAGGCAACTCCCACGGCTGAGTCCATTTTCACCAGCCCTGCGGCTGACACTGGTTTGAACCGCAGATAGCGAGTTGGCGGCTCTGCTGGTGTGCTGCTGGTGAACAGTTGTTAAATTTAAATGATGTGAACTAGATTAGTTGTACTCGTGCCAAAAGGTTACGTCAGTATAGGTGATTTTGAGCAGCATCCTTTGATGAATAGGTTTACCGAGATGAAAATTTGCTTGGTCGGAACCGGAGGAGGACAGCCCCGTGCCACCTGTGTCGGTGCTGTTAGGCCGGGATTTTTCCGACCTTACAGCACGGGCCGACCTTGGAGACTTGTGGTTTTTACAAGGCTCCAAGGCGAGGTAGAAGACCGCTTTTTGGCTTCTGCCGGGCCCCACAGGTGGCACGGGGCTGTCAGCCGCAGGTGTAGACCGTGGAGACCAAGCAAATTTTCCATCACCGGGTGAAGCGATTGTGGTGGATTTATATTGACCCGCGTTTCAGAAATCGGTATGATATAACCAATGTTTAAAAAGAAGAAAGGGTGAATGGCTTGGCAAACGTTGATATGTCCAAATTCGATAAAATTATCGTCTTGGACTTCGGAAGTCAATACAATCAATTGATTACGCGCCGGATTCGTGACATGGGCGTTTACTCTGAACTAAAGGCCCACACCATGAGTGCGGCTGAAATCAAGGCTTGGGGCCCTAAGGGGATTATTTTCTCCGGGGGACCTAACAGTGTGTACGATAGCAGTGCCTTTAACGTTGACCCAGAGATCTTCAAGTTAGGGATTCCTATCTTGGGTATCTGTTACGGGATGCAACTGATGGCCCACAGCCTGGCTGGCGGGAAAGTTGAATCCGCTGATAACCGGGAATATGGGCGGGCTGACATCACGGTATTAAGTGACGATGCCAAACTGTTCAAGGACACGCCAAAGACGCAGACGGTATGGATGAGTCACGGTGACTTAGTGACCCAGGTGCCTGATGGCTTTGAACGCGTGGCAACGAGCGAAAATTGCCCGATTTCTGCTATGCAAGACGTTGACCGCAACTTCTATGGGATTCAATTCCACGCGGAAGTTCGGAACACGGAATACGGTAATGACATCTTGAAACACTTCGCTTTTGATGTCTGTGGCGCAAAATCTAACTGGTCCATGGACGACTTCATTGACCTGCAGATCGAGCATATCCGTGAGACGGTCGGTGACAAGCGGGTCTTGTTGGGCCTGTCCGGTGGGGTCGATTCCTCCGTGGTCGGTGTGCTCTTGCACAAGGCTATTGGGACGCAACTGACCAGCATCTTCGTGGACCACGGCCTGTTGCGAAAGGGTGAAGCTGAACAAGTGATGGCGAGCCTGGAAGGGAAGTTTGGTCTGAACATCGTTAAAGTCGATGCGCAAGACCGTTTCCTGAGCAAGCTGGCTGGTGTCACTGAACCCGAAAAGAAACGTAAGATTATTGGGAATGAATTCATCCAAGTCTTTAACGACGAAGCCCAAAAGCTCGACGGTATCGACTTCTTGGCCCAAGGCACGTTGTACACCGACGTGATTGAAAGTGGGACGGACACGGCGCAAACCATCAAGTCTCACCATAACGTGGGTGGGTTGCCGGAAGACATGCACTTCCAGCTGATTGAACCCCTACGTTCCCTGTTCAAGGATGAAGCCCGTGAGTTGGGTGAAAAATTAGGGATGCCAAGCGACCTCGTTTGGCGTCAGCCGTTCCCTGGTCCCGGTTTAGGGATTCGGGTTCTGGGTGAAATCACGCCAGAAAAGTTACAAATTGTTCGCGATAGTGACTTGATTCTGCGTGAAGAAATCAAGAAGGCCGGCCTCGACCGTGATATTTGGCAATACTTTACCGTCTTACCAAATATTAAGAGTGTCGGGGTCATGGGCGATGGCCGGACCTACGATTATGCCGTGGGTATCCGGGCCGTCACGTCCATCGATGGGATGACGGCGGACTTCGCGCGCATTCCATGGGATGTCTTACAGGAGATTTCCGTCCGCATCGTCAACGAAGTGGATCACGTCAACCGTATCCTGTACGATGTTACGAGCAAGCCGCCTTCGACAATCGAGTGGGAGTAGGCTTTACTTCCATTCAGCCGGATTGTAACGGCGTAAATATACGATGATTTAAACGAAGCAGCTAACCTTTTGTTGGGGTTGGCTGCTTTTTTAGTGGTGGGCAAGAACTTACGGGTATTGGGGTATAAAATTATTTTTCACAGAGAGTCGGCTCACGCACACAAGTAGATTTATCGTACGCAACCCATTGAGACCAGTTAGGCTCTCGATGGATTTTTAGTAGCACTAGGATGCTGTGGCGGCATCGACCGTGTAACCACAAAAAAATGATGATACGATTCGATAAAGGTTTATTACCTACATAAAATTTCACGTTTTACCCGCCAAAATACGGCTAGACCATAAAAATTCAAGTACCCATAAACCACCTGTAGATCTAAGCGTAACGGGGGTTCACTTAACGTTTCAATAATATTCGGCAGTAATAACGTTTTAGGGGATTGAATGTATCTCACAAACTACCTATAATGGATAGTAATAACAAGGGTAACGACTATATTTGACATCACATTACCTGAGCTTGGTCATGTTAAGAGGGGGACCAATCATGAAGGATTATGAACGTAAAACACATTACAAGATGTACAAATCACATAGAGGCTGGCTAGTTGCTGGTATCACTGTCACCAGTATGGCAGTGGGAATCGTCGCTGGACCACAGACCAGTCAGACTGCACGGGCTGACGATAATGCGCCAACTACCACGACAACCACTTCCGGTCAATCGACGACAAGTGGCTCGCAAGCTAAACTACCGGCTACACCGGTTGCGTCAACGACGGACAAGTCGGCTGGAGTTAGTAATGGTGATCCAACACCAACACCAACACCAACACCAACACCAACACCAACACAGAACCCGGCAGAGAAGCCAGTAGTTGAGTCTGCACCCGTCCAGCCAGCTGACAGTGGCACGCCGGCTAACGATGGTATCGTTACGACAAAGGAGCCTTCATCTGATCAGACGACACCGGCACCGGTTGAACGACCGACTGCTAGAGCTGCCGTGACGACCGCTACGCCTGTTAAGACCGGGATTTCTGTGCAGGATACCGATGATTTAACCAACAAGGTGGCTGCCACACCAGCCTTTAATATCAGCAAGACTGATCAATTGCAATATACTTATAATCACGAGGATTCTGCCGGGCACAACACAGACTTAAGAGTTGTGGATGGTTATGATAGTAGTCACCAAGTACAGGGAGCTGGCACTTGGTTGGGCGAAACGTATGCGAACCAGATTGCCCAGGATGCCAAAGGGATTGATCCCGTTTCATCGGCTAAGTATGGGACCCAACTCATGTACATCGATGAATGGTTGCCAGATTATGGACTCCAAT
This sequence comes from Levilactobacillus lanxiensis, assembly GCF_016861655.1. Lineage (GTDB taxonomy): Bacteria > Bacillota > Bacilli > Lactobacillales > Lactobacillaceae > Levilactobacillus > Levilactobacillus lanxiensis. The sequence continues at coordinate 34,028 of NZ_BOLN01000002.1, read as the reverse complement.
ACTTTCTCTGGCAGAATAACTATGCCAAGACGTATGCCACGATTGCTGACTTTCGAAACAACTTCTCGAAGGCTGAGTTGGCAACGCTTACGTCCATTTATTCGAACGATAATTTACAAGCCGCAGCCGGCAATCAGCCGACGACTTACTATCAGAGTATCATGGCCATGCAGACACTTGAAGGCCTACAAAATGCGGTCAACCTTCAGGTATTAGATATTTCGCCGAACATGTTGGTCAGTTTAGAAACTTACGGGACTGGTGAGAAGAATAGCAACCTTTGGGATATTCGGGCGTTAAGTGGCCTGCAGAACCTGCGTGAGGTTCGGTTACCAATGGCTGCCATCAATGATATCTCAGCGTTGGGGAATCACGACAAGCTGACTGAGGTCGGTTTGATCGATAACCAGATCACGGATATTTCACCATTGGCGACGGATAAGAACCTCTTGATTTCAAATGCTAACCTGGCTAAGCAACACGTGCTGTTAGCACCGATTAAAGTCAGCGATAAATTGGCTAAAGGGGCCAACACAACTGACGCAGGAATGCTGACCTACACAACACCTTCCTTTATCATCAAGGACCTGACTGCTAGCAACCTGCCAATTCAGGGCTTTGATAATGCCAGTGATCTGTTATATCCTTCCCTGTACCCGTCTAGTTCTGATGCCGGTAATCTGAACAGTAACACGTTGACCTGGTATAACTTATTAAATAGTACCGATTCCACGTACGGCAGTCTGTCCACCACCTGGAGTGATACCAACAGTGACTTCGCCGGTTACATCATTCAGCCGTATGAATTGGCTGCCAACGTCAGCGATTTAAACGTTAATATTCAGCTGCTACAAGCTAACGGCCAGCAGTTGAACTTGGCGCCAGCTACCCTGATTTCTGGGGATGTTGGGTCGAGTGTGAATGTCCAACAGAATGCGACCGTCCAGACGTTATTGAATCAACAGTTGTCTAAGGGCTACACGTTCTCCGGATTGATTTTGGATGGCACGGGCCTTTATTCCGACTACGTGGCGAAAAATGGCAAAGCCAATGCGCAAACGTCTTGGGCCACCACTTTAGGTGACGAATCCAAGAACTGGACGATTCTATTCTACAAGGACGTCATGCCCTGGACGGTGTCAGTTGGTTATGGTGTGAAGGATGCCAATGGCAATTACACAGCAATCACGAATGCGGATGGTTCGGCCGTGACCGCCAACTACAAAGGAACGTCAGCGGACAAACTAGCTTTGACCGATTATGAAAAGAACTTTGACGACTACGTTTACACCGGTGCTGAAACGAGTGCCGATGGTCAGACCTGGACTGATATTAGTCAGGCAGCTGATATTCCTTACGTTAACGATATTCAAGCAGTCCGGATGGTTTATGCCCAGGCTAAAAAAGCCACGGTGACCATCAAGGACGCTACCACGGGTAAGACGCTCCAGGTGTTGGATGCGACGACTAATCCTGAACTGAAGGGGGCCATTGGTTCCACCAGTTCCTTTGATTCCAACGCGGTGATTGCGCCTGAACTGGCCAAGGGATACACGGTGGTCAGTGATACCACGAAGAACGCTGACGGCACCAGTGCCATTGTTTTCGCCAAGGATGCTACGGCTAACTTGGACTACACGATTACCTTAGCACACGCTTTTAAGACCGTTGAGCAGGCCGTTCACGAACAGATCACGTATCAAGATAATCAACAAAAGAACGTTGCTGCGCCGGTAACTAAGACGATGGACTTTGCCACGGTGACGGATCAAGTCACCCAAGAAGCCGTCACCTACAGCAAAGTAGATGCTACGGCGACGCCCGAATTAGACGTCACTGGTAAACCCACTGACCCTAGCTGGGTGGTTTACCAAGCGGGTAGTGATCTGGCATTCACTGCGGTGAAAAACCCAAGTGTGCCTGGGATGCACGTTGTTTCAACAACTGACCCGGCCAACGATTTGACGCAAACGGTGACTCAGCCAGTAACACCAACCACCGCCGACCTGAGTTTTGTCGTCACCTATGACGCTAACCCAACATCCGGCGGCGGCGACAATGGCAACAACGGTGGCGGGACCGTCACGCCACCAGTGACACCAACTACGCCAACTCCCGGCGGTAATGGCGGTGGCGCCGCGGCTGTAGTCGCACCTAAGAAACCGACAAAACCGACAACGCCGACAAAGCTGACAGAACCCAACCAGGGTGGTCAAGCGGTTGTCGTGAATAAGAAGACGATTCGCGGAGCTGGTCATCAGGCTGGTGGGACGGTCACTGCCGGTAGTCAAGGGGCGAAGGTTCAGTCCTTGACGGCGCCAGTAGCGAAGCCAGCATCAGTAGCGAAAACGGCTGCAGCAACGACGGATTTGAAGGTCGCTCAGTTACCACAGACTGATGAACAGCAGCATAACGGGTTAGCCGTCATCGGTTTAGCGCTGTTAGGTGCTTTGACTAGTGTTGTGGGCTGGAGGAAACGTCGCTTCTAAGTTTAGATTTGAAATACAACCGGTATGTAACGACGCAAATATACGATGATTTAAATGAAGTAGCTAACCTTTTGTTGGGGGTGGCTGCTTTTTTAGTAATGACAATCATAGAAGGGAAAAGTCCATTGAGTAGCAAGGAACATATAAATCTGTGAATGTATACGATAAAGTGGATATAAGATTTAATCATTTACGAGATTAATGATACAATTAGTCTTGTATTTGAATCCATAGGAGGAGTTCAGCATGACAAGAATCACAAAATTAATTGCACTAATGGCTGCCACGGCCGGTGTCGCTGGCGGGATTATCACCACGACTACCCCGATTACCGCTTCCGCCAACACCAAGGTTCGGTATTACAAGAACATGAAGCCCCACACGTATAAAATCGTCAAACAGAGAGCACAGATTTATACTAGTGGTAAGATTAATCATAAGAGCCTCTTTATGCTCGGTGCCTACGGCGATAAAGGCGATCCCCTCACCATCTACAAGGCTTCCCACGTGACCATCAACGGCCACAAGCGTGTCTACTACATGTTCAAGGGTCACTTCAGAATCCCTACTGGCTGGGTTTGGAGCGGTGCCTTAAAGAGGGTTTAGCAAGGACCAGGGCAACCAACTTAAAAATAGTTCACGGGTATACACCCAATGTAGCAGCCACACTGGGAATTAGATTCCGGTGTGACTACTTTTTGATTATGGCGAAAGCTTCTAACTACGAAAAAGGTAGCTAGAAGCCTTTTTGTTGCCGTTCAACAATCAGTGTCAATTAAATTTTTAGTGCGGTGAAAGTCAGATAGTGCTATGGTTAATTTGGTTAATAAGTACATAAAAAGGAGAATAGTGGGAAGATGCGCAAATTAGCAGCAACACTGATGATGGTGACGGCTCTGGGCTTCGGGAGTAGCGTGGTGACAACGACTACGGCGAATGCCAGCACCTGGCACAAGGGGACACCCAAAGTCTTGCGTGGCGTTTGGAAGTACAGTCTTTCAGGAAAATGGAAAGATGACGTTGGGCCTATGTTTAAGCTGACGAAGACCACGATGAAGACGTATGGTCGCGGCAGTATTCAGGGGAAGGCGTCATACAAAGCATTGGGTCACCATAAGTATCAGGTGAAAACGAAAGCCGAAGGAAAATTACCACCACTGAATTTCAAGTTTCAATACGTAGGCAAGAATAAAATGCGGATGGTTGGAACTGGGTACAGTCAGCTCTATAAGCGTTAAGCAAGCACCCAAATGAAAGCGTTTTATAAGCTAGAGGAGTGAAGGTCACTATGAAGAAGCAATTATTGTTTTCAGGACTAGCCGTTATGGTGGGCCTGACTTTAGGGAGTGTCGCGTTGCCAGGCACCACGGCTGAAGCCAAAATTCACTACACGACAACGCCTAAATCGTTTAGAGGAACCTGGGTGAACTTTTTCAAAGAAGACATGAACGGTACTATGTATCGCTATCGTTCAACGACAAAGATAACTAAGTACGTGTACAACTATAAATATGTCGTTAATGGGCGGACAATCTCCAAGGTTAACTGGTCGGGAAAGAAAAAATCACATTTTTATAATCATAGTGATCTTAGCGTTAAAAAGGGTAAGAACGGCCACTGGCGGATTTCTCAGTATGGCATGAAAAATAACATCTTCAATACGACCTACAAGCGGGTTAAGCACAATGGGAAACAGGCCCTAGTCAGTCTTGATCATTACGAAGATGGTACACCACTGAACTTTTACTACTACAAGAAGTAAGTCATGAGGAGGATTAAGCGAATGAATAAACGGGTAAAGTTAGTTATTGCCGGATTGGTGGCGCTCAGCTTTGGCATCGTCTCTGTGGCCACGGCCTCTTCACCCGCTTTGGCAAAGACTAAGGCGGCCAAAGTGATTAGCCACCAAAAATTAGCGAAGACCAAGTTCCATCCCAATGGCGGAAGTCTATATACCTCAACTAAGCTGACGAAGAAGTCGCCTAAGACGTTCAAGACAGTAAAAACGACGTTCTACGCGACGAAATCGGTCAAACTCAAGAAGGCTAATGGTAAGCGGGCAACCTATTACTACGTTAAAAATAAGAAGGGTAATATTAACGGTTGGATTTGGAAAGGCTTTTTGAATAAGACTTCAGATTTAGCTCAGCGTTCATCAGATATCCGAAGATTCAAGGGAGCCTATTCATTGTTGGAGAAGCGGGGCGATATGCGTTCCCTGACAGACAAGGCACTTCGAGAAATGACGTTAGCTCATGCTTATAATATTAGTGACCACGTTGATAAGGCTGGAATTGCTTCCTTGTTAACCGGGTTCTATGCCTGGAATCCCAAAGAGGCCAAAGCATCCTTAGCTGCGTACAACATATTTAAGGGACGTTTTAATGCCAAAACGAATGCAAAATTGTTGAAGCAGAAAAAGGCAGTTCTAAAAGCAATTTCGGAATATAAATCGGACAATTTTGGTTCTGATGACGATTTGTGGAATGCAACGAATGATTTTGGCCTGACATTGGCTAAGGCGGTTCATACGCTGGATTAGTGAGTTAACGATGCGTCATTGTTTTGGCAATGGGAAACAGACCTTAGTCAGTCTTGATCATTACGAAGATGGCACACCACTGAACTTTTACTACTACAAGAAGTAAGTCATGAGGAGGATTAAGCGAATGAACAAACGAATAAAGCTAGTTATTGCCGGATTGATGGCACTCAGTTTTGGCATCGTCTCCGTGGCCACAGTCTCTTCGCCAGCTTTGGCAAAGACCAAGGCGGCCAAAGTAATTAGCCACCAAAAATTAGCGAAGACCAAGTTCCATCCCAATGGCGGCAGCCTATATACCTCAACTAAGCTGACGAAGAAGTCGCCTAAGACGTTCAAGACAGTGAAAACGACGTTCTACGCGACGAAGTCAGTCAAGCTGAAGAAGGCTAATGGTAAGCGGGCAACCTATTACTATGTTAAAAACAAGAAGGGCAATATTAACGGTTGGATTTGGAAAGGGTATCTAAACAAGACCCAAAACCTGGCACAACGTGCCTCTGACATTCGGCGTTTTAAAGCGACATACAAATATGTTGATAATCCCAAGGATGACGGGTACCAATTGTACCGTGACTCGTTGAGCGGCATGACTTTAGCCCATGCTTATAATGACAGTATCTATGTTGAGGATGCGGGTATTCCCTCGATTCTTGAGGCAACCTATAGTACATCGAACGCTAAAACGCTGCGGGGATGTCAGGCGACTTATAAAATTTTCAAAGGTCGGTTCAGCGCTAAGATTAACGCAAAACTAGCGAAGCAATGGAAAAAGGTCTTAAAGGATTCTGCTGCGGTGAAACGCCAACCTGATATGGGCGACGTTACCGATCAGATGTACGACTCGACTTTGAAATTCACGAAGACATTAGGTCATGCTATTCATGGCTTGGATAAGTAAGCAACAACAGTCACCAAATTTAGTAAGGGAGCGATAGATATTATGAAATCTAAATTGATTTTTTCAACCATGGCAGTAGCGGCGGGTCTAGCCCTAGGCGGCGTTGCGACTCCGAACACGACGGCTGAAGCGAAGATTCACTACACAACGATGCCCAAATCATTCAGAGGAACCTGGGTGTGCGTTGATGATGAAGATTCCGCCAACATTCACACGCTTAAGATTTCGAAATACGTGTACGACTACAAGTCTAATTATCATGGCAAGAAAGAGACGCTGGCTAAATGGTCCGGCAAGAAGAAATCACATTACTACAACCACAGTGACCTTAGCGTCAAGAAAGGTAAGCACGCGGGAACCTGGCGAATCAGTTGGTATCGCATGAATAGTTTGTTTGCTGAAACGATTAAAAAAGTGAACCATAAGGGGAAGACGGCGCTAGTTTTCCTAAATCATTTTGGTGATGGTACGCCGCAGAGAACTTATTTCTACAAAAAGTAGACTAGCTGTATCTTATCGTCGTCAATTCAAAAATTGGCGGCGATTTTTTAGATAGCTTAGTCACCTCCCCAACCCCCATGTAGTCCATAAATGCGTCAACCCTCATACTCAAAACGTATACGCCATCACTCAGTTTTGGAATCTTTCGCAGGGATGACCACAGACGGACTAAAAGGGTGTATAACTAAGTTAGAATGCTATTTATAAAACGGGGGAATGACTAATGGGGCAATCAGTTGTCATGTACTTTTCAAATACTGGGACTACCCAGGCTATCGCTGAACAGATTGCGGTTACGACGGGCTCTAAGCTCATTGGGGTTCACGCCAAGGAAGACTATACACCGGCCGATTTAGACTGGGAGGACCCAGCCAGCCGGAGTTATCATGAGATGCACGCCGGAAAGGTGCGGCCAGCCATTGAGGCGATTGATCCGGCACCGATTGCGGCAGCCGACGTCATCTACCTGGGTTTCCCACTCTGGTGGGCGACCGTGCCACGGGAAATCAACACGCTCCTCGACAGTTTGGATTTGACCGGCAAGGCGGTTCATCCTTTCTGCACATCTGGGTCGACGCCAATCGCCGAGGCAGTTGAACGGTTACGGGCAAATTATCCGCACATTGATTGGCATGCCGGCCGTCGTTTCGCCACCAGTCTGACCGCGGATGAGATTCGTGACTGGGCGGAAGAAGACTAACTACGGCGAATACGTCAATGGCTGTCGTCTCTTTAACTAGAAAGTAAAACCCCACAAATTGTGCGCCACAACACTGGTAATCGCGAGGTTCACCGTGCTATTCTGGGCTTGTACCGAATACATAGTGGAGGAGCGATTCAGATGACGTTCAAACAAGTTGGGGTATCTTTGTTAACACTAGTCGTTTTAGCACCGGTGATGACCGTACCCGCCAGTGCTAAGGTTAAGGTGATTCCAAAGGCCATGCGGGGCACCTGGGTAACGAAACCCCAGTACAATAAAAAGCCGCATATCAAGAAGAACATGTGGCTACCCAGCATGAAGTTAGTGGTTTACAAAAAGACTGCCAAGTGGCAGATGAAGGGTTACTTGCCTTCAGATACGGGTTATGATCATAAAATCCATAAGATCAACGCCTTTCAGTACAGTAAGGATATTGTCACGCTGCACGGGGATGCGCTGTTTACGAAGTGGAATTTTTTAAGTCGTCAGGGCAAGAAGCTCGATTTCGGCCAACAAATGGGCGGCGACATTATCATGCACCGTGCCAAATAAAAATTCAGTTCAACACCAACACAATCCCCAATCGGATTGTGTTTTTTTGCCAAGAAATGGTCGTATAATAAAGACAGAGAGAAAAATCCAACCACAGGAGGATTTTACATGTCAAAACAAGTGATTATCTACTTTTCTAATACTGGACACACCGCTGCCGTGGCCCAGAAGATTGCGGCCGTGACGGGTGCGCAACTCGTTCAACTTCAGGCCGAGCAACCCTACACGCCGGCCGACCTTGACTATCAGGATCCGACAAGTCGGACCTCACTGGAGACCCATGACGAGACGTCGCGGCCAGCCATTGTGGTGCCAGACAAGACGCTGATTGCCAACGCCGACAGGATTTACCTGGGCTCACCCCTCTGGTGGGGCCAGGTCCCACACGTCATCAACACCTTGCTGGAGACCGGCTTCTTCCGTTGCAAGGACGTCCGGCAGTTCTGCACCTCTGGCGAGACACCCATCACCAAGTCGACGGCCAAGCTGACCACGGACTATCCCGCCATCAATTGGGGACCCAGCCAGCGTTTCACCAGTGCCATCACCGGCACGGCGGTCGAGGACTGGATCAAACGGGGGAATCGGTAATCTCGTCGCGTGATTCGTGGCGCCCCGCAAATAATTGTCGTATAATGGGTTTATTCTAAGAATTTAAGGAGAAAACTATGGCAGAATCCACACATTTTTATGCACTGTTTCAACCAACGCATTACAACGTTTACCTTGATATCAACCGTGCGACCAAGCTGATCTCTGGGACGTCCACCATCACTGGTGACGCCAAAGAGACGAGCATCGCCATTCACCAGAAATACATGACCATCAGCGCCGTTAAAGCCGATGGCAAGGACGTGCCATTCACCTTTGATGACGAGTCCGAAGGCATCCACATCGACCTGGGCAAGACCGGCGAGACCACGGTAGCCATTGACTTCACCGCACCATTGACCGACAGCATGATGGGGATTTACCCCTCCTACTACGAGTTAAATGGGGAGAAGAAACAATTGATTGGGACGCAGTTTGAAACGACCGCTGCTCGCCAAGCCTTCCCATGTATCGACGAACCCGAGGCCAAGGCCACGTTTGACCTGGCAATCAAGTTCGACGAGCGTGACGGCGAAACCATCATCAGCAACATGCCTGAAGTTAAGACAGTTGATGGTGTTCACTATTTTGACACCACGGTTCGCATGTCGTCTTACCTGATTGCCTTTGCTTTCGGGGATATGCAGAGCAAGCTGACGACCACCAAGAGTGGCGTCAAGGTCGGTGTTTTTGCCACCAAGGCGCACCAGGCCAAGGAACTCGACTTTGCCTTAGACATTGCCAAGCGCTCGATTGAATTCTACGAAGACTTCTACCAAACGCCATATCCACTCCCACATTCCTGGCAACTGGCCTTACCAGACTTCTCAGCCGGCGCCATGGAAAACTGGGGCCTGGTCACGTACCGGGAAGCCTACTTACTGTTAGATCCCGACAACACGTCATTTGAAACCAAGCAACGCGTGGCCACGGTTATTGCCCACGAATTGGCTCACCAATGGTTCGGTGACCTGGTTACTATGAAGTGGTGGGATGACCTCTGGTTGAACGAAAGTTTTGCCAACATGATGGAATACGTGGCCATCAACGCCATCGAACCCGACTGGCATATCTGGGAATCCTTCCAAACCGGTGAAGCCCCAATGGCCCTCCAACGGGATGCCACGGACGGTGTCCAATCCGTTCACGTGCAGGTTGAAGATCCCGCCGAAATTGACGCGCTGTTCGACAGTGCCATCGTCTACGCCAAGGGTGCGCGGATGCTGGTCATGGTCCGTGCCTTGATCGGTGACGACGCCTTACGTGCCGGCTTGAAGAACTACTTCGCCACGCACCACTACGGCAACGCCACCGGGGCCGACCTCTGGGCCGCTCTGGGGGCCGCTTCCGGCATGAACGTCGGCGCTATCATGACCTCTTGGCTCGAACAACCCGGTTACCCCGTTGTTTCCGCCGCAGTCGTCGATGGTAAATTGACCATCCACCAACAACAATTCTTCGTGGGTGAGGGCAAGGACGCTGGCCGTCAATGGCAAGTGCCATTGAACAGCAACTACGACGCTGCCCCAGCCATTTTCGCGGACACCGATGCCACGTTAGGCGATTACGCTACGTTGCGTCAGACCAGCGGCGAACCTTTCCGGTTGAACGTCGGGAACAACTCCCACTTCATCGTGAAGTACGACGCCACCTTGTTGCAAGACATCCTGGACAACTTGGAGTCTCTGGACGCCATCACGCAGTTACAATTGTTACAAGACCTGCGTTTACTCGCGGAAGGTCGGCAAATTTCTTACGCGGACATCGTGCCATTACTGCCACGGTTCGCTAAGAGCCACTCCGCTGTGGTCAACGACGTGCTCTACGGTGTTGCCAACAACCTGCGGAAGTTCGTGACGCCTGGTTCGACCGAAGAAGCCCAATTACGGGCCTTGTTTGGTAAATTAAGTGCGCCACAGGCTGATCGGTTAGGGTGGTTACCACAAGCTGGCGAATCCAACGACGACCAGTTGACACGGCCAACGATTTTAAACGCTGCGCTGTACGCCAAGGAACCAGCCACGTTACAGGCCGCTCACGCCATCTTCACGGCGAACCAGGACAAGTTAGCTAGTTTGCCAGCTGCCGTACGGGTCTACATTTTGGCGAACGAGGTGGAAAACTTCGGGAACGCCGACTTGTTTGCCCAATTGTTGAACGACTACCGGAAGTCCAGCGACGCCAGCTACAAGGCCGACATCGCTGCAGCCTTACCAACCACGCCGGACGCTGACTTGATCAAACAATTGATCAACGCGTTCGAAGATGCCGACACCATCAAGCCACAAGACTTACGGGCATGGTACCGTGGCGTGTTAGCCCACAAGGGTCAACAGGCGGCATGGGATTGGTTACGGAACGACTGGCAATGGCTCGAAGACACGGTCGGTGGCGACATGGAATTCACCACCTACATCACCGTGACGACGGGCGTCTTCCACACGCCAGAACGGTTGGCTGAGTTCAAGGCCTTCTTCGAACCTAAGATCAACACCCCAGGCTTAACCCGAGAAATTAAGATGGACACCAAGGTCATCGAGAGTCGCGTTGACCTGGTCGAAGCCGAAAAGGATGCCGTGAACGCTGCGGTTGCCAAGACGGTAAAGTAAAGCTTAACTGAATGAAACGGAAGCCCTCATCAGAAATGGTGGGGGCTTTTTCGGCTCTGGATAGGGGGAGATGGGGCGTATGGTATACTACAATGAGTTATTGCTAGTAGATAGAATGTATAAAAAAATTGTGTTTAAATCAGACCAGTTTAAGTGACCAGAGGGGGATCAAGGTTTCAAGGCGAGGTGGCAGACCGCCCCTCAGGCTGGAACCGTTCCCCACCGCCGGGAACGACAGTAACACAAGACTGATTTGCACAACAACTGTGGAAGAAGGGCATGGCGTGAGAGAACTCGTCGATTATTTTCAATCTATTCGGATTCGGGGGATGGGCTGGCTGTTGCTGGTCTGCCTGTATTTATTTGCGAACCAACCAATGCTAATTTTGGTGTACATCTACTTAGCCGCGATGATGATTCTGCGGACATGGTTGGCGCAGTTTCCGCGACTGGCTAAATGGGGGCTGACGGCGGTTTACGGCCTCTTGATGGCGTTACAGATTATCTTTGTCTCGGTCGTGGTCTTTCCGGACCGCGGTTGGTCATTCGTGTACTTTCCCGAAAAAATCATCGGGGTCGTCATCGTGTTGTTGCCGCTCTGGGTCGAACGCTTCGTGACGACCAACAATCAGGTAGCCTTTTACCTGCCGACGGTCGAAGAGGCGGCAACGGTCAGCTTCGATGAGCTGCGGCAGAGCGCTGACAAATTGAGCGACCTGATGAACGATGCGACGGCCGCCAAAGACAAGGTGTCCGTTGACCATTTGAAAACGATATTGGCGGACCTGCCACGTCACAGTTCCGTGCGGTACATCAATCATGGCACGTTGACGGACGACTACTTTGCGGCCGCCACCGCGACGCTAGCCGATGAGCACCTGTACCTGGCCGTGTCCAATACCGGGAGCGCCGCTAGTGAAATGATCTCGGTGGTTACGCGCAAACAGTTCAATCACGTGTCGCTGGCATTTGACCGCGACCTGGCCACGATTATTTCGTACAACGGTGGGGACAATGTCTATCCGCCGGGAATGAACGCGGAGACGCTGGAGTTTTTTCACCAGAAACAGGGCGCGTCACTCTTGGTCTACAGTTTGCCGGTGACGCGCGCACAGAAGCAGTTCGTGATTGATAAGATTGCGGAAATTAACCGGGAAGGCAGTGCCTACAACATGGTGGGCCTGGTTTCGAAGCACTCGGCGAAGCCCAATATTCTCTTTTGTTCGCAGTTTGTCTACAAGATGCTCAAGTTGGCGGGTGTCGCCTACTTTGATAAGCGAGACGGTGAGGTCAAGCCCACGGACTTTATCGAGCAAGATTACTATAAGAAATTGGCGTTTGCGTATGAGTTAAAATTCTAACTGACACCAGCGCCTAAGTAAAAAAGGGACAGAATCGTTTTTGCCTGCAATGGCTCGCGGGTTAAAACGATTCTTTCCCTTTTTTGCCGGTGTTCGCTAGTTATTTCGGTGGGGGCCAGGTATACTTGCAAGAATCACTTGAAATAGAAAAAGAGCCTGGAAAAATCCCAGACTCTCAATCAGATTAATTAGTCGTTTAGGTTGTAACGTAACTTCATGTGTTCGGAACCAAAGGTCACCATGTCGCCAAGCAACTTGGTTTGACGGGTGAAGGATTCGTTGGACAATTTTTCGTTAGCATCCTTTAAAATCTTCACGTCGGCGCCGTTAGCAATTGCGGCATCCGTGTCGTTTTGAATCTTACGGTAGGCACCCATGGCGTCTAAGGCAAAGGTGTTCCGGAAGTCTTCGTACAGGTCGAAGTCCGTGTCACCCAAGAGGGCCGTGGTGCAGCTCAACCAGTACATGTGGTTCATGTTGAAGGTGCCATCAGCATCCTTGTAGGCAGCTGGGGTGTCGTCAACGTTGGCGTAGAAAGGTACGACCGTGTTGAACGTGTTGGCGCCAAAGGCTAACCAGTGAATCCCGGCAATGCTGTCGGGCACGTTGTTCCGAATTTGCAGAATGTGGACATCGTGGTTCCGGTTGATCCCGATTGGGCGGAACTTCGTCTTGTCACTTTCGGAGCCGTCGCCGTAAACATCATACTTCGTGTTTTGGAAATGAGAGCTCAGGACGTACTTGACGTCTTCAATAGAGATCTTCCGGTTGGCGTGACAAATGAATGGCAGGTCTTGACCTTGTGGGTCCTGTTCAACGTCTGGGGTGAAGTACTTTTGACCGAACCAAGCACGTGGGTTGTTGTAAACCGTGTCCTTGTCAGTCGCACTCCCAAAGATGTGACGCAGGTTAACGCCGTCAAAGTCGGGGTTCAGGTTGTAAGTGGCAATCATGTCAGCCAGGTCATCTGAAGCCAGTGTGTCATCGGCGTTGAAATCAAAGTCGTCAATGTTCATCCGGTTAGGGGCAACCACGTAGGCGTCATCTGGAATCCGCTTAGCAGCCCAGTGATGACCACCGATGGTTTCTAACCACCAGATTTCGTTGTTATCGGAGAAGGCGATGCCGTTTGGTTCGTAGGTCCCGAATTCCTTCAGGAGGGCACCCAAACGTTCGACCCCTTCCTTGGCACTGTGGATATATGGCAGAACTAAGGTGACCAGGTCTTCTTCACCAATTCCACCGGCAACGTAAGGGTCGATGCCCAAGACGCGGGAGTTCGTGGTGATGGTTTCAGTGGCTGACATCGCGATGTTATCGCTGTTGATGCCGGCTGCTGGCCAGATACCGTTGGTCAGAATTGAGTTAGGAATTGACGTGTAACGTAAGGGGTTATCAGGCAGCTTGATTTGAACGCCACTGATAACGGCTTGGTAATCCCGGGGTTGGTCAGCGGGGTTAACCACGACAAACTTCTCGGGGTCGAGGGCTTCGTGGCCATCGTCGTTCCGTGAAATGATGGTTGAGCCGTCGATTGAGGCCTTTTTCCCAACTAAAATAGTGGTACATGAACCTTTAATTCGTTTTTCCATAAATGCAGTACTCCTTTTAACCCATATTATATCATTGTCGTCAGGGTGAAGAGAAGTGGTTCGGCAATTCCAGCGGGCTATTTTTCAGCTGTTTCAGCGTGTTTGTCGGATGTGTCGTCAGTCTTGGAGCGTTGCGCACGCAAGAGGTCTCTGAGCTCCTGGTTCTGTTGCTCGATGGTGGTCAGGCGGTTAACGACCTGCTGATACTCGGAGTCACGTCCGCGGTTCGCAAAGTAGGTGGTAATCGTACTGGTCAACGCCCCGATAAAGCCAATGCCCACCAGCATTAACAGGGTGGCCGCACATTTGCCGATGACCGTATGCGGGGCCACGTCACCGTAGCCGACCGTCGTCGTGGTGGCAATCGCCCACCAGAGGGCCTCGCCCCAGGAAACGTGCTCGGCGTAGGAATACAGGGTGGCCGCCAGAATCAGAATGGCGGTACAGGCCCAGAGGAGGTAGACGAAGCCATTCGTCTTTAGGAAGCCCTTTAGGGTGTGACGGAGCTTGCCAATGAAGCCCACGAGCCGGACGAACCGAAAGAGGCGAACCAGTCGAAAGAGCCGCGTGATCCGAGCCAACCGGAAGAAGCTGAAGATGGTGCTGAGGGGGATGATGGCCAGGAGGTCAAAGATGTTGTGGCGGAAGAAGGCCCATTTGCGAGGCGCCCGCCACAGTCGAACGAGATAATCCAGCGTAAAGAAGGCCAGAATCCCGTCATCCAGCACGGACCACGGCCAGTGGGTGATACCGATGACCCCGGAGAAGTCAAAGACGGCCAGGCCAATCGAAATCAAGGCCAGACCTACGACGATTAAGTTGTAGAACTTTTTAACGGTCGTCAATATCATCACTCCCCACAGTCATTTGTCCCTCGTATTAAGGCTAGTATGACACGTTTAGGCAGCGGATGAGTGTGGGGGTGACTGGTATTGACGGTGGGCTTACTTGAAAAGAGTGTGACAAATAATAGGCCAGGCAGCAGGGCGACAAAAAGAGCCCAGGACAAGTCCCAGGCTCAAGCAGGATACATAGTTTTAAAAAGATTAGACCGTAGCAACCGGCGCAGGCATCATAGCTGGTAAGAGCGCATCGATAATGCCCTGAGTGGCCGTTGGAAAGGCAAAAATCATCTTGCTAAGGTCCAGCGCGCTCAGGCGTTGATCAATGATTAGGGCCAAAACGTTGACAATATCCGGGGCATCCATGCCATAGACCGAAGCACCCACCAATTGGTTAGCATTATTAAATACAGCCGTCAATTCGGCATCGGTTTCGTTCTGATAGGCGAAGGCAAAGAGCTTGCCGTAGGGGATGGTCTGAACGTGGTAACTGTCTGGATCAACAGCCACATCTTCAGTGGTAACGCCGATTTGGGCCAACCGGGGGAGCGTGAAGAGGACACTGGGGATGGCCGGGTAAGCGATGGGGTCCGAGTTACCTAAGATTTGACCGGCAATGTAGTTGGATTCGAAGATTGCCGTGGGCGTGAGCTTGGGCTCGTCCTTGTCCAGAACGTCGCCGCTGGCGTAAATGTTGTCGCCGTTCGCCCGCAGGTGGTCATCGACTTCGATACCACGTGCGCTGGAGTAAATGCCGGCGTTCTCTAAGCCTAAGCGGGTGATGTTGGCTTCCCGACCGGTGGCGTCGATGACGTACTGGGTGTCGATACTCTTGCCACTAGCCGTGGTGACCCGGTAGCCATCGGTGGTGACGTCAACGGATAAGGCAGATTCATTGAAGTAGCAGGTCGCGCCGGCTTCTTCTAAGTGGGCTACTAACTTGTCAACGTGTGCGGCATTAAAGCCACGAGCCGCTCGGTCGCCGTGTTCGATGATGGTGACCTGACTCCCGAGAGCCAGCACCAAGGAAGCAAATTCTAGCGAGATGATGCCTGCCCCAATAAAGGTGAGGTGACTAGGTAATTTCGGTAGACTAAGGAATTCACGGCTGTCATGCAGAAATTCATTGCCCACGATGGCGAGGCGTTTAGGCTTTTGCCCGGTGCCAATCACAATGTTGTCGGCCTTGATGATTTCCTTACCAACTTGGATGAGGTGGTTGCCCATGAGGATGCCCCGGCCATTGATGACGTCGATCCCCAGTTTAGTGAAGAGGGCCGTCATTTGGTCTGGGAGGGGATCAATCACCTGGTGCTTGTAGGCCATGAACTGGTCCCAGTTAACGTTCATCGTGCTTTGAACTCCGACGTTGGCGTATTGGTGAAGCTTGGCAATCAGTTCTGAAGGCCCATCCAGTAAAATTTTGGCATCACAGCCATAGTTGGCACAGGTGCCGGCAACCAAGTCCTTTTCGATAATAACTACTGATTTTCCGGCTTGTTTCAAGGTGACAGCGGCGTGCCAATTGGCGTGACCGCTACCGATAAACGCGACATCATATTGTGACATTAACTAAATAACCTCTTTCTGTTTTTGGTCGTGAACGATTGATTTGGGGGACAAAAAACACTAATTTAGCATTTTTTGTAGTTTCTCGATGAGCGCATGGTTCATCTGC
Source organism: Levilactobacillus lanxiensis (assembly GCF_016861655.1). Classification (GTDB taxonomy): domain Bacteria; phylum Bacillota; class Bacilli; order Lactobacillales; family Lactobacillaceae; genus Levilactobacillus; species Levilactobacillus lanxiensis. Next base: position 17,667 of record NZ_BOLN01000002.1, on the reverse strand, counting down.
AACGCGGCGTTGTATTGAATCGGGTCGATGTTTTGGGCATCCACACAGATTCGGATGGCGTCAAAGATGGCTGGTTTGGATGTTCGCCCGTATTCCGTGAGGCTGATGATCAATTGACGCCGGTCATCGACCTGGGGGGTTCGCGTGAGCCAGCCGTTGTATTCCATCCGCCGAAGCAGTGGGGTCAGCGTATTACTGCCAAAATCTAGGCGGTCACCTAGATCATGGAGGGGTTGCCGATCATTTTCCCACAGGCTCAATAAAACGAGATACTGGGGATACGTCAGGGAAAATGGCTGAAGCGCTTGTTGATAGAGTTTAATCAGCAAACGGCTAGCGTGGTAAGTTGAGAAACAAAGTTGATTGGCTAGAGTTAAGTCATCCTGCACAGTATCCTCGCCTCCAATTGAGTTGTGTACGATACACTGTACTATATGCGCATTTGTCTTACCTGTCAACTATCTTCGGGCTATATTGTGAAAAATCCGAGATAATTAAGGCCGTTGTAACCGTCACCGAATCCCGGCTAAATAGGATTGTGGGATGAACTAAAAATTGTTGAATAAATTTTTTCACTAAAAGGTTAACTCACACTATTTACGTAAAATGGCTAAAAAGCTGACTGGCCCGCTAGCTGGACTGAAGTTTGGTCATGTCAGTCTAACGACCAGGGGAGTATTGCGGGCCAACCTAGCGTATAATGGAGCCTAGAGTTAATCCGCAGAAATTAGAAACAAGCATAAGGAGTAGACGTGATGGAGTTAGCGGCAGCACAAAAGGTTTTAAAAACAGTCTTCGGCTACGATGAGTTCCGGCCGGGGCAAAAGGCCGTCATCGAACACGTGATGGCTGGCGATAATAGTTTGGCCATCATGCCGACCGGGGGTGGGAAATCCCTGTGTTATCAAATCCCAGCGGTGTTGTTTGATGGCATTACCGTAGTCGTGTCTCCCTTGATTTCCTTGATGAAGGATCAGGTCGATGCGTTAAACGACAGCGGCATCCCCGCCACGTTCATTAACAGTTCGTTGGACTGGCCCGATATTCAGGAACGCTTGAACGCCTTACACAATGGCGTGTTTAAATTGCTCTACATTGCCCCCGAACGGTTGGATTCGGCGGCGTTTATTCAGGCGCTGTCAAGTTTGCCGATTGATTTGCTGGCGGTCGATGAGGCCCACTGTATTTCTCAATGGGGTCATGACTTCCGGCCCAGCTACCTGGCGTTGAGCACGGCGATTGAACAATTGCCAACACATCCCCAGGTCTTAGCTCTGACAGCCACGGCCACGGTTCAGGTGGCCACCGACATCCGTCAGCAACTACGTATCGATGAGGCCAACGAGGTCAACACCGGGTTTGCCCGGGACAATTTGAATTTGACCGTGGTCAAGGACCAGGATACGGACCGGTACATTTTAGACTACTTAAAGGTCAACCAGGGCGAAGCTGGCATCATTTACGCCAGCACCCGGAAGGAAGTCGACCGGGTCACCAAACTCTTACAACGGCACCACATTGACGTGGCCCCATACCATGCGGGACTGGACGAAGATGTGCGGCGGCAGAATCAAGAAGACTTTCTCTATGATCGGGTTCAAGTGATGGTCGCCACGAACGCCTTTGGGATGGGCATCGACAAGAGTAACGTGCGCTTCGTGATTCACGCGCAGGTGCCGGGCACGCTGGAGGCCTACTACCAAGAAGCGGGGCGGGCCGGTCGTGATGGGTTACCCAGTGAAGCCATTTTGCTCTACCGGGCCTCAGACCTCCAGATTCAACGGTTCTTTATTGATCAATCCGAAATGGATGAGGAGCACCGCCAACGGTCCTATCGCAAGCTGCAGGTCATGAACCGCTATGCCAACACGCAGGGGTGCCTGCAACAGTTTATTCTGCATTACTTTGGCGAAGAGTCCGAACCCTGTGGGCGCTGTAGCAACTGTCTCGATGACCGGGAAGCCCAAGACGTCACCACGGATGCGCAGAAAATTCTGTCCTGTGTTATTCGGTTACGGTCCCGTTACGGTAAGGCCGTGGTCGCGCAGGTGCTGACTGGCGCGCACAATCAGCGAGTTCGCGAGAATCATTTAGACGAAGTCACCACCTACGGTATCATGCAGGGCCAGCGACAAAAGGCCGTCGGGGAGCTGATTGACTTTCTGACCGCGGCCGGCTACCTGGCAAGCGTTGGGGGCCAGTACCCCACGTTAAAGGTGACGGCCGAGGGTGGGGCCGTCTTGAAGGGCGACGAACAGGTCTTCCGGAAGATGGCCCGGCAGGTCAAACGCCTGGCGCCAGAGGATGATGAACTCTTTGGTCAACTGCGCGCCTTACGTCGTGAATTGGCCGAAGCCATTGGTAAGCCACCATTTGTCATTTTCTCGGACAAGACGCTCCACGCCATCTGTGAAGCCCTGCCAACCGATGACCAGAGCTTCCTCGACGTTAAGGGTGTCGGTCAGAGCAAGCTGGATAAGTACGGCGAAGAGTTCATGGCAATCATTCGCGAGTACGTGGCGACAGAACAGGAAAAATCAACAAAAGAAGCCTAATACCTAACGCCAAACGGCCAACGATTAACGGGAGTTTCCCGCCATCGTTGGCCGTTTTTTTGACGACGTAAAATGGCAAGACGTCTCACTTTGTTCACGCTATCAACTATGGTAATCTAGAAGTCTGTCAGTTACTTAGTCAATCGACGGGAGGTCGCCATGTCTAATCCAGACTTTATCGAAATTGTGAATGACCGGGAAAACAACTTGAAGAACGTGAGTCTCAAGATTCCCAAGAATAAATTGACCGTGTTTACCGGGGTATCCGGATCGGGGAAGTCTTCCATCGTCTTCGACACCATTGCCCAGGAGGCGGGGCGACAGCTGAACAGTACATACGATAGTTTCACGCGGCTATACCTGCCACACTATCACCGACCGGACGTGGATGAGGTGCATAACCTGTCGACGGCCATCGTCATCGACCAGAAGCCCTTAGGTGGCAATGCCCGCTCGACGCTGGGGACGGTCAGTGACATCAACGCGCTCTTGCGGATTCTGTTTTCACGGTTCGGTCGGCCCCAGTATGGGCACGCCAGCAATGCCTTTTCCTTCAATGATCCGGCGGGGATGTGTCCGGATTGTGAGGGCATTGGCAAGACCTACGTGTTGAATCGCGAGGCGGCGTTGGATGTGACAAAATCCCTGAACGAAGGCGCCATCCAGTTGCCGGGGTACGGGGCAACCAGCTTTTACTTTCAAATGATTGCGAACAGCGGTTACTTTGACCTCGACAAACCGGTGCAAGACTTCACCCCAGCCGAAATGGACCAGCTGATGAACGGTGAGAAGCCCTTAACGGTCGATTACCGGGGGTCACAGATGAACGTGACGTTTGAGGGCATCGAGCGACTCTTCTATCGGCAAAATCTAAAGACCAGCACGGGAATCAGTGAGGGTGCACGCAAGAAAATCGAAAAATTTGCGACCATGCAGACGTGCCCAACCTGTCACGGCCAACGTTACCGGCCAGAGGTCTTAGCCGCCAAGGTCAACGGGTTTAATATTTTTGAACTAACGGACCTACAGTTGGATCAATTACTGGTCATGTTAAAGACCTTTACGGATGAGCGGATGCAGGGCCTGATCACCAGTATTCGCGACCGGGTCCAAAGTTTGGTCGACGTCGGTCTGGATTATCTTAGCCTGACGCGGGAGACCACCACGTTATCCGGCGGGGAATCTCAACGGGTGAAGACGGTCAAGTATTTGGCCAATAGTCTGACGAACCTGTTGTACATCCTCGATGAACCCAGCACGGGCTTACATCCCCGCGATGTTCACCGACTCAATGACTTGCTCTGTCGCTTGCGGGATAACGGCAACACGGTGCTCGTGGTCGAACACGACCCGGACGTCATCAAGGTGGCCGATTACGTGGTCGATGTCGGCCCACGCGCCGGTATTCATGGGGGCGAAATTACCTTCACCGGGACCTATCCAGAATTGCTGAAGGCAGACACGTTGACCAGTCGTTTTCTGAGTCAAAGCCTGCCGATTAACCCCAATCCGCGCCAACCAACGACCTTTTTGACCAGCCAACCGAGTCGCCGACATAACCTCAAGGACGCCGTTTTGCGGGTACCAACGGGGCTATTTACCGTGGTGACCGGGGTGGCGGGCTCTGGCAAAAGCACGCTGGTCGAGCAGGCCTTTGCCCATGACCAGCCGGACGCCATTCAAATCGACCAGCGACCGTTACACGCCAATAGTCGCTCCAATCCGGCGACCTACATTGGCGTGATGAACGACATTCGCAAGTTGTTGGCCACGGCCAATGACGTGAGCGACAGCCTCTTTAGTTACAACTCCAAGGGCGCTTGCCCCCAGTGTGGCGGTAAGGGTGTCGTGGAACTGAACCTATCATTTATGGAAAACGCGACGGTGACCTGTTCGCTGTGCCACGGCGGAAGGTTTGATCCGCAAGTGCTGACCTACACCTACCAGGGAAAGAATATTGTTGAAATTCTGGCGATGACGGTTGAGGAGGCGGTGACCTTCTTTGCTGGTACTAAGGTGGCGAATAAGTTGACTCACGTGACCAATGTTGGTCTGGATTACTTGGCGCTCGGCCAGCCCCTGAACACCTTGTCCGGTGGGGAAGGGCAACGGTTGAAGATTGCCAAAGAGCTCAACAAGCGCGGAAACCTCTACATTTTAGATGAACCGACTACCGGACTGCATCCCTCAGACATTAAGGTGATGATTCAGATTATTAATCGTCTGGTGGATAAGGGCAATACGGTGCTGGTCATTGAGCACAACCTGGACATCATGCGCAGTGCGGACTGGCTGATTGATATCGGTCCGGACGGCGGGGACAAGGGTGGCGAGGTCCTGTACGAAGGCCCCGTTAGCGGCATCCACCAGGCTGAGCGTTCGGTGACGGCCCAGTACTTGTAAGCGAGCCCGTTCCCGGCGGCGAAGTCAAGCTGTTCTGCTTTGGGGCCGGTTCCAGCCAAAGAAAATTCAGTAAGAACGCAAATATGTATCAAAAAATAAATGTAAACCAAAAGATTCGCGTCCGCGCAAAGTTGCGGATGCGAATCTTTTTTGCTAGTCGTTCATTTAATAAAACAGGTTATTCCGTAACCTGAATCCGGAACATGTTCCAGGAAAGGGGTTGGAGCGTGGTTTGTAAGGTGTTATCGGTCAGGGTGACGTGGTCGTTAGATTTGATGGCCATGGTCTGATCTTCATTGGTTTGTTTGATGTCGTAGCCGGCAAATTGCGTGGCTTCAATCACGGATTGCGCGGTGAATTCCCGCAGTTCGGTGCTGAAGTCCATGGCATCTTCACCCTTATTTTCGGCAAAGACCACGACTTCGTGATGTTCAGGATTGTAGACGGCCAGGCTATCGAGGTAAGGCACGTCGGTAAAGTCCTTACTGTTGTAGGTGTCCGCCGTTTGCTTAGGAGCGAGCGCGATGCCACGGCCGTACTTGGAGACCTGCATGAATGGGAAGAAGATGGACTGCAGCCAGATGCCGGTGTCGTCGGTCATGATAGGCGCAATCACGTTGACCAGTTGGGCCAGGCAGGCAATTTTTACCCGGTCGGCATGCTTCAGCAGCGTGATCAACATGGTCCCGACCATCAGGGCATCCTCAAAGTTGTAATGGTCTTCCAACAGATGTGGGGCATTTTGCCAGGGCGCGGTCTCATCATCTTGCTTGTGGGAGTGGTACCAAACGTTCCATTCATCTAAGGCCAGATTGAGCGTCTTGTCGCTGTGTTTACGGGCCTTGACGGCGTCACACACGGCGACGATGCCACTGATAAATTCATCGAAGTCGACGGATTTGGCCAAGAAATTGTGGAGGTCGTTTTCCTCATTATCATAGTAACGGTGCAGGGAGAGGTATTGCACGTCGTCGTAGGTGTGGTCGAGAACGGTTTCTTCCCAGCTACCAAACGTCGCCATTTCCCGGGTGGAACTGCCGCTGACGACCAGGTCGAGGTCGGGGTCGACCAGCCGCATGACCTTGGCCGTTTCGTGGGCTAATTTGCCATATTCTTCGGCGTCCTTGTGGCCAATCTGCCAGTCGCCATCCATTTCGTTACCCAGGCACCAAGTCTTGATGTTAAAGGGTTCTGCGGCGCCGTTTTGCTTCCGTAGATCACTCCAGTAGGTGCCACCGGGGTAGTTACAGTATTCAACCAGGTTGCGGGCAGCATCGATACCGCGGCTGCCCAGGTTAACGGCCATATCGGGCCGCGTGCCGGTCTGCTTGGTCCACTTCATAAATTCGTGGAGGCCAAACTGGTTGGTCTCAATGCTCCGCCAGGCCAGGTCCAGCCGGGTTGGTCGTTGGTCTTTCGGCCCAATGCCGTCTTCCCAGTTGTAGCCAGAAACAAAGTTCCCACCGGGGTAACGGATCAGGTCGATGTTGAGGTCTTTAACGGCTTTGACCACGTCCTGCCGAAAGCCATTGTCATCGGACAGGGGATTCCCCGGGTTATAAAGCCCATCATAAACGCCGCGGCCCAAGTGCTCAATCAGGGCACTAAAGACACGGTCGTCGATTTTAGAAATCTGATTGGTCGGGTCGACGGTTAATTTTCCTTGCATGGAAGTTTTCCTCCTAATTAGGTATGTGTCAGTTATCGGTGAATCGGGTACGTGTTTACGTGTGATAGAAGTCCACAGGAGTGGATAGATGCGTGAAGAAATAATGAGGCACACCTGTAGAAAAGAGGGGCGGCCGCGATTGGCCTCCCCTCTATTTCAAATCTAATTACTTAAGCGTTGACGGTCATTCCTGATTAGTCGCCGTTTCAGTCTTAGCAGCAGGTGCTTCAACTTCACCAGCTTGGACAGGGTCTTCCTTCTTTAACATGAAGGCAGCGAACAAGGTAATGAAGAAGACAACGACACCCATGATAACGTAAGTGTGTTGGTAACCAATCTTGTCGTACATGCTCCCAGCAACGGTTGAGAAGATGAAGACGGAAATCTGTTTAGCGAAGTTCGACGCGAGGGCGTAAACCGTAGCGTACAAACGAATATCGAAGGCACCAGCGATGTACTTCATAATAGAAGTTAACAGCAATGGCATTTCCAGACCAGCCAACAGACGGAAGCCGACGATCCAAATCCAGTTAGGGGATAAAGCAGACCCTAAGATCCGGATACAAGTCAGGAACCCGTAGATGATCAACCCGTTCCGAGAACCAATCTTGTTGATGATCCATGGCATTGGGAACATTAAGCAGAATTCAATGGCCGTTTGGGCGGAACTCATGTAAGAGTAAACCAAGGTCCCTTGGGCGGCCGTGTCAAAGAAAGTCTTGAAGAAGATGATAAATTGTTGGTCAAAGACATCGAATAAGGCAGAAGCACCCATGTAGAAGATGGCCAAAACCCAAAGGTTCTTGATCTTGAACACGGAAAGAACCGTCTTCATGTCCAGGGAGTCGGAAGTATCACCGGCAGCGGAGGCATTGTCCATATCAACTTTGTCAGAGAAAAGTAATAAACCAGTTAAAACAATAGCAGCAATGGTACATGCCCAGAAGATTGAGTTTGGTTTCCAGAGGAATACTCGGCCGGCAACTAATGAAGCGACAACCCCGGCAACAGAACCACCAACCCGTGAGTGGGCGTATTCGAAACCGTTGGCTAAACTAGCACGTTGGACGTATTGTTCAATAACGGAAACACCACCGTTTAAGATGAAACTGAGGAAAGTCCCAGTCACAATGGCAACTAATACCGTGTTAATGTGCAGCAATGGCATGAAGGCCCATTGGAAGTAAGGCCCGATGAAGATCCCGACGATGGAAATCGTTAAGATCAAGGTCTTCTTGAAGAGTAACTTATCGGAAACAACCCCGAAGACTGGTTGGAAGATCAAAGAAATCCCGGCCATCATGGAGAAGATCATCCCAGATTCAGTCCCGTTTAAATGGGCAACTTGTTCCAACCAAAGAGTTAAATACCCGTTGACGACAGCCCAGATAAAGAAGTAACTAAAGTGAGAGAATGGGAACCCCCAGAAATGTTTTGATTCAGTTTTTGCATTATCCATTTTTTATTTCGCCCCTATTTGTAATTGTATGGAACTGGCTTACCAAAGTTTGGTGTGCCATCATCATTCCAAGTGAACGGCTGAACCATCGTGTGACGGTTTGGATCGTACAGTGGGTCACCCTTGATGTCGGTGTAGTTCCGGCAGTGGTAAACCAAGATATCAGTTTTATCATCTTCGGCAACCGTGAAGGAGTTATGACCTGGGCCAAATTGGTGAATTGGCATGTTGCTTTGGAAAACAGGTGTCTTAGACTTGGTCCAGTTGGATGCGTCCAGTAAGTCAGCATCTTCGGGAACACTCAGCATGCCCATGGCATAGTTTTCGTCGGTCGCGCTGGCGGAGTAGGTGAGGAAGAACCGACCGTTACGGTGTAACACGGCAGGACCTTCGTTGACCCAGAAAATCTTCGTTTCCCAGTCGTATTCAGGCTTCGTCAGCATCACTGGCTTGCTCTTCAACGTCCAAGGATTTTCCATCTCAGCGATATAGATGTTAGAGTTTCCTTTGATTGCGGGATCCTTTTGGGCCCAAACGTAGTATAACTTGTCTTGGGCTTCAAAGACCGTGGCATCCAAAGCGAAGGTGTCCATTGGCGTTTCGACCCGGCCATGTTCGATCCAGTCGGATTCGTCACGCATGGGATCTGGATTGTCACATTCAATACAGTACATCCGGTGTTGGAACATCCCGTTGTGGTCGAATTCCTTGGTGTGGGAAGCGGCGAAGTAGATGAACCACTTACCATCAATGTAGTGTAATTCTGGTGCCCAGATCAATTGGCTCATGGCACCGCTACCATCTGGGTGTTTACGCCAGATAGTCCGGGGTGCAGCATTGGCCAACCCGTTTAAGGTTTTTGCCCGGCGAATTTCAATTAAGTTGTAGGCAGGCACCGAAGCAGTGAAGTAGTAGTAACCGTCAGTGTGCTTGTAGATGTAAGGATCTGCCCGTTGAACAATGAGTGGGTTGATGTAATCCTGTGCTTGTACCATATTAAATCAATCTCTCCTTTGATGAATAATTTGTAAGGACTTAAAATTGCTATTTCCAAATAAATCCTAATAAATAAGTACATATGAAATATACAACCGGATGAAAACGCTGTCAACCACTTTTGTTAATCTTTCTACAAAAAAGTTTGTTTTTCGTGGCTGGGTTAACTATAATGTTAAATGTTAGCGGATACATCGCCGATTGGTTTTGATTTAGTTAATCTAATGGTAAATGTTAAAGACTGAAAAACTTTGTGAAGAGGGGCGCATTACGATGCAATTAGATTTAACAGAAACATCTTTACCGGTTTACGAGGCCTTGGCAAGCCCCGTCCGATTGAAAATTATTCAATTGTTGTCCGGTCAACCGATGAGTGTCCAAGATTTGGCTGGTCACCTGGATTTAAGCAGTGCCATCGTTACCAAACACTTGCGTAAGCTAGAGACGGCCGGACTGATCGTCAGCAAGCGGGTCGGTCATCAGAAGATTTCTTCCTTACATGTCGATACGATTGAGGTCAAGTTCCCCCAGGCCATTTATCCGGACTTCAAGGTTCACCAGACCACCATCCCGGTTGGCCACTACACCGAATACTCTGTGCAGCCGTCATGTGGGTTGGCCGGCCCCGATGGCTACATTGGCAAGGTAGACAACCCCAAGTTCTTCATGTTTCCCGAGCGGATGAATGCCGGGATGATCTGGTTTAACGATGGTTACGTGGAGTACCGCACGCCTAACTTCCTACAACGGGGGGAGCACCTGGAGATGCTCGACCTGTCCGTGGAGTTGGGCTCGGAATTTCCGTTCTCCAATAATACCTGGCCGTCCGACATTACGTTTTCCATTAATGGTAAGGAAATTGGCACGTGGCGGAGTCCCGGTGACTTTTCCGATATCCGGGGGAAATACACGCCCGACTGGGTGCCGGACAACGTCAACCAGTATGGGATTCTCAAAATCTTGCGGGTCACAGACCATGGGACCTATCTGGATGGGCAACCCTTCACCGATGTTTGTTTGGATGATTTACCAACGGATCAGGAGACCTGGACCATTCGTTTTGAGGTTAAAAAAGATGCTAAAAAGTCCGGTGGCTGTACTATTTTCGGCCAAGGTTTTGGCAACCATGACCAAAATATTGCGTTGTCTGCCTTCTATAGTTAATTGTCTAATGAATTCCGATTATTATGATATTTATTTGAAACGGACGCCGAAAACCGGTAGAATAAGTGCATTGATGAGGTGCTGACATGGAAAATAAATATCAAAAAGTCAAAGATGGCTTAAAAGAAGATATCATCTCGGGCAAATATCAGGTGGATGAAAAGCTACCGACGGAGTCCGAGTTAATGAAACAATACGCGGTGAGCCGCTACACGGTGCGCCGGGCAGTGGGGGATCTGGAAAGTGATCACTTCATTTACCGGATTCAAGGGGGCGGCATGTTCGTCCAGGACTGGCATAAGGACTGGTCAACGCCAACCGATACCAAGCTGATTGGGGTCATTACCACCCACATCGCGGATTACATATTCCCGAATATCATTTCTGGAATCGACCAGGTGTTGTCCAAGGCCGGTTACTCAATTTTGATCAGTAACACGCATAACATGCATGATAAGGAGCGTAAGAGCCTCATCAACATGTTGGACAGTAAGGTGGCCGGGCTGATCATCGAACCCACCCAGAGCGCCTTGCCCAACCCCAACGAGGACCTTTACCAGGAAATCAAGGATGATGAGCTGCCGACGTTGTTCATTAACGCCCACTATCCCAAACTGGACTTTCCCTACGTGGATACCGATGACCTGACCGCCGAACAGAGCATGATGCGCTACCTGTTTGACCTGGGGCACAAGAGTATCCTGGGAATTTTCCAGGTGGATGATATCCAAGGGGTCTACCGGATGAACGGGTTTGTCCGGGCCTACCAGGAGCATCCCGAGTATTCCTATATGAGTAACATTATCATGTACCAATCGGGAGAATCATCCGAGAAAATCTATGAACGCATCAATGGTTACCTGCAACAGACAGAGGCCCCAACAGCCATCGTCTGTTACAACGACCAGCTGGCGATTCACGTGATCGACTACCTGAAGTCTAACGGCGTCCGGGTCCCGGAAGATATCTCGGTCACGGGCTTTGACAACTATCAGATTGGGGAATACTTCACGCCATCCCTGACGACCATGAATCACGAGAAGGAACGCATGGGGGCCGACGCGGCCAATGCCATGATCAAATTGCTGAACCATGATCAGGTTGAGAACATCACGTACCAACCAGAAATTGTGAAGCGTCATTCAGCAATTAAGCTACCAGATGGGGACTAGCCGTCTGATTTGATCAATAACTAGTATGAGAGAGCGAACTTGGTGAAACTGCCGGGTTCGTTTTTTTTGTGGTCGAAATGGATTCGGTAAATTCAGCGCGCACGGTGTGAGTTGTTAGAGACGACAGTGAATCAGGTCAGTTACTTATCCGGATAAGTACATAATTCAGGCAACAACCAACCTTTTGGATATCGTTTTTGGCGAAAATAGGTCAGTTTCACCCGGTTATCTTCCACTTTATGGACGATAATTTGGTTGTATTTTGAAAGAACCAACGATTGCGAGTCCCACGAACCCTTGATACGACTGAATTAAACAAATAATCCGTACAAATATAATTTGTTCTTGATTTATGCGAATAAAAATTGTACAATTCTTGTGTTGAGTCATAAGTTACAGAACTAGCCGACAGAGCTATGGAGGTTAATCGCATGAGTGCGGAGAATATTATTCAGGATGTTGAAAGCGGTAACATCTCGTTGGGAATCGAACTAGGTTCCACGCGGATCAAGGCCGTCTTAGTCACTCCCGACTTTAAAACGATTGCTTCAGGCAGTTACGTTTGGGAAAACGAGTTGAAGAAGGGCGTTTGGACGTATTCCTTGGAAAACGTTTGGGCCGGGATTCAAGCCAGTTACCAAGAGATGGCTGCGGAAGTACAAACGAACTATCATGTTCCCTTGACCAAGATTGGGTCAATTGGGGTCAGTGCCATGATGCACGGGTACATGGCCTTTAATGAAAACGATGAGCTGCTGGTGCCATTCCGCACTTGGCGGAACAACATCACGGAACAGGCCGCCGATGAGCTGACGGATTTATTCGACTTTAACGTGCCCCAACGTTGGAGCGTTGCCCACTTGTATCAAGCCATCCTCAATCAAGAGGACCACGTCAAGGACGTGACGTTCTTCACGACGTTGGCCGGCTACGTGCACTGGCAACTCTCCGGTGAACGGGTCATTGGGATTGGGGATGCCTCCGGGATGTTCCCAATCGACAGTTACACCAAAGATTATGATGAAAAGTTATTAGAAAAATTCAGAAACGTCAAGTCCGTCCGGCAGTACCACTGGGATATCAAGGAAATCTTGCCCAAGGTACTCTTAGCGGGTCAACCAGCCGGTACCTTAACGACTGATGGCGCCAAATTATTGGATCCGAATGGCAACCTGACCGCTGGTAGCGTGATGGCACCGCCTGAAGGGGATGCGGGGACCGGGATGGTCGGCACCAACGCCGTCCGCGAACGGACCGGGAACATTTCCGCTGGGACGTCCGCCTTCTCCATGGTGGTCTTGGACCAACCTATGAAGGCCGTTCACCGCGACATTGACTTGGTCACGACCCCAACCGGTTTGCCAGTTGCCATGGTCCACACCAACAACTGCTCTTCCGATATCAACGCTTGGGTCAACCTGTTTAAGGAATTTGCCCAAACGATTGGTGTTGACTTGAAGCCCGACGAATTGTACGGCGCGCTGTTTAACAAATCAACGGAGGGCGATGCCAACGCCGGGGGCCTGTTGAACTACAGTTACCTTTCCGGTGAAAACATCACCAAGATGACGGCTGGCCGGCCACTGTTTGTCCGGACACCGAACAGCAACTTCACCTTAGCCAACTTCGTGAAGACGCAGTTATACGCCGCGTTTGCGCCATTGAAGATTGGCATGGACATTCTGGCTAACGAGGAACACATTCATTTGGATTCCCTGATTGCTCAGGGTGGGCTGTTCCGGACGCCTAAGGTGGGTCAACAGGTCTTAGCCGACTCGTTGAACACGCCGATCACCGTCACCAGCAATGCCGGCGAGGGTGGTCCTTGGGGGATGGCAGTCCTTGGCTTCTACGTCATGGACAAGGATACCAACGAAACGTTGGAAGACTTCCTGGACAACAAGGTCTTTGCCAACCCTGACAGCACCACGGTCGACCCTGACCCAGCTGGTGTGCAAGGTTCGAATGAATTTATCGCCGGTTACAAGGCCGCCTTACCCGTTGAAGGCAAGGCCGTCGACTTACTAGCTGATTAATCACTGATAGTTAAGGAGAAAGAATATGCTTGAAGATTTAAAACAAGAAGTTTATGAAGCCAACATGCGTTTGCCAAAGCTTGGCCTGGTCTCATTCACCTGGGGTAACGTTTCCGGGATTGACCGCGAAAAGGGCTTGTACGTCATCAAGCCTTCCGGTGTCGATTACAACGACCTGAAGCCAGAAGACATGGTTGTCGTGAGTGTCGCCGATGGCAAAGTCGTTGAAGGGGACATGAACCCTTCCAGTGATACGCCGACCCACACGTACCTGTACAACCATTTTCCAAATATTGGTGGGATTGTGCACACCCATTCACCTTGGGCCGTTTCTTTTGCCGCTGCTAAGATGGACATTCCAGCCATGAACACGACGCACGCCGACACCTTCTACGGTGACGTGCCTGCTGCCGATGCCTTGACGCAGGAAGAAATCGAAGAAGACTACGAAGGTAACACGGGGAAGACCATCGTGAAGACCTTTAACGAGCGGGGCATCGACTACGAAGCCGTTCCCGCAGCGTTAGTTAGCCAACATGGTCCCTTTGCTTGGGGCCCAACGCCAGACAAGGCCGTTTACAACGCCAAGGTGCTCGAAGTGGTTGCCGAAGAAGACTACCACACGTCCCAGTTGACGCGGGCTAACCGGGAGTTGCCACAGTACTTGTTGGATAAGCACTATCTCCGCAAGCACGGCGCCAACGCCTACTACGGCCAAAACAACGCCAAGTCCAAGGAACACGCCGCTCGCGAGTAGGGCTTTGACCTTGACGCCTGCGCTAACTAGGAATTCCTGCCTGTGGGGCACAGCCGAAGCCAAAGAGCGGTCTTCGGCCTCGCTGGCAAGCCTCACGCCTTTGTGAGGCTTGCCAGCGTCCCGTGCTGTAAGGCCGGGATGACACCGGTCAACACCACCGACACAGGCATCCATCCCTAGTTAGCTCCGGCTACTGGCAATGGTTGTGAACGTCGCGCGGTATTCTCTGGACTAGCGTGAGTGTGATTGTTGTGGGCCTGATCCATTTGGGTTCATGCCTATGATACTTATATGAATCAGTATTTATAAATGGCATAGGTTGGCTACTTGAATTATCGCGAATAAATAAAAAATATATCAAAGGAGTGTCATTATTATGTTATCAGTTCCAGATTATGAATTTTGGTTTGTTACCGGTTCCCAACACCTGTATGGTGAAGAACAATTGAAGTCCGTTGCTAAGGATGCTCAAGACATTGCCGACAAGCTGAACGCTAGCGGCAAATTGCCTTACAAGGTGGTCTTCAAGGATGTCATGACGACCGCTGAAAGCATCACCAATTTCATGAAGGAAGTTAACTACAACGACAAGGTTGCCGGTGTGATCACTTGGATGCACACGTTCTCCCCAGCCAAGAACTGGATCCGTGGGACGGAATTATTACAAAAGCCATTACTTCACTTGGCTACCCAATACCTGAACAACATTCCTTATGCCGACATCGACTTTGATTACATGAACTTGAACCAAAGTGCCCATGGTGACCGCGAATACGCCTACATCAACGCCCGTTTACAAAAGAACAACAAGATCGTTTACGGCTACTGGGGTGACGAAGACGTGCAAGAACAAATCGCGCGTTGGGAAGACGTTGCCGTTGCTTACAACGAAAGCTTTAAGGTTAAGGTTGCTCGCTTTGGCGATACTATGCGCAACGTTGCCGTTACTGAAGGTGACAAGGTTGAAGCACAAATCAAGATGGGCTGGACTGTCGACTACTACGGTATCGGTGATTTAGTTGAAGAGATCAGCAAGGTTGCTGACGCTGACATCGACAAGGAATACGCCGACCTCGAATCTCGTTACGAAATGGTTCAAGGCGACAACGATGCTGACAAATACAAGCACTCTGTTCGCGTACAATTGAAGCAATACCTGGGAATCAAGAGTTTCTTGGAAAAGGGCGGTTACACGGCCTTCACCACGAACTTCGAAGACCTCTGGGGGATGGAACAACTTCCTGGTTTGGCCGCACAATTATTGATTCGTGACGGTTATGGCTTCGGTGCCGAAGGTGACTGGAAGACCGCTGCCTTGGGCCGTGTCATGAAGATCATGTCCCACAACGACCGGACGGCCTTCATGGAAGACTACACGTTGGATCTGCGGAAGGGCCACGAAGCCATCCTCGGTTCTCACATGCTGGAAGTTGATCCTTCAATCGCTTCCGACAAGCCACGCGTTGAGGTTCACCCATTGGATATCGGTGGTAAGGCTGACCCTGCACGTCTGGTCTTCACGGGTTCCGAAGGTGACGCCATTGATGTCACTGTTGCGGACTTCCGCGACGGCTTCAAGATGATCAGCTACGCCGTAGACGCGAACAAGCCAGAAGCTGAAACGCCTAAGTTGCCAGTTGCTAAGCAACTCTGGACGCCAAAGGTTGGCTTGAAGACCGGTGCCTTGGAATGGATGAAGGCCGGTGGTGGTCACCACACCATGCTTTCCTTCTCCTTGACTGAAGAACAAATGGAAGACTACGCTACCATGGTTGGCATGACTAAGGCTTTCATTAAGTAATTTTAATTGAAAAGGAGTGGCCGCTCGCCGGTAAGGCGGACGGCCACTTTTCTTATCGGTTTGTGCTTTGCGCTCCCGGCGGCAGCCTCAAGGTGCTCTGCTGTGGGGACCGACTACGGCCTGAGGAGCGGTCCTCCGTCTCGCCTTGAAACCTCGCTGAAAAGCGCGAGTTTCCAAGGTCGTTCCATGGCCTAACCTGGGTGAGAATCCCCAGCTAACGCCATCGACACAGCTGCGTCCGCAAGGTTGCCTTTGGTCGCTCACAAATGTGAAGAGAAGTGGCCGGAGTGGGTGTGTAGGGATTGTGTGTTGTCAGCAGCGTGGATTAGTAATTTCACAGGTTCTGAGCAACAGCCAGCGTCACGGAATCTACCAGTAAAATATGTGGATATCAATAGAATAAGTGACATCATCTCAAAACAATAAGTATGTTACCGACAACAAGAAGAATGACGCGGTAACGGGGTAAACAAGTGTTAGCCGCAGGGCTGGTGAAAATGGGCCAGTTGTGGCAGTGACCAGAGGTGAGCCAAGCCGACCAGCTGTGTCGGTGGTCTTGGCTGAAGTTCTTTTTCAGCCTAGTCCACGGGACAACCTTTGCGACCGGTTCTCAGGCGCAAAGTTGAGGTGGAAGCCCGCGCTTTGGCTGTAACCGGCCCCACAGCAGGGCAGCTTGAGCTCACCGCCGGGAACGGACGCGACGAGGCCCATTTTCACCAGCCCGGAGGCGATGCAAAACACCTGTTTAAACTCAGAACCGGGAAAATGGAGGAATTATGGCTAAAAGTGAAAAACAAAAAATGATCACCGGTGAACTCTTCAACGTCTACGACCCAGAACTAGTCGCCGAACGTGACGTGGCGCGTAAGCAGGTCGAAGCCTTGAACGCGTTAGGTGAATCTGACCCGGCGACCAGTGAACAACGAGTGAAGGCTCTATTTGGGGCGACGGGCGAGGGCGTTGAAGTCCACGCCACGTTCCGGTGTGACTATGGCTACAATATTTATGTCGGTGATGATTTCTTTGCCAACTACGACTGCACAATCTTAGATGTGGCGCCGGTCCGAATCGGCAAACACTGTCTACTGGGACCTAAAGTTCAGATTTATTCGGTGAACCATCCGGCTGACCCCAAGCTCCGGCGTAACGGGGCCATGGGCATTGGCAAGCCCGTCACGTTGGGCGACGACGTCTGGGTCGGTGGTGGGGCCATCATCTGCCCTGGCGTGACCCTTGGAAGCAACGTCATCGTTGCGGCCGGTGCGGTCGTGACTAAATCATTTGGCGACAACGTGGTTCTGGGGGGCAATCCAGCACGTGTGATTAAAAATTTAAACTAAACTTGTATTACAAAGCACAATTTTCGCAGGGTAAGACGCGGAGGTGTTTGTACCAGAAACCAAGGGCCGAATGCCGGAAGAGATCGAACAACAAGCGACGCAAGCGAAAAAGCCTTACGAAATTTCTGAATCGCAAGACCGTTAAAATTGGTTAAAAAAGAGGCTGTGACATAACTAGCCTCTGTAGAACAAAAATGAGGCACGAAACCGAACTTTGGTTTCGTGCCTTATTTCCATACTCTTGATTCTCAAGCCGTCTTCTCCTGGTGGAGACTAACTTGAGGATATTCAATGCTAGAACGAGGATTCCAGTTT
>NZ_BOLN01000001.1 GCF_016861655.1 Levilactobacillus lanxiensis | reverse complement strand
AAGTATACTAGAATTTTTTCGCAGATTCGAGCGTTATGTTTTAGTGCGCTCAAATATTCTTTTATTTCATATAAAAACAGTCTCGCGTTCTACTCGAGACTGCTTGTGGTGAGGTGCGGCGACCTTCGGAATGCTTGCGCACCGATCGCGTACCCCCACCGTGGTTTGGCACCACGAGTAGTATCGCACGTGGTTGCGGGTGAGTCAAGCGAAATTTGCTACTGTTTCACGTGGAACATTTGCCAGCTTAAGCCTTACCCATCACCTTTAAGCCGGAGCTAGTCCCCAGACGAGAAGCGCCGGCGTCAATCATGGCTTCGGCTTCTTCCTTAGAGTGCACACCACCGGAGGCCTTGATTTTGATGCGGTCGCCCACGGCCTTCTTCATTAAGACAACGTCCTTAACGCTTGCGCCACGGGTCGAGAAGCCGGTTGAGGTCTTCACAAATTCAGCCCCGGCGTTGGCAACCAATTCAGACGCCTGCATGATCTCTTCATCGCTCAGAAGGGCTGTTTCGATGATCACTTTGGCCAGCTTGTGGTGGGCGTGAGCAGCGTCGATGACGGCCTTGAGGTCCGCGGTGACGGCGTCTAAATGGCCACTCTTGAATTCACCAATGTTCATGACCACGTCAATTTCGTCGACGCCGTCTTGAACGGCCTGTAAGACTTCGGCAACCTTGATGGCCGTGGTGTTGGCGCCCAGGGGGAACCCAATCACCGTGTCCGTATTGACGTCGGTGTCGGCCAATTGCTTGTGGGCGTAAGCGACCCAGTAGGGATTAATCATGACGGAGCGGAAGTTGTTTTCCTTGGCCTCGCGGACGATGCGGTCGATGTCCGTTTGGGTGGCTTCGGGTGCCAGTAAGGTGTGGTCGATGGTACGATTTAAATTTTCCATGTGAATGTCCTCTTTTCGTGTTTGTCTAATTTACCTTCTTAATCTAACACGTTTTCTTACAAATGTAAAATACTATTTTTAACATATGTAAAGTGTGGTAAAATAAGGACACGCATTTAGCCCGGTCAAAATAACTATCAGGAGGCACCCACATGGCATTGTCTAAGAAACAAATCGAACGGCTCATCGCAGTCAGCCGGTACTACTATCAGGATGATCTCAGCCAACAGGAGATTGCCCAGAAGATGAACCTGTCGCGGCCAACGGTGTCCAAATCGCTTCAGCTAGCCCGCGAAAATCAGATTGTCACCATTAAGATTCAGGACCCGTTTGAAAATACCGCGGTCATCCGCGAGCAGCTTCAGGAAAAGTATCGCCTGAAAGACGTGGTGATTGCCGAGCAGGCCAACTACGATGAACAGGGTATCTTGGAACAACTCGGTGCCGTCACGGCGGATTATTTGGACCGTATCGTGACGGATGGCGTCACCATTGGCATTAACTGGGGGCGGACCATGGAGGCCGTGGCCAATCACCTACACCCGAGCCACAACCGCGACGTGCAGTTGGTGCAGCTCAAGGGAAGCGTGACCAACTCCAGCGAGACCAATTATTCCGCGGACATTACGCAGAAATTTAATCAGGCCTTTCACACGCAGGCGAGCCTCCTGCCGCTGCCAATTATCTTTGGCGACGCGCAGGTCAAGCAGCTGGCGATGCAAGACCAATTTATCAGTCAGGTCGTTGCCAAGGGAAACGCCGCGGACATCGCGCTGTATACGGTCGGCACGACGCGGCCAACCGCGATGCTGTTTCAGTCGGGTTACCTCGATGCGGACCAGATCACGCAGCTACGTACCGCATCTGTGGGCGACGTGCTCTCCCACTACATCACGGCCGACGGGGCATTGGCGGAACCGGACCTGGATGCTCGGACGGTCGCCATTTCGCTGGATCAGTTGGCTAAAAAGCGCTACGCCATTTTAATTGCGGGCGGTCAGGCCAAGCTACAGTCGATTCACGCCGCACTGGTCGGGGGTCACGCCAACGTGTTGATCGTGGATCAGGCGGTGGCGAAGTCCTTGCTGGCGCTGTAGCAATTAATTGGATAATAAAAGGGGTCACAACTTGGATTGCGAGTTGTGACCCCTTTTGTATGGCGGTTATTGATTAACGTTTGAAAATTGTGGCGCCATAGGTTTCGTTGCCCGTGTAATTTCCGGCGAGGTTAGGCGTGTGTTTCTGAACGATATCGAAATGCGATTTGCTAAAAATCTTGATTTTGACGAGTACAGAATGCTTCTTGTCATAATGCAGGCGACCGTAGTAAGTGGTGGCGGTGCGCTTCTTTAGACCGCTGAAGTGCCAGTGGTAGCGTAGGTTAGTCCCCTTGACCTTGATGGTGAAGTGATTCCCCTTGAACGTCGTCTTGTCGTGGAAGCCGCCTTGACTGCCGTCGGTTAGGCGGTACCAGGTATGGCTACGGATGGTCCGGGGGAGCGTCGTGCTTTTCGCGTTGGCGGTTGTGGGGATGCCAAGTGGAATCAAGGTGATGACTGCAAGACCGGTGATAGCTAGATGTGTTAGTTTCATTTTTAAGAGGCTCCTTTAGCTAGGTTGGTGATTGATTGTGTAGTGCCAGCCTTTATTATTCATATAAGTCGTGTAGGTCCAAACGTTATAAGGCGCTTGACCGTAGCCACCGTGATCGTTTGACGGATCGAATTCTCCGAGGGTCCAGTGCTTATGGCCGTTGAGGTAGCGCCAACTAGGCTTGATCAAGTAAACGTCATCACTTTCACGGGCGCCAAATTCGTACCAACCGTTGTGATGGCGGACGTAGTAACGTTTTGCGGCGATTTTGGAATGTTTCCATTTAGCGTTACGTTTAGTTTTATAGGCAAAATGAACGTTGTGCTTGGTAAAGTGTAAACGTTCATAGCCCCATTTGCCGGTATAGGCGTTCTGATAGGAATACCAATACTTATGATTCCGGAGGGTCTTACTATTGGTGTAGAGCTTCGTCTTGGCACTAGCGGTGGTACTAGGTGTCAGCGCCACTAACCCCGTGAGGACGGCGCTGATGGCCAGCGTTGAATAAACAATCTTTTTCATGATGAATCCCCTTTCATGTGTCTCCAGTATACGAGTGTGAGGCGCCGTTTCAAGGGGAGGTTGCACGGTGGTGGGATGTCGATTGCACTAGAAATGAGCAAGCTTATAATCTGATATATAGCGAATCTATAAGTGTGAATATAAGTAAATTTGTAGGCTATATCGCTGTTATTTTCGTCAGCACTATGCTGTAATAGATTTGCTAGAAGTTCCAACAGACATTCGGGGAGGTCAAGTGAAATGAAGGCAAAGTGGTTAGTCATCTTAGCAATTATTTTTTCCGTAGTAGTTGGGCTGGAGGTCGCCACGTCAATGGAACACGCCCGCGCAGCCAAACCGCAACAGACGCTGCGGACGTTTCCACAGGCGTTGCGCGGAACCTGGTACCGGTACGAGTATCACCGTTACCGGCGGATTCAAATATCTGCGCGCAGTCTCAATGATGACGGCTTTAAGGCCGGAATTCACGCGAAAAAGCTGCCACTGAAAATGTCCGCGGCGCAACGCCGAGCCCATCCAACCTGGCTCATTGCCTACCCGGTGCGCTACCAACACGGACGTTGGACGCGGGTGACCGGCTGGAACACCTGGGATGGGCATGGCGGGGACTTCCGAAAAATCCAGCAGCGCATTGGTGGAAAATGGCTACCCCTCCTCGAGATTCAGAGCGGGGCACAGCTGAAGACGGATGGGGTCGCCTTTCGGAGCAAACGGCTGGCTAAGCGATATGCCAACTTAAAAATTAATAACTAATGTTTTATTATTAATAATTAAATAGGCAGTCACCTGAACTTTAGGTGACTGCCTATTTGTTAATACCACCAATGCGGATAGGTCGGGTCAGACGCACGCCAAACGGCCTCTTCACCAAACCAATCATACGGCGAGGTTTCCAGGTAGATGGGCTGCCGGAAGAGTTTAATCAGACCCCACATGAGAAACGGGAGAAACAAAATGAACGTGACCCGATCCCAGGTTGGACCGGTTTTAACCGTTTTGACCTTAGCGATGTGCTTGCTGATAAAGGGTTGGTAGCGGTTGAAGACGGCCATGGTCGAGTCCGCGGTGCCGACCTTGTTCGGCAGGTGCCAGGTCAGAAAGGTCTTATTGAGGTTGGAAACACTATGATAGAGGTCCTCCGAGGGATAGATGACCGTATGCCAGCCATTGTCCGGGTAGACCAAGATAAATGAAATTCGTTGCTGTAATCGTTGTTGCCGTTGGATGACGGCAATCTGGTGGTCACCGTCAGTCGTTTTGCCGGCTAACTGTTGTTGGGCTAAGCGATGTAAAACGCGGTCGCCCAGCTCATTGCCCGCGGTGTTAAAGGGATCCTGGTAGTCGAAACCGGCGAGAGGCGTGCGGAGGTGGCTGTAGGTGTAGACCCAAAGCTGCGGCTTATGGCGGGTCTGGGCCCACTGATGATTGACTTGTCTAATCTCGCTTTTCTGCTGAGGAGATAACAGGTTCGCCTGATCCCGCACGACCGGAGCCGCTTGGGCGTTCAGTAGCCCGCAGATTCCGGCAATGGCCGTGAACCAGATGATCAACAGTGTTTTTATCTTACCCATCGTGCTCGCCTCTTCACTTATTCTGCCACCATTATAGCATGGCGCCGGTGATGTATAATAGATAGGTGAGATTTTTTAGATGAGGTGAGTTTTTGAAAAAATTAGCACCCTTGTTTGTCGGGTTAGGCGCGGTGAGCTTTGGGATTCCAGCATCATTATTTAAAATTGCGGCGCGTGAAGGCGTAGTCAACGGGCCACTCCTGTTCTGGTCGTTTCTGAGTGCCGTCGTCATTCTAGGCGTGATTCACTTTGCGCGGCGACAGTGGCTACGGTATCAGCACACCAATTGGAAACAGATTGGGCTGGTGATTGCGGCCGGCACGGCTTCCGGGTTTACCAATACGTTCTATATCCAGTCGTTGAAATTAATTCCGGTGGCGGCCGCGGCCGTCATGTTGATGCAGGCCGTCTGGTTGTCCGTTCTGCTGGGCGCAGTGATCCATCGGCAATGGCCATCGCGGGTCCAGGTGCTGAGCATTGTCCTGGTCCTGATTGGCACGGTCCTGGCAGCGGGACTCTTTCCGATTACGCAGGCATTGTCCCCACTGGGGTTGTTTTTCAGCTTCCTAGCGGCGTGCGCGTATGCCTGCACCATGCAGTTCACGGCGAGCCTGGGCAATAATTTGGATGCCTTGAGCAAGACCTGGCTGCTTTGTATTGGGGCGTTCATTCTGATTTCCATCGTCTGGGGACCGCAGATTGTGACGGCCAAGGTGACCGGCAATACCATTTTGTGGGGCGTGTTGATTGCCCTGTTCTCGATGGTCTTTCCGCTGGTGGCCTACTCCATCTTCATGCCATATTTGGAGCTAGGAATTGGCCCAATCCTATCGTCACTAGAATTGCCATCATCCATCACGGTAGCCTTCATCCTGCTAGGCGAGACGGTCGATTGGCCCCAAATCGTGGGGGTCCTGGTCATCATTGGTGCGGTTATTTTGCCAAATGTTTGGAGCATGCGGCGCCGGGGGCAAATTAATTAAAAGTGTTTCACGTGAAACAAAAGGTCGTCTGAATTTTTTCAGACGACCTTTTCGTTTTGACTCAAGTTATTGGGACTAACCGCGGTAGTGGTGGTTCGATGGGTCAGGACCACACTAGCCGTGGCGCCCAGAATCAAAATAGCAAGAATGATCTTAAGGATTCGTTTCATGAGGGCCGCCTTTCTTTGGCAGTGAGTATACCACGAAAAGGGACCGGTATCCGGTAAAAAGCTATTTTTGATTGTGTGGATGGCTAGGCGTTTGGTTTTGATTCCTTAGCGGTTGTCACATTGCCACAACTACCCAACGTCACGAGGGAAACTGTGACAAATAAAGCGGCAAAGGACGCGATGAGTTTAATCAGCATGGAATCGGGCTCCTTTCGAGTGGCTAGGAAGGCTTGTTAGTTTTCTTGCTGTGAGTGTAGCACGAACGGCGGCTCAGCGGGAAAAAATCGTTTTACCCGGCAATTGGTCAACAACTCGGACCGCTGACCCGAATAGTCATTATCGTAATATTAAGACTAATCCGTTAAAATAAGGGCACTATCAGCTATTAAGGAGGAACTACCATGGCCACACTCAAGCGAATCGATTCACTGGAACTAGACCTCTTTCTCAAAGGTATCTTCACCCAGCAGTTTGCCGAGAATCATTTTGATTATACTGGCAAGGTGGGGGAGGTCCTCGCTATTGGGGCCTATGACGGCGAGCGTTTGGTCGGGGGAATCCTGATGCGCCGGCGTTACGATCATTTGGACATTGCCAAGCTGGCGGTCGCTCGGGACTACCGCGGCCAGCGACTGGGGACGCAACTGATCCAGGCCGCCGAACAAGTGGCACGTGACCGGCACATCATCAACATCACGCTGTCTACTCGGAGCTATCAGGCGGTCGGCTTTTACGAAAAATGCGGGTACCAAATTTACGGCACGCTGGCAGATCTCCCGTTTGCCGGGGTCACCACGACCTATTTCGTGAAGCGGCTGACGGCAAAATAAAAAGCCCTCAGGTGAGAGCTTAATCGCTGACGCCATCGTAGCCAATGAACGTGTAGTAGGCCTGGCCGCCGATGCGGTAGAGACTATCAAACGTTCCTGCGGTCCCCGTCTCCGGGTTGCCCTTGGTATGTTGTGGCTTGTGGAGGTTCTTTAAAGTTAATTTGTACTGGGTGTTACCCGAGCGATGAACCCGAGTCGTCTTGACGCCCTGGACGTCGTGACTGAAGTACAGCGTCCGGTAGGGGTCATGAAAGTCCGTCTTGGTGATTTTGGCCATACCAACGGGTTTCTGGTAGAAGCCCAGACCGGTGTTAGCCTTAGCATCATACTGCAAGACTTCCAGATAGCCGTCCGGAGTGATCCGAATACTCTGGCTATCCGGTTCAATGGGACTCAACGCCGCGTCGGCACCACCGATGTAGAGATCACCGTGGCTGTAACCCGGCATGTAATCCGGGGCCTTGACCCGCTTAAACGCGGACAGCTTAGCAGTATCGGTGATGGTGGCCTGGGGGTCATAGGCGCTATCGCCGGGATCAATCGTATAACCGGCCTTGGCGCTGTTGGCCAGTGCCGCGTAGCTCAGTCGTGCTAAGAATAACTGTAGGCTAGGGACCAAGTAGCTGCCAGATTTCGTGGTCGTTAGGTTCCCAGCTACCGTGATACCTGCAGGCAGGGTAAGCTTTTGCCGAATCGGGTGTCCCGACTTATACGTTGGAAAGTAGGCGACCTTGACCGTCACCGGCCGGGTCGTCTGGTAATAGGCACTGAGGTTCAAAAAGTCCGTGCTGGCCGTGTAGTCGCCGACCTTGACCAAGGCGCTCGGCTTTTCAGTTTGGGCGCGGGCGGCTAGTAAACCACTGCCGATTACCAGGCCTAAGGCTAACAAACCGAGACTGCTTTTAATGAGTTTTTTATGGATGGGAACCGGCTCCTTTCGAAAATGCTAATACGCCTAGTATACCTGAAAAATGGCCGAAATGCACCGGAAATACGGGCCAAATCAGCGGGTTAACCCGGGTTATATTTGCCAAAATAACGGGTGATGTTGCTGACAACCAGACGGTTCGGTGTCGTACTAGGAATGTTTGGTATGATGGAGATGTTCAGAGGAGGCATCATCATGAAAATTCGTGAGGCGTTAAAGCAACAACGGGAGCAGCGACACTGGTCGCAACAGGAACTCGCCGACCAACTCCAAATTTCTCGGCAATCGATTTCTAAATGGGAACGGGGAGCTGCCTTACCAAGTTTTGCCAATGTGGTTGCCATCAGCGACCTATTTCACTTGTCCATCGATCAGCTGATTCGTGGGGACGCTGAATTGATGACCAAATTGACCGTTAAAAAGGAAGAAGACATTGGTCCAGTGGGCCGGATTATCTATGGTGGCCTATTCTGGGGGGCCATTGGTTTCCTGATCACCTGGGCGCTGGGCATTGGGTATGAAGATGCTGAGGAATTGGTCCAACTGCCGCTCGTGATTGTCTTTGTGAGCTTACTGCTGACCATTTACGCCAATCAAAAGCAGCACCGGGTCCCACTATCCCGGGCCGTCATCTGGTTAAGCATTGGGCTAATTGCGTTAATGGTTCTACCGATGATCAGCATGGACGTTTCGGCCGCGATGGCAGCAATTCCGGGGAACGTCCGGGCTGGGTGGAACGCCGGTCAACGTGGAGGCTGGTAAGTTAACCCGGGTTATAGCGGCTAGAATCTCGGAAGCCAGTCTGGAAAATTAACCCGGGTTATATTTTTCGCGACACTTAGCATGACAGGTACTGGTCAATCCAGCCTACCGTTCTCACCGGTTTTAGCGTAGACTAGAAGGAAAGACGACGAATTTTACTTTCTATCGAAAGGAGTTTTTCCTAATGGCCAATGAACGGCGCGAACAGATCATTCAAATCGTGAATCAGCAGCACAAGGTGGCAGTGACCGACCTGGCTCAGCGGACCCAGGTCTCGCTGGTAACCATGCGTAAGGACCTTACGGAACTGGAAGCGGAGGGTCTCTTGCAGCGACAACACGGTTTTGCGGTGGTCAACAATCCGGATGATTTGAACTACCGGTTGGCTCAGCACCATGAAGAGAAGCAGCGCATTGCGTTGGCTGCGGCTAAGTTGGTCGCTGACAACACGACCATCATGATTGAATCCGGCTCGGCCTGTGCGCTCCTAGCGGATACGTTAGGCCAACAGGAAAAGCGGGTGACCATCGTCACCAATTCCTACTACATTGCGAACTTTGTGTCGAGCTACCCGAACCTGGACGTCTTCGTCCTGGGTGGCAAATATCAGCCGGAATCCCAGGTCGTGGTGGGGTCACTGACCAAACAACTGCTCCAGTCCTTCCACGTGGAACAGCTCTTTGTCGGCACCGATGGTTTTGATCAGACCAATGGTTTCTCTGGTGCCAACATTCTCCGGACCGAGGCGGCCCAAGTGATGGCGCAACGGGCCGATGACCTAATCATCCTGACCGACGCCAGTAAATTTCAAAAACCCAGCTTGATTCAACAGTTTCCGCTGACCGCCGTTTCTACGGTCATTACGGATAGCGGAATTGCGCCTGCAACCGCTGATTTTCTCCGCCAACAATCATTAAATTTAACAGTGGTCTAGGCATCACGTCGACGTGTTTCCTCTCAGGGAAAACGCGTTTTTTTCTGCCCAAAATTTACGGTAGTTAATAACGGAAATTTTTAACCGGTCGGGGTATACTAATGGCGAAGACCAGTCAACGGAAGTCACTAAAAGCTGAATTGAATTCTCTTGGAGGATGAGAACATGAAAAAGTTGGGACAAATGATGGTGGTTGCCTTAACTACGGTAATGGTCGGTGGGGTTGCGTCTAGTACGGCAAACGCGGCGGCCTGGCACTCTGGTACCCCCAAAGCGCTACGGGGCAATTGGCAACGGCATTACACCGATCAGGGGACAAAAATTGTGATGCACTTCAAGGTAAGTGCCAAGACCATCCACCTGTCACGGGTGAAGTCTGCGGAGACCTCCTGGACAAATCTAAAATACCAAAAGGTTGGTAAGAACACTTACAAACTGAAGGGGATTTACAAAAATGGGGAACTGACCGATAAGGATGCCCGCCTTCAAATCGTGAAGAAAAACAAAAAACTTGAATTCAAGAATGCCTGGTCCAGTAAATACGATTATCTGGGCTGGTATCACAAATAACTGACGACTAAAAGACTGGGAAGTCCCAGTCTTTTTTAGCAGGCCGGAAAAGTGGGCGAGACAAACTTGTTGACTTTAAAGTAACAGGTAACTATACTAATCTCTGTTATTTATAAAGTTACAAGTAAAAGAAAATTAGCCAATAATAAATAAGGAGATAATCAATTATGAAATATGCAATTTCAGCCGCAACCGGCCGCTTTGGTCAGTTAGTCATCAATGACTTGTTGAAGACCGTCGATGCTAGTGATATCGTCGCTATCGTCCGGAACGCCAGCAAGGGGCAACAGGTTTTACCGGCCGAAGTCACCGTTCGTCAAGCCGACTACAACGACGAAGCTGCCTTGGAACAGGCCTTAACGGGTATTGACCGGCTCTTATTCATTTCATCCGTCCCTGGGGGCGAGGTTTCCCGGCAACAGCAACACGCCAACGTGGTCACTGCAGCGCAAAAGGCCGGGGTGGGCTTCGTTGCCTACACCAGCTTTGCCCACGCTGATACGGCGAAATCGCCACTGTCCGTGGATCACGTCGCCACGGAAAAACTCCTGAAGGCCAGTGGTCTGCGTTACAGCTTTCTGCGTAACGCCTGGTATTTGGAAAATGAAACCAACTACCTGAAGGCCGGTGTTCATGGCCAAAACGCGGTTTACGCGGCGGGACATGGGAAAATTAGCTTCGCACTTGAACGGGAATATGCCGAAGGTGCCGCGCGGGTCATGACGATGGCAGACCCCAAGGCCGTATACGAATTCGGTGGGGAACCCCGGACTTACGCGGACCTGGCGGAAACCCTGTGGAAGGTGACCGGAAAGTCCTTCACCTTTAAGAGCGTGGATGATGCAACCTACCGAGAATCCCTGTCTGCAGCGGGCATGGCCCCAGAGATGGTTGAGGTGTTGTCAGCGATGCAAGCCATGATGCGCGAGGGTGAATTGGATGTCGAATCCAGTGATCTGCCCGACGTCTTAGGCCGGCCATTGACGACCTTCCCCGACGCCATCCATGAAATCCTGCGGCGTTAGGCTATGGCCGCTTGCGTAGCGGCTAGTCACAAACAAATAATTAAACGCAAGTCGATTGACCCGAGTGGTCGGTCGGCTTTTTTCGTATCATCGCGAACCAATTTAGCTAAAATCAATTCAGTCACTTCCTCAATTACAATTAAATCTTTCTTCACTGGCATCTGAGGATATCTGTTGTATAATAACCAATGTAAGCGTTTTAAAAAGGAGGAAGACTTTTGAAAGCAGAAATTTCATGGCTGGATGATCCCCAAACTTTTCGGATCAATCAGTTACCCGCTCACAGCGATCACCGCGGTTACGCCACGGTCGCCGAAGCCACTGCTCAGCAGAGTAGTCTGGTTCAAAGCCTCGATGGTACCTGGGAATTTGCCTTTGCGAAGGACCCCCAGCACCGTCCCGTGGGCTTCTATGAACCCGATTACGACCGCTCTGATTTCGACCGATTAGCCGTTCCAGGTCACATTGAACTCGCTGGTTATGGCCAGATTCAATACATCAACACGGCCTATCCTTGGGAGGGCAAGCATTATCGTCGGCCCGCCTACAGCATGGGTGCCGACCGCCCCGAAAAAGGGATGTTCAGTACCGACCCAGAAAACACGGTGGGGGCTTACGTGAAGCACTTTACCCTGAACTCCGAGCTGGAAGATCAACGGGTCAGCATTGAATTTGACGGCGTCGAACAGGCCATGTACCTGTGGCTGAACGGGCACTTCGTGGGGTATGCGGAAGACAGTTTCAGCCGGGCCGAATTTGACCTGACACCGTATCTGCAAGACGGCGACAACGTGTTAGCCGTCGAAGTCTTCAAGCACAGCACGGCCGCCTTTCTCGAGGACCAGGATATGTTCCGCTTCTCCGGGATTTTCCGCAGCGTTCGCCTGGTTGCCAAGCCGGCCCTCCACGTGGAGGACATGACGATTCAATCCGGGGTCGACGATGCCTTCACGACCGGTAATTTTAAATTAAATCTGAAACTTTCCGCCGCTGATCAACTGACGGGGTCCGTCCATGTCAGTTTAGCGGACGACAGTGGACAACCGCTCTGGACGGCCGAGGCCGCCGCGTCGGCTGAGCTTGACCTAGCCACGACGGTCAACCACGTTCACCTGTGGAATCACCACGACCCATACCTGTACCAGTTGCAGATTGAATTGCGCGATGCCACGGGTAAGCTGGTTGAAGTCGTGCCTTACCAGGTCGGTTTCCGCCGGATTGAACTGAAAGATAAGATTATGCAATTAAACGGGCAACGCCTGGTCATCAACGGGGTCAACCGTCACGAGTGGGATGCCCACCGCGGTCGGGCCGTCACCGCTGCCGACATGGCGCATGACATGCAGGTCTTCCACGACAATCACATCAACGCCGTGCGGACCTGCCACTACCCGGACCAGGATGCTTGGTACCACCTTTGTGACCGCAACGGGATCTACATGATGGCCGAAAACAACTTGGAAACCCACGGAACTTGGCAAAAAATGGGGGCCGTTGAGCCTTCCTACAACGTGCCAGGCAGCCTGCCACAATGGCAATTAGCCGTCCTCGACCGGGCCAAGAGCAACTACGAAATGTTCAAGAATCACCCCGCCGTCTTATTCTGGTCACTGGGGAACGAATCCTATGCCGGCGACGATATCGCTGCCATGGACAAGTTCTACCATGATGCCGACCCAACACGGTTGACCCACTACGAAGGCGTTTGCCGTAACCGGGTCTACGCTGACCGCATTTCCGACATGGAAAGTATGATGTATGATCCGCCACGGGCGATTGAAGAGTACCTGCAAAATGATCCCGACAAGCCATTCGTGAACTGTGAATACATGCATGACATGGGGAATTCCATTGGTGGGATGAACAGTTACATTGACTTGATCGATAAGTACCCAATGTATCAGGGTGGCTTCATTTGGGATTACATCGACCAGGCACTTTGGACGCAAGACGAAGTGACCGGTCAGCCCGTTCTCCGCTACGGTGGGGACTTTGATGATCGTCATTCCGACTACGAATTCTCCGGCGACGGCCTGCTCTTTGCCGACCGGACACCAAAACCAGCATTACAGGAGGTGGACTACTACTATGGCCAACACGACTAAATTAAACGTGATTTACGGTGACGTGACGCTGGGACTCAGCGGTCCTGGTTTCCACTACATCTTTGCCTATGACCGTGGCGGCCTCGAGTCGCTGGTTCGCTATGGCAAGGAATGGCTGTACCGGACGCCGAAGCCAGCCTTCTGGCGTGCGACGACCGACAACGACCGCGGAAATGGGTTTTCCACGACCTCGGCGACATGGTTAGGGGCCGACATGTTTAGCACCTGCACCCAAATCGACGTGGCCGTGGATGGTCAAGCGATTCCACTGCCAATCGCGCCGGAAAATAACAAGTATTCTGATCACGAGACGGCCGAGACCGTTGCCATCACCTTTACCTATACCACGCCAACCGTTCCCGCAACCACGGTGACCGTTGAATACGTGGTCGATGCGACCGGGAAAATGACCATCAACACCCACTATAACGGGGCTGTCGGCTTACCCGAACTGCCCGTCTTCGGCTTGCGGTTCGTGATGCCAACGACGGCAACTGGCTTTGACTACCAGGGCCTCTCGGGTGAAACCTATCCCGACCGGCTGGCTGGTGGCAAGCCGGGGACCTATCACGTGGATGGCCTGCCCGTGACGCCCTACATGGTGCCGCAGGAGTGTGGCATGCACATGGGCAATGACTGGGTCAAAGTGACGCGGGCCACGACGCACAACAACGCCGACCCGGATCACCAACCGTTCAGTCTGACGTTCCAGCAAAACGGGCATCCGTTTGCCTTTAGCTGCCTGCCATACACGCCAGAGGAACTGGAAAATGCAACCCACATCGAGGAACTGCCGTTAGCGCGGCGGACGGTCCTGACCGTTTACGGGGCCACCCGTGGCGTTGGAGGCATCGATAGCTGGGGTGCCGACGTTGAACCGCAATATCACGTTGCGGGGGACATCGACCACGACTTCAGCTTTGCCATTGCTGGCGTTGAATAACTAGACAAATATGAAGGAACCGACCGAGATGTTTGGGGTCGGTTCTTTTGGGTTGTGTTTGTTTGGCTGGCTAGTATGATTCAGGTAGCAGTTAGATTAGGAGTGAGCAGTGTGAAGCGGTCAAGGGATAAGAGTGACGGAAGACAGCCAGTTAAACCTAGAGTCTATTCCGAATCAGAATTAGATTCGGCGTTTGTCACGATGCTTAAGAAGAGATTGTTGTCTGCGGCGTCACGGCCGGATCTGACAGAGACGCAGTTAGCTAAGCTTCTGGACCAGCAATTTGGAAAATAGATATGAAATTTTCAAATAGTTTTGAACCGGCAATCACCCGCAAGTCAGGGGTGGATGGCCGGTTTTTCTATAGATTCAGAATAATCAAGTGAGCCCCCAAGGTTGGATGGTAATTCCAACCTTAGGGGCTTATGATTAAGCTTAATTTGAAAAATAGGTGGGACGGTAAAAGGTCTCTGGAAACGAGTGGGTAAGGATGAAAAGAAAAATCACGTTAGGGTTGATTGTCTTGCTGTCTTTGATGCTAGTGGCGTGTGGGCAGCAGGCGACTAATCGGCAGAATCAGCGTGCCAGCGGTGATGAAATAGCGTTTGGCAGAACTGGGCAAACGGCGAAGAGCCAGGTTTGGTACGGCATTAAAGGAACCGCGCAACCGAGTTCAAGGTCGACGTTGACCTCGGTAACGATCACCCAGAATGGCAAGGCCACCTCGTTTCAGGTTCCCGCGTCGTTCACATTAGCAGACGCCGCTAAGCTATCCGTTGAACAGGTGAAGCAAAAGAGCGCGGCAATGGCGAAGCAGGCGTTTACCCAAAAACGACGAGCACTGCTCACGTCAATTAAGGGAGCCTTGTCTGCAGAGAAAAAGATTTTGAAGACTGACCAAAACGCTACCGTGGTTAGTTATGCAGCGGTGAAGATGGATAGACGGATCATCGCTAATTATCAACGGCTGTTGACGCGTACGGCGCAGACCAGATTTAAAAAGCCCCGACCCTTGCCGTTTGCCGTAGCGGTCGTGAAAAAGACTGGCCGAGTCAAACAGGAAATGATTAAGGTTGAGAGTTATGCTTTTACAGGCGCAGTCAATAACCCCAACAATCAATCGCTTAACTACCAAAAGACCAGTCGCAAAATTTTCCCTAAGTCATACACGCAGACGTCGTCCAAGGCTGTCAAAATTGGTCATGACTATTTTGGCTACTACCATTACGCGGTGGGCAATGATTCGGGGTATGCCCTGACCAAGGTTGCGGGGCCCAACGCCAACGTAAAATTTGATACGGCATCGATTAAAGGCTAAACGGGGTAGCTAACCCGCGTTTGTTCGGTTTTCACTGAAAACGGTTGCTGTGAAATTAATCACTAACAAAAAGTAAGTAGAATTACTGGCTTTTCCCCAAACAGTGGACTATGATGTCACTGTTAAGTAAGTTTGAGGCATTTCGACCAGGATTTATTAGCCGCGATGACCATTAAGGAGTGCGAGTGATTATGGCAAAAATGATTGCAGGACAAGCGCTAGTTAAGGTTTTAGAAGCATGGGATGTGAACCACATTTACGGAATTCCCGGTGGGTCAATTAACCATACTGTAGAAGGTCTGTATTTAGAAAAGGATCATATCGATTATATTCAGGTCCGTCACGAAGAAGTCGGGGCCTTAGCCGCCGCGGCTGACGCCAAGTTCACCGGTAAGATCGGTGTCGCCTTTGGGTCCGCGGGCCCTGGTGCCACGCACCTCTTCAATGGCTTGTACGATGCCAAGATGGATCACGTGCCCGTTTTGGCCCTGGTCGGCCAGGTGCCACAGGCTGCGATGAACACGAACTACTTCCAAGAAATGGACGAGACGCCAATGTTTAGCGACGTGGCCGTCTACAACCGCACGGCCACCACGGCGGAACAACTGCCTTACGTGGTCAACCAAGCCATTCGTGAAGCTTACCGCCAAAAGGGCCCAGCCGTGGTCATCATTCCTGAAGACCTGGCTGCCACCGAAATTGACTACGAACCCGTCAAGACGCCAAACGTTGTCTCCAACACGTTTAGCGAAACCATCGACCCAGCCGCAGTGACTGCGACCATGAAATTACTCAAGGCTGCTAAGCACCCATTGATCTACGCGGGCCGCGGCTTACTTGGGGCGCGCGACGAACTGGTTAAGTTCAGCGAACAATTTAATATCCCAGTGATCAACACGGTGCCCGCTACCGGGGTGATTCCTACGAACCATCCGAATGCTATCGGGACGTTTGGCCGTTTGGGGTCCAAGTCCGGCTTTGAAGCCTTACAACACACGGACTTGATTCTCTTTCTGGGTTCGGAATTTCCATTCGCCCAGTTCTGGCCAAAGGATATTAAGATCATTCAAGTGAACGATAATTCTTTTGATATTGGTAAAATGGTGCCGGTCGATTACGCCGTGATCAGTGACGCCAAGAGTTACCTGCAGGCCATGATTGCTACGGGTGAAACGTTGCCAGAAACGACTTGGCTGACGGCCAACCGGCAAAACAAGGCTAACTGGAACCAATGGCTCGATCAACTGGCTGCCGATGACAGTCACGGTCTGGCGCCAGAGGCCGTTACCAAAAAGATTGCTTCCATGGTCGGTCCCAAGGATACTTACGGGGTCGATACCGGGAACGTGTCCGAATGGGCCGTTCGGGGGTTGCCAATGGATCAGGACCAACGTTTCGCCTTATCTGGCTTATTTGCCACGATGGGTTATGGTCTGCCAGCCGGGTTAGCCGGGGCGTTGAGCGTGCCCGACGCCCAATCCTGGTCACTGTCCGGGGATGGTGGCTTTGCGATGGTCGCACCTGATATCATTACCGAAGCGCGTTATCAATTGCCCGTCATCAACGTGGTCTTCAGTAACCGGCGCTTCGGCTTCATTTACCGGGAACAGGTCGACACGAAACAACACCTGTACGGGGTCGATTTGACCGATGCCGACTGGGCTAAGGTGGGCGAAGGCCTGGGGGCCATTGGTTTTACGGTCACCAACAACCAAGAGGTCGAAACGGTCTTTGACCAAATCAAGGACCTGCAGGCCAAGGGCAACCGCAAGCCAATCGTGGTCAACGCCGTCATCAAGGACGACGACCCCATCGGCACGGCCTTCATGCCACTGGATGCCAAGCTCTACGGGCAAGACGCCGTGGATGCCTACGCCAAGGAGAATCACATCGACTTGAAAGCACAACCCGCTTTAGGCGAATTACTGCGGGCTCAGGGCGACAACCTGTAATTTAAAGCTGAAATGATAAAATGCGAGTTCCCAAATAGTTGGGGCTCGCATTTTTTGCGTTAATTCACTAATTGCGTCATCGTCTACTTAAGAAATTTAGACAAATAGCATAGCTAGTAGTCTAACTAGTTGGTAAATGTTATTCTAGACATAGAGGAGTTGAACCTATGATTAACCAAAAAGACCTAACCATCAAATTAAATCACGTCATCTTGATCCAAGGTTTTCAAAAACTATCCATGAGCAAGCTCGCTACGGCGGTCGGAATCAGCCGGGCCAGCCTCTACCTGTACTTTAAAAATAAGGACGACATCGTCCAGGCAGTGGTGGACCGCCATCTGAAATTTATTGCGGAACATCCCGTGCCCAAGCAATTTTCCCCGGCGACCTTCCTGCCAATCTGGCTTGATTCGCTGTTACTGATGGGGTCAACGACGACCACGTTTACGACCGACCTGCGCAAGGGTTACCCGGAACTATCTGCCACGTTCACTGCGGCCTATCACGACTACTTTGAACAGTTGCGCGTCTACGTGGGCCAGGCCCAGACCAGTCAATTTATCTATGATCTGTACACGCCAGACTATGTGATCTTTCAGGCGAAAACGCTGATTTGCGGGGTGCTGGACCAGGTCCGTAACCGGCAATTGTCGCTGGATCAGGCCGGTGAGTACCTAGAGTCTACGCTGCATTTTCAACTGGCTGGCTTGTTGGCTCCTAGCAGTCAGGCCCAACTGGATGTGAAGCAGGTTGCGGGATTCGAGGCGACGGTGCTACGCGAGTTCCGCGAGACATACGCTTTGATTGTGTAGTGGCTAAATGGCGGGTTAACTACGCCTCCGGGTTGGTGAAAATAAGGCGGGACGCTGTGGGCGAACGCCCGGAGCCAAAAGGCGGTCTCCGGGCTTACTTTGAGCCGCTGAGGAGCGCGTCTCAAAGATATCAGTTATCTAAGCGGTAAACCGCTAAGATAACTCCCACGGCTGACCATATTTTCACCACCCCTGCGGCTGACACTGGTTGTGGCCGTTACGCAATAAGTTGTTTACCTTACTACTATTACTTAAAATAAGGCAGGACGCTGTGGGCGAACGCCCGGAGCCAAAAAGCGGTCTCGGAGCTTACTTTGAGCCGCTGAGGAACGCGTCTCAAAGATATCAGTTATCTAAGCGGTAAACCACTAAGATAACTCCCACGGCTGACCATATTTTCACCACCCCTGCGGCTGACACTGGTTTTGACCGTTACGCAATAAGTTGGTTACCTTCTATTTGTTACTTAAAAAACACGCTAAAGCACCACAGACTCTGGATTGTTAGGGGTTGTGGTGCTTTTTGCGTCAACGACAAAGTATGTCCTTAACACTTTAAAATTTGGCCAATGCTGGCAACCGTTGTGCCTAATAATTAGGGAAAGGTCATTTATTTTGAAAAAAGTTCACCGTTTCCCTTGCCTTAAAGTGCACATCAAGGGGTAACCTAGGGTCATTCAGTTGTGCGTCACCAAGTTGCCAAGCGGGTTGAACGCTGTTTGGCCCAGACAAAGGAGTCTTAAAATAATGCTTAAAAACATTTTGATTTTAGCCGCTAACGGGCAGATCGCCCGGTTAGTTGAAAACCGAATTTTAACTGAACCGACCTTTAAAGATGTTGACCTGACCCTGTTTCTACGTGATGCCAGCCGCCTCAGTCAGTTACGGGACAATCCCCGCGTGACCCTGATTGACGGGGATATCACCGATGAAGGTGCTGTGCAATCCGCCATGGCCGGGCAAGACCTGGTCTTCGTGGCGGTTGTCGATCATGATGGGCAAAATCGCCTGACGAAAAACGTCATTAGTGCCATGCAGGCGACCCACGTTGAGCGGGTGCTGTTCACCAACGTTCTAGGGATTTACAACGAAGTCGGCGGGGCGTTTGGCCGTTGGAACCTGGACATGATTGGGGCTGGCATGGCACTCGCACGGCGGTCCGATGCGCTTTTAGCCGATTCCGGGTTGGACTACACGACGCTGCGGTTGCCCTGGTTGAATGACCGCGGCATCAGCTACAGCGTGACGACCAAGGACCAGCCGTATGAAGGTGTCTCTGGTTCGCGGGCCAGCGTGGCCGACGTCGTTTTGAAGATGATTGCGGACCCGACCCGCTACAGTCGTGATAGTATTGGGATGGCGGACCCCACAACCGAGGGGCAAGACCGGCCCGTCTACTAAGCTGAAGGAGCTGAATTGAGATGAATATTAAAGAAGCCAGTGAAAAAACGGGGGTCTCCTCCGCAGCCATTCGTTACTACGAAAAGGAATCCCTGATTCCCGCCATCGACCGGACGCCGGTGGGCAACCGGGATATTGACGACCGAATCATTCGACGGATTCGCTTCGTGACGCAGATGCGGGCCGCGGGGATGAGCATTGAAAATCTCCGTCGTTACATTCAATTATTTGATGCACAAGAAGATAACGCCAAGGAACAAAAGGCCCTCTTACAGGAACAGCTGGGGGTCATGGAAGAAAAGCGTGACGACCTCCAAGCGGCCATTGACCATCTGAACTACAAACTCAATCATTTCTACGACCACATGGAATCTACCGAGGAAGAATTGCGGGCACTGGAGCGTGAGCACACCGATAAGGTTGCCAAGCAAGATGATGCACCGGATGATGACATTGCCCATAACTTCTAATTTTTCCTTGCCTTCAAGTAACTGTAAGGTCGTATGCTAGAGGTAACAAATTAGAAAAAAGGGGATTTTAGTATGGCCACAAAAGTGTTGATCGTTGATTATTCATGGTCCGGAAATACCGCTAAGCTAGCAACGGCACTTCAACGAGTGACGGGCGCGACGCAGGTTGAGCTGACCGTTCCAGCGGGGACCTTTCCCCAGGATATGTACGCGACTTCGGACGTGGCGAATCAACAACTGGCCAGCGGTGACTTGCCGGAGTTAACCAGCCAACTGCCTGACCTCACGCAGTTTGACACGATTCTGGTTGGCGGTCCCGTTTGGTCGGGCAAGGTCGCCACACCGGTCCGTAGCCTGTTAGGGCAACTCGCCACCTATACTGGCACGCTGGCGCCGTTTTACACGGACGCTGGGACACCGGGTGATTACGAAGCGGACTTCGCCGGACTAGCCCCACAAGCAAACGTGGTCCCAGGCCTCGGCCTGACCGCGGGTGACTTGGCCACGGCGGACCAGCCGCTGACGACCTGGTGGGAAAGTTTTAAGTAACCCCTTGTCAGATAGATTAATGACAGTTAGAAAAATATTGGAGGATGACCTATGAAAACAGCAGTCTTCGTTGAACCGGGCAAAGTGGAAGCCCAAGAATTACCCAAGCCAACCGTGAAGAACTCCACCGACGCCGTTTTAAAAATCGTGCGCGCCTGTGTCTGTGGCTCCGACCTCTGGTGGTACCGCGGCATTAACGACCGCCAAAAGAAGACGCCAGTCGGCCATGAAGCCATTGGTATCGTGGAAACGGTTGGGAGCGACGTCACCAACGTCCAGCCTGGTGACTTTGTCATTGCGCCCTTCACCCACGGCTGTGGTCATTGTGCGGCCTGTTTAGCCGGTTTCGATGGTGACTGTGAAAATGCCCGGACCGACGATGAAATCGTGGGTTACCAGGGTGAATACTTACGGTTCAAGAACGCCGACTGGGCCCTGGTTAAGGTTCCGGGTCAGCCAAGCGACTACTCCGACGCCCAACTGAACGACCTGTTAACGTTGGCCGATGTCATGGCGACCGGCTACCATGCCGCTGCGACTGCCGAAGTCAAAGACGGCGACACGGTTGTCGTGATGGGCGACGGTGCCGTGGGTTTGTGTGGTGTGATTGCGGCTAAATTGCGGGGTGCCAAGCGCATCATCGCCATGAGCCGTCACGCCGACCGTCAAGCCTTAGCCACGGAATTTGGTGCGACCGATATCGTGGCCGAACGGGGCGATGACGCGGTTAAACGCGTGATGGACCTGACCGATGGCGCCGGGGCTGACGCCGTGCTTGAATGTGTCGGGACGGCACAATCCGTTGAAACGGCTGTGAAGGTGGCCCGTGCCGGGGCCGTAGTGGGTCGTGTCGGGGTTCCTCAGAAAGCTGAAATGAACACCAACGACTTATTCTGGAAGAACATCGGCCTGCGCGGCGGGATTGCTTCCGTCACCACTTACGACCGTGCCGTCTTGCTGGATGCTGTTTTGAAGGGTGAAATTCACCCGGGGAAGGTCTTCACAAAGCGCTTTGACCTCGATCATGTGGCTGACGCTTATGACGCTATGGATAAGCGGGAAGCCATTAAATCGTTGTTAGTGATTAGCGAGTAATTCTAACTAATTTAATTATTAATAATACAATTATTAAAAAAGACACGCATCAATTAAGATGTGTGTCTTTTTTGCAAGCTCGTTATTTAATCAAAATCAAACCCTTAGTTCCCCGCGAAGCCGCCACATACCGGCGATTGTCGCCGAGGGGGTCGTCCGTATAGAAGCCAGCCGTCCAGTCGGTAACCACGGTGAAGTCAAACTCCAAGCCCTTGGCTACGGTCAGCGGCATGATATTGATGCCCGGGCGAACGGTTCGCGTACCTTCACCGGTAAGCAGTTGGGCGGCTGGCAATTGCGCGGCGAGCTCGGTTGCCCGTTGCGGCGAGGGTGTCAGGACGCCAATGCTTTGGCCGGTGGTCACTGGTAGGTCCGCAAGCACGTCTTTTAAATCAGCATTTTCCAAGACTTGGGGCGCCGTGCCCGCGGTCTGAACCGCCTGAATCGTGGTTCGCCAATCACCCGCAAACTGGGCGAAGAACCGTGTGATCTCGCCGGTTGCGCGGTAGCTGGTGGTGAGGTGGCGCACCGCCGTTTGGGCCGGGTCAAAGTAGTCGGCAATCGTGATGGCCTGGCCCGTCAGCCGTTGGCGATGGTCGCCCACGATGGTGAGGTCGGCGTTGTGGTAGAGGGCCGTCAGAAATAGCCAGGTGTCGGCGGCGTAGTCCTGGGCCTCATCCACAAAGAGTGCCGCGGTGGTGGTTTGCTGGAAGTTCGTGAAGCGAAGCAGAAGGTAGAGTTGGTCATAGGGGGTCAGTTCAGCCAGTCCCAGTTCCTGCGCAAACGCTGGCCAGTCGAGCCATTGGTTGATGTCTTCCGGCACGCGGTCAACAGCCTGTAGCCAGCGCCAGGCCCGTTGCATGCGGGACAGGAGCGCCGTGCGGTCGTTGGATTGCGCGTACGCTGCTGGGGCCAGACCGGCCGGTGTTTGGACCAAGGGGTCTTGGATGATTTTGGCCAGTTCGGCGAGGTGGTTGCCGTCCGTCGTTGGGATGGTCACCCCAAATCGCCGGCCCCAGGATTGGACCAAATGTAGGTAGGTGGTGCTCAGCGGTTCGGCCTCACCTAATGCCGGCAGCACGCCGCGAATGTAGCGGCTGAAGGCGACGTTAGGCGTCAGAATCAGAATGTCCTCCGGCGTCCAGCTATCGCGGTGGCGGTACAGCTGGTAGGCCACGCGCTGCAGGAGCACGGAGGTCTTGCCACTGCCGGCCACCCCGTCGACCAGGACGATGGGCTGACGACTTTCACGGATAATGGCGTTCTGTTCCTGTTGAATGGTGGCCGTGATTTCCTGGAGCCCACCGCTGCGATTACTGGCGAGCACATCTAGTAACAGCGGGTCGCCGATGGCCGCGTTGGTGTCGATGACCTGTTGAAGCTGGTCGTGGTCAATGATAAATTGTTGGCGCTGGGTCACGGTCACGGGAATGGTGCGCCCGTTAGCCTGATAGCTGGTCGCGCCGGTCCGGTTGGCGTAGTACGCGTCGGCCACGGGGGCCCGCCAATCGTAAATCAGGTCGTTGGTATTTTCATCGGTATAGCCGACCTTGCCGAGATAGAGGGCCTCCGCATCGCCGTCGCCAAAGTCGAGTTGCAGCTTGGCAAAGTAGGCTTGGGGCAAGAGCAATTGCGCATGGGTCAGGCGGGTAACGGCCGTATCGTGGCGGGCGTTCAGAGCATCAATTTGCCGGTTGCCGGCTTCGATACTGGCAAAGGTCTCCAGCTGATCACTGAAGGTCCCCAGGTCGAGATGGCCCTCACCGTTGAGCTGTTGCTTCATGGCGCGGGCCGTGGCGGTCAGCTCGGCCAATTGCTGAGTGAGTCGCTGACTGTCGGTCGTTAATCGTTGGTAAATCTC
Source organism: Levilactobacillus lanxiensis (assembly GCF_016861655.1). Lineage (GTDB taxonomy): Bacteria > Bacillota > Bacilli > Lactobacillales > Lactobacillaceae > Levilactobacillus > Levilactobacillus lanxiensis. The sequence continues at coordinate 456,148 of NZ_BOLN01000001.1, read as the reverse complement.
CTGTAGATGGTGAGCCTCTGATTGTGCCATCCAATCACCTCCGAGGCCTCTAGTTTACGCGCTTTAGCGGCAATGACCAGTCTGTTTTTCGCGGGACGGCCATGGTATAATAGATATGGGGAAAGGGACGGGTGTCCGAAATGTGGTGCCCAGCCTTTAACCGTAAAAATTAATGATTAATAACAAAAAACACGTTGTAACTTTAATTAGTTAGAACGTGTTTTTAAAAATTAAATGGTGAATCTCTGCAGAATCTGTTGCCGCTGAGCCAACGTTTTCTTCTCGACCTGGGCGAAGTTGTGCCATTTGAAATGCCAAAGACGGGTCTTCAGGAAGGTCCCCCGAAAGAGAAGCTTGGCCAGAGGCGCGCCAAACACCAGGCGATAAAGCAGGTTAGGCGTACTCATGGTCGTGATGATGTCGATCCGCGGTTGCTTGGTCAGCTTGGTCTTCATGGTGTCGGCCTGATACAGCTGCCCCTTGGCGTAGACCTTGTCGAGAAAGCCCTTGGTCATGGCCGGCATGACTTCCCACCAAACTGGGAACATGAAGATGATGCGGTCGGCCGTGAGCAGGCGTTGCTGGTAGTCGGCGGCCTGCGGGTCAGTGGCCTGTCCACGGCGCCAATTGCTAAGGTCGGCGGCGGACATGACCGGGTTGAAGCCATCCGCATGGAGATCCATTAAATCAATTTCATTATTTTCCTGACGCAACTGGGTCATGACGCGTTGTAGCAGCGCTGCTAAGAATGAGCGGTGGTGGGGTACGTTGTTGCCAGCGGTTGCGGTGTAGGGATGATCAAAGACGATAACAGTTTTCATAAGTAAGACCTCGTTTTTAATTAATACAGTGAGTATAGACGGGGTGCCCGTCATCGGCATTAACATATGTTAACGGGGTCAGTGAAAGGGGACGGCAACATGGTCGCACCAGCCTACTTAGTTCAAAAATTTCCGGAAATTGGCGCGCACTGGGCAGAATTACAGGATTTGTTCGTCACTAAAAAGGTTCCTGCTGGCACGACGCTACTCGCGGAGGGGGACGTGGCCACCGAAATTTTTATCATCACCCAAGGGGCACTGCGGCTCTGGCATAATAGTGCGGGTAAGGACGTAACTCTCCAATTTTTCTTCGAGAATCAGCTGGTTTCTTCCTTTGAAAGCTTCTACCTGGGACAGCCCAGTGGTTTTTCGATTGAGAGTTTCGAGGACACCCAGGTCCTGATGCTCAGCCGGGCGGGCGCCAATCGCATTCAACAAAAATATCCAGCGATTGAACCCGCCGTTACGCGGTTCGTTTGCGAACGGTTCATCGCCTACCGCAACATTTTCTTCGACCAGCTCCAGTATTCGCCGGTTGAGCGTTACCAGAAGTTGGCAACAGATGCCCCGGAAATTTTGGACCGTGTGCCGCTACACTTGGTGGCGTCTTACTTGGGGATGACACCGGTGTCGCTGAGTCGGATTCGGACGCGATTGAAGGCACAAGATTAGGAATGATAGCTTCAAAAAGGCGTGGCTTAGACTTATCCTGAAGGTTCAGGTAAATCTAAGCCACGTCTTTTTAGTGGTTAGTGTTAGGCTCGTTGGAGTTGGCTGCGAGAAATTGCTGTTCACTACGTCTGATCTTTGCCATTAGAGACGTGTTTGAAGTGATCTTTAGCGTCTCAATCAAGGAATCGTATTCTGGGACTGACAGGACAACGACATTATTTTTACCGCCAGGGGTTGTGACGATGAGCGGTTCAGGATTCTCGTAAAACGGCTTTTAGATATGTTTTCAGATTTTTACTGAAACGTGTATAAGTTACGGTTGGCATATCCGAATCACGTCCTTTGTATAGCAAACGGTACAGGACTTGATGGCTAGTTACAACAATAATGACTTGCCTAATGTGGTGTGCGGTACTTGGGTATATTGGTTCTAAAAACTTTTTTCAAATTTCACCTTGCCTTGAAGTCCAGGTGAAGGTCTAAACTCCTAATCATTCACTTAAAGGCGAGGAGCAAAATTATGGCAAAACAAAAACGATTCGACTGGATTTTATTGGTCATTTTAATGAGTTACTTCATGATTCTCTTAGACAACTCGATCATCTTCACGGGGACGGTCAAGATTGCCCAGGACTTAAATTTAAATCAGGCAACCCTGTCCTGGGTCAGCAGTGCCTATTCACTGACGTTCGGTGGCTTCCTGTTGCTGGGCGGTCGGGCCGGAGATTTATTTGGCCGGCGGCGAGTCTTCGAGCTGGGGCTGATTTTGTTTGGTCTCGGGTCACTGTTAGTCGGGTTAGCCGTTAACGCCCCGATGATCATTGCCTCACGGGCATTTCAAGGCGTGGGTTCGGCCATTTTGGAACCAACCACGCTGGCAATTCTAATGGACACCTACGAGGGTACCGAACGGACCAAAGCGATTGCGTACTACGGGGCCATGGCCGGTATCGGTGCCAGCGTCAGCCTGGTCATCGGCGGGGTTTTCGCTAGCCTGTTGACCTGGCGGGTGGGCTTCTTTATGAACGTGCCAATTAGTATCTGGATGTTCTATTTGGCCGTTAAGCATTTAAACAAGGATAATAGTCAGTCCGGAAAATTAGATTGGCTGGGGACCTTTAGTTCCTTAATTGGGATGAGCGCCTTGGTCTACAGCATCATTGGTGACTGGGCCAAGCTGCCGGCCTTTCTGTTAGCCGTGCTCTTCCTAGCCCTTTTCATTTATCAAGAGCACCGGACGGGTCAACCCATTATGCCGCTGCGATTGTTTACCGACCGTGAGCGGATTGGCGCCTACGTGGGCCGGTTCCTCTACTTGGGCGCGATGATGGGCTTCTGGTTCATCACGCCACAGCTGATGCAAAACCAATTGGGCTTCAGCGCGCTGATGGCCGGCGTGGCCTTCTTCCCACTGACCATCGTTAACTTTATCATTGCGCTACAGGTCGCCCGGTTGACGGCTAAATGGGGCAATGGGGGTCTTCTGGTCACCGGGATTGCGTTGACGGCAGCGGGGATGCTCTGGTTGAGTTTCTTCGCACCCGAAACGGGTTACTGGTGGGGAATCGCTGCACCTATGGTGGTTATCGGCGTGGGCCAAGGATTTTCCCTGAGCCCCTTCACGGCAGCTGGGGTTGCCCATACCCGGGGGACTGACGCCGGTGCCGCTTCGGGGGTCGTCAACGTCATGCATCAGATTGGGGGCTCAGTTGGGCTGTCGGTTCTGGTGACGACGCAGAGCTTGTTTAGTGGGCAAGTCATTGGGTTCCAGCACGCAATTTTTATGGGTGCCGGCTTGTTGGGACTGGCATTGCTTGCGGCTATCTTTTTGATTGTTCCGGGAGAACGGCAAAAAAATTAATTTCAAAATAGTGCTTGCCTTGAAGTAACTGCAAGGCACTACACTAAGGTTATTCAAAAACGAGTTGGAGGAAATCAGCATGACAAACATCTTAATCATTGGCGCAACGGGTTCTGTGGGCAGTGTCACCCGGCAATACTTTTTAGACAATACGGACGATCAACTGACCCTGATGGCACGGAGCACGAACCGGTTGGGTAGCCTGAATGCCGACCGCGAGCGGGATCTGGCTGGCAGTGTGACCGATGCGGCGACGTTGAAGACGGCCTTGCAGGGCCAAGATGTGGTGTTCGCGGCCTTGAGCGGTAACCTGGCGGGGATGGCCCAAAGCTTGGTGACCGCGATGGATGCGGCTGGTGTCAAACGGCTGTTGTTCATTGCCTCCATGGGCATTTACAACGAAATTCCCTCTAGCCTGGGTGCCAGTGGTAACCTGTAAAGCAATCCCATGCTACGCGGTTACCGAGCGGCGGCGGATGTGATTGAAGCCTCTGACTTGAATTACACGGTCATTCGTCCCGGTTGGTTTGATGGCGGCAATGATACCGACTACGAGGTCACTAAGAAGGGTGAACCATTTGGGGGCCAAGACGTGTCGCGCAAGAGCATTGCCGACTTGGTGATGCGGTTGGCTCATGATGAAACGCTGGGTTCCCGTGGCAGCCTAGGTATTAACCGGAAATAGTGGCTGGATATCTGGTAGCGGATTTCAAATGGTGAGGAATCTTGTCCTGAATGCAATCAATCAGAAGAAGGTCATTTAGATGAATGAAGAAATTTTAAATTTGTACCGCGCGTACAATATCGCCATGGCCGCCGATGACACAACGGCGTTGGACCGTTTGCTGGCGCCGGACTTTACACTAACCCACATGACTGGCTACGTTCAGCCACGGGCGGAATGGTTACAGGAACTGGACCAGGGCACGATGCGTTACTTTTCCTCTGTGGAAGAACACGTGACGATGCAACCGACCGCTACGGGCTGGCAATTAGTGGGGCAGAACCGCGTCACCGCCAGCATCCACGGCAGTGGTAAACATGCGTGGCCGTTGCACACGGAGATGGTGATTCAACAGGTTGCCGGCAACTGGCAGATCATGTCAGCCGTCGTGACCACGTATTAGGGTTAATCAGTAAGAATGTTTCACATGAAACAACGCCAGCTTGGTCACTAGTGACTAGGGCTGGCGTTGTTTGGGTTAAGGGTGAATTAATGTGATATGCGACTTAAATCATCAAGATCACCGGGGTTGTTGAAGACACGGAGGGAATCGTTAGAAATGTGGAGGTTTGGTGGTTTGTTATCGAGATGAGCAATACTTGATTTTAAATATTGGGAATCAGCTGCTTCTCATGGTATACTGAACACAACAAAGGCGAAGGTGATGGAACACCCCCGCCAATGGCAGAGTCGTTATTCACGACCAACAGTTTTATAGCAAACAAAAATCGTCCTAAACCTGCTGAAAGTTTAGAGGACGATTTTTATTTGTCCGGATGTTTAAACTCATGCCACGTCTTTTGTAACTTAACGATAGCCTTAACGAGGCTCGTCAATCGATGCACCAACAGAGTACAGAGCGATATCAAAACAACGCTAAAAGCGACTAGGTCAAGTAACGTGACCGCTATCCAAGACAAGGCAACCTCCTTTCGTTTGGTATGGTGAAACGCTCTTACAACTCACGTCATAAGCCCCAGTCCCTTACAATTAGATTTGCCGGTCGTCATTAACTTCTCTACGAAATTCAGTGTACCAGAGTTGGGACGAATAACCGCCTGAAATCCCTCCATATCAGTATTTAAATGGCTTGATATAACGTTATTTGTTTTTTTCGCCAAACAAAGTAGTATGCACCAAAAAAGATTGACCTCAGTTCGCTGAGATCAATCTTTTTTTACAGCAACGGCCCTCTGAACAGAGCCGAGTTACGGTTGTGTTGAAAGTCTTGGTAGTTAGTGATGTAGGCCTTTAGCGACTCCCCGTCAATCGCATCGCTAGTGCCATGGACCCGGCCGTCCGCCAATAGGCGAGCCAGTGACGCGGGTGTATGGGCCAAGCCGTTTGCTGCTAGTAGTTTTAGTGCTGCTTCCTGAGTCATGTGAACGCCTCCCCTTGGTGTCAATCATAGGACTTTGGCGCGGGGATACAAGGAAGGCACGTGGATTTCTAAGGTTAGTTATTTTCAGGGTAAACGGGGGTCCACTTCATTTCAGCTATGGCCTGCTTGGCATCGCTAATGGGTTCCTTGTTCAGGCCCTGGTCCAGAACACTTTGGGCCACGATTTCGGCCAACTTCTGGGAGAAGGTCGTCAGTTGGCCAACGGGGGGTAAGACCGCGGCACCGGGCTCGCTGGCGTCGACCAGGCCACCCAAAGCATGACAGGCGGCGGAAAGCGTCTCGCCGTTCAAGACCTTGGCCGTGGCGGCAATCAGGCCGAAGCCCAGGCCAGGGTACATCAGCGCGTTATTGCCTTGGCCAATGTGGTACGTCGTGCCCTGGTAGTCCACGTCGCCGGCGGGAATCCCGGTCGCAATTAGGGCCTGGCCGTCCGTCCATTTGATCAGGTCGGCTGCGGTCGCCTCGGCGAGTTTCGTGGGGTTAGACAGTGGGAAAATAATTGGCCGTGGCGTGTGGGCAGCCATGTCCTTGACGATGGCCTCGGTAAACGTGCCCGGTTGCGTCGACGTCCCAATCAGAACGGTCGGATGAATCGTTTGGACCACGGCGGCTAAGCTCGTGAGCTCGTCAGCGTTGGCAAATTCGGAACGGTCACGCGTGAACGGCCGTTGGGCGGCGGTCAGATCGGGGGTGTCGGTGAACAACAGGCCCTGACGGTCGACGGCGTAGAAATGACTGCGTGCTTCGGTCTCGGACAGGCCGGCCCGCATGAGTTCGTCGAGAATCTGGTTGGCAATCCCCATGCCGGCGGTCCCGGCACCGAACGTCACGAATTTTTGATCAGTGATGGCCTCGTGAGAAATGTTGAGGGCGCCCAGAATACCGGCGAGCACGACCATTCCAGTCCCCTGGATATCGTCGTTGAAGGTGAGAAATTGGTCTTGGTATTTGTCGAGAATGACCTGCGCGTTGCCACGACCAAAGTCTTCCCAGTGTAGCAGGGATTCGGGGAACAGCTTGCGTTCGGCGGTCACAAATTTATCAATAATAGCGAGGTAGTCGTCACCGGCCATGCGACGATGATGGTTCCCCAAGTACAACGGGTCGTCCAGCAATTTCTGATTATTGGTTCCGGCATCAATGCTGACGGGCAGGACCTGGGCGGGGTCGATACCAGCCGCAGCGGTGTACACCATCAGTTTGCCCACGGCGATGTCGACCCCGTTGACGCCCCAGTCGCCCATGCCCAGAATTCCTTCGGCATCGGTGACCACGACCAAACGAATGTCCCGGCCGTCAGCGGCGTTCTGCAACGTTGCTTCGATGCTGTCGGGGTCGTCCACGGAAATGAAGGCCGCATTTTGCGGGTCCGTGAACAGGTGGCTGTATTCTTCAATGGCGTCGGCTACCGTGGGGTCGTACACGATGGGCATGAATTCCACCACGTGGTCGGCCATCAGCTTGAAGAACAGCGTCCGGTTTTCGTTGAAGATGGTCATCAAAAAGAGTCGCTTTTCAAGGTTGTTGGCCTTACTTTGATACTGGGCATAGGCCTGAGTCGCCTGCTCATCCAGCGTTTGGACGTGACTGGGCAGGGTGCCGACGAGGCCGAGGGCTTGGCGTTCGGCTGTGGTAAAGGCGGTGCCCTTGTTTAAGAAGGGGTTATTTAAAATGCTAGCTGCTGAATTCATAAATTATTTTTCCTCCAAATTTCAATTTAATGGATTAAAGATCTCGTCGTTTCGCCTCCGGACCGGTGAAAACTGAGCCGGAACGCTGTGGTGTTCGTTCCCGACGGCGAATTCAAAGTGCCCTGCTGTGGGGCCGGTTCCAGCCTGAGGAGCGGTCTGGAACCTCGACTTTGAGCCAAAGGGCGGTCTCAAAGGTCGTCCCGTGCTCTAGGCAGGCAGAAACTCCTGCCAAGACCACCGACACAGCCGGTCACTTTGATTCGCCTCTGGTCGCTAAGACGGTTCTGGCTCGTTGTCCCTAGTCCTGTGACTGGCAGGGGTTAACTCGTTAGTGTGTATTAGATGTTTGATGATTAGATAGCTAATTCATGATTGCTATCGTGGATTGATTAACTAACGTTGCCGATTTTAAACGTCAATCACTGTTTCAACCTTACAAGTCTTACTATAGTTGGCCAGGCTAGTTATAGTCAAACATAGCAGTTGATATAAAAATAATTTATAATAGGCTTATAAACGCCGACGTTAGGGGGATTTAAAATGAACACAAAGGACTTAGCCTATTTTTCTGACTTGACCCAAACCAAAAACTTTTCCAAAGTGGCGCAAGATTTTGGGGTGACCCAGCCGACCATTACCATGGCCATCAAGCGGTTGGAGGCGGAATTCCAGACCAAATTGGTGCTACGCGACCGGACGCGTAACGATTTGGTCGTGACGGCTAGCGGTGAGCAACTGGCGGTCCATGCGCGGGCAATTCTGGCCGAACTCGACCTGACCCACCAGGAGATTACGCATCTGACGCAGGATCAGACCGTGTTGGGGTTGCCCCCAATCATTGAAAATCACTACTTTCCCCGGGTGGCGGCCCATTTGCAAGCGCAGGGGATGCTGGCCAATCTACAGACGCTGGAAGGTGGGTCGGTATGGTTGCGGCAGGCGTTGCGGGACGGTCAGGCGGACCTAGCATTGCTGGGATCCACGGCACCGCTGAGCTATAAGTCATTAGTGGCCGAGGCGTTTGACCGCCAACCGTTTCGGATTTTTGTGGCGGCGACTCACCCTCTGGCCAAACGGCAGCGCATTTACTTTAGTGAGTTAAAACACGAAAAGTTTGTTCTATTCAATAGTAGTTTTGTCCACAACTCAGCCTTTAACCAGTTCACGCGGCGCAACCATTTTCGGCCGGAGGTAGTCTTCCGGGCCAACGACACCCACGTCATCATGAACTTAGTTGCCCAAAATGTCGGCGTGACCTTCCTCACAGCGATTGGCGCTCAGCACCGTGACGACGTGGTTCAGCTGGAATTGTTGGATGATGCTCAGCCGGAGTTTATTGCCAGCATTGTTTACCGAGACTCTCACGTGTTGACGCCAGCCCAGCAACAAGTGTTGGCGGTATTGCGCACGACGTTGGGAGAATAGGGTGGCAACCCATAGAGTTGTTCACGTCAGATTTCCTGAGACTTCTTTAAGCATACTTGAAGAACTATGGTGAATTCCTATTTTCTTCAAGTATACTTGAAGAAATACGTTGATTTGTTATTTTCTTCAAGTATACTTGAAGAAAATGGATTAGGGGTGACCCACATGGTCGTTCGGCAACTTTACCTGGATCGATTGAAAAAATATCAAGATACGGAATTTGTTAAGGTTATTACCGGTGTTCGTCGATCGGGTAAGACCTTTGTGCTACGGATGTTTCGCGATTACCTGCAAGAAAGCGGGATTGCGTCCAATCAGATTATCTTTATCAATTTTGAATCCATGAAGTATCAGCACATACTCACAAAAGAAGCGTTGTATCAGTATGTCACGGAACACGTGGTTGCTCACCGAAAGATGTATTTGTTTTTCGATGAGGTTCAGCGAGTGGTTGGCTGGGAGGATGCCATCAATAGTTTTCGGGTTGATTTTGATGCAGATATCTATGTTTCTGGGTCAAACGCATCCTTACTCTCAGGTGAACTGGCGACCTTACTGACTGGCCGGATGATTGAGATTCCGATTTACCCCCTATCTTTTAAGGAGTTTTTACAATTCACGCAAAATACCAAGCCACTTGAATTGGCTTTCAATGATTATGTGACAGAGGGCGGATTCCCAGCAGTGGCCTTGGTTGACGATGCTGAGGTCAAACACAGTGTCCTCGATGGCATTTACAGTTCAATCCTGTTACGGGATGTGAACGAGCGAGCCGCGATTAGAAACGATGGCATGCTAACACAGGTGGCAACGTACTTACTCAGTGAAATCGGTAATCCAATCTCTGGTAATAAAATTTCAGGTGTTTTGCAAAATGAGGGATGGAAGGGCAATCCGACTTCAACGTTACGCTATATGGGGTTACTCTGCGATGCCTTCATTTTTTACCCTGCCAAGCGCTATGATCTTCGGGGCAAGAATTATCTGCGTTCGACGGCCAAGTATTATGCGGTTGACACCGGGTTACGGAATGTCACGTTGAATCGTAATTATCGCGATAACTTCGGCCACCAGATTGAAAATATTGTTTACCTGGAGCTGCTACGTCGGGGCTACCGGGTTGATGTCGGTAAATATGATAATCAAGAAATTGATTTCGTCGCGAAACGGGGTAGCGAGGTCGCCTACTATCAGGTGACGATGCAGTTGCCAACAAAGGATAATCGTGAGATTGGCAATCTACAGGCTTTGGATGACAACTATCCCAAGACACTGATTACAGCCAATCGGATGGATGTGGGTGAAGTGGCAGGCATTCCGATTGTCCATATCGTGGATTGGCTATTGAATTAGGTCATGCTGGTTGCTAGCGAAGTCGGCAGCGGTAAAAATAAGAGCAAGCGAAAAAACGTCCGGGAGAAGTACAACTCCGGGGCGTTTTCTGCTAGTTAAATTTAGGTTTTAATTCAATCACCTGCGTCGCCACGTCCGTCACAAACTGTTGGTCGTGCTCCACGAATAATAGCGTGGGACTGGCCGTGGTTACCAGAGTGGTCAGCTGCTCCTGATTGAAGACATCAAGATAGTTGAGCGGCTCATCCCAAATGAACAGGTTGGCCGGCGTGATCAGCGATTGGGCGAGCTCAACCTTTTTCTGTTGGCCCATGCTCATTTGCTCGATGGGGGTGTGGAAAACATCGCGTGGCAAGCCCAGCTTCTTGAGGGTGTTCAACAAGGCGTTGCGGTCCAGGTGGTGGGCCGTGGCAAATGCCGTCAGTGAGCCGTGATTGTCCGCTGAAAGTTGCCGGGTCAGGCTCAAGGACAGCTGCGGTTTCAGCTCGGCAACGCCGGTATGGGTCCCGGTAAAGGTCCCCCGCAGATAGTGCAGGAAGGAAGATTTGCCGCTACCGTTGGGGCCGATGATGGCAAGCCGGTCACCCTGTTCGAGGTCAAACGAGATGGGCTGAAATAGCTGGCGGTCGCCGTACCACAACGAGAAGTCGGCGACGTGGAGGAGTGGCTGGTAATGGGTCGGGACGGGCGTCAGGGTGAGGGGCGCCACGTGCTCAATGTTTTGGCGGAGCCCTTCGGTGGCCTTAAGTTCCCGGTCACGGCGGCGTTCAAGGTTGCGGGCCCGTTTCATCATTTTCGCGGGGAGGGTACTACTGCCGACGGCGCCCCAGCCGCTATTTTTCTCGTGAGGATTGCCATGGGCGCGGCTTTCGGTGATTTTGGCCCAGTTGGTGCGGTCAATCGCGACGTGTTGTAAGCGGTCGGCTTCTTTTTTCAAACGCGCATCGCGTTCCTCTTCGAAGGCGTCGCGGCGCTGTTTCTGCTCCTCGTAAACGGCGAAGTTGCCGTGGTAGAGAATGACCTGCTGGCGTTCGATGGCTAGTGTGTGGTCGGTCACCTGATTGAGAAAGTGTCGGTCATGGCTGACGACGATGAACCCCTGGCGCTTGCTCCGCAGGTAGGCGGCGACCCGTTGGCGACTGGGCAGGTCGAGGTGATTGGTGGGCTCATCGATCAGTGGGTAGGCCTGGTCGTCGGCAAATAAAATGGCGAGGAGCGCCTTGGTTTGTTCCCCACCCGAGAGTGAGGCAAAGGGTTGTGTGAGCCGTTCGGGGTCCAGGTCGAGCTGGCGGAGCTCACGTTCAAGCTGCCAATCAGCGACCGGCGAAATGGCCTGGAGGACGGCAGTGGCCGACTGGCGAGGGTCAGCGACGGTTGCGGGGAAATACACATAGTGCTGGTTGCCAGTAATGTTACCCTGGTAGGGCAGGCGTCCCCGCAACAGGTTAAACAACGTGGTCTTTCCCCGGCCGTTGCGGCCGACTAAGCCCAGTTTCCATTGGGATTCTAACGTTAACTCAACTTGATCAAAGAGTAAGCTGGCATTCGTATCAAAGCCGAAGGTCAGGTGGTGTAAGGCAATTTTTGGCATATAACGGGACTTCCCATCTAGGTTGACTAAGGGTCTTCAGTAATGGGGTGTTAGATGCTGCATTCTTCACATTAATCGCATTCTTTCTCGGTTTAGATGGTTCCGCTGGCGGCTAGAAAGAAGCGGCTAACGGAACGCTTAAATGAATTTTAGATTAGAAAACGATTAAAATCAAGCAAAAACGGTTAAATTGGCTGCTGTCAGTTGAATTCACTGGGAAACTAGAAGTCGTGATAATTGGGAAGAAAATTGTGAAAGATAACATAATTGCCGGGATTGGTCCGAAGGCATGGTCAACAACTATTTAACCCTCAGATAATTCTAGTTTTTCTTTAATTTTCACAGAAGGTTTGTTATGCTTGTCGAATACTGGAAAAATCTCGGGGCAACTAGCGGCATAGGGCCTAGAGGGAAAGTGGGTTCATATGTCAGCAATCTATTTACGCGGCCTCCTGTTGAGTCTGGCCTTGGTATCCTCCATCGGGATGCAAAATTTATTCGTCTTTAACAATGCCATCAACCAGCCACTAAAGCGGGCCTGGCCCGTCACGTTAATGGTCTGGTTTGCCGATACGGCACTGACTCTGGCCGGTTTCTTCGGCATGGGTGCGATCATCAGTGCCCACGAAATGTTTAAGCTGATTATCATGTTTCTGGGTGGATTACTGGTCATCTGGATTGGGTTTGGCATCTTGCGGTCGGCAGCGAGCTTTAAGTTAGAGAGCTCCAATACACCGTTGCCGATGAAAAAGTCCTTGATCAACGCGTGGGTCGTGACCTGGGCCAATCCGCAAGCCATTATCGATACCAGTCTGATGTTCGGGGCGATGCGTGGGTCGTTGAGCAACACGCAAGTCACGCCATTCATCTCGGGCGTGGTTTCAGCCACGGCCATCTGGTTCTTCGGTATCACACTGATTTTGGGACTCCTGAAGGAACGCCTACCACAACGTTTCCTGATGTGGGTCAACATTATTTCCGGGGTCGTCGTGATGCTTTACGGGGCCTACTTGTTGTATCAAGTTGTTCTGATGGTGATTTAGAATTTAGTGAACGGTCCTGAGACTAGGGGCCGTTTTTGTTTACCCTTTGTAAGGTGTAGATTAGAGGAAGAACAGTTCGCCTAAAAGGGAGGAGCCCATGAAAAAAACAGAAATTTTAAATAGTCTGCGGGTTGCGGCCGTTGCCGATGCTTTAGGGGTCCCGGCAGAAATGAAAAAGCGTGGTCAGTATCATTTACTGGGCATGACCGGTGAAGGGACCTGGTCGCAACCGATGGGGAGTTGGTCCGATGATACGTCGATGACCCTGTGCTTAATTCAAAATATTTTGGAACAGGGGACTGCTGATGACCTGCTAAACAAGTTTGAACGTTACATGATGTTTGGTGAATGGACCCCGCGGGGGATGACTTTTGATGTGGGCCGTACCTGTGCCCATGCCGTTCGCCAACATGCCATTAATCACGTGCCTGCAGTTCAGTGTGGGGATGCATCAGAAAACGCCAATGGTAATGGGGCGTTGATGCGGATCGCCCCGTTGGCATTTACGCTTGTGAGACAACCAATCGATGCGCGTATTCGTCAGTCAATTGCCATGACCACCGTCACGCACGGCCATCCGCGAGCAGTCGTTGGCAGCGTCATCTATTTGGAAATCCTTCACGAACTATTGCAAGGACACACGTTACCAACCGCACTAAAGACAGTGCAGGCACGAGTGCTGACGGTGTTTGCTGCCGAACCGGTAATGGCACAGGAACTGGCGGCCTACCAGCGATTGTTTGCGAGCGGCTTTGGCCAGCTACCGGTTTCCGCGATCAAAACATCGGGTTACGTGGTGGATACCCTAGAGGCAGCGGTCTGGGTGGCCTTGAATTACCAGGATTTGCGGACCGGGCTGTTGGCTGCGGTCAATCTGGGTGGGGACGTGGATACGATTGCGACGGTGGCGGGCTCGCTCATGTCAGTCGCGCACCCGGACCAACCGGTACCAGCGGACTGGTGGCAAGTTACGTTGAATCATGAGCTGTTGGACAAACTGATGGTGCCCTTTGCGGCTGAATTTGGCGACTGGTGGGCAAATTAAAATCCCTACTTAACGACGATTGATTGCCGTTAAGTAGGGATTCTTTTAGTTATTTTAAAATTAATCTTTCGGTCGAAACGGGACCACATTATCCCCCGCACCGCCGTCGTCCGGGTCGTCGGCCGACATGTCATCGAAGACTGATTGCATGAAATTATCGAATTCAGCTGGTGTATCCGGCACGTCTTCTGCCGCGTACTCATCGGTAGCGAGCTTGGTAAATAACTGATGGTGCCGGGCGTAGGCAAAGATACTGTGGAGCGCCTTGATGTCGGCGGGATAAGCATAGAGGGCAAAGGTCAGGTTGGCCTCATCGAGAAAATACTTGAAGTCGCGCTTGCCCATGGCCAGCTTGGTGGCCTGATAGGCGTCGTTCATGATAATGCCCATCATGGTGTTCTTAAGCGTCAGGTAAACAACGTCCTCGTTGCCAGCTACGTCGACCAAATCGGCGAACGCAATATCATGCGTTTCACGCTGGCCCGTCCGCAGGTTTTTACCGGAGAGGGTCACGTGGGTGGTCGCTGGTTTTTTTCGAGGAGCTGGGCTCTCCGGTGTCTGTTTAAGGGCCAGTGCCATGAATGCATGGAAGGCCTTGTCATCGGTCAGGTTGAGCTTGTCGCGCATCTCGTTGATCAGGAGTCCGAGCGCCGTGCTGTAGGCAGCGGGGTCTTTGATAGTCTGCGTTGCCACAGCGGCCTTGACCCAGGGCTCGCCGTCCGGACCGATACCTAATGTGAAGAGTGGTGCACCTTCGTCGTCCATGTTTTCCTCCCATAAAAACGCATTTAGTCCCTCAATTATAACGTAATTCGCCGAGATGGTGGGACGTAACCGCAAAAATGTTCCATGTGAAACAGCTAAAGCAAAATGGCGAGGCCCACGCAAATGAACAGGAGTGGTGACAGCCAGGCGCCGAATCGCGCGAAGAAGTGACTAGCAGCGGGCGACTGGGCGACCCGGTGACTCACAATCAGCCAGAGACCAATCAGCGTTAGGAAAATGACTAGGACGCCACCGAATTCAGGATGGTTGAGCCGCGTAAAGTAGGGGATGTAGATGCTAAGGTTGTCGCCACCGTTGCCGATAGTCAGCGACCAGACCAGTGGTAGGCTGACCACCCGGGTTAGGGCTGGTGGTAAGCCAGTTGTGTGACGGGCGTGCCACCAGCGCCACAGACCGGTAATCCCTAAAGTCAGGGGAACGACCCCCAACCAGTGCGTCCATTCGGCTAGGTTGTAGTGTAAGACGCCCCGGCTAGCTAGCCAGGCGACCAGAATCAGGGTGAGAATCCCCAAATATTGGCCAAGAATAATGTGGTGTCGTTGACGCGGTGTCTCCGCTGCCAACCACAGTAGGAGCAGGACGACCAGGTCGTCGGTGTCGGTAACCAAGAAGATACCAATGGCAGTTAAGGTGAAGACTAGCATGATGGTGGGCTCCTCAGTGTTGTAGAATTAAGTCCATTGTACGCTTAGTCTGGCGTGAATGGGTTCTTTAACGGGAGAATATGTAAACCTAGTTAATTTAGAACAGGTAGACCATGAAAAAAGGTGGTTCATTCCAGATAAACCGGAATGAACCACCTTTGCGTATAAGCATAAATTTAATCAGCCGGAGCGGGTTGGTTCTTGAACACAAGCTTCTTAGATAGGAAGAAGTTCAAAACCAAAGCAATCGCGTGGCCGATGACCTTGGTCATAGTCCCGTTGGCGTTCAACCAAGAGATCCCCATGAACAGGATGACGGTTTCCAACAGGAACGTGGCGATTCGGGTCATGTAGAACGTGCCCATTTCCCGCATTGGCTTATCGGACTTGTGTTTGAAGACAAATGTCCGGTCTAACCAGAAGGAACATTGGACACTGATCAGCCAGTCGATGAAGTTGGCTAATTGATAGCCAATGCCCATCGTGTGGTAGAACAGGTAGAACAACGTGATGTTGATGACAACAGAGATAGCCCCAAATAACAGGTAACGAGCGGCTTGGCCTTGGACCTTGTCCTCGACTTGTTTGAGTTGCGCAGCGTATTCGTTTTCCGTTTCGGTTAACTCAGCTTCGTACTCTTCTTGCGAGGCCGGGTAGTGATCGTGACGTAAGGGTTGACTTTCCATAGATTCCGGAACCTTTCTGTGACGTTTCACTTAGCTGGGTGAAACCGTCGTGAAAATCCCCTGGCCCCACCTGAGTTATGAAAACGTGTAATTGTAGTTACTAGCTCAATTATACCGTATTTGGCCGGCACTGCAATGGTAATACCCTAGCAATTTCAAATGGTTAATCAGTGACGTAGGCGTGTTGGTAATCGGGACTTCCGTTGAACTTGTTATAAACGACCCCCTTGATTTTGGGGTTGACCAGCGTGTTGGTCCGCGCTTCGTAAAGTGGGGTCACGGCTTGGTCGCGCAGGGCGGTCCGGGCCGCCGTTAACAGGTCCTGGTACCGAGCAGTCGGCTTTAGCGCATCGACACCTTCGGACTTGGTCAGCGCCTGATCATAGGTCTTGTTGCTGTAGTGGCCCATGTTGGAGTTGTTCGTCGAGGATAGAATCTGCAGGGATTGAATCGGGTCGGCGTTGTCCATGCTCCAGCCGGTCAGGTTGAGCTCGAAGTTCCCCTTGGAAACGTTGCTTAGCATGGATGGAAATGGCATTGCGGACACGTTGACCTTGAGACCCAGCGTGCTGCTGACGGTGCTCTGGATAAATTCGGCGACGTTCTTGGTGGTATCATCATCGCCGCAGGTAATCGTGACGGTCAACTGCTTCTTGCCCAACTGTTTCAGCGCTTTTTGGTAAAGCTGTTTGGCCAGGGTTGGGTTGTCATCGGCGGTGTTCTTCACGTAGGCGTCGGTGGTAAAGTCCTTCCCCGTCTTGGCGTTGGTCATCATGTGGTGAATGGCAAACGTTTTGGCTGGTTGTGAGCCGTTCTTCAAGACCTTGTCCGCGAGTTGTTGGCGGTTGATGGCCAGGGAGATGGCGCGCCGCAGGTCCTGGTTGGCGGCAATCTTGTTCTGTTCATTGTATTGGATGAAGCCGATACGGCCAGCGGCCAATGACTTCAGGTCCGGATTGTGTTTGTTTTGCGTGGTTTGTTCACCGTCGAGGGTGACCGCGTCCAGTCGCTTGGACTGGTACAGGTTGTAGGCCGTCGAGCTGGTCTTAATGACCTGGTATTTAATACTGCTGAGCTTGACGGTCTTGGCAGCGACGTAGGTTGGATTCTTCTTTAAGTTCCAGCTGTCACTGGTCCCGTTCCAGTTCTTCAGGACGAAGGGCCCGTTGTAAACGGTCGTGGCCGCGGATGAACCGTATTTCTTCCCGTATTTCTGGACGGCCTTTTGGTTCAGGGGATAGTAGGTGGTGCTAGCCAGCATCTGCTTGAAGTAGGATGCCGGCCGGCTGAGGGTGATCTTCAGTTGGTAGGGACCCACGGCCTTAACGCCCAACGTTGCGGGGGATTTCTTCCCAGCCGCAATGGCACTGGCGTTTTTGATATTCGCAAATTGATAGGTGAACTCTGACTTAGACTTGGGATCTAGCGTCCGCTTCCAGGAGTAAACGAAGTCCTGGGCCGTGACCGGGTCGCCGTTGCTCCACTTGGCGTTGTGCCGTAAGTTAATGGTGTAATGGTGGCCGCTATCACTGACGGTCGTCTTGGTTGCCAGGGCATTTTGCGCCTCGCTGTCGGCGTTCAGACGGTACAGGCCTTCGCCAACTTGGCTGAGTGTATTGCTGGAGACACTGTCGGTGATCTTGGCAACGTCGAGGCTGGAAATGGTGGCCGTTTCGTACAGGTTCAGGTGTTGGGCGACCTTCTTAGTGGATTGCGAGTGACCGGTCACGGCGAAGACGCCGGCGCCGATTAGAATAATGCCGCCGCAAAGGGCGAGTGCTTTCTTGTGTTGTGCTAAACTCATAATTTTTTCCTCCAGAATAATTGAATTTGTCGGTTAGAAAGAATAATGAGCGTTGCCATCGTTTGAACATAGGTGAATCCCCCTCGGAAAAAGTGTAGACAAAAAACCGTCCTCAACAGCCAATGCGTTAAGGACGGTTTTAACCGCGGTGCCACCTTAATTAGACGGGTCCCGAAAAAGAGACCGCGCCCCTCTTCACAGGAAACTAACATTTCCCTGACAACTGACGTATGTCGCACGTCTTCCCGTACTGCAAAATGGTTCGGGGAAGCCCTCGGTGGTCCATTTAACTACCTGCGTTCGGCCGTACTCTCAGCAACGACGGCTCTCTTTACGTGCACGATAATCTTGATCTCCACCTCAATGGTTTGTTTCGGACGATTTATTGAATTGAGGCTAGTGTACCCCTGGAAAAAAGTGGTGTCAACCGGTAATTTTAAATTGGCGAGCTGCAGCGCCTTACCGGGCGAGAAAAACGGACTGGAACGCGAGGGGAGGGCGGCCCAAGCCTGAGGAGCGGTCTTGGACCTCGTTTTGAGCCGAAAATCACGTCTCAAAATCGCCATTTATTCGTGCGTTCGTTTCCGAAAGCACTAATAAATCCCACGGCTGAGTCCGTTTTTCTCGCCCTCACGCCTCATATTGGTTGGGGTCCCGGTTGTCCCCACTTATTTCGGGTGACGTTTTGTGTGGACACTTGATTTGCAATAATTAATAATCAAAATATGGTTAATTGTTATTAATAACTAATTTTTAATAACAGCTTGATAACTACCATCCAGCAACTGAAATAGAGTAGCCGCATCCGTTTCCTGATTCAGTACGATGGATAACCAGTGTTCCTTGTTCATGTGGTAGGCGGGGAGGTAGCCCGGCTTGCTGCGGAGAATACTGCCAAGCTCGGGGTCGACCTTGACGTCTAGCACATCGACCTCTTCCTTGCCTGTTAGGCCGAGTTTCTTCTTGGGCACATTCATCACTAACCCGAACCATTTACCCTGACGATTCTTGAGGATGGCATATTTCGGGTAGGAGCTGAAGGTGTATTCAGGCGTGACGCCGTAATTATCTTCTGTATAGGTGAAAATGTCTTTGCGGGTGACCATGATTACATAACCTTTCTATGTAGAAGTTCTGTCTTTATTCTACGCGTAATCTAAAAGATTGTTTGTGGATTGTTTTGGATGCTAGAATCGTAAAATCAGCCTCTCACCAACGCAGTATTGCGTTTCGTGAAAAGCTGATTTTTAGGTTCTATTTCTTAACCGGTGCAGCTGACGGTGTTGCCAGTCCGGTCTTCAAAGCCGCGCCAATGGCGGGAATCTGCCCCAGGTCGGCAACGTGATCACTTGGAACGACGACCACGTTAGCCGGTGAGTTAGCCAGGTCACTGAAAGCCGAAATCGATTGGTTTTCGAAGAATTCCTTCGTCGCTGAGCCCAGACTGGAGTTCACCGTGTCAATCCGATACTTTTCAGCGTCGGCACGGGTCCGGGTGGCGGTGGCTTGGGCCGTCGCGGTGGCCATTAAGGCATCGTTCTTGGCCTTGGTGGTCAATTCGATGGACTTGGCTTCCCCTTCAGCCTTAGCGATAGCGGCGATTCGTTCCCGGTCGGCCGTCAATTGCTTGTCCATGGCGGATTGAATCGCCTTGGATGGCGTTAATTCGTCAATGTTGGTCCGATCAACGTTGATGCCATAGGTGTCGGTCAAATCCCCGATGGCCGTAGCTAGTTCCTGGTTGATCTTAGCCGTGGAACCTAGCGCTTGGTTCAGGTCCATCCGCCCAATGATATCCCGCAAGTGGCCCCGCACCAGTTGTGCCATGGATTCCACGGAGTCCGTGTTTTCGTACTGGTATTTCACGGCGTTGGTGACGTGATAGTTCAGCGTCAGGCTGGCCGAGACGTCGGCGTTATCCTTGGTGATAACTGAATAGTTAGGCAAAGCCAGTGGTGACATTGCCAGACTGACGGTGCGAATCTTCTGGATACCCGGCAGGTAAAAATGAATTCCGGGCAAGACGGTGTGCTTGTATTTTCCCAGCGTCTCGACTAATCCTTCATTATTTTGACGAACAATTCTAATCCCAAACATGTCCAATTCCCCCTAGATTTTTTTCAACGTTAAAATATTCCCGTGACTCTCGATGACCGTGTAGTTGGCGTCCTTGTCCGGCTTCTCCGGGGCCTCCAGCAGATACCGATAGTAAATGCCGGCGACCAGAACAAGTCCGGATTTGACGTCCAGTTCTTTCCCGGCAATGGCGCGGCCAATCAACTGCCGCTGTTCCCAGTTCCCCGCTGGGGCCGCGCGCGAAAGGACCTGCGCGATGTAGGCGTTGATGCTCCGACCATCAGCGTCCGCCGCGTCTGCCACCCGTTTGAATAGGCTTTCATCTAGCCGTAATAGAAAACGCTTCTGAGCTTCTTTTGCCATGATAACGCCCTCCTGATGATAGCTTAATGATATCACGATGATATCATTTTTACCAGTCCCCTGAACGGTTAAAGTGGTGAATGTTCAAATTAAAGCGTTGAGGTTGCCGGTGGTATAATGACTAAAACTGAGCTGAAGGGGGTGGAACGCGTGACCAAACTGGTGGTGTTGCGTGGAAATTCTGGGTCCGGCAAAACGACGACGGCGCGGCAGTTACAGCGCGTTCTGGGGCCGACAGCCCTGTTGATCAGTCAAGATGTGGTCCGGCGTAAAATTTTGCACGCCCCGGATACGGTAGGGACGCCAGCCATCGCGGTCATGGCCGAGTTGGTTGCCTGGGGCCGGGCACGGGGATTTGCCGTGATTATTTTAGAAGGCATCCTGAAGCGTTCGGTGTATGGCGAATTTCTGCGGGATCTCAAGCAGGCGTGGGGGCCTGCCATAATCGGTTATTTTGACGTGACCTTTGCGACAACGGTGAAACGCAACCAGACCAAGGCCCGATCGTTTATCGGGCACAGCTAACGCAGTGGTGGCTGGGGCGGGACTTACTGGGCAGTGAAGCTGTTTGTTTTGATGAGAGTAGTACGGTGGCGGAGCAGTGCCAGCGGCTTTTTCAGGAAATTGCCGGGCCGGAGAATCGATAATTATGATCCATACGAAAGGCGCCTGAGACAAAATCTCAGGCGCCTTTGATGTCCGAATTTATTTAGCACGGCCAACTGTAATCGGCTACTTAATCTTAGCAGTCACCAATTTTCCCCGGTCGTTAACAACCACCAATTCATTCATCGTAGAATGTTTGGTCGCCACAGCCTTGAAGGTAATGCCACCCTTGGGGGTCAGGGTGGTGGTGTAGATGTTGCCATTTCGCGGATCCTTGAAGCGAGTGGTGGTCCCGAAACGGTAGCGGTAGGACTTCAGACCAGAGCCGTGATTCGTATCGTTGCGCGTGGAAAAGGTGACGTCATAGTACGGTTTGGCAAAGTTAGGCCGTTCCATCACGACCTCCACGCAATCCTGCAGGTTCCGGTCAAACAATCCGATGCGGTGGTCGGCCGTGACGTCTAGCATGAGGTCGGCGCCGTGCTTGAATTCGTGTTGGATTTCAGAATAGTCCCAATAGGTGTAGGTGACGTGGGTCACGTGGCGCTTGAACGTTCCGGCGGTGTTCTTCGAGTGGCCGGCGAGAACCATATAGCCTTCCTGATTCAAGAGGTCCTTGGCCTTGGTCTGGTAGTGCGTACCAATTCGTCCCGTTAAGGTCTGGCTACTCCACAAATCATTCGGGGGATGGCCCTTTTTCCCGTACACATATTGCACGACCACTTTTCCATAATTCTTGGGTAGTTTCCCCTGGTGGTTTTCAGTGGCCGTTTGACTAAATGCACCGCCGCCAACAATCCCAATCACGATAAAAATTCCTAACAGACTCAACCATTTTTTCAACATCATGTGCGCTCCCCGTGGATGGACTTTAAACTAAGCTTACCACTAATTAAGGGGACAAACTTTTAAATGTGAGTAAACAATTGCGAGCACATAAAAACCGGACTACCTCACAGGATAGCCCGGTTTTATTAACGAGAATTAAGTCTGATTATTTACCAGGAACGTAGCTGTCATCAATGACCAGAACTGGCTTGATGGTCTTCCCGGAAACGGAATCAGCGTTGGCTTCGTTGATTTGACTGAACTTGTAGAACTTTTCAGTCTTGTCGAAGTCGAACATGCCCAGCTTGTAGAATTCAATCAAACGAGGGATGTCGATCTGTGGAACGGAGTCGCCCATGTTAACACCGATGACGCTCTTGTCGTTGACACAGAGGTCGTTCCAAGTGTCGAGGTCGATGTGTTGGTCGGTAACGGCGATGGCAGCGGAGACCCCACCTTGTGCTAAGGCTTGGATGGAGTTGGAGATGACGCTGGAAACACCGGTCGTGTCGACCGCGTAGTTGACACCGAAGCCGCCAGTCAAGTCTTGAACAGCCTTGACCACGTCGTCAACCTTCTTGCTGTTGATGACGTCGGTGGCGCCGAGTTCCTTGGCTAAGTCCAAACGAGAGTCGACGATGTCAATGGCAATAACTTTGGTGCAACCAGAGATGCGGCCGGCCATCATGGCAGCCAACCCAACGGCCCCAGTCCCAAAGACAGCGATGGTGTCGCCAGGCTTTGGCTTCAAGGTGTTGAGGACAGTCCCGGAACCAGTGACGTAGCCACAACCCAGCGGTCCGAGCTTCCGTAAGTCAAGGTCCTTGTCGACCTTAACGGCGTTCCGTTCCCGAACGACCGTGGTCGAGGTGAAGGAACTTTGGTCGAACATGTCAGCGACATCGTGGCCGTTTTCGGTGAAGTGCGCGGTCCCGTCAGGACGAACCCCAGACAGGTTGTTCGCGGCGTAGTTTTCACACTGCGTTGGCATCCCCGCCAGACAGCTCTTGCAGTTCCCACAACCGTAGAAACTTAAGACAACGTGGTCGCCAGGCTTGAATTGGGTAACTTCTGGCCCAACCTTTTCAACGATCCCGGAACCTTCGTGGCCCAAGACGATGGGGTAGTCAATGGTGGCGACCCCGGTACGTAAAGCTTCGTCGGAGTGGCAGATTCCACTGGCAACCATGTGGACTTGGATATCGTCCGCACCCATGTCAGCTAGTTCAACGTCATCACGAATTTCAAAATCAGCATTTTGCTTATCAACAACTGCAGCTTGAATCTTCATAATTGGCACCTCGTTTTAAAAGTAATTTACACTTGATAATTATGTCACAATGAGTCCAAAAAGCAAGCGCTTTCATGAAAACGCTACTTTTAGGCTAAGCCTAACAACTGCTTGCTAGGACTGCGGTCACGGTCCTGAAGGGGGACTGACCCCAGATTTGAAAAATGGTAACGCTTTATTCACAATCACAGAAAAAAGATAATTCGAAAGGGAATTATCTTCTTTCATGGTTAATCTAAGCTTGCGTCTTTTCTGGGTGACCCTGCAGGTAGATGACGTGGGTGTTCAGGAATTCTTCAATCCCGTGCTTCCCGTCGTCGCCGCCGATACCGGATTCCTTCCAGCCGGAGTGGGAGCCGTTCATGGCTTCGAAGTTGAAACGGTTGATATAGGTTTCGCCGTCTTCGAGCTCGTTAGCTGCCCGCATGGCGTTCTCAATGTTTTCGGTGAAGATGGAAGAGGTCAGGCCAAAGTCGCTGTCGTTGGCCATGTCGATGGCGTCGTCCAAGGTCTTAAAGGTCAAGACTGGCAGAACGGGACCAAAGATTTCGTCTTGCACGATTTCAGAGTCCTGCTTGACGTTGGTAATGACGGTTGGTTCGTAGTAGAAGCCATTGGCGATTTTAACCTTGTGGCCACCAGTTTCCAGCTTGCCGCCGGCTTCAACGGCCCGGTCGACCATGCCGGCAACCTTGTCGAGGGCGCCTTGGTTGATCAGGGGACCCATGCCGATGTCTTCGTTCTTCATGGGATCGCCCACGGTAACGGCGGCCATCTTGTCAGCCAATTTCTTGGTAAATTCAGCCGCAACGTCCTCTTGCACGTAGACCCGTTCACAGTTGTTGCAGAGCTGACCGTTGTTGTCGACCCGAGAGTCGATGATGGATTGCACGGCGAGGTCGATGTCGGCGTCCTTGCAGACGATAGCGGGCGCCTTGCCACCTAATTCCAAGGAAACCTTAGCCATATGGGTGGCAGCAGCCTCCATGACACGCTTCCCGGAGTTCACGGACCCGGTCAAACTGATGATCCCAACCTTCTTGTTCCGGGACATTTCGTCGCCAATGACCGAGCCGGGACCGGTGATGATGTTGACAACACCCTTAGGAATCCCAACCTTTTCAACGATCTTGGCAAATTCCAAGCCTAAGTTAGGCGTATCGGTACTTGGCTTCATGACGATGGTGTTCCCGGTAACCAAGGCTGGCCCCATCTTCCGCGCAATCAGGAAGAATGGGAAGTTCCAAGGCAAGATGCCGGCAGCCACCCCGATAGGCTGCTTGGCAATCATGATATTTTCATTCGCGTTGTCGGACTGCAGAATCTCGCCTTCGTAGGTCCGTGATGCGCTGGCCATGTAGTCGAAGTAGTCGGCGGAGAACATAATTTCCGTGGTGGCTAACGCCTTGACCTTGCCTTGTTCCTCTTGGAGCATGGCAATCAGGTGGGCAGAGTCCTTACGAACCTCAGTAGCGACGTCGTGCAGGTACTGGCCCCGGGTTGCGGCGGGCACTTTCTTCCAGGACTTTTGGGCTTCATAGGCGGCGTCGATGGCTTCCCGGCATTCGTCTAAAGTTGCACTCGGAACCGTGGAAATGGGCTCCCCAGTGGCTGGGTTTAACACGGTGATCAGATTGCCGGATGACGAATCCTTAAACTCACCGTTGATATACATTTGATAGTGTTTCAAAGCAACTGAACTCTTGGACATAACAATAAGACTCCCTTCAACATCGTCAAGATAAACTGACTTGACCCCAAATTGATGCCGAGGTGATGACTCGCACCTGACCCAGTAGGTAATTAACTGGCTAGGTAATTTTCTGTGGTGTAGAGGTTATCCCTCAACTCTGTTATACCGCGTTTTGATTGTTAATGTGATTATTTTCACAAATAATCCATTTCGGTAGCGGTGGCGATGCTGGCAACCCAGTCGGCGCGTAGGGGCGGGCGGTTCGGTCGGTGACCTTATCAAGTCCTAGAACATTCGGGACTTGATAAGAAAAACGAGCAACTGCGGCAGGGTAGCCACAGTTGCTCGAACGATTACGTGAATTAGTCTGCCAGAAATTCCGGATGCTGCTGCAGAAAGGCGTTAACGCCGGGATGTTCCTGGAGAAAGGTTTGGAGGCGGTCGGGATCGTTCATGACCGCTTTAAGTGCGGAAAACTCAGACTCATTTTGTTCTCCCGCGGGATAGCGCAGTTCAATCTGGTTCCGGTCGGCCACGGCCTGAAGGTAGGCCTGGGCCACGTTGGCCGGTTGCATGGCGTCACTGGTCCCGGAGATACCCTGGATGGTGATGAGGCCCACGTAAACGGCGGTGTCGGCCAGTTCGTCGGCCAAGGAATACGCGTAGCTACGCAGGGCGGCCTTGGTCAGGGACAGCGTGGTGGTTGCCTTAACCGGGTTCAGGGCTGCGCCACCCCCGGTAATCAAAATGTTGCGGGGAATATCGGTATCGGCCAAATCCAAAAACTGTCGCGTCGTGCGAATCGCGCCAAGCACGTTAACGTCAAAGGCCTGGGCGATGTGGGTGGCGGGTGTGTCCCGCGGTCGGTCCAACTGGGTGTCGGCCACGTTGTAAACGAAGGTCTCGGGGACGCCAAAGTGTTGGACGACCTGCCGAAAGAGGTCGGCGGTCGATTGTGAATTGGTGGCGTCGGCCACAAGCCAGTCGGCACTGATGTCGGCGGCACGTAGCTGAGCGGTCATGTGCTGGAGGGCGTCCTCGTGGCGCGCGGCCAAGACCACATGCTTACCTTGTTGCCCAAACGCCTGCGCGATGGCGAAACCGAACCCTGAACCTGCACCTAAGATGACGACCGTTTTTGTCATAGTGAAGCCTCCAATTCCGTAAATGGCCACGGGACAGTACCCGTGACATGAGCCGCTGTCAGAAACACAACGTAGAATCAGTATACGCTTGACCACAGCGGAATAGCCATTAATTCACCTTATAAATATACTTATGACAAAACCAATTTTGTGCAGGTGGTTGCCGCCCATAGTCGAGCAGTTTGCGCGCGTTACCGCCTAGCCAAGTTCAGTGACTGGGGCCATAAAGGTTGAGCACGACGACGCCAACCACAACCAGGGTAATGCCAAGAATGCTGGCGAAGTTGATGGGCTCACGCCAGAGGATGACGGCAAGCACGGTGGTGATGACGATCCCGATGCCGGCCCAGATGGCGTAGGCGACGTTCAGGTCGATACTTTTCATGGCTAACGATAGGAAGAAAAAGCAGATGCCATATGCCATCAGTGCGCCCACCGACGGCCAAAAACGGGTGAAGCCGGCCGCCGCCTTGAGTAAATTGGTCCCAATGAGTTCCCCGATAATTGCGGTGCCTAGGTAAACATATGACATCCGCTCACCCCCATATTTTCAATGACTTCTTGGCCATTAGCTTAGCAGGTTCGCGGGGGAAGGGGCGAAGAAAGTTTGCTATTTGTAATTTGAGTGGGCAAACGGGGCTGGTGGGCGATAGGGGGAGTTGTTTGCGGACTGAATATGGAATAAAATATGGAATAATACCTTAGTAGTATAAAGCTAAACACAGTTTTTTCGGCCGTACACTTTTGGTACGCTATAAAGGCAAAAAACATTATAATGAGGAGAATGCTCAATGGGAATGCGGGTTGATTTACTACAGGAATCATACGCCCAACTCTATGAGTTAGTGGGTGAAGAGTTAACCGAGAAGATCTATGAAATGTACCGGGGCCGGCAAATTTCATTTCCGATGCGCCTTTACAACCGCGACAAGGTCGCCGAACAAATCGTTGAGGAATACGACGGTCACAACTTGGCTGAGTTAACCAAAAAATATGAATACTCGCAGCGCTGGATTCGCCAGATCATTCAAAAGCATCGCGAAGAACATGGCGAGGAGAAATAGAAAAAGACGTTTGGACTTGGGCCCAAGCGTCTTTTTTGGCGGTATACTGGGTTAAACAACACTCACAGGAGGTCCCACCAATGACACCCGAATCCCAAGTCCAAGCCATCATCACCGCCAACCTAGAACTCATGCAGATTCTACGGCTTATCCGCGACTGTCACCTCAAGCAAGGGGCGTTGGCAGCGGGGAGTATTCGCAATACGGTCTGGCAATCGTTGAGTGGACAACCGTTTCAGCTGCTTAGCGACATTGACGTCGTTTTCTTTGATCCTGAGCGGCCGGCCAGCGATGATTTGAAAATTTACGAACACCTGACCCAGCTGGCGCCGCAGTATCAGTGGCAGGTGAAAAATGAAGTCTACATGGCCCATTATAATTTCAGTGATACGCCCGAGTTCACGTCCGTGGCCGATGCCATTGGTCATTTCGTTGAGGTGCCCACCTGTGTTGGCGCCTACCTGGACGGGGATGCGGTCAACCTGATTGCACCCCATGGCGTGGACGACCTGGTCAATCTGCGGTGTCGCCCGATTCCCTTTTACCAGCAGGATGCCGAGCACCTCGCAATTTATCAGCAGCGAATGGCGGCCAAACAGTGGCAACGAACCTGGCCGCGGTTACAGGTTGCGAAACGCTAGTAACATCGCCAGAATAAATCTGACATGACCTGATTTTAAGCCTATTCGTTTAACCGCGAATGGGCTTTTTTGCTAGGCATGCCCCTTGCAATCCCCACCACGCGCGGTATCGTAGAGGCAAAGCACTGTGAAAGGAAGCACACTCATGAAAGATACAACGACACTTTACCAACACGGCACGTTGGCTTTGCTGGTGCCCGGACTGTTAGCCGGCACTCTGACCATGGCCGAGCTCTTGCGGCATGGCGACACGGGTATTGGGACTGGGGAAGGTCTCGATGGCGAGCTGATTATTCTGGATGGTCATCCATACCAGGTTAACGCGCAAGGCGAAGTCCATGAGGTGGCGGGCGACTTCACGCTGCCCTTTGCCAACAGTCACTACGCCGACTACCAACCATTGATGACGGTACTGGGCGCCAGTCAGGCCGACCTCAACCAGCAGATTCGCGCACTGGCGCAGCTGGACAACGCCTTCTTCTCCGTTAAAATTACGGGACTGTTCACCGCCATCCGAACGCGAGCCGTTGCTAAATCCGAGCCGCCGTATCAAACGTTGGCCCAGGCCGCGCAGCAACAACAAATTTTCTCGCGCGGTGAGGTCGAGGGGACATTGATTGGCTACTACGCGCCACAACTCTACGATGGCATTGCGGTTGCCGGGTTTCACAAGCACTTCCTGGCGGCTGACCACAGCTTTGGCGGCCATTTACTGGACTTTGAAAGTGTCACGGGTGAGGTGGCCGTTCAGCCCTTTAGCACGCTGGCCCAGCACTTGCCGATTGCGGACGCCGCCTACCGCCAACATGACTTTAGTGGTGACGATATCGTCGGGGATGTTCGGCGGGCGGAACACTGAATTCAGAATACTTAATATGGAAACTAAAAGCAGTGCCAACCGCAAAAAATTCCGGTTGGCACTGCTTAGTTTTTCGTTGGCGTGGGACCGCGAAAAAAGAAAAACGTCGCCACTACTTGTTGGTAGCGGCGACGTTTAGTTAGTTAATCTTCGACTGATTTGGTTTCTAAGACTTCGGCTGGGGCAGTCCGCTTCTGCACGGCACCCAGGATAGCGCGGGCGATTGGCCCAACAATCAACAGCTGCAATGG
The DNA here is from genome assembly GCF_016861655.1 of Levilactobacillus lanxiensis. GTDB lineage: Bacteria > Bacillota > Bacilli > Lactobacillales > Lactobacillaceae > Levilactobacillus > Levilactobacillus lanxiensis. The sequence continues at coordinate 427,783 of NZ_BOLN01000001.1, read as the reverse complement.
CAGGGCCATGAACAGGTTGAAAATCCAAGTGTGCAGGTAAGTGAGGAAGAAGTTGCTACCGAAGTTTTGGGTAACGACCATCCCGAACAGAGACATCAGGGTGACCATGCCGGCAACCATCATCACTGAGATGGTGAGGGCGATACGAATCTGTTTCTTTTTCATGTAATCGTTAACGATAAAGTGGAAAAAGATATATTTGACGCCGGGGCCGATAATCCCCAGGTCGCAAATGGCGGCGACGATAAGGGCCAGCGGGTAGCCGGTCAGGACTTCACGGATGAAGTGGTGTGAAAATCCGTCGGCTAAGGCGATGTTGTAGCCAGCCATGACCAAGACCATGAGTCCCGCCATAACGGCTGTGAAAAGTAATTCTTCTTTGAAATTTTTAGGCATTGTGTTGCTCCTCGTTTAAATTTCCCACGAGACGCTAGCTTACCATATATTTTTTGTTTGTGTAAGGATTATTTATGGAATGAGACATATTTATGAACCGTACCTATTTCGTCGATACCCTTAACCGAAACGTGTTTTCCGTTCTTTTTTACGTGAATGGTAGTACTAAAATTACCACCGTTTTTGCCAGAATTCGTAGAGATGCCCTTGATTAAATAAGTATTTTTACTAGATTTAATCAGATGCGCTTTAGCGATTCCCAAGTCAAGACCTTGCCATTGGTTACTAATTTTATAGGAAAACGTTTCGTAAATAAAATGGCTTTTAACATGTAATTGCCGGCGATACGTGGCAGTGCCCTTAGTCTTCCAGGTTCCACGAAGTGATTTAGGTATCGGTTTATAAGCCGCCTGAGCTGAAATACCAGGCATGCCTGCCTCAACAGTCGCAATGATTAAACCGGCTGCCATTAATTTCGTGATTTTCCGCATAAGATCATCCTCCTAGAGTCGCTGGCGAACCCGTCGGCGGCTTTTTAAATTGATATAAGTTGGTCGCCCATAATCGTTCATCACCTTGGAGGCGATACAACCTGAGCTAACTCGAGTTTACCGGAACTAAATGGACGTTACCAATCAGTCTGCCCGTGCATTCCCACCTGATTTCTGCAAGGTAAACCGCATTACCCCGAAACCCGAATATTTAGTAGGATTACCCTGTATTCATCGTTTCATAACTAAATAGTTAACCATTCAGGAGGGATTCACAGTGCATAAAGTGAAGTACATATTGAGCGGCTTCTTCGCGCTCGGCTTGATGGTCACGGGATTTGCGGCCCAACCAGTTACAGCCCAAGCCAGCAACACGGCGGACAAAGTCGTTTACAACAAGGTTTATAACAAGACCAAGACGTTGTATCACACCAAATACGGCTTCTACAAGAAGATGTACAAGACGGGGATGAAGAAATCCGCTTCGGCTAAATACGAGTACAAGCACCATTTCAAGGTTAGCCGGATTGCTAAGAACGGTCACGGGGTCTTCTACAAGACTAACCGGGGGTGGATTCGCCAAGATGCCTTTTACAAATGGGTTCGTTATTCCAACAAAATGGATTACACCATGAAGGTCAACAAGAAACACATTTTGCTCTACAATAAGCCTAAGGGACTGAAGGGCGCCAAAGTGACTGGGAGTACCAGCACCAAGAACCTCGTCGGCCACTGGTACCACGTGGATAAGCGGGTCGAATTGAACACCACGCCATCCAAGTCCGGCTACTACCGGATCAACGTTGGCGACAAGAATTACTGGATTCGCGCCAAGTACATGACCATGGACCAAAAGGCCCTCAAGGGGAACATCAAGAAGGTTGAAAAGGCCATCAAGACGGGTTCCGCACTGGTGGGTCAGTCCAAGTACCTGTGGGGCGGCGGCCGGACCAGCTCCAGCATCGCAGCTCGTCGGTTTGACTGCTCATCCTTTATTCACTGGATCTACGCCAAGTCAGGCGTGCGCTTAGGACCAACGTCCAGTTGCACGACCTACACGCTGATTCACATGGGCCGGAAGATTAAGCCAAAGGACATGAAGCGTGGGGACATCTTCTTCTTCAACGACAAGGCTGAAGGGCCTAACTGTCACGTTGCCATTTACTTGGGCAACAAGGTCTTTCTTCACGACTCACCAAGCTCAGATACTGGTGGTGTCGGGATTTCTAGCTTAAACGATAGCCACTGGAAGAGCCGGTTCAACGGTAGCGTTCGCCGGTTGGTGGGTTAAACTGAATATGTGTTAGTGAAAGTCGTCGCCGGTTGGTGGCGGCTTTTTTCGTACTGAGAGGCAATCTAAGGCGCTCAGTACGGCAACTATCTAACGAACCGCCTAACGAAATAGACGCCCAGAGACACGCAATTAGCGGGGTTGTCCATCGGCTGGACGTCTCCTAGAGTGTTGAGCACAAACAAAAGAAGGTCCGAGAACGTTACACACGTTCTCAGGCCTTCTTTGCTTAAGCTAATTCACTTACGTTGCGGAAACAGGTATCAAAGGCTAACCCATCTGGTCCTCAGGTTCACTCTTATCCGCGGTATCATCGTGATGCTTACCGTTCTTATCCTCTTCCTTTTCCGGGAAGAACTTGAACATAATCTTGTTAAAGTAGTCTGACGCGTACCCAATCACGAAGATTCCCATGAACATGGATGCCAACAGTTCAAAGCAGAACATTGGCCAGCTCTTGATGGTGATGTTGGAGATGATCAGCATGGTCGTCCCCCAAGTGATCAGCCAGGCGGGGACTTCCGTGAACGGCAGGATGGTCCCCTGCAGGAAGAGTGCCAGGAAGGTCAGAATCCCAAACATCACTGAGGAAGCGACCAGTCCCGAGATCCAAGAAACGTGCAGCAGTGAGAACGCCATCAGACCCCAAATGAGGCCCAGGCAGAAGCTCAACATAATATTCCAAATTTTATCCTTAGGGAAACCGGCACCGAAGAAATAGGAAACGGCGATGAAGGCTGCCGCGCCCATCCACAGTGAAAAGCCCGTCATGATTAGACTGTAAACGATGGTAAAGCCACCGACCCCAATGGAGTCGAACCAAACTTTTTTACTAATTTTCATGAGTGTAATCCCCTTTGCTAGTTAGCGCTTCCATTCTACGTATTGCTCTAGTGTACAGAATTACGCAGAACCGCGCAAGGACTTTAGGTAAAACGTTTAAACCCAAAATGGGGCCGAACCCAAACATAACGTTTTGGCCCAGCCTCATTCGGGGTTCGTCACGCCCCGCGTTCAATCATTTTCTTAAATCCCCCGGCAAGCAGGCGTGACGCGCTTAATTTTTTAGAAATGAGTCAAGCGTGGTGACTCAATCTTAATGTCTTCTGGATTACCTTCCCGACCTGGCTTCATCACAACTTCACCAGTTGAGATAGCGCCAACCGGGCAGACCAGGTTGCACAGGTGACAGCCGACACACTTATCGATATCGACTGTTGGGCGGCGAGCTTCTTCATTCCATTGGATAGCTTGGTGCGCACCATCGAAGCAGGAAATGTAGCAACGGCCACAACCGATACACTTGTCCCAGTCAATCTTAGGGTAAACTTTGTAGTCCCGGTTCAGAGAGTCAACGGGCACGATGCTCTTGTTGGCAGCGCCGATGATTTCTGACAGGTGGTCGATCCCTTGTTCTTCCATGTAGTGCATTAACCCGTTCTTCATGTCTTCAACGATCCGGTAACCATATTGCATAACGGACGTGGTAACTTGAAGGGTGGTTGCCCCTAACAGGAGGAATTCAGCAGCGTCTTGCCAAGTTTCGATCCCACCAATCCCAGAGATTGGCAGTTGTTCCATGCCGGCAGCTTCACGTAATTGTTGAATGAAGCGTAAGGCGATTGGCTTAACGGCTTTCCCAGAGAACCCGGAGACGGAACCCTTGCCGTCAACCGTTGGTAAGGCCGTCTTGCGGTCGATGTCCAAGTTGGCGATGGACTTGACCGTGTTGATTGTGGCGATCCCGTCAGCGCCACCGTCCATGCTGGCTTTAGCAGCAGGAACCATGTCGGTGATGTTTGGCGTCATCTTAGCTAAGATTGGTAAATCAGATCCGCGACGAACGGCGGCACAGTACTTCTTAACTAATTCAGGGTTGGTCCCAACGTCAGAACCCATGTCGTGAGAGGTCATCTGTGGGCAAGAGAGGTTCATTTCAATCATGTCGGCTTTGGCTTCGGTGACTAATTGGGCTAATTCTTCCCAGTCTTGTTCGTTGGTCCCCATGATGGAGGCGATGATGATCTTGGTTGGGTAGTTTTCCTTTAACTTCTTTAAGTCATGCAGGTTTTGTTCCAAGGGATGTTCGGCAATTTGTTCCATGTTCTTGAACCCAACGAATGGGGTGCCTTCCTTGGTTAATTCATCAAACCGTGGCGAAACTTCGTCAACTTTAAAGTGCTTTGGTCCAATCGTCTTGAAGGCAACGCCGGCCCAGCCTTCATCAAAGGCTTTGGCACACATTTCGTAACAGTTGCCTACGGGAGAAGAGGATAGGAGGAAAGGATTCTCAAAATGTACGCCTAAGAAATCTACGGATAAGTCTTTTTTAATCATTATTCGTTACCTCCTACCAAGTCTGCTTCTTTAGTGGAACCCATAATCATTTTGTCAATTTGTTCTGCGACTTCTTTACCTTTACGAACGGCCCAGACAACGGTCTTGTCGCCTTGAGCGATATCACCAGTAACGAAGACCTTTGGATCGGCAGTGCCGTAACCAGCGTAAGGAACTTCTTCGTGCTTGTCGATGGTGATGTTCAGGTTAGCAGCGTTAACCCGTTGCCCAACGGCGAGGATGATCTTGTTGGACTTGATGGTCATTTCGCTGTCGATGTGACGGTGCTTGAAGGTGACTTCATTGCCGTTTACAGCAGTTGGGACGTAGCCATCAACGATAGTAACGCCGGCTTCGCGGGTGCCTTTGAGTTCCTTCTTGGAAGCTTTGAATTCGTCAAATTCTTCGTAAGCCATGTCGGTCACGTTCTTCACGTCTAAGCGGCGTAAGGTTGTGGCAACATCCATCGCAACGTCCCCACCACCGATAACAACGGCGTTTTCAGGTAAGTCGGTGATGTTCCCCTTGGCTTCTTTAACGCGAGCCAGGAAGCCAACGGCCGTTTCAACGTTTTCGTTGTCAGCGAACATAGGAAGAACTTTACTTTCGCTAGCACCAACGGCAACGACAACGGCGTCATTGTTGGCCTTTAAGTCGTCCATCATGATGTCATCGCCAACCGTGGTGTTGTAGTGAATGTTAGCACCTAAGTTGATGATCCGCTTGATTTCGTATTCCACGATATCGTTTGGTAAACGGTATTCTGGGATGCCGTAGGTTAAGTAACCGCCGGCCTTTTCATTCTTTTCGTAAATGTCAACGGCGTAACCCTTGGTCAACATGGTCGTGGCAACTTGCAAGCCAGCAGGGCCGCTACCAACGATGGCAATGTGCTTGCCGTTGGACTTGCCTTGCTTCAGGATGTCCATCTTGGCAGCTTGTTCGAAGTCGGTGACGTAACGTTGAATCCCACCGATATCGATAGGGCAGTCAATGCCAGTCCGTGAGCAAGCCAGTTCACAGTACTTTTCAGTTGGGCAAACCCGGGCACAAATGGCACCCAAGGCGTTGTTTTCCCGAATGGTTTCGGCAGCACCCTTAACGTTGTTGAAGCGCACGCTGCGGATGAAACGTGCTGGATCAGTGTCAGCGGGGCAGGCCTTGGAACATGGTGCGTCATGGCAGAGCAAGCAACGAGCTGCTTCTTCCATCACCGTAGTCATAGTGTATCCTGGGGCTTCTGTTTCGTATTTTTTAGTCATGCTGATACCCTCACTATCTTTTTTTGATTTGGTTGATTGCTATAATGATGAGGCGCGTGACGGTCGGTATAAGTCTGGTTATGTACCTTGTTATTTCTTTCACGTGCCTTGAACAACTAGAGAATACCATGTCCAGGGGTGACGGTAAAAAATTCCCGGGAATTCTGGCCGATATTCGCGTTTGGGAGCGGTTTCTATATACATTTGTATATAGAAAAAACACCTGTCATTTGGCATAATTGAGGGTTTTGCCTAATAGTTGGGGTGGCGAAAACCTTGCGAAAACGTGAATTACCAGCGATTGCGGTAATTAATGGTGCTGGGGCGAAACTTTTCCATGTGATTTTGGCATAAAATACTGGCGGCGAATTATTCCCGCCAATATGCGCCCCAATCCCTCAGATGGCATAATTGTGCTTGGGACTGGGGGATGGTCGTTGTCAGCGCCTACCGGGCGACAAAAAATGGGTCGGAACGCGGTGGGCAGGACGGCCGAAGCCTGAGAAGCGGTCTTCGACCTCGCTTTGAACCTCACAGCCCGAGTTTCAAAGTCGCCATTTACTGAGCTGACCGCTCAGTAAATCCCACGGCTGAACCCATTTTTTGTCGCCCTCACGGCTGGGGTGGAGCGGGTCTCAAGCAAAATTGTGCCTCGGGTATTGATGGTGGGTGGGTTCCGAGCAAAATTATGCGTCATAAATTACGACCACAGATTGTGGTGTAACTTGTAAGTCGTCGGAATCAAAAATAGGCAGTAAACGTGATTTAATGGAGATAGAATCAACCAAATCAAACGGAAGTCGGTGGAAGCTTTGTCTGATGAAATTAATTTGCTGGTCACACTCAATTCTGGATACTTGGAGCCGTTGAAAGTTATGTTGTATTCGGCGCACGCCAATAATCCTGGGGAACGCATGCATTTGTGGCTGGTGCATGCCAGTCTGACGCCTGATGAGGTGGCGTCTGTGCGGCGACTGACCACGGCGTTTGGCTGGGAGTTGAGCGCCGAACGGGTGACGGCGGACTTCACGGCTGGCGTTCCCTTGATCAAACGGTATCCACGGGAAATGTATTTCCGCCTCTTGAGCGGACAGATTTTGCCGAAATCAGTGAAGCGGGTCATTTATTTGGACCCGGACTTGTTGGTGATTAACAATTTACGGCCATTATGGACGCTAGATTTAGCGGGTCACATGTTAGCGGCCGCCGTTCACCGCGGCGTGACCAATCTTATGGACAGCGTCAATCAGTTGCGGCTGGGCACGACGACCAGCTATTTCAACTCGGGTGTGCTGGTCATTGATTTGGACCAAGCGCGGACCAAGATTAAGCTGAGCGACATCACGCAGACAATTGAGAAATATGAAAGCGAGTTAATTTTACCGGATCAGGATATCTTGAACTTCCTGTACGGGCCGGATATTTTGGAAATTTCCGAGGAAATCTGGAACTACGACACGCGTAAATACCTGATGTACCAGACGCGCAGCCTGAATCAGCACGAGATTCACTGGGTGATGGCCAATACGGTGATTCTGCATTACTGCGGGACGCCCAAGCCGTGGGACCCGGCCAGCGACGGCAAGTTTACCGGTCTATTCCTGAACTACCAGCAACAGCTCCAACGGCTAAATGGTCGCCTCCGAGATGGTGAAAATGAGTCGTGACGCTGTGGGCGCACGCCTGGAGTCAAGGAGCGGTCTCCAGGCTTACTTTGAGCCGAAAATCACGTCTCAAAGATATCAGTGGTCTAAGCGGTGAAACCGCTAAGGCCACTCCCACGGCTGAACTCATTTTCACCATCTCTGCGGCTGACGTAGATTTAGCCCGGTCGCAAAGTGTTTGCTAGTTCGGCAGTTTTCTAGACTGACTGCGTGAACAGACACTTTACGTGAATGTTGATTACTAACAGAAAAGGTCGTGATTCCCTAAAACTAAGGGTCACGATCTTTTGCTATCTGGGAGAATGTCACCTAATAGGGTATCAGCTTAATCGTAGCATTAATGGAAAAACGGTTGATTTTGATTTACGCGGGTGTTAACCGTTGATGTTTATTGAAAAAAGGCTGATTTTTTGATTTGTACGGGTCCAACCGTCGCTGTTTATTAAAAAATTGCCGATTTTTGATTTGAAACGCTTACACGCAGAGGATAATCAAAAAAATAGGTCGTAATTCCATTTGATTAGGAATCACGACCTATAACTATTTGGAGGAAGACGAATTAAGTAATGATAACAGTAGCACAAATGCGCTGACCGCCAACAATGAAAAGGCGCAACCGAAAAACTAGGGTTAGCGTAGCTGGCGGGCGACCGGTGCGGAATCCTGTGTTCGTGGCGTTTGTCGACGTTCTGGGTCGGCTTACGCCACTGGACGTGCTGGAGACTCTGTACTTTGAGGCTCTAGCGCGAAGACCGCTTCTCAGGCTTCGGGCGGTCCCCATAGGCTGGGAGCACCGGTCGCCCGCCGGCGTAGCGCATTACGACACGTGTTTTTCAGCTTAGTGCTTTTTCAGTTGTTGTTTGGCGGGGCAATCGTATTCGCACGCCGGACAGCTGCCCTGGCTGGACTTTTTCAAATGCCGGTACAACACGAACCCAGCGCCACCAATGATGGCAATAACAATAACGCTATTAATCAGGATTGACATGGACAAGCGCTCCTTTTTAAATGAATAGCGACCCGACCTGGAAGATAATCATCGCGACCAGGTAGGCGATCACCGTGTTGGAGACCACGGAATAAACGGCCCACTTGGTCGAATTGGTTTCGGCCTTGATGGTCGCCAAGGTGGCAAAGCACGGTGCGTAAATCAGGATGAAGACCAGGACGGCGTAGGCAGACAACGGGGTGAACAGGGAACTGAAGGTGGCAATCAAACCGGTTTGCCCGCTCAAATGGAAGAGCACGATCATGCTGGAACTGATGACTTCCTTGGCCAGAATCCCGGTCATCAGCGCGCTGATCGTTTGCCACGAGGTGATGCCGATAGGGGCGAAGACGGGCAGGACGAAGCGGCCAATCATGGCGGAGAAACTCTGGTCGATGTTGGTCACCATGCCGGCTGGTCCCAGGTTGGACAGCAGCCAGATGAGCACGGTGCCGCCAAAAATGACGGTGCCGGCCTTGCGGATGAAGCCCTTGCCCTTTTCCCAGGTGCCCATGGCGATGATGTCCGGCCGGGGCATGTGGTACTTGGGCAATTCAATAATGAAGACGGAATTTTCTTTAACTTTAAACACCCACTGATAAATCTTGGCCATAAACAGCGCCAGCGCAATCCCCAGGAAATAGAGGGAGAGCACGATCAGCGCCTGGTTCCGGTCGAAGAAGGCGGCAACGAACAGCCCATAGATGGGGAGCCGGGCCGAACAACTCATAAATGGCGAGATCAGCGTGGTGACCAGCCGTTCCTTGGGTTGCTCAATCGTGCGCGCGGCCATGATCCCCGTGACGTTACAGCCGAAGCCGATAATCAGCGGAATGAAGGCTTTACCGTTGAGCCCAATCAGCTGCATCAGCCGGTCGGTCACTAGCGCGGCGCGGGCCATGTAGCCGGAATCTTCCAGAATGGAAATGCACGCGAACAACACGAAAATCTGAGGAATGAAGCTGAGCACGCCCCCAACGCCGGCGATAATGCCGTCAACGATTAGGGATTTCAGAAACGGCATGGCCCCAACGCTGGTCAGAAAGTGACTGGCGGTCGCGGACAGTGGCCCGGAGATAAAGGCGTCCATCACGTCCGACAGCGGCGTTCCAATCCAATCGAAGGATAGCTTGAACATTAACAGGAATATACCCACGAAAATGGGGAGCCCCAACAGGGGATGGGTGACGATGCGGTCAATCTTCGCCGTCAAATTGGCATTGGAGACCTCGTGCAGATACTTGGTCGTGGCCGTCAGCGTTTCATCAATGAAGGCCAGTCGCGTTTGGAAGATTTGTTCCTCAAAGTCTTGTTTGTCGTAAGCGTCCTGCTGGGTCAGGAGAGGGTTCAATTGGTGCTTGCTGGCGTAGCGGCGGACGATTTGGTTACGGTTCATGAACTGAATCGCTAGCCAGTTGGCAAAGGTCGGCGTCAATTGATCGTCGGCGACCAGCTGTTGCGTGGCCGTGGCGATGGCGTCCTGAACCGCAGCGGGATAGGCCAAGTGCAGGGGCGCGGTCGTTTCCGGCGGCGTGGCCAACAGTTCTTGGCGGAGTTGATCCAGTCCCGATTTCTTCCGAGCGTTGGTGGCGCGGACCTGACAGCCCAAGCGTTTAGCCAGTTCGTCGAAGTCGTAGGTGACCCCGTTTGTTTTCAAATCATCAATCATGTTTAAGGCGAGCACCACCGGGCGGCCGAATTCCAACAGCTCAATAGAGAGCAGCAGGTTGCGTTTCAGCTGACTGGCGTTGGTGACGTTTAAAATCATGTCGGGCGAGTCGTTTAGCAAATAGTTGCAGGCGACGGCCTCGTCCTTGGTGATTGGCGTGAGGGAATAGATGCCGGGGAGGTCGACCACCACCATTTCAGAGTGGCGAATCTTCCCCATCTTCTTGTCAACGGTGACCCCTTCCCAATTACCAACGTAGGCATATTTATCGGTCAGTTCGTTAAATAGCGTGGTCTTGCCAGTATTTGGATTTCCTAAGAGGGCAACGGTTGTCATGCTAGTGCCCCCCTAAGAGTGCTTCGAAAACGACGTAGCGAATCCCAACTTTCTGCTGATCGAATTCAACGATGACGGGGCCGTGAAACGGATATTGCCGGAGCACGGTCAGCTGGCTGCCAGGGTGAATGCCGAGGTTATGTAGTCGGTGAGCGGTCTGGCCATCAAGGGTCGCCATCTGTTCGACAGTTACGATTGGATAGGCTGATTCTGAATAACGGAGTTGCATTATCATCAGGCCTTTCAAATTAAGTCTTTAAACAGGTTTTGCTGGTTAAATATTGTCGTTGGTTTCGCCTCCGGCAGGGTGAAAACTGAGTCGTGACGCTGTGGGCGCCGCCTGAAGCCTGGGAAGCGGTCTTCAGACTTACTTTGAGCCTCAAGGAGCGAGTCTCAAAGATATCAGTTCCCTAAGCGGTAAACCGCTAAGGGAACTCCCACGGCTGAGCTCATTTTCACCCTGCCTGCGGCTGACGTTGGTTTAACCAGCACCGGTTTGATACTGGTGTGCCAGTGATTTCGCCTTCAGCAAGCTGAAAATGGCTCGGAACGTGCCAGAGCCAAAGGGCGGTCTCCGGGATGCTTTGAACCTCTGAGGAGCGAGTTTCAAAGACACCAATGTTCTAACCCGCAAAGAGCGCGGCTAAGAACATTCCCACGGCTGAAGCCATTTTCACCCTGCCTGCGGCTGACGTTGGTTTAACCAGCACCAGTTTGCGTGTCATTTGGTTGCCACTGGTTCTCCCGCAATCATATAGGTGAGACAGGTTTAATCAGCAAGCTTATGTTTGCATTATTCAAGTAAGCAGCTGCGCACGAGATTAAGCAGTGGCTAAGTTGCCATCAAATTATGTGATAGAGGCGCACAGCCAGAATAATGATTAAGTGATAGAAGAAGTAGCACAACCAACCAATGGCATGGTCAGCTACTCATCAACTGCATGAACCGCCTTGGTGACGGGCCAAACAAGTCTTAGCCGCAGGGCTGGTGAAAATGCGCGCCGTGTGAGTGACCAGAGGTGGGCCAAGATGACCAGCTGTGTCGGTGGTCTTAGCTGAGTGATTTTCTCAGCTTAGAGCACGGGACGACCTTGGAAACTCGCGGTTTTTAGCGAGGTTTCAAGGCGAGGCCCCAGACCGCTTCTCAGGCTGGAGCCGGTCCCCACAGCAGGGCGTCTTGAGGCCACCGGCGGGAACGTTCAGCACGGACCGGCCCATTTTCACCAGTCCGGAGGCGCTGTTAAAAGACGTTTGACCCAGACACCAAGAGCAGGTTAATGCATTTGATGGGTCTAGCTTACCATGTAAGCACTTTCACATATATTAGGGAAATGCCTAATATTATTCCAGGAATATTCTGCCTATAATAATGTCAAGCGCTTACAAAGGGCGGTCTAAAGCGGAATAGCCCCAGGCATAAAATTGCACACTTTCCGGAATATGCGGGCATAATTTGTGAAAACTGCACAAGACCGCAATGAAAAACGCCACAACAGTGAATTTCATAACTAACGGAGGTTGATGGATAATGGCAACACTAGAAATTAAAGACTTACACGTTGAAGTGACCGATGAAGAAAATCAAACGGCTAAGGAAATCTTAAAAGGGGTTAACTTAACCATGAAGACTGGTGAAATCCACGCCATCATGGGGCCTAACGGTACCGGGAAATCAACGTTGTCCCAAACGATCATGGGCCAGCCATCTTACCACGTTACCCAAGGTGATATTCTCTTGAACGGCGAGAGCATCGTGGACATGCCAGTTGATGAACGGGCGCGTAAAGGCTTGTTCTTAGGCATGCAATACCCCGCTGAAATCCAAGGGGTCACGAACGCTGAATTCCTGCGCGCCGCTGTTAACGCTCGGCGGGCTAAGGACGACCAGATTTCCGTCATGGATTTCTTAAAGATGTTAGATAAGAACTTAGCCATTCTGGACATGAGTGAAGCCATGACAGAACGTTACTTGAACGAAGGCTTCTCAGGCGGGGAAAAGAAACGGAACGAAATTCTCCAACTCTTAATGATTCAACCATCCTTTGCCCTGCTGGATGAAATTGATTCCGGGCTGGACATCGATGCGCTGAAGGTCGTTTCCAAAGGGGTCAACGCCATGCGTGGCGACAACTTCGGTTCCATGATCATCACCCACTACCAACGCCTGTTGAACTACATCGTGCCTGACGTGGTCCACATCATGATGGGTGGCCGCATCGTTAAGACCGGGGATGCGTCATTGGCTAAGCGGTTGGAAAAGGAAGGCTACGCCGGTTTGCGGGACGACTTGGACATTGACGTGGCACTCGTGGATGAAAACTAGGGGGTGGCAAGATTGGATACCATGCAAACGCAAACTCAAGCGGCAACGGCTGTTCAAGCTGCTGCCCAGCAACACAATGAACCTAGCTGGCTGATCAACAAGCGGTTGGCAGCGCTAGACCAAATGGCCGACTTACCGATGCCACTGGTCCAACGGTTCAACTACCGTGACTGGGAATTAATGCCCGGTAACCTGCAGTGGGCCGATTCCAAACGGGACCTCGCACAAGTCGCTGACGGGCCCGTTCAAATCGTGCAGGTTGGCCAGACCACGGTGCGGGTCAATTTACCAGAGAAGCTCCAGGAACAAGGCGTGGTGCTGACCGACTTCTTCACGGCGGTCAAGGACTACCCGGACTTGGTTCAGGAAGCCTTTATGACCAAGGCGATGAAGTCCAATGAGAACCGCTTGGCCAGCTACCACACGGCTTACTTGAACGCCGGGGTCTTCCTCTACGTGCCAAACAATGTTGTTATCAGTGAACCCATCGACATCCAATTGATTCAAGACAACACGTTGGATCAACCGTTGAACTCGCACGTGCTGGTCGTTGCCGGCCGCAACACGGAAGTCTCCGTCAGCCAACACCTGACCACGGTCGGGGAAAACGCGAACTTGGCCAACTGCTTGATGGAAGTTATTGCCGATGAGAACAGTCACGTCACGGTCGCCACGTTGGATGAACTGGGACGCAAGACGATGGCCTACGTGGAACGTCGGGCCTACGCCGCCGACAATGCGTCCGTTAACTGGGCGGTCGGCTTCATGAACGAAGGCAATACGATTGGGAACTTCGATACCGAATTGAACGGTGTCGGTTCCCGCGCAGATGCCAAGGTCATTGCTATTACCGACCACGACCAACGGATGGGTGTGAACACCAAGATTACTAACCGCGGGAAGCACACCAACGGGAATATCCTGCAACGCGGGGTCATCCTGGAAGATTCCGAACTGGTTTACAACGGAATCGGCGATATCATTCACGGCGCTGCCGGCTCCGAAGCCGAACAGGAAAACCGGTTACTGATGATGTCTAGCAACGCTCACGGGAACGCCAACCCGATTCTCTTGATCGATGAAAATGATGTCATGGCCGGCCACGCCGCTAGTGTGGGGCAGGTTGACGAACAACAACTCTACTACTTGATGAGTCGTGGCATCCGGCGGGAGACCGCGGAGCGCTTGGTTATCCGGGGCTTCCTGGGGGCCGTCTTGAGCGCGATTCCGGCCAAGGCCGTTCGGAGCCAGTTGGTTGATATCATTGAAAGGAAACTTGAAAATGGTCGCTAAAAATTTAGATGTACGCCAAGATTTTCCAATCCTGGATCAAAAAGTAAACGATGAACAACTGGTTTATTTGGACAATGCCGCGACGGCCCAACGCCCCACGGCAGTTACCGATAGCCTGGTTCACTTCTACCAAACGGACAACGCCAACGTTCATCGGGGCGTCCACACGTTAGCCGAACGCGCCACGGAAGACTATGAAAATGCGCGGCGGAAGGTCCAAAAATTTATCAACGCCGCCGAACCCGAAGAAGTGATCTTCACCAAAGGCACGACCGATGGCCTGAACCTGGTCGCCAGCACCTATGGCGAGGCTAACATTCAGGCGGGCGATGAAATCGTGATTTCCATCATGGAGCATCACAGCAACCTGATTCCTTGGCAACAGCTGGCCATCAAGAAGCACGCCACGCTGAAGTACATTGGTTTGACGGCCGATGGCGAGCTCGACATGGCCGATGCCGCCGCCAAGATTACCGACAAGACCAAGATTGTGGCCATTGCCCACGCTAGCAACGTGATGGGCGTGATTAACCCGTTGGCCGAGCTGGCAAAGTTGGCCCACCAACACGGCGCCATCATCGTGGGTGACGGGGCCCAAGCCGCCCCACATGTGCCGGTCGATGTTCAAGCCTTGGACGTGGATTTCTACGCGTTCTCCGGTCACAAGATGATGGGCCCAACCGGGATTGGGGCCCTGTATGGCAAACGGGCGTTGCTCGAAGCCATGCCACCTTACCAATACGGTGGAGAAATGATTGACTTCGTGCACCAGCAGGACAGTACCTGGGCGCAGTTGCCCTACAAATTTGAAGCCGGCACGCAAAACATCGCCGGCGCCGTGGGCTTAGGCACCGCGGTGGATTACTTGACGAGTGTGGGCATGACCAACGTCGAAGCCCACGAACAAGCCATTGTCGATTACTTATTACCGAAATTAGTGGCGGACCCCGACCTCGAGGTTTACGGTCCCCACGATCCCGCTAAACATACCGGTGTGATTGCCTTTAACGTAAAGGGCATTCACCCCCACGACATCGCCACGGCGCTGGACATGGAGGGTGTGGCCGTTCGGGCCGGACACCACTGTGCACAGCCGTTGATGACGTACCTCGGGTTGGTTGCGACCGCCCGGGCTAGCTTCTATCTCTACAATACCCAGCAGGACGCTGACCGGTTGTTAGTCGCCCTGGCCGAAACAAAGGAGTTCTTCAACCATGGGGCTGTCAAAGCTTAACAGTTTATACCGGGAAGTTATCCTGGATCACGCGGATCATCCGCGTCACAAACACGATTTACAGACGAGTACGAATACGATTACCTTAAAAAATCCCACTTGTGGTGACGTGATCAATCTTTCCATTAAATTGGATGATCAAGATCAAATCGCGGACATCGGCTTCAGCGGCGACGGCTGTACCATTAGCCAGTCGTCCGCCAGCATGATGACCGACGCCGTCATGGGCAAGGACAAAGAAACCGCGCTGCGCATGGCCAAGACCTTTTCCGACATGGTCATGGGCACGGAGCATCCGCAAGCAGACCTTGATGAATTAGGGGATGCCGCCATTTTATCCAGTATCATGAGTTTTCCGGCTCGTATCAAGTGCGCAACGCTAGCTTGGTGGGCCTTACAACGGGCATTACTTGAAGAAGACGCGCCCACAGATGAGGAGGAAGCATAATGTCAGACATGCCAGAAGAAGTGGTCGATGATAAGGACTATGAATTCGGATTCCACGATGATATCAAGCCCGCCTATTCTACGGGCCGGGGCCTGACGGAACAGACCGTGCGGGACATTTCCGCTGCCAAGAAGGAACCCAAGTGGATGCTGGATTACCGGCTGAAGGCTTACGAGATCTACAAGAAATTGCCGATGCCTAAATACGGGCCAGACCTGTCCGGCTTGGATTTGAAAGATATGCTGTACTACCAAAAGATGACCGACAAGAAGTACCGGGACTGGGACGATGTGCCCGCTGACTTGAAGAAGACCTTCGATCGGTTAGGGGTTCCCGAGGCCGAACGCCAATACCTGGCCGGCTCCTCAGCCCAGTACGAATCAGAAGTGGTCTACCACAACATGCGTGACGACTTCGCCAAGCTCGGCATCATCTTTACCGATACCGACACGGCCTTGCGGGAATACCCCGAGCTGTTCAAGAAGTGGTTTGGCAAATTGGTCAAGCCAACCGACAACAAGTTTGCCGCTTTGAATGCGGCCGTTTGGTCCGGTGGCTCCTTCATTTACGTGCCCAAGGGTGTGCAAACGAAGACGCCAATCCAGTCCTACTTCCGGTTGAACTCCGAAAATTCCGGGCAATTTGAACGGACCTTGATCATCGTTGAACCCGGCGCTCGCGTGGATTACGTGGAAGGCTGTACCGCCCCGAACTACTCGTCGGATAGCCTGCACGCCGCGGTCGTTGAAGTGAACGTGGAAAAGGATGCTTACTGCCGCTACACCACCATTCAAAACTGGTCGAACAACGTCTACAGCCTGGAAACTAAGCGGGCTGCCGCTGCTGAGAACGCCACGATGGAATGGGTCGACGGTAACTTAGGCTCCAAGGTCACCATGAAATACCCATCCGTTTACCTGAACGGTGAGGGTGCTCGCGGGACCATGTTATCCATCGCCGTTGCCAGCAACAACATTCACCAGGACTCCGGTGCGCGGATGATTCACAACGCCAAGAATACGTCCAGTACCATCGTGTCCAAGTCCATTTCGAAGACCGGTGGCTCGACCGATTACCGCGGGACGGTGCGCTTCGGCCGCCACTCCGATGGGTCCAAGGCGCACGTGGAATGTGACACGATCATCATGGATGACCAGTCCTCGTCCGATACGATTCCGTACAATGAAATTTCTAATGCCAACGTTTCCATGGAACACGAAGCCAAGGTCTCGAAGATTTCTGAGGAGCAACTGTACTACCTGATGAGTCGGGGGATTTCAGAAGCCAAGGCGACGGAAATGATCGTCATGGGCTTCGTGGAACCCTTCACCAAGCAATTGCCAATGGAATACGCGGTCGAATTGAACCGCTTGATCAGTTTTGAAATGGAAGGAGCTATCGGCTAGGCCGGAGCTCAAGCAAAGGAGGTTCAACACAGATGGATGAAGCAAAACAACTGTCACCGGCTGAGGTCAGCGTCATGCAGGCCTTGGAAATGGTGATCGACCCAGAATTGGGCATTGATTTGGTCAACCTAGGCTTGATCTACGGCGTGCACGTCGATGGCGATTCCTGTGAGGTCGACATGACATTGACCACGATGGGCTGTCCGCTGAGTAACGCGCTGGATGCAGCGATTATTCAGGTGGTCACGGCCGTCGAAGGCATCGAACACTGTGACATTAAGTTGATTTGGGAACCGGCGTGGAACATGGGCATGATGACCCGCTACGCCAAGGTAGCTTTAGGCATTCATGAATAGGGTGAGTTGATATGAATATTGGCATCTTTGTGGCTCGCCGCAAGGCCCTCAAGATTTCGCAGGTCAAGCTGTGTACGGGAATTTGCACGCAGGCGACGCTCAGTAAATTTGAAAATAATAACCGCGTTCCGTCGCTGTCGATTCTCAGCAAGCTTTGCGTGCGCTTGGGGCTCACGGTGGATGACCTCTACCAGGAAAGTGCGGAGACTGCGGTGCAGTTGCGGCACGACCTGGACAATATTGAAAAGGAACTGATGATGGAGAATTATCAGTGCGTTTTGAAACGGTTGGCGAAATTCAAGCCCAACCAAATTGATGAGATCAACGTAAAGATGCAGTTCTGTTACCTGCGTGGGTGTGTGAATGCGCTGGTCAATCAACAACCGGACAAGATTCTCTTCGACTTCGCCCAGATTTTAAATGACCTGGACGAACGTCACCAAACGATTTTTACCCAGCTCGCCTTTCTGGGGTCGGGCATCATGTACGCGCGGCACCAGGAGACCCAGCAGGCGGACTTCTACTTTGACAAGGTCTATCAGCACATCAAGGCGTACCACCCGGACGACCATCTGGATGAACCCAACCGGTATTACCTGCGGATGCTGACGCTGATCTTCTTCACGGCGGAATTCTATGCGGGCCAGGAAAAGTATCGGCTGAGCAATCAACTGATTGACACCGGCGTGCAGCTGTGTTCCGACGAGCGGGTCACGTATTACCTGCCCCGCCTGAAGTTCCTGGCCACGCAAAACGCGGTCAACCAGGGCAAACAACCGGCGACGATTCAACGCCTCATGGATGAGACGCTGGCCTTCACCCGCATCAATCAAAATGAAGTCATCGAAGTTAAACTGGCGGCGTTGAAGTGTCAATTCAACCGTCAGTTGGCGGAGAATAAATAAGGTTAGTTAGGTGTTAGAACCAACGAACAAAGGTCGACTTTTTGCGAGAAGTCGGCCTTTTTGGTGCCTGAAGATTAAGTTTGTCCGGAAACTGAAAACGCTTCACTGACAGTATGTTATACTACAACTGTAGTAGGTATCCTGCTAAATGATTGTGACCATGACCAATTAACGGCAGTGAACATAATTTAAAGATTAAACCAAAATAGGACAAGGAGGATGGGCTTTGAATGAGAACGAAAAGTGGATTGATCGTTACTTTGAAAACGCCCCCGTTGCCATTATTTTATTCCAAGAAGATGAGATGCTAGCGTGTAATCAGGCAGCGCGGTGTTTGAAAGAAAAATTGAATTTTGATCCACATTACTTATATGAAATTGGCCACGCAGCGGTCAATCAACAGGGACGACCTGTAACGGATTGCCCAACCTGTGAAATCGCCAAACAGGCACGAGAAGTCGTGGTGCCGGTCCTGGCCGCTGAGGATGACTCGGCGGACGCGGGCTACTTGATGTTTTACAAGGCCCTGGACCTGCGACAACATATCTCCTCCTTAACGTTAAAGAGCTGTAGTTCAGTCAATCGGGGACTCCGACTGGCCCAGAATGAAGAAATCAGTCGCTACGTGGTCAAGGCCAACGAGGAAGACCGTCATCAAATTTCGGCGGACCTCCACGACAACGTTGCCCAGGGCCTGTACTTTGCGACGACCGGGGTTAAACGGTTGGCCAACTGTGACCTTAGTCCGGCCGAACGGCAACAACAGGCCGACGCGATTACCAAGCAGCTTCAGGCCACCTTGGCCGAGGTCAAGAACATGGCGCTGGCGGTGCGGCCGTCAGTCATGGACGACTTTGGCTTGTTTGCAGCGTTGCGGTCATTAGCTACCCGCCTGCAGAGCACGACCGGCATCGCAATTTCGGTTGGCGGCAACGCTAAGCCGGAACAGCTATCGTCGGCGATTCAAAGCGCCATGTACCGGGTCGCTCAGGAAGCCATCAACAATGCTGTGAAACATGCCAATCCGCAGGAGATTATGCTCTTATTGGTTGAGCATAACCACTTTATTACCCTCCAAATTATTGATGATGGGGATGGATTTGACGTCTCTAAACATTCTCAATTTAACGGCCACTCGCTAGGCTTGAGCGATATGCACGAACGCATCAAGTCATTGAGTGGGATTTTCCAGTTGGAATCTACGCCGGACGTGGGGACCACGGTGTCGGTTAAGTTTCCAGTCTGCACGAGTAAGGGGAGCCTTCAACATGTATAAAGTCTTAGTCGCGGACGACCACGCAATCGTGCGGTCGGGCCTGAAAGCTATCGTGGATGATCAGCCGGATTACCAAGTCGTCGCGGAGGCGGCCAATGGTAATGATACTTTTGTGCGCGCTGGTCAGGGCGATATTGATATGATTATCATGGATTTGAGCATGCCGCCGGGTGAAAGTGGCCTGGTGACGACCAAACGCATTCACAGCCAGTACCCGAAAATCTGGATTTTAATTTTATCGATGCATGGCGAAGAGGATTACGTGGATCAGGCCATTAAGAACGGTGCGTCCGGTTACGTCCTGAAGAGTTCGCCGGATAGCGAGATCATCAATGCCATCACGACCATCGTGAACGGCCGGCACTACGTGGATGAGAACGTCATCCTGCTGAAGTCCGATATCAAGAATATCCTCACGGACGTGGATAAGACCAATCTGTGGGGCCACAGTCCGTTGTCCAAACGGGAGCGGGAAGTCATGCCGCTGGTGGCGTTGGGGTACTCCAACAAGGAAGTGGCGGCTAAGCTGAATATCACGACCAAGACGGTGGAGGCACATAAGGCTAGTATTATGCGGAAATTGGATTTGACGTCGCACGTCGAGCTAGTCCGCTACGCCATCCACCACAAGTTAATCGAGTTCTAAACGGGCGTTCTGGCGCCTCCGGGCTGGTGAAATCTGTGCCTGGTCGCGTCCGTTCCCGGCGGTGCGCTCAAGGCGCCCTGCTGTGGGGTCGGTTCCAGCCGAAGGGCGGGCTTCCACCTCAACTTTGAGCCTGGGGTGCGGTCTCAAAGGTTGTCCCATGCTCTAAGCTGAGAAAAATCGCTCAGCTAAGACCATCGACACAGCCGGGCACCTTGGCGCGCCTCTGGTCACTTCCACGACCGGCCCAGTTTTCCCAGCCCTGCGGCTGACACGGGTTTAGAACTGAAACTTGTGGTTATGGTTAAGGGTGTCGGTTTTGGTTTGGTAGGATTAGACAGAATAATATTTTAAAATAACTACCTATGTAAAAGCGCGTTCAGGTTTGAGCCTGAGTGCGCTTTAATTTTTAGGACGATTCCGAATCAAGTGTCTGATGATCCTGTAAATGCTATCGCCGATAAAGAGTGCGTTTAGCAGCTTAAACCATTTAGAGTAGGTGTCAAAAATGTTAACTGGTTTCATGTAAACATCCCCCGCTGCAGTTATCTAGGTTAGGAAGAGTATAGACCTAAACTAGCGGTGACGGATGCTGATTTGCTGAAGGTTACGCAGATAAGTTTAGTTTTTTTCACACACAAAGGCCCTGGGAATTTTCCCAAGGCCTTTGTGTGTGTTTAGTCATCATTCGTAAAGATACAGCGTGAAGGCAATCTGGCCATTTGTCGGGTTACCGCTAGCCGTTGGGTATAAAACGTAGGTCGTATCGTGGTTGGCAACTAGGGCCTTCTCGACGCTGGCAACGATTTTGAGGCCCAGTTGGCCCTTGCCCATCGTTTCCAATTTGGCGTTGTGGTGCTGCGGGTCAATCGCGGCTGCTAGATTTGTGATAGCTGGGAGATTGACCGTCGTAATTTTATCGGCGTCTAGGTTCTTGATCCGGACAAGCTGAATGACGGCGGCCATGGACATCTGGTCGGGCGTCAGGTGATTAGACATGTAGTAATCGTACATCATTGCGAGGTGGTTATTGTTTTCGTAACCATCCTTTTGTAACTGCTTAATGACAAAAAGATTGAGCTGATTCTGGTCAGTGGTGTTCAGGGCCGTTGATAGGCTGAGTCCATCGGTAGCGAGCACTTGCTTGCGGTAAGTCCCGGACTTTAGAAAGCCGTGCCAGATCCAACCCGCGGTGCGTTTGTTCTTACTGACCACGTAGTAGTAGCGGGCCACGTGAGTCCCATGCTGGAGCAGCGCCGTCTTTTGGGCGACCCAGGTCGTGTGCGGAAAGTATTTCGTATTATGTAGTTTGGCCGTGTGCTGTTGATTCCACAAATAATGCGTCTGAGTATCCCGGTTATGGTAGTAGGACGGCCGCGACAGGCTGTAGCTGTCGGTCGTCACGTACTGGCTCGCGTGCGCCGCGGTCGGCAATAGTAGGATAGCAGATAGTGTTAAAAAGGTTAAGATAACGATCTTTTTGAACATATAATCCCCTCCACTGCTTAGTATACCAGTCTGTCGTTTGATGTGAGAGATAATCCAATTAACGTTCAATCAGTCCAGCATATTATGAGTTGCTTTTAAATTTCACACCCGGTATAGTCGGGATTAACTGAAAAAGACACTAGGGGTGCCAGTCGGCTGAGATGGACACGTGCCAATCCCTTTGAACCTGTTGAGCTAAGACTCGCGTAGGAAAGTGGTCGGTCTGCTGGAAATGCCAGGGGAGCCGTCGTCGTGGGGAACGGGGCTTTTTTGGTGAATTTGCAGTAGGAGTGTGACGAGAATGTCCAAGAAAGTGTATCCGATGACGCTGACCGCCATGTTGGTGGCGTTGGCCGTGATCGGTGGGAGTGTGTTTTCCTTTACGATTGGGGTCGCCAAGGTTGCCCCGGTTCAGCATTTGATTGACGTGGTCTCTGGCGTTTTGTTGGGACCGTGGTGGGCGTTGGCGCAGGCGTTTTTAACTTCGGTGATTCGCAATATCATGGGGACAGGCACGGTGTTGGCGTTTCCTGGCAGTATGATTGGCGCGTTTCTTAGCGGCTGGCTCTTCCAGAAAACGGGAAAGCTCCTAGCCGGCGTCTGTGGCGAACTGCTGGGGTCGGGCGTGATTGGCGCCTTCGTGGCCTATCCCGTTGCCGCTTGGTTGATGGGCACGACCGGGGCCGTCTGGCTGTTTCTACCCAGCTTCTTCATGAGCGCCTTGGTTGGGGTTATCTTGGCTTACGCGCTCTTGAAGAGCATGTGGTCGACCGTGATTGCGCCACGATTGAATAAGCTTCAGGGCAAGTAAATGGGTGCAAGAGTCTGGGACAGACAAAACCCCAGGCTCGATTTTTGTGTACCCACTCTCTTGGCTGTATTCTAAGCTAAATCGAGTCCGTGAATGCAATTAGCGTATAGCCACTCTTTCAGTTGTCGGCCGTCATTGGTTTCGTAAAATGGGGCTAACAACTCGTTGAAGGTTTCCAATTGCTGTTCGTTGACGGTGATGATACCGATACCCATGGGGATGGCCAGATAGTTGATAGTCAAGAATGCCGTACGCTTATTGCCGTCCCAGTAAAACTGACTGCGCATCATCAACAGCAATAGATCCAGCAAGCTTTCAGTCTGCGTTTTGTCTTGCACCAAAGCTGCGTTGATCAGCTCCGGAACTTGGTCTGCAACTGGAATGTCTGGGACGTATTCCGTATCGTCTAACGTAACATTGACTGTACGGATATGACCGGGGTCAAGCGAATCAGCTTGGGCGACCAAGCGATTGATCTCATTGCTGATAGCCAGTGAATAGGGGGCCTGATTGTCGATAGCGAATTGCCAACCGCGTTTTAAATTAACGATAGTGGTGATGTCGTCCGTTGAGATGCCAGACACTGACATTCCCTCAACGATGGTCCGTGTCTGAGGTAACGTGGCATGTGTGCCCTCAAACTTGGAAGTTGCGTAGACCAAGTTGACCAGGTTCTTTTTAGCAAAAAACTGCGCTTGTTGCTTAGTCATTTTAAATTTGTTTGTAAATTGCATGGTGGCACCTCCTGTAAAGCTTATTCGTCTAGTAATTTTAGCATAGTTAGGACCGGGTTTTAACTGCTAGGCCTGGTTGAAACTAGGCCTAGGCCTTGAGTCTACGTATTGACCTGCATAGAGATTAATAATCCCTTTTCTTTTTGGGTTCAGCGCCTTAAGAATAGCAGGGATTATCTTCTCTGTGTATACATAAGATTCAAAAAAGGACTGTTCCGAGAAATCATCGATTTCTCGGACAGTCCCTTTCAATACGTGAGTTATGAGTTTTGTCCCAGACGCTTTCGCTTACTTGCGGGTTAAGACGCTGACACTTAATTTTTGTTTGTATTGCAGCTGATAGGTGTGGCCGGCATGAGACTTAAAGGCTTTTCCGGTCTTACGTGTTCCGTACTTTTGCAGCTTCAACGTCTTCCCCTGACGCTGGAGTTTGGTGTAGGCCCACGTTTTTTCGACGCTGTCGTAGGACCGTAAGCGGTAGGCCTGACCAACTTTCTTGTAGGCCAGGCGATTGCCGCCATAGTCGTGGGTGCCGTAGTCGTACATCACGTACAACCACTTGGGAATCAAGATCATCGCGTTGTTCGTGATTTCCGTGGTGTCGTGGCCCAGGTGTTGCACGCGTGGCTTGGCGTACCAGACACCGCGCAACTGTTTCGGTGTGCCAGGCATCCATTTGGCTTTGGCCTGAGCTTGCGCCGTGGTGGCTTCCCCGCAACCGAGCGCTAACCCCAAGACAACGATGGTCCCTGTTATAAATTTGTTCATAAATAATCCCCTCCGATACCGCCTATTATACCAGAATGGCTGATTAACCGGGAATCTGGGGGATGGTGGCCTTTTCCGCGTAAAAGTCTTAAACTTTTACGTAGGAGGTTTTGCGGAGTGAAAGAGCAAGCAGCGTTGTCAAAAAAGACCATCTTATTGATGGCAGTCGTGACGGGGGTCATTGTGGCCAACCTGAACTTTATCCAGCCGATTGAAAATTTAATTGCGGCGGACTTCAACCTGTCCAAGGCGGTCGTCGGCATGCTGGCGATGGTCACGCAATTGGGATACGCTTTTGGCCTGTTACTAATCGTGCCACTAGGAGACATTTTCGACCGGTATCGATTGATTCAATTCATGATGGTATTATCCATTCTTTCCTTATTACTAGCGCATTGGGCGCCAAACGCTGGCGTCTTTGCGGTCGCCACGGGGTTAGTCGGCATCACCTCGGTGGCCCCCCAGATTATCATCCCGTATGCCGGGTACTTGGCGCCGGGACTCCAACGGGGGAAGGTCTTGGGCATCGTTTTGAGCGGCCTATTGACGGGGATTCTCCTGTCGCGGTCCTTTAGCGGATTGCTAGGGAGCATCATGCCCTGGCAGGATATCTACCTGGTAGCGGCGGCCATTGACCTGGTTTTTCTGGTTATTGTGCATTTCCAGTTGCCCCACGACGAACGGGGCCATCAGGATTTGAAATACTGGCCGGTCATTCGCACGCTACCCAAGTTATTTGCGAGTCAAAAACCGTTACGCGGCGCGGCCATCAATGGCTTTTGCCTGTTTGGCATGTCCAACGTCCTGTGGTCCACGCTAGCCTTTTACCTCGCTGCGCAGTATCACCTGGGCAGCAGCGTGGCCGGATTGCTCGGCCTGTTAGGAATTGCGGGAGTGTTAGCCGCTCCCATGATTGGGACGTTAGTCGATCAGCGGTCACCGCGTTTGACGGTGGGTCTGGGGATGGTCTTCTCCGGCGTCGCGTTCCTGATTTTCTGGCTAGCCGGCCACTGGCTGCTGGGCCTCATCGTGGGGATTGTTCTCCTCGACTTGGGAACCCAATTCAGTCAGGTGTCCTGCCAGGCCATCGTGCAGTCCTTGAATCGCCAACAGAGTAGTCGGAACAACTCCGTCTTCATGTTCAGTTATTTCTTGGGCGGGTCGATTGGGACCTTGTCCGCTACCTGGGCGTGGAGTCATGCCGGTTGGCTGGGCGTTTGCTTGGTGGCTTTGGTGTTCCTGGTCATTGCGGTGGCGGGCCACTTCGTGATTGGCGAGCCGCAAAAATTAGCTACCGACTAACTTGAATTGGCGGGTTAAACTTGTTCTAATCATCGCCTTCGGGATGGTGAAAATGGGCCGTGACGCTGTGGGCGCACGTCTGGAGCCGAAGGGCGGTCTCCAGACTTACTTTGAGCCGAAGTTCACGTCTCAAAGATAGCAGTTGCCTAAGCGGGGAACCCGCTAAGGCAACTCCCACGGCTTGGCCCATTTTCACCATCCCTGCGGCTGACACGGGTTTAGCCCGCCATCAAGTTGGTCTGGCTAATTTGTGCTACGGGGTCGTTGTCAGTTACTTATCAGCGTGGTGTTAGGGTTATATTTTTAGTGGCAGCTTGACCCGCCTCTGGTCACTAACATTGCTCATAGCTAGTCCCATTTTCACCATCCCTGCGGCTGACACGGGTTTAGCCCCGCCATCAAGTTGGTCTGACTAATTTGTTTTGTGGCTCGTTGCTAATCACTTATCAATTTAGTGGTGGATTTTAACTTACAATAGAAGTGTTAGAACTCGGCGAAGCCTAGCCGAGTTCTTTTTTACAACAAAGTTGACACCGTGTCACCTGCATGGTATGCTGACACTCGTAATAAAGTGACACGACGTCACTTTTAACTTGAAAGGAGTCTTTTACATGCCTTCCACAACTTTTAAAAACTTAAATCCTGAAAAACGGGCGCGCGTGATGGCGGCCTTACTAACGGAGTTTTCTAATCATAGCTTAGCCGAGGCGCAGGTTGCGCGAATCGTGACGGCTGCCGGGATTGCCCGGGGGGCCTTTTATAAGTACTTTGATGACCTGACGGACGCCTACCAAACCGTTTACCACGAGGCCTTGGCTGCCGTTCACCGGGACGTTGAGACGACGCCGAGTGGGGTGTTTACGCCGGCGACGTACTACGATGCCGTGGTGGCCTTCGTGGATCAGTTCAGTAATAGTCAATACGATGAGTTGATTCGCCGGCACTATAGTGAAAATGAAAGTCTGTTGCCCGACCATCCCGTGCCCGTGAGTTTACCGGCGGCGGATTGGTCGGCGATGGTGCTGAGTCACGCGACCATCAAAGAAATTATGTTACGACCAGCTAACCGGGATGCGGCGTTGACGCGCTTCCAGCAAGCCCTACAGTTACTGGCAGAATAGGAGGCACCACCATGTTTTTAGCACTCAAGGAGATTCGCCACGAGAAGCTGCGTTATGGGCTGATCGTCGGGATGGTCGTCCTGGTCAGCTACCTGGTCTTCGTGTTGAGCGGGCTGGCGTACGGCCTGGCCCAGCAGAACACACAGGCAATCGCGACCTGGGACGCCCAGAAAATTGCGGTGACCAGTGATGCCAACGATAGCCTGGCACAGTCACTGATGACCAAGCAGACGGCCAAGAAAGTGACCCTGACCAGCCACGAGGCTTACATCGGCCAAGCCGGGGTGGTCGCCAAGGCCAAGGGCCAACCGAAGTTATCCGCACAGTTCCTAGGAATCAACCGCGGCGAATTTATTTATCGCAAGCTGATCGTGACGAGCGGCCACAAGCCAACCACGGCCCGGCAAATTTTGGTCGACGATAGCTTTAAGACTAACGGCTACCACCTGGGTGATAAGGTGAGTCTCGGCGCCACCGGCGGAAAATTTAAAATTGTTGGGTTCACCCACAACGCCAAGCTGAGCGTGGCCCCGGTCGTTTACGGGACGTTAGGGACCTGGCGGACGTTGAGCCACGTCACCAGTGATTTCAAGGCCGGCGGTATCGTGTCGAACCGGTCTGATTTTAAGCTCAAGACCAGCGACCTGAAGACGCTCGCCATGAGCCAGTTCATTAACAAGTTACCGGGTTATTCGGCTCAGAACACGACCTTTACCTTTATGATTGCCTTCTTGATGGTGATTGCGATGGTCGTGATTGCCGTGTTCCTGTATATTTTAACCATGCAAAAGTTACCCAACTATGCGGTTTTGCGCGCACAGGGGATTCCGGCAAAAGTTTTGGTCACGACGACCATCAGTCAGGCGCTGATCCTAGTCGTCGGGGGCCTGGTTATCGGGGCTGCCTTGACCGCGGCAACGGTGCTGGTCCTGCCAGCCGGGTTGCCGATGAGCTTTAACCTGCCGCTACTTGCCGGCGTGACCGGGGGGATTCTCCTGACCGGTGTGCTGGGTGCCTTGATTCCCGTTCGGATTATTTTACACGTTGACCCCGTCAGCGTGATTGGAGGTTAAACCATGCCAGCATTGACGTTAGCACACGTAAGTAAGCAATTTGGGCACGACACCAACCAGGTCACCGTCTTAAAGGACGTGAACTTCGAGGCGGAGGCCGGCCAGGTCAGTCTGGTGATTGGGCCTTCGGGTTCCGGGAAGAGTACGTTTTTGACGATTGCGGGTGGCATTCAAACGCCCACAGCCGGTGAGGTCCACGTGCAGGACCAGTCGCTCCAGCAATTGGAGGGGAAGGCGCGGGATGCCCTGCGGTTAAACAAGATTGGGTTCATCTTGCAGGCCTACAACCTGATTCCGTATCTGTCGGTCCAGGACCAATTTACCTTGGTCGACCGGGTCAAGCCACACGGTAATTTGACGGCGGCACAACTGGCCAATCTGTTAGACCAACTCGGTATTGCTAACCTGACGAAGCAGTATCCGGGCGAACTGTCCGGCGGGCAAACGCAGCGGGTCGCCATTGCGCGGGCGCTGTACCAGAACCCCGACATCATTTTAGCGGACGAACCCACGGCGGCGCTCGACAGTGACCGGGTCAAGGTGGTCGGACAACTGCTCCACGACCTGGCCAAGCAGCACAACAAGGCCATCGTGGTCGTGACCCATGACCTGCGGCTCCAGGAGTTTGCGGATAAGACTTACGCGATTATGGATGGGCGGATGACCCTCGCTTAAAAATATTTTTATAAAAGGGTAGACGGATTTTGTGCGAAGATACGCAAAATTGGTCTACACCATCGGAAAGGACTGCCTGACTGGCGGCCCTTTTTCTATCGCGTTAGCTGCGGATTTGGTCTAGAGCAGTTTCAGACTTTGTGAAGACCAAAAGAGCGATTTAACGCCAGAGTAAGCGTTTACAACACAACTCACCAGCGGTATCATGTATTTGCTGATTATTTATGAAGGGTGAGGAAAGTTAATATGAATCGACATTTGAGTACATTTTTTATTTTCACATTCGGTGCATTAGGTGGCCTCTTATTCGGGTTTGATACTGGTATTATTTCTGGGGCCTCACCATTGATCGAAAACAACTTTAACTTAGGCATTGGCCAGACGGGGTTCATCACGTCATCCGTGCTGATTGGGTCTTCCGTCGGGGCACTGGGCGTGGGTCCGTTGGCCGATAAATATGGGCGGAAGCGACTGCTGATTTTAGCCGCGATCCTGTTCCTGTTAGGGTCATCGTTATCCATGGTGGCCGTGGGCTTCTGGTCCATGGTTATCGCCCGGATTATCTTGGGCTTTGCCGTGGGGTCTGCGTCCGCTTTGACGCCAGCTTACCTGGCCGAATTGGCGCCCGCTGAACGCCGGGGGTCTCTGGGGACCTTGTTCCAATTGATGATTACCTTAGGGATTCTGTTGGCCTACGTGTCTAACCTGGGGTTCTTGAACCACAACCTGTTGGGTATCCGTGACTGGCGGTGGATGTTGGGGTCAGCCTTGATTCCAGCGGCCTTACTGCTGATTGGTGGCCTGTTATTACCCGAATCCCCACGGTTCTTGGCCGAAAAGGGTGACAGCGAACAAGCCTTGAGCGTTTTAAAAATGTTACGGAAGAATACGACCGATGATCCTGAAAAGGAATTGGCCGAAATTGAAACCGTTGCCAATCAACCTAAGGGTGGCGTCAAGGAACTGTTTACGATTGCCCGGCCAGCCGTGGTTGTGGCGGTCGGTATCATGTTGCTGCAACAATTAGTTGGGATCAACTCCGTGATTTACTTCCTGCCCCAAGTCTTCATTAAGGGATTTGGCTTCGCGGAAGGTAGTGCCATCTGGATTTCTGTTGGGATTGGGATCGTGAACTTTGTGGTCACGGTGCTGGCCACGTTTATCATGGACAAATTCAACCGGAAGACCTTCCTGATGTTTGGGTCAATCGTGATGGCCGTTTCCTTAGGGATTTTAGCCGTGATGAACTTCACCATGGACATCCACACGACGGCCGTGCCAACCATGATTCTGATTGCCATTTATATCTTCGGGTTCGCCATTTCTTGGGGTCCCATTGCCTGGGTCACGATTGGGGAAATTTTCCCATTGAGTGTCCGGGGAATCGGGTCTTCCATCGGGTCCGCAGCCAACTGGATTGGGAACTTCTTGGTTTCCCAATTCTTCCTGGTCATGCTGGCTTACTTCCACAACAACGTCGGTGGCCCATTCGCCGTCTTTGCTGTGTTCGCCGTCTTGTCCATGTTCTTCGTCCACTACTTGGTTCCTGAAACGCGGGGCAAGTCACTGGAAGAAATCGAAATGGAACTGCGGCATAACGATAAGAAAGCTGAAATGTCAGGCAAATAGAACGTTAACCATGAAAGGCTTGGGCGTTGGTCCGGGCCTTTTCGTTTGGGACGAGAGATAGAAAATGTCGGTTAGCACATGGTGAAAAAAGAGTAGTCAAAAAGCCGCCTGAGTTAGGCGGCTTTTCTGTCTCCTAGGCGGCATCGGGACCGCCCAGGAGAAGTGTCATAAATTGTTGAATCGTGGTGCGGTCGGCTTTGGCAACGAGCTGGCAGAGCAGCCAGAGCTGTTGGGGATAACGCACATCCGCGACGGGGTCCAGCGGAAATTTGGGGGTCAGCTCTAAGTCCTTGAAGGCGAGGCGGGCCTGCGCCAGTCGCAGGTGAAAGTCGTCGTTTGAGACCCCGGCAATTTGGGCGCACCCTCGCGTGATGTTGTCGGTTTGATTGGTGAAGAAGTAGCGACCGTGTTGCTGGCTGGTAAACTGGCGAACGCGCTGGTTGAGCAACGCTGGCGGCAGAATTGGTGTGCCGTAGTAGAGCAGGCTCGCGACGAGAAAGTCGGTGTCAAACGTCCACGGTCGGTAAACTCGGTGGCACACGCCATAGTTAGCGGCGACCCGCCCGTCGATGTAGGTCGTTTGTGGATCGGCATTGTGGTGCGTGAGAACGGTTAGGGTTTCTGGGGTTAGGAGGTGTAAGGTCATCGGGCACCGCCTTATTTGCTAAAAATCGTTGAAATCAGTGCTTGCACCTCAGCCAGGGACTTGCCCTTGAGCATACCACAGACGATGCCTGTTTGCTTTGCATAATGATCGTAACCGCGGTCAGACATAGGGATGGTGGTGGCTTGGTCTAGGTCAGCGAAGGCGAAGTCACAGTTGCTCATCCGAGCCGCAAAGGCAGTGGGCGTGACGCCACACACATCCGCACAGACCCGAATGAAGGCATCGAGGTCCGCTGTAATATTAATGGCTTCATATTGGACGCCGGAGAGGTCCGTGGCCACCCGCTTCAGGTCCGCAAAGTCAAACGCTTGGGGTCCGACCATGACGAGGGCTGCGGCCAGGAACTCATGGTCGTAGGACCAACGCCGGTGTTCGTAGTTGTAGATGGCCCGTTTGATTAATCGAATAGGAGAAACGACACTGTTGGGGTACTTTGCTTGGAATTTTGCTAACATGTCTAAAATGATTTCATTTAAATTGTTCATAAGTGGTACTTCCTTTGTTAGTTATTTTCAACAGCGCCGTTGAATTGCTTCCTTGTTAACAAAATTAATGATAGCACCTAGATTGAGGACATGCAAGCTTGGAAAACGCTGATATATCAGCGTTTCGAGGTCATTCTATGTACTGATTTTACTCAGCTATGTACCAGTTGAATCCAAGGGAATAGGTGCTGAAAATTGAGTCATTGTCATTTTTAGTGATGCTAACGTTAAATTAGCGTAATCATGGTGAACTTGAAAAATACCCATTTGTTATGAGGATTGGATGTATAAATAAATAAATTAGAGAACTTTTTACATTCGCCCTGAAAAGCAAAAAATCCACCAAATTTCGGTGGATGACGACAATTATTCTGTAGGTAGTTGGCTCAATTGCTCCTGACATTCAGTGCGGATGGCAGCAATCAATTCGGTTGGCGCCGTCTGAAGCGTGGCTGCGTGACCCAAGTAAAGAAACCAGCGGGCAAAGTCCTGGAGTTGTTCTGGCGAGGCTGGGTCCAGGTAGCATTCCAATATAGCCCTCTGCTGGAACTGGTCACGGTACTGAAGTGGCGCCGTGGGATGGGGATGCTGTTTAAACTGTTGAATGGCGTCGGTCGTCAATTCCAAGCAAACATTGGGTTGCGGCCGGGCCGCTTTGATAGCCGCAGTGATGGCGTCCGGGTCCAGCGTCTGTTCCTGAGCGACCGGGGTGATGGCCACGATGTCCGTGACTTTTAATTCGTAGAAGCCGTTGTCGTTCAGGTCCCACGCGTCGACGTACCAGATGGCCTGACGATTGTAGACGTGGCGAACCCAAACGGTGCGGGTGGTCGTCGCCAGTTTGAGACAGAGCTGGCGACTGCTCAAACAGTTATTTAGTAGTGTGCGCAGCATGGGTGGCGCAAAGTCAGTCAGCTCGGTTAATTTGGTGTTGGCCGGGTTGGTGTGACTGAAAACTAGTAGCTCCTGGAGCGTCAGGAGGTCATCCTGCTGGGCCTGCGAGGCGATGGCCACGAGCTTCTCCGTTAAGGTATTGCGATTCTGCAGGTAGGGAAGCTGGGTATTTAACGTCGCTAGGAAACTGACAAATAGAGCCTTCAGCTCTTCATTGTTGAACTGCACGGCGGGCAACAGGGTATTCTGAAGAACGGCGTAACCGCCATCGCGGCCGACGCTCGACGTCAGGGGCATCCCCAGCTCCTGAATATTTTCAAGATCACGAATGACCGTGCTCCGCGACACCTGAAAGTGGGCCATCAATTCACGAATCGTAAAAAATTGGCGATTGTTGATGTACCGCATCATGGTATTGACCCGTTCCGTTTTTGTCATGATTTTCTCCCAATAGCGTCAGTTTTTGAAACCATTAGTGACTATACTGAGTCTATCATTTGAAGGAGGCCACCACAATATGGCAAATTACACGATTGAAACGAAACCCGCATTCACTGTTTTAGGCATCGACACGGTGCTGACTGGCAACTTCCCCGAAATGGGTCAGCAGAAGGCGAACTTCTGGCAAAAGATCAACGCGGATCAAGCGCTGGCAAAGCTGGACGGCATCAACGATTACCCCTTCGCGGTTAACGAAGCCATCAACGGTGAATTTCACTACTACGCCGGTCGACAAGTGACGACGGCTGCGACGGCCGCAGCGGGTCAACGGTTGATTGAATTTCCCGCTGGCAAATACCTGGTCATTACCGGCACGGCTGCGGATC
Organism: Levilactobacillus lanxiensis; assembly: GCF_016861655.1. Classification (GTDB taxonomy): domain Bacteria; phylum Bacillota; class Bacilli; order Lactobacillales; family Lactobacillaceae; genus Levilactobacillus; species Levilactobacillus lanxiensis. Next base: position 394,991 of record NZ_BOLN01000001.1, on the reverse strand, counting down.
AAATGGGGCTGTACAACGCGCTCGAAGGTCCCGCTTTCGGCGAAATCTTACCCCAATTAACCGACTACGCCTACGTGGGTGGTCCCAACACGTCTTACGTGACTGGGAGCGATGACGCCGGTGTTCACGGCGAAATGCTGGTTCCTTTAGTCGAGAAATAAATTCGTGAATCGTCAGTGCAGGTGGCTGACGATTTTTTGTATAATGGAAATATTAACGAGGAGGCGTTTCCATGAAACATGAATGGCGCAAGGCAGAGAAGGACTGGTACTTATCCAAGCAACCGACACTTTTGACGTTGCCAGCACTGAACTTTATCACGATTGAAGGCCAGGGTGATCCCAATCAGCCGGACTTCGGGGAGCACGTTGCCGCCCTGTATCCGGTGGCCTATCAGCTGCGAATGGCGCTGAAACGCGGCGAGCTGGGCGAACCCTACGAGTACACGGTTTACCCGTTGGAGGGCGTCTGGACGACGACTGATGGCTCACGCGGGGCCGACCTGAACAAGGCGGCCTTGAAATACAAAATCATGTTGCGCCAGCCAGACCGGTTGACGGCCACGGATTTTGACCAGGCCTTGGCTGACGTTCAAGCGAAGAAGACCAATCCCTACTTTGACCAATTGAGCTGGGAAACCTACTCGGAGGGACAGGTGCTCCAGACCATCCATCAGGGGCCGTTTGACGATGAGCCGGCCACGTTTGCCCAGCTCCAGACGGTCTTGACCGAGCAGAACTTGCAGGTCATCCCCACCATGGGCGATTACTGGCACCGCGAAATTTACCTGACGGATGCCCGCCGGACTGCTCCGGAAAGGGCGAAAACCCTGCTACGGTATCGGGTTCAACCGAAGTAACGCAAAAGTCGCCTGACAATTATCGGACGACTTTTTTGGTATGATTAAAAAATTACGGGAGCCACTGTAGAACGCTATCCAGGGTGGTCACCATGTGGGTTGGCCGAGCGGCAGCTGTGGGTTTCGCGTTTTCCCGGTTGACCCAAATCGACCGCCAGCCAAGCTGATCAGCGGGGATGATGTCACTGGCGTAGCCCTGTGCGATGTGCCAGTGATTCTCGGGAGTGAAGCCGTAATGCTTGCCCACGGCGTCAAAGAAGGTGTGATCCGGTTTGTAGGCGTGGACGTCCTCGGCAGTCCAAATGTCGAAGGGCACCTGGAGGCTGTCGGCATTGGCGGGGATGATGTCCCAGCTGGAATTGGACATCATAATCAGATGGTAGCCGCGCTCACGCAACGTTTTGAGCGTGGCAATGACTTCGGGGAACGGCGTGAGCGCGCGGTGCGCCATTAACACCTCGGGATAGTAGCGCTCGAAACCATGTTGGAGGCCAAATTGTTCGTCTAGGTGGAGTAAGTTGTTGCGGGTCAGCAGATCATAGTCCAGGTAGGGATGCATGTTGTTGCGGTCGCCCTGGTAGGTGATGAATCGTTGCCGCGCCAATTTGGCATCGACCCCCAGCTGGAGGGCGGCCCGCACGATTTCCGCGTAGGTGCCTTCCTCCCGTAGCAGGGTGCCGTAACAGTCAAAGGTTAGAAATTTTGTCATCGGAATAACTTCCTTAGTTAAACTAAAAAGCCACCCGCAAAGGTGGCTTTTCGTCGTTGTAATACACAATCAATCAATTTTTAGTGGTGACCAAGAGGGGGTAACCAGGTGGCCACTGAAATTTTCTGATCGGTTAGACGGTTAATTCTAACCGATCGCAGTTGTCAGTCCGTAACATGGTTCACAAGCTGGATAGCGGGGGGCTGTCTGGTTGTGAACGTTGTTGGCGGTTACCGGGGTGGTGTGTCGCAGAGGGACTGGCCTCTGTTATTGGACCCTTGAACCGGTGGGACTGACAGATGCTAAAACGTGATGTAAGAATCAGACAGTTAGTCGGGTTCTCCACTTATCTATTCCGGAGACTTGCGGCCTCTGAAACGTGCTCCGTGGGGCAGACAGTTCCGCTTAACACCGTAACGAAAATCCCCCAGGTGCGGGGGCATTTCCGTTACGCCGTTAATGCTCGCTGTCTAAGCGCCCCACTCCGCACTCTATTTTGCGTCGTAAGCTGCTTGGAAAATCTTAACGATATCTTCTTTAGTCCCTACACGAGGGTTAGAGAAGGCGTTCCCATCCTTCAAGGCGTTTTCAGCCATCAGTTCAAAGTCTTCTGGCTTTGCACCGATTTCCTTGATGGACTTAGGAATACCAACGTCTTGTGACATTTGCTTCATGGCCTTGATGGACAATTCGGCAGCGTCGCGCGTTGATAAGCCTTCAGTGTTTTCGCCCATGATTTCAGCTAATTCAGCGAAACGTTCTGGGCAAGCAATGATGTTGTATTCTTCAACGTAAGGCAGGAGCAAAGCACAGCAAACACCATGAGGAGCGTCGTATTGACCACCTAATTGGTGAGCCATGGCGTGAACGTAACCTAAGTTAGCGTTGTTGAAGGCCATCCCGGCTAACATTTCAGCTTCGACCATCTTGGTCCGAGCTTCAAGGTTGTGGCCGTTAGCAACGGCTTCACGTAAGGAAGTTTCAATCAACTTGATAGCTTCGATACATTGTGAGTCGGTGATTGGGTTGTGGTCAACAGAAACGTATGGTTCGATGGATTGAACGAAAGCGTCCATCCCAGTAGCGGCAGTTAAGCCCTTAGGAACGTCCAACATCAAAGTAGGGTCGTTGTAGGAAACCAACGGAATGTTCCGCCATGAAACAACAACGAACTTCAAGTGGGTTTCTTCGTTCGTGATAACGGCGTGACGAGTCAATTCTGAACCCGTCCCAGCAGTCGTGTTAACGGCGATCAGTGGTGGCAAAGCCTTGTCGAGCGTTTCGATCCCAGCTAACTTGGTGATGTCATCACCGTTAGTCAAGATAATGCCGGCACCTTTACCAGTATCATGAGCAGAACCCCCACCAACAGTGATGATGGAGTCAGCGCCTGAATCCAAGTAAAGTTTCTTAACTTCTTTGATGTTGCGAATCTTAGGGTTCGGTTCAACGTTGTTGTACACAACGTAGTCAACACCAGCAGCCTTTAAGGAGTTCAAGGTCTGTTCAACCGCACCGTTTTCCATTCCTTCAAGGAACTTATCCGTTACGATGACGGGCTTCTTCATCCCTAACATCTTTGCACGGTCACCAATCTTGCTAATTACGCCAGGGCCAAAGAAATTGACACTGGGCATAAGAAAGTCATAACTACGTTCAGCCATTATACAAATGCCTTCTTTCGGAAGTTTTGAAAATCATTGGTACCAATTTCACAAAGCAATTATAACTAAAAAAATTACAGTTTGCAACTGCTTTCGGGTAAAAGTTTGTTAGTTGTCCGAGAAAACCAGGGTATATCACCGATTTGACGGTGTTCATCATGCCTAAAGAAAATTTATTTAGCGCTTACAATAATGAAAACGGGTTAATGAAAAGATAAACAAATTGTTCTCATTTTGGTGTGAATTTCGGGGGAGACAGCTGCTTGCGTCAGGTTTCACCGGGTCGTGAACCCCCTGACGCATTTTCCCGGGGTCGGGTTAAACTAGTCGTTGTCACGGCCTCCGGGATGGTGGAAATTGAACCGGAACGCGGTGGGCGCACGTCCGGAGCCAAAGGGCGGTCTCCGGACTTACTTTGAGCCGAAGAGCACGTCTCAAAGATAGCAGTTGCCTAAGTGGCAGGCCACTAAGGCAACTCCCACGGCTGAGCTCATTTCCACCATCCCTCCGGCAGACACGAGTTTAACCCGCGGGTACGGGATTGGTTGTTGGTACATTTGGTTATGGCTGGTGGCAGTTAATGTCCGCCGTTGGGTGGTCCGGCTCCAGCCTGAGACGCGGTCTCAAAGGTCGCCCCGTGCTCTAAGCTGAGAATAAAGCACTCAGCCAAGACCACCGACACAGCTGTTCACCTTGACCTGCCTCTGGTCACTAACATGGTGGTGCAGTTTTCCCATCCCTGCGGTTGACGCTGGTTTAGCCCGCAGTTACGGGAGGGTGGTCGTTGGCGTGCCCAATTGTCTTAGTCTAGTCTAAATTGGGTTGAAGGAATGGTGGAAATTACGTCGGAACGTAGTAGCTATTCCGTTCCCGGCGGCGGATTCAAAACGCCCTGCTGTGGGGTCGGTTCCAGACTAAAAGGCAGTCTTCCACCTCGACTTTGAGCCGGAGTGCGGTCTCAAAGGTCGCCCGATGCTCTAAGCTGAGAATAAAGCACTCAGCTAAGAGCATCGACACAGCTGGTCATTTTGATCCGCCTCTGGTCACTCACCTGGTATGTGAATGGCGCAATTTCCGCCATCTCTGCGGCTGACACTAGTTTAGCCCGTAGTTACGGGAGGGTGATTGTTGGCGTGCCCAGTTGCTAAATTGAGTTGAAGGGATAGTTGCTGTCCATCGTATGCATAGGACATTATTAGCATATTTAAGACAGTAATCTGCGACAATGATTGTCGTTTATCTTAATTATTAATCGGACAATCACTATTTAGTGTTAGCCATTGTAGTTGTTGATGGGTTGGCCTAAAATTGAAACTAAGAAGTACATAAATCAATTGCGGAGGCAGAAAAATGGCACATAAAAAGCATTGGCTAACGGTCGCTGTTGCGTTGTTGGCGGCTGGGAGTTTGGCGGGATGCACGTCTAGTATGAGTAGTCAGCAGGCCAAGAATGCGTTTAAGCAAAACCAGTCCAGTCGTAAACAGGCGTCGGGGAAAACGGCCAAAGATGAGTCGATCATTGCGGCGGCACAATCCTTGAATGCCGATGGCAAATACAAGCAGTCGAACAAAAAGCTGAGCAGCATTAATCTGACGGACTTGAACAAGAAGGGCTTTGGCGCCCTGAAGACGGAATTTTTCAGTCTGCAAAAGAGCAATGACAAATTTCTGTTGAAGAAGACCCAGTCCAAGGGCAATAGCGCGGCCACGAGTCAGGCCAGTGGCGGCAATACGACCACAACGACTACCAACAATAGTTTTGACGGTTACAGCAAGTACGTTGGCGACTATTATTTCTATAATGACGACGATGGCGACCGGCAACAGGAAACGTTGACGATTCACGATAACGGCTCGGTCGTGCAGAACAACAACGACGGTTCCGCCTTTCATGGGACCGCGACCATCAAGGATTCCGGCGCGCACGGTGTCTTGTCCTATGACGTGACGACCGGCACCAACGACACCAAGACCATCGATGCCAACGTGGAAATCGACGTGGTTTGGAGCAATGGCGAGCACGAAACGTACTACGGTTACACGTCCTACGACGATGATATCGTGTTGACGGACGGGAACTCGTACGATGGGGATTTAGTGAACGAAGTCTGGATGCAGTAAATTAAGATCTTTAGTACACGGCAACCCGCATCTGACGGCCGCCGTGTATTTTTAGGTCAGGAGGAATTTTGATGAAAAAATGGGGATTGTGGTTACTGGTCGGTGTCACAAGTTTGGGATTGGTCGGCTGTCAGTCGCGTGGCCAAGCACATCAGGCGGCGAAAAAAATGACATCTAGCCGCTCGGCATCGGCCAGTTCTAGCGTAACCAAGCCAAAAACACCTAAAGCAAAAGCGGCTAAGTCCCAAACGACCAAGCCGGTTCCAGCCGCGCCATTTAAACAAATTGCGCAGAGCACGATGGGCCACTTGAAGGGGCAAAACGCCGTGTTCATTCAAACAACGGCGGGGCAGACGCTGAGTTGGCACAACCGTTCACAGAAGGCCGCGAGTGATATTAAGTTGTTTATTTTGGCGACAGTCTATCGTCAGGTTGCGGCTGGTAAGTTTGATTTGGCCGCGACCTATACGCTCCGGGAGGCGGACAAGGTGGGCGGCACGGGAAATCTACAGGCGCAAGCCGCCGGAACGCGGGTCACCAATCGCGAATTGCTAAAGGACATGATGACCGTGAGCGATAACACCGCCACTAACATCATCATCCGCGAGGTCGGGGGCTTGGCGGCCGTCAATCAGGAAATCAAGCGGCTGGGGGCCACCCAAACGGTGCTCCGGCGAAAGATGATGGATCAAAAGGCGCTCGCAGCGGGACGGGACAACGAAACCTCTGCTCGTGATTTGGGGAACTTGCTAATGAAAATTTGGCGGCACCAGCTGATTTCACGGTCTGCCGATACGGCGATTTTAAAATTGATGGCGGCCAATACCAATCACACCAAGCTACCCAAATTGGTGCCAGCCAGTCGTCAAATCTACAACAAGACCGGTGAGTTCGATACCTATGGCGTGGAAAATGATGCGGCCATTTTTGCTCGGGGCAAGCAGGCCGTGGTGGTCGTGGCACTGTCGCAAAATGGCGAGCTTTCCCAGCAGATTCCGGCGATGAATCAACTGGGCAAACGGGTTGATGCCGCCGTATTTCACTGATTTGGGGAACACTGAAATTCCCTAATCAAACAGAGACTAAACGGCTTATAATGGAGCTATCTAAGCGGATAAGAGGGATTGTGTATGAAAGAATTGAACGAGCATCGGCAACAGGAACAGGCCGAATGGCAGGCCCGGCAACAGGCCGAGTTGGCCAAGTTACGCGGCGCTCAGCGGCACCTATACTTAAACGTGGCGGCTTACCTGGGCATCGCTGTTATCGAATTTTATTTGGCGATTGTGGGGCACTCCCAAACGTTGCGGGCCGATGCGTTTAATAATTTATCCGGGATTATTTCAACCGTTTTGTTATTAATTGGTATCTACATTGCCCGTGATATTCACGACGATGATTTGATGGGCCAGCCGTTACCGGAGGATTACAGCCACAACGGCCAACGCCTCCAGTTGACGCGGTTTCACTACGAAACGGTCTTCACCATGCTGACCGGGATCGTGATGATTGCCATTGCCGCCAGCGTCATCTACAGCGGCATCAAGAGTCTCATGAATCCCGCCGACCAGGAGGTGCCCCAACCGATTACGATTCTGGGGGCCGGTATCGCCACGGTCGTCATGCTGGGTGTGTGGTGGCTGAACCGGCGCGCCGGTCGAAAATTAAAGAACGCTGCATTGACGGCCGCCGCGCTGGATAGTTTGAGCGACGCCATAACCAGTATTGCGTCCATGATTGCGATTGGCGGCGCGCTGGCCTTCAAGCTGACCTGGCTTGATGGGGTGGCCAGTATGCTGGTCGGTATTTACATTTTGACGGCGGGCATCAAGATTTTCCGTGAGAGTAGCTTGAATTTGGCCGACTACTTTGACCCGGAAGTAGAAGAACAATTTCGGCAAATGGCCGCGGGCTTTGCGGGGGTCAAACGGGTGGAAGATCTCAAGGCTCACTACAACGGCAACGTGGTCACGGTTGATTTGGTGATCGCAGTCGACGCCCACATGGAGGTGCAGGATAGTTACCGGTTGGGCGAGGAGATTGAAGCGGCGATGCGCCACGAGTTCGGCGTCGTCGACACCAACGTGATGGCCGTTCCAGCGGGGTAAATTGATGTTGACTTCGCCTCCGGGCTGGTGAAAACTGAGCCTGGTCGCGTCTGTTCCCGGCGGCGCGCCCAAGATACCCTGCTGTGGGGTCGGTTCCAACCTGAGAAACGGTTTTCCACCTCAACTTTGAGCCGGAGGGCGGTCTCAAAGGTTGCCCCATGGGCTAGGCTGAGAAAGTACCCCAGCCAAGGCCATCGACACAGCCGGACATCTTGGCTCGCCTCTGGTCACTTCCACGACTGGTTCAGTTTTCCCAGCCCTGCGGCTGACAGGGGTTTAACCCATTGGGAGCCAGCACGGTGTTTCCTAGGCCTTTCGGGTAATATGAGTTTTTAAACTAGAAAACAAGTTGTTTGAACAAAAAGGAGTCGCTAATATGGCGGCTCCTTTTGATATTAATAATTACTGGTTTTTGATTATTAATTAATAATTCGATGATTTTTTGCCGTAAGTTTCCATCCCGTTTAGCGTTATAGCCAGACCGAATCCACAAGACGTTCCGTGGCACAATATACACGACAAATCAAAGAGGCCAAGCCCCGTCGAAAAACGGTTGTTTGGTCTCTCTGTAGTGCTATTACGTTCACGATAGAATCAATTCTAGCAATTACAACTTATTCTCGTCCATTTCCAGTAAAATTTTACGATGGATAATGGCTCCGATTAAGCGCTTACGTTTTTGATCGATATTCTCTTTTTTCGCAACCTTTCTGAGCCTTCTAGAGTAGCTGAAATCGAGTGCTTGAAAAATTTTATACAGATCTTGCAAATCTCTAGATTCTAGCATGTAATTAAGATTAGGTGTTTTTAAAAGTTGTTGAATTGATTTTTGATATAAGCAGATCGAAATCAGTCTTAAAAGAACTATGCTACTAACCAATGATGCTAGCCAAACCCAAGCCAGCAATAAGATTGCAACTGCAAACTCTAAGGGTGTTTCATTCATTGATAAGTTAATATACCATTCTGCACCGATGATTGCTGTAGGCACGACCGCCATACAACTAGCTAGAATTCGAAATTTAAAATCATACATTTACAAACACTTACCTCTCAATTTTAAATTAATCTCATTCTACGCTTTTAACGATGGATTGGGGAATTGATTCCATGGTTACTAAAAGGTGCCTACTCCCCAAAAGGTCGCTTAGGCGCTATAATGGGTAAAACTATTGAGGAGGTCATCACGTGAAGAAGTCGTATAACAATGGGGTCGAGGCAACGCTGGGTATTATTAGTGGGAAATGGAAGCCCCAACTGCTGTGCCATTTGGGCAACCGGCCTCAAAGAACGTGTGACCTTCGCCGTGAGTTGCCGGCCATCTCGCAAAAGGTGCTGACGCAACAACTGCGGGAGCTGGAACAAGACGGCATCATCATCCGCCACATTTCTGGGGAACGGGCACCGTTTAAAGTCACCTACGCGTTGACCGACCTAGGCCGTTCTTTGGGCCAGATCCTGGTACAGATGTCCGTGTGGGGTGAACGCCGGGCCAGTGAAGTGCCCGACATGGAAATCGCCAATGACCATGGGGGCTTCAGCCATATTTTAGAAAATTAACGAGGAGGTACTTTTAAGTGCCTTCTTTTTTTCTGCCCGGCAAGCGGTTATGCTAGGTTTCGTTGAGGAGGTGGCGCGATGGCGCATTCGATTCGCGGGCTACAGACGACCCAAACGGTGGTCACGCAACCCGTGCAGTGGCAACTACTCCTGTTGCTGGCAGCGGGTCCCCAATCCATGAGGATGATCTGGCAGCGGCTAAATGGCAAGCAACGATGGAGTTGTTGGTGTGGCTTGTGGCGATTGCAGCGCCGCCAACTCGTGATGTTTCACGTGAAACAACGGCGCTGGGCGCTGACGCCAGCCGGCGAGACCCTCCGACCGATTTTAACGGCAATTCAAAAATGTACCGCAACTCAGAAAGGTGGAAAATCAGATGACTTATAATTTTCAACAGGACTTTAGCTTTAAGAACGGGGTTACGTTAAAGAACCGGGTAATCATGTCCCCAACCACGACCATGTCGAGTTTCTACGACGGCCACGTGACCAACGATGAAATCGACTTCTACGGCGCTCGGGCCGGTGGCGTTGGCATGATCATTGGCGAAGTGGCGAACGTGATTGCTGGCGGTAAGGGCTTTGAAGGCGAACTGTCGATTGCCGATGATACCGACATCGAGGGACTGAGCCGTTTGGCCAACGCCATGAAGCACAATGGCACCAAGGCTGTCCTGCAGATTTTCCACGCTGGCCGAAAGTCTAACGACAGCATTCTCCGTGGCGCCCAACCGGTCAGTGCTAGTGCCGTTAAAGCTGCCTTTCCAGCCGATTCCCAGACGCCGCGGGAAATGACGGGGGCAGAAATTGATGAGTTGATTGTTGCCTTTGGCGAAGCCACGCGTCGGGCCATCGCCGCTGGCTTTGACGGGGTCGAACTGCACGGAGCCAATACCTACCTGCTGCAACAGTTCTTCTCTCCTAACTCAAATCGTCGGACCGACAAATGGGGTGGCGACCGTGATGACCGGATGGCCTTTGCCAAGGCTGTGATTGCCAGTGCCCATAAGGCGATTACCCAGTACGCCGACCGCCCATTCCTGTTGGGCTACCGAATCTCACCTGAGGAAATCGAAACACCAGGGATTCGTTTAGCTGATAGCTTGGCCTTCCTGGACATGTTAGGGGATTCCGCCGTGGATTACGTCCACATGTCCATGGGTTCCGCACAACGGACATCCCTGAACGACAAGAGCGACCACGAACCGCTAATCAAGAAGTTCGTTGCCCAATTAGCTGGCCGCAAGCCATTGATTGGTGTCGGTTCCGTGGAAACGCCGGCTGACGCCGATGCCGTTCTCGCCATGGGGGCTGATTTGGTAGCCATGGGCCGCGAAATGATCCGGGAACCGCAATGGATGGAAAAGGTGTCGGACGGGGATGAAGCCAGCATTCGTTACCAACTCTCACCATCTGAAATGACCGAACTGAAGATTCCGGTGGCCATGCAGTACTACCTGAAGGGCGCCTTCTACTCCGTCATGCACTTCACCACGGACCCCGCCGTTGCGGCCGATTACCAAAACGAAGCGGCGCCAATGGAAGGTTTCGAGAAGAAGATGTAGTCCCACCAATTATTAATTTCGCGAATAGAAAATACTTGTTTTAGCAAGTAAAGACACGGCCAGGAGGTTTTCCCCCTTGGCTGTGTCTTTTTGGGTTGTGATGCGGATTTGGCCGACCAGAATGAATGGCCATTAGGTAGGTAAGAAAAAAGGACCTGTCCGGAAACAGATCCTCAGGATTAATCATCTAAATCAGGTTGAGCCAACGCCTCAGTTGCTAGGCGCGCCTGTAACTGCTGATCGTAAGCGCGAGCACTTGGCAATAGCCACATGGCGAGACCGCAAATCAGGGAGCCGAGGCCACCGATGATGAACAGCTTTTCGACGCCAATGCTGTCGGCCAGGGGACCCGCAAAAATCAGGCCGACCGGTCCGGCAACACTGGTCAAGGAGTTGAGCACGCCTAGCACGCGGCCGAGTTGGTCGGCAGGAAAACTCTGTTGAATCATCGCCATCAACAGGGTGCTGTAGAACGGCGTCATGGCACCGGCTAAGGCATTTAACACCACGAACCAGACGAAGCCGGTTTGGTTGCCCGGCAGAAAGCCACTACCACCAAAGGTGATGCCCATGGCGACGGTCGCCCAGAAGATGGGTTTCATCCGGTCGCGCCAATTACCAAAGAGGCCAATGATGGCGCCCCCAGCAAGCATGCCGACGGAGTAAATGACTTCGATCAGCCCAGCTTGGCCGACCGTGCCGTGGAAGTAGCCCATGGTCATCAGCGGGTACAGGCTGGCGGCGGGCATGAACATCAGCGTGAAGGTCGCACCAATCATGGTGATGGCCCAGAGGCCCCGCGTGTTACGGAGTTTCATCAGCCCAAATTTGGCATCGGCAAGAACGTGGACCTTCTCGTCAATCACGGGATGCTCGGGAATCCGCACGAACGTCAACAGGCTAATCCCAATGATAGCGCCCAGCACGTCGACCAGAATCAAGAAATTCATGGGGACGATGGCAAAGAGAAATGCGCCCAGCGCCGGTGAAATGATCATGTTGGCCGACTGGACCATCCCCAGCTGTCCGTTGATGCGCGTGAGTTCATCGGTCGGGACCATGGTGGGCAGAATCGACTGAATCGTTGGCATCTGAAAGGTCTGCGCAATCGACCGGACTAGTAGCGAAATGAAAATTAGCCACAGGGGGAAGGTCGATTGGAGCGTGCCCGCAATCGACAAAATGATGGCGAAGACGGCAGCCACGATGTCTGGCACAATCAGCAGGGCCTTCTTGTTCAATCGGTCAACGAATGGCCCCGCGAAGGGACTGAGGAGCACCATCGGGAGCATTCCCAGCAGGGTGGCCAGGCTGAGCACCGTCGCCGAGCCCGTTTGCTTGGTCAAGTACCAGATGATGGCGTACTGGACCACCATACTGGTGATGCCCGACAGGAACTGACTGGTTAAGAAGAGATAGATGTTGCGCCGCCAGTGCGGCAGGTGTGTGGTTTCCAAGGAGCGGACCCCCCTCATAAAATATTTAATAAATGCATCGCAGGTGGTTAAGCGTAGCATATTGGTTAAGGGGGTGCAAGAAAGTTGACTCAACAAAAAACCACCTCGCACACAACGGTGAGAGATGGCTGATTTGGTTGATGAAACTGTGGTTAATGCTAGTGGGAGCCGGTCAAGTTTAAGCCGTTTGGTTGGTGGCCGTGTCGCGCATACTTGCGGGCACAAAACTATCGGGCTGGTGAGTTTTCATAATTTCTGCGTAATGATCAACCTTGAAGTTGATGGTCGACAGGTGTTCCTTAAGGTCAGCGATTTCGCGGAGCGTCCGTTCCTGTTGCGCTTGCATCATTTCATAGCGTTCAGGCACGGTGCATTCCCCTTGTTGGACGAGATCGAGGTAGTGCTGAATCCGTTCGACGGGCATCCCCGTCCCGCGTAAGCACAGGATGATATGTAACCCTTCCAAGTCGACATCGTTAAACACGCGGTTGTTGTTGGCGTCCCGTTTGACGTTGGGCAACATGCCGTGATCGTGGTAATAGCGAATACTATAGGTTGAAATGCCCATTTTCTGAGCAACTTCGTGGATGGTATAAGACATCTAGGTCCCTCCTCAAAAGGTTCGCGTTCGACTAACTCTAAGCAATGTTTTCAATCATACACGTTTGCTGGCATTTGCGCAAGCGTTTGTCTCAGTTTAAAATGTAGGCACAAAAGGGTTGCCTTCAAGTAGGTCGAAGGGGGTACACTGCTGATAGGTGAGGAGGGATGCGGGTGTGAGACAATTTAATGTTCAGACTGCGGGGGCAGACTTTGTGCCGCGGCTACCGTGGTCGACCGACCCCAGTGCTAGCCTGGTCGCGTTGTTGGGCCCGGAGCCACGGGACCTGTTGATCCAGGATACAGCGACCGACGAGCTCACCATCGTTCCCCAGGTGTCGTTGGAAGACCTGATTGAGAAATTAGGACACTCCGTCTACGGCCGTCTCGGCAATCAGCTGTTGGCGGCACTGCCAGTCACGACGCCGGCGTGGCAGCCAACCGTCGCCAACTATCTACTATTAGACTTGGCTCAGGTGAATCATGCCACGGTGTTAGCGACGATGGGCGCGTTGGTTGGGCTCGTCGTGGTTCAGCAGTCGGGTGGCCCAGCAACGCCAGCCAGGTTGGCGGGTGTCGCCAGTCAGGCGCAGTGCTGGCTGCAAGAGATTGGCGTGACGGCCCACCAACTACTCCTACCGGCAGGGGTCACGATTTTGCGAAAACTCCTGACCCAACTGCTCACGCAGAACCGCCAGTGCGATGGCTATGTCCCGGCGGATTGTGATACGCATGCGGGCCAACTTGTGCAGGAGGCCGTGGCGTTGGCGCATGGCCAGCTGGAGACGTTGCAGTTACCGGATTCGTGGCGGTTGTTGCGGGTCGCGGTGCAGGAACGGCAGTTGAAAAATTCTTAACGAGATAATGGTTGTGTGACTCAACGAATGGTGAGTCACACTTTTTTATGACCTTAAATATATCCGAAAATAATAACGCAATTTATATCTAATGTTCGTATAAATGCAAAAATAAGTGGACAATATCATTTGATTAACGTATTCTGTAGAAAGAAAGCGAATGTTAAAATAATGGGCAAGAAACGTGTGGAGGGTGGACATCTGATGCATTGGTTAGCGGATCTGTTGGCAGCAATCGGGGTTGTCTTAAATGGGATTCCCCAGGGAATTATGGCGATGTCACTAGGCTTCTCGATATTCCCGACGATGTTTTCGTTTCTGTTTGCTTCAGCGGTCAACGGGGCATTTGGTGCCGTGGCCCCCTTATCCTTTCAGGCGGAATCCTTAGCGCTGACGGGAAAGCTGGGCAGGGATTTACGCGAGCGAACGTCGATTATCTTAGGCGGTTCCCTGGTCATGCTCCTGATTGGGGTGACCGGGACCCTCACCAAAATTGTTGCGCTCCTGGGCAATGGCATCATGGCGGGGATGATGGCTGGTGTGGGGCTCATGCTGGCGAAGATTGCGTTGGGGATGGCTAAGCAAGAACGGCTGACGGGGTGGACATCGGTCGGACTGGCCGCTGTGACCTATTTAGTGACCAAAGACTTAGTCTGGACGATTGTCTTGTCCGTGGTCGGGTCGAGCTTGGCCGCCGTCTTCATTACCCACTACCGTGCCGAGCTGCCAGAACACGTGACGGCTCGCCGATTTGTCTTTACGAAACCAACGCTTAATCCCCGTGTGGTCCGTGGGGCGTTGAGCCTGGCCTGTCTGAACATTGGGGCCAATATTTCCTATGGGTTGATTACAGGGGAGATGACGGGGCTTAGGCCCAATCCGGTCAACCTGAACCTGTTGACGATTACGCAGTCGTTAGCCGATATGGGGACCAGCCTGCTCGGTGGGGCACCAGTCGAAACAATTATTTCCGCAACGGCGAGTGCGCCGGAACCGGTGATTGCCGGGATTCTGATGATGCTGATTATGGCCGCGATTCTGGCGGTGGGTTGGTTGCCCCGGCTGGGAAAATACGTGCCGAGCGCCTCGATTGCTGGTTTCCTGTTTATTTTGGGGGCCGTCGTGATTTTTCCGGCAGATGCGGCGACGGCCTTGCAGGGGAAGGACGCGACCGTGGCCGCAATTACCTTGGTGGTGACGGCCGTGGCCGATCCGTTTGCCGGTCTCTTAACCGGGGGCCTGTTGAAGGGGTTGTTACTAGTTGGACTGGGGGTCTAAACGATGTTAAAAACGTATGAGTTAAAAGTGGGACCCATCACGCGGCAGTTGCCCGTGGTGCCCATCAGTCAGGATTTAGCGATTGCCTCATTTGTGCTATTAGGGGATGCTGAGTTAACCGATTATGCTGCGGAACAATTGGCCCAGTTAGTGCCTAAGAAGTTCGATTATTTTGTCACGTTAGAGAGTAAGGGCATTCCGTTGGCCCAAGAGCTTAGCCGGCTGACCGATCACCCGCAATTTGTGGTTCTGCGAAAGGCCACCAAGGATTACATGCGGGCGCCCCTCAAGGTTCCCGTAACGGCCATCACGACCAGTGCGCCGCAGGAGTTGGTGCTGGATGGCACCGATGCCGACCGGTTGGTTGCGAAGAAGGTCGTCATTGTCGATGACGTCATTAGCAGTGGCGGCTCATTGAACGCCGCTCAGGAATTGTTGAAGCGGGCGGGGGCCACCATTGTGGGCCAGATGGCCATCCTGGCCGAGGGCGCCGCGGCGGACCGGCCGGACATTCAGTACTTGGCCAAGCTCCCCTTGTTTCCCATCGATTAAACGGGTTAAATTCATGTCAGCGCCTCCGGGAAGGTCAAAATGAGACCGATCCGCTGTGGGCGAACGTCTGGAGCCAAAGAGCGGTCTCCAGACTTACTTTGAGCCTCTGAAAAGCGAGTCTCAAAGGTATCAATTGCCTAAGCGGCTCACGCCACTAAGGCAATTCCCACGGCTGGGCTCATTTTCACCTTCTCTGCGGCTGACACGGGTTTAACCCATTGACCAGTTGTCGCCCAAGCTATCCGTGAATAAACTTGATCAACATTAAATCTCATTACACAACAAAACCACCTAGGTTCAACAACGCTCGCAGTCGTTGTTGGACCTAGGTGGTTTTTAATTTGCCTTGATGTCAGTCAGAGGTTTTATTTGAAGAGATAAACTTTGGATTCGTAAGGCCGGAGCGTGGTGCCTTGGTCGTCGGCGTAGTTGCCGATGAGCTTTTCACTGGCGTTAGCTTGGTCGTAGTCGCGGGTGACCGTCTGGTCGGTAAAGTTGCTGATGACCAAGAGGGTTTGCCCTTGATAGTGACGCTTGTAGGCGAAGACTTGTTCGTCGTCGGCATCTAATTCTTCATAGGTACCGTGAACAATCAGGTCACTGCTGTGGCGTAAGGCAATCAACTGCCGGTAGTAGTTGAAGACGGATTGGTCATCATCGACTTCGGCTGCCGCGTTGATCTTGGTGTAGTTCGGGTTTAAAGCGAACCACGGTTGACCCTTGGAGAAACCAGCGTTCTTGGAATCATCCCATTGCATGGGTGTCCGGGCGTTATCCCGGGACATGTGCGACAGGTATTTCAGCATCGTTGGTTGGTCGATGATCTTTTCTTCCTCGACGTTTTGCCGGTAGGCGTTCAGGCTTTCCAGGTCTTCGTACTGGTCGAGTGAGGTGTAGTGCACGTTGGTTTCGCCTAACTCCTCACCCTCGTAAACGTAAGGGGTGCCTTGGAGCATGTGAAGCGTGGTGCCCAGCATTTTCGCGGAGAGTTCCTGGTAAGCTGGCGTATCATTACCGAAACGAGAAACGGCACGGGGTTGGTCATGGTTGTTCCAATAAAGGCTGTTCCAACCCTTGCCATCCAAGGCCTTTTGCCAACGGGAGAGGGCGCTCTTTAATTCGGTCAATTTGACGGGAGCGTCGTTCCACTTGCCCAGACGGGGATCAGCGTTTGGGGATAGGCTGACGTGCTGGAACTGGAAGACCATGTTCAATTCGTTAGCTTCAAGACCCGTGTAGGTAATGGCGTCTTCTGGCGTAGACCCAGGCATTTCACCCACCGTCATGACGTCGTAGTGGGACAAGACCTCGTCGTTCATTTCCCGCAGGTAATCGTTGAGCTTGGGGCCATCGGAGACCAGTGGCTCCACGTTACCGTAAGGGGCACCCGGTGCTTGGGGTGCATCTGGTAAACCAGCTGGCTTGGAAATTAAGTTGATGACGTCCATCCGGAAGCCGTCGACCCTTTTGTCCAGCCAGAATCTCATGAGACTCCAGATTTCTTGGCGAACCTTTGGATTTTCCCAGTTCAAATCGGGTTGGCCGGGTGCGAAAAGGTGCAGGTAGTACTGACCACGCTTGGGTTCAAACGTCCAAGCGGACCCACTAAAGTAGGAGCCCCAGTTGTTGGGTTCGTGGCCATCGACGGGGTCACGCCAAATGTAATAGTCTGAGTAAGGATTGTCCTTGGACTGCCGGCTTTGTTGGAACCAGTCGTGTTGATCAGACGTGTGGTTGACCACTAAGTCCATTAAAATTTTCAGGTCTTGGTGGTGGGCACTGGCTAATAATTTGTCGAAGTCGGCCATGGTGCCGTAAGCATCCTGGATGTTGCGGTAATCACTGATGTCATAACCGTTATCCTTGTCGGGTGACTTATAAATGGGGTTCAGCCAAATGACGTCGGCCCCTAATTTTTTAATGTAGGGTAGGCGTTGGGTCAGGCCGGGGAGATCCCCAATCCCATCGTTGTTACTGTCTTGGTAACTGCGCGGGTAAACTTGATAGACGATGGCGTTTTTCCACCATTGCTTAGACATAGATAAAACCTCCTATAGAAATTGCTAACTCTAGTTTACAGAATTTTCAGATAATTTAGGGTGAATAACACTCACAGCGACGGCCCCTAAGAGAAAGGCGATGCCGGCGATGACTAACATCCCGGGCATGGATTGGCCGATGGCTGGGAAAATGGCGAAGCTGGCCAGGGAAGCGATAATCTGTGGCAAGCAGATCCCACAGTTGAAGAGTCCCAAGTAGGCGCCTTCGTTTTTCCCGTTGAGCGATTCGGTGAAGAGGGACATGGCTTGCGTCTGCATGGTCAGGTAGCAGATACCAATCAGGCAGAATGGCAGAATTAATAGCCATTGTGAATGGATAAAGTAGATCCAAATCATGCCAAGACCACCCATGATCAAGCTGACCCGGAACCAGAATTTTCGTTGGTTTGGCTTGGTGTGAGACAGCACGGCAAAGCCCCAAACAACGGCGGCTAGTGACTGGATGCAGGAAAGAATGCCGAACCAGTTCCCAGCGGCTTGGTAACCGGCGGAAGCGGCGTTGGCCGTGTGCCAAACGTTGTCGGCGATGGCGCCAGTCCCGTAAGTCCAGAGGTATTGAATGGCAAACCAGTCAAACAGTTGCACGAAGGAAATTTCCCAGAAGGCCCGTGGTGCGGTCTTCACTAAGTGCCAGAGACTGGCCGTCTTTTGCTTGGTTTCCGCCTTGACGTGGTGGAACCGGTTATAAGTTTCAGGGTCATATTCTTTAACGGAAACAATTGTGTAGATAGAAGTTATTAAGAGAATCGCGGCGCCAATGTAGAAGGCCATCCGCACGGACAGGGGCACGGTGCCCTTAGCAGCCACGTTGGATACCCCAAACCAAGTTAACACGAATGGGAAGATCGTTGCCAATACCCCACCCAAGTTGGAGTAGGATTGTTGCCAGGACCAGGCCAAATCCTTTTGGTCTTCATTGACCATATCCCCAATGATCATCTTGAACGGTTGCATGCAGACGTTAGAGGACAAGTCCATGAAGAGAATGGCGATGGCGCCAAATAACAGGGCGGCCAGTGAGGCGTAACCGAAGCCAAACGACCCGGCATTAGGCAACAGAATCATGACCAATGCGGCGATGGGCGCCCCAATCATGAGATAGGGCATCCGCCGGCCGAACCGGTTCCAAGTAATATCGGAATACTTCCCAATCAAGGGTTGGACGACCATACCGGCCAACGGGGGCAACAGGAAGAAGAAGCCCAGTTTAGTTGGGTCAGCGCCAATCGTTTGGAAAATCCGGCCCATTTGTGAGGACTGTAAGGAAAAGGCCATGTTGACCCCGAAGAAACCAAACGTCATTGCGAAGATGGTCTTCAAGGGTAGTTTCGGTAGTGAGTTTTCACTGGCGGTCGTAGCTGCGGTCGTCGGGGCTTGCTCACTTTCTAAGGCTGTATTTTGAGCCATAGTGATTCCTCCTTAAAAAATGAAAGTTGAATAATTGCTATCATCGGTTGAATTAATTAAGTAACCGCTTACAAGATGAATTCTAGCACTTTACACAAACGTTTACAATGGCTTAAAACAAGAAAAGCAAACGTTTGTGTAAAATTACTGAATTCATGGCAAATGACTTTGTTATTTCACGCTATTAACGGTAGAATAGGACGTAGACATGAAAACGCAAAGGTCAGGTACAGAGCAACGACTGGCCGGAACCAGTAGTAGAAAAACAAAGGAAAGTAGGTGGTCGTGATGGCCGCAACGATTAAGGATATTGCGAAATTAGCGGGGGTCTCCACGGCCACCGTGTCGCGCGTTTTGGCCAACAAGTCGGCGTTCTTTAGTGAAGCGACGGCCACTAAGGTGCACGCGGCGGCGACTGAGCTGGGTTACCAGAAGAATACGGCGGCGGCCGAGTTGGTGACACGCCATAGCAATGTGATTGCGGCCGTGGTCAATTCGACCAAGACCAACTTCGCCAGTCAGATTATTGAAGGGATTCAAGCGGAAGCCCACCAACATGAGTTGAACGTGATTATTTTATACGCCGGGGATGCTGATTCGGCCCAACAACGCCGTGCATTGATGACGGTGATTGAACGACCGGTGATGGGCATTCTGCTATTATCTGTGGACTTGGCACCGGAAAATCTGACGCTACTTCAAGGTTCACAGGTGCCGTATTGTTTCCTGTCCATCTCATTTGACGGGGAGCGTTTGCCGTACATCACCTCGGACGATTGGCAGGTCGGCTACCAAGCGACGCAAGCACTGATCAAACAGGGACATCGCCGAATTGGCTTGGCTGGCGTCGATAGGGACTTTCATACCGGCCGGCAACGGGTACTCGGGTATACGCAAGCCTTGCAGGATGCTGGCATCACACCCAAGGCTGAGTGGATTCAGCTGGGCAATTACAGCTATGACGCCGGGCAGGCAGCGATGCAGGCGTACGGCGCGCAGACCGAACTGACCGCCATTGTGGGCGCTAGTGACATGGCGGCCATTGGCGTGATGAATCAGGCGCGTGACCTGGGCCTGCTGGTGCCCGCGGACCTCTCCATCGTGGCGATTGACGGCACGGAACTGTGCAGCCTGGTCCAACCACAACTGACCAGCGTGTCGCAAAACTTCTATGAAATGGGGATTGCGGGCGTTCAACAATTGCGGTCAATCGAGACGCTACCGCAGAAGATTACGCCAATCAAGTTAGTTAACCGCCAGAGTGTGCGGATGCTGAGTCCAGAATAAATAAGTTAATTCGTGGCGCCGGAATGCTAAATTTCCGGCGCTTTTTTTACACCCATTTTAGCAAAACCTGTTACAAGAGTTAAAAATCGTGAGTCCTGATAGATTGGCTCAACAGCAGTGTACATCGTTAATATTTGCATCGGAACAAAAACATCTTGTATTATTAACCCGGTTGGACTATCTTTAAGATAGTTAGTTGGAATAACTATTTTGAGGAGAAAGTAGGGGATTCAGATGAGTCGGAAATTTATTCAAGGAATCATCGCTGGGTTAGCCGTTGTGGCGTTTGGGGCAGTGGCTAGTCAGAGTACCACGGCACACGCTGCGACGTTGCCAGATAACCTGCAGGGAAATTGGTATGGGTACCTGGGAAATGCGCGTCACCATCACACGAAGTACTACTACGTGGAGCAGATTGCGTTAACGGATTCTGGTATCGATAGTGACATTAGCTCGACTAAGAACGCTGATCTGTCAGATTTGACGTCATTTATAACCTCCGAGGCCAAGGTGACATTCAGTGTCAAAACGAAGCACAACCAAACCTTCTATCAGGCCCGAGCTTTAGGCGACCAGAGTAATCTGGGGAAATTTCGGCTGACGTCGGTCAAGGTCAAGGGTGTGAAGACCCCAGCGTTGGCTTGGGACCAGGATGGCGACACGAACTATGCCTTTAGTAAGGCCACGAAGGCGCGTTCCTGGGATATGATGGACTAGCGGAGAGGATGTTTTCTGATGAACAAATGGGTTAAAGGGTTGATTGTCAGTCTAGCCAGCGTCAGCTTCTTTGGCGTGGCCAGCACCATCCCCGTTCACGCTGCCAGTAAGGCGGTCGCCCTGCCAAAGAGTTACCGCGGTAGCTGGTACCTCTATGGTGGCGCAGAAGCCGTCAGCAAAAAGAAAGCCCCCGTCTTTTCCTACGCGCGCGTGAAGCTGGCGCCTAAGAAAGTGACGTATAGCATCTGCACCTCGACTGCGCCGACTCTGAAGAAGCCAACCTGGCAAGTGAGCTTTGTGGCACCCCTGATCTACACGAAAAAGGTTGCCAAGAAGACCCACAAGGTTAGCTACCGGATGGTTCTGCGCATGACGTCCGGCACGCCGGCAATCACGTTAAGCAAGACTAAGGTTAAGGTCAAGATTCTGGGCAAAAAGGTGCAGGCCTTGCAGGTTAAAATATCTGGCACAAAATTTTACGCCTTCCGCCAACCACTACCTAGTCATTCCGTTGGTGACTTGTTGGATTAGAACAGTCGCGTTTTGATTATGGGGATGGCGGTACTGTCGAACGATGACAGCCTTTCGACACACGGTTGCCAGCTACCCCACAGACTTTTACAAATTACAATAAACGCAAAAACAGGTTCCAACCGGGGCGCACTTCAAACGCCGGTTGGAACCTGTTTCTACTATATAAAGAAGACATGGATAAGTCTGACAGGTGGTGCTGGCTGATGAGGCCTGCCAACCGGGCCACGAGGGGGGTCGCGGTTCAGCTGGACTAGGAATTAATCAATCGTTACTTAGCAATGTAGGTCGTCTTGAAGTCGTAAGGCACACCGGCTGGGTTGTAGTTGATGTTCTTCACGTTCTTCCGTAACAGTTGGGACTTCGCAGCTTGGTACAGGGGAATCGTCCCTTGATCGTTCATCAAGACCTTTTCGGCTTCGACCAGCTTGCTCCAACGCTTGGATGCTTGGTTCCCATCCTTGTTTTCGGATTCGTCGAGCAGTTGGTCGTATTGCTTATTGGACCAGCTGGACGTGTTGTAGCTAGAGTTGGATTCGTAAACGTCGAGGAAGTTGATTGGGTCGGCGAAGACGGATTGCCAGCCGCTCAATGTCAGGTCGTAGTTCTTATTGTGTTGACGCGTAATCAGCTGAACGTAAGGAATCGTGTTGATGGAGACCTTTACGTTGGGCAGCTTCTGTAGCGAACTCTGGAGGAATTCAGCTGTTTGCTTGCTGGCGTCGGTGTCGGAAACTAACAGGGAAACGTCGAGTGACTTCTTACCGGTCTGCTTGAGACCCTTGGCCAGTAACGTTTTGGCTTCCTTCAAATTGTAGGAAACAGCGGATTTGACTTCGGCTTCTTTGTCGAAGCCTTCGCCAGTCTTAGGATTGTTGCCCATGCCGGCTGGTACGAAGCCCTTGGAAACCGTTGAGCCGTCTTGGAGCACGTCGTTGACCAGTTGCTTCCGGTCGATGGCCAAGGAGAAGGCCTTGCGGACGTTCACGTTCTTAAAGGCGGGAACGGTCTTTTGATTCAAGCTCAGGCGTTGCGTTCCGGTTGGGAGGCGTTTAACAAAGTTTTCATTGTTCTTGTTGTTCTTCACTTGTTGGCCGTCGAGTAAGGTCTCGTCGGTCTTCTTGGCGTTAAATAAGTTGTAGCTGGTCGTGGTGCTCTTGGTCACGACTTCGTTGATCTTGTCGAGATGCACGGCTTGCTTGTCCCAGTACGTCTTGTTCTTGGCAAGCGTCCAGGTAGTGCTGGTCCCGTTCCACTTGGTCAAACGGAATGGCCCGTTGTAAACGGTCGTGGCGGAAGTGGTGCCGTATTTCTTGCCGTATTTTTGAACGGCCTTTTGGTTGACCGGGTAGAAGAGGGGCCAAGCGAGGAGTTTCTTGAAGTAGGAAACGGGTTTGGTGAGGTGCACCGTCAGCTTGTATTTGCCATCGGCCTTGATCCCGAGGGAGCTGAGCGGTTTCTTGCCACTATTGACGGCCTCGGCATTCTTCACCTGGAAGAAGTAAAAGGCATCTTGTGAAGCGGTCTTAGGGTCAAGCGTCCGTTGCCAGGAATAAACGAAGTCCTTGGCCGTGACCTCGTCGCCGTTGGACCACTTGGCCCCCTTACGGAGGTTAAACGTGTAGGTCTTGCCGCCGTTGGTCAGCTCGGTCTTGGTGGTCAGCGCGTTGGCGGGCGTGCCCTTGCTGTTCAGGCGGTACAGGCCTTCCTGCGTGTTCTGCAGGACCGTGAAACTCAGGGTATCCGTGGCCTTGGCTAAATCGTTGGTCGCTAGCTCGGAGGATTCCGTCCAGTTCAGTTCCTGTTTGTCCGCGTACTTGTTGCTGCCGTTACTGCTGCTGGAGCTGGACTGACTGCCACACCCTGCTAATGTTAAGAGGCTCAAAGCCGCCACCGTTAAGATCGTTCCCTTTTTCTTCATTCCAAACATCTCCTCAAAATAAAAATCGTCCTTATGTAATTGCTACATAAGGACGATTTCACTCGCGGTACCACCTTGTTTTATGGGGGACTCACATCCACCATCTCCGTAACTTCTGTTGCCAAAAGTCGGAAGCGGTAACGGGCTTCAACTCGGACAATCAGCTTTCACCAATTGTCAGCTACCAGGCTCATCTTCGCTGCTCCGTTGTAAGCCACCTTTTCAGCTACCGGTGGTCTCTGAACTTAGCGGGAACGGCTACTCTTCCTGGTGATGCGTTCGTGTATTTCTAATATGGCTCTAATAATAACGAGCTGGGGATGGTTTGTCAACAGGGAAAATTCAATTTGTTTAAAGGCGTGGTAGCGGGGATTGTGGGGGTATATAGAAGAAACGGGGTTGGGTGGCTGGTAAATATAATCATTTTTATCATGAATTTCACATTTTTGTTTTTGGGTATTTATGCGGGGTAAAACGTGGTACTTGAATAGACTTCTTGCAAATTTCATCTGAATAATTTAGGCCTTTTTGAGGCATTAGGACGCAATTATTTTGAAGGCACTTGAGGGTAAAAACAGTGGCAATTGATTTTGCTTATTTTGAATAAGTCCTTGAATAAATTCTGGAAATAGTGGGTTTAAGTGAACATTTCCTAGTCACTTTTGCCAAATAGTTGGGCTCATTTCTCACGGAACCCCAATTGCGTTTTACACAAAAAACGACACGCAGCCAGCCGGCCAGCGTGTCGTTTCATTTTGGTTAAATATGCAATTACCCAGCGTAGGGCACAGGTTTACTGTAGTAGTACCCTTGGGTCGTGCCGGCGTTGTATTTCTTAGCCAACGCCACGTCACTTTGATCCTCGATGCCTTCCAGCGTGAAGCCGAGCTGGTACATGTCGGCAATCTTACGCCAGGAGCTGAGGCTCGGCAGCAATTCTTTTTGTCGATGTTGAAGCCGGAAATTTTGCATGGCGAACTTGATATTGTCCATGAAGGGCAAGATATCTTGCACGGCTGGGCACCACGGATTGTCCGTGCCAACGTCATCCAAGCTCAACTTGATATCAAACGCCCGGTACAGCGCCACGTAACGGTGGAGTTCCTCCAGCAGTGGCGCTTCCGTTAACTCGACGATTAACTTCAAATTTTTGATGGATTTCTTCAAGTGGATCAAGTGGCCAATTGTCCGGCGGTCCGTGAATTGTTCACGGTTTAGGTTTAGCGAAATCTCGGGATTATCTTTGTGATCCTTTAAAATGTTCGTGATTTCTTGATAGGACAGTGACACCTGTTGGTCCATTGGAAGCGCTGTGAAATCGGTTGGCGTCACCCAGTAATCGTGACAATAAGAGCGTAATAACAGTTCGTAACCAGCTAACTTCTGCGTTGCCGCGTTTACTTGCGGCTGGACGAAAAATCGATACATTTTAAAAGAAAATCCCCTCTCTACTAAAACAGTCTAAATAAACAATAGAGATTATTATACATCATTGCGCAATTAATTTACAGCCATAATGGTGCACGACTTTAGCAATTTGGCACCCCAAATTCATCGGGTCGTCCGCTAAGTGAACGCGAACGACCCGTAAAATGGTGACACTTGGCTAATCTGCTAAATTCAGCTCGTAGGCGTGACGGAGGTTATCGCCGGGTTCGTCCACGCGAATCTCGCCGCGGTATTGGTAGCCTAAGCTCCCGGCAATCGCCTGCATCCGCTTGTTCATGGCATGCGTGTCGATGCGGAAGTTACGGACGCCTTCTTGGTAGGCCTGGCTGATCAGGTTAGAGAAGAAGTAGTGGCTCAGGTGTTGCCCAGCAAAGCCGGCGCTCAGCGCAATCCGGTGAATCGTGGCGTAGGGGGCCGTCGTGTTGTGCCAGCCCTCGCCATCGATTTCGTGGTAGTTCGGGTCGTCACCGACTACCTGTGCCGCGGTTCCAGCCACTTGCCCATCAACCATCAACAGCCAGCTCTGTTGGGCCATGATGTCGCGTCTGATGGCCGCTTCGTCCGGGTAGCCATCTTGCCACTGCGGACTGCCATCGGCCTTCAGCAGGGCCTTAGCGTTAGCAATAATGGGCATGATAGCTGGCACGTCGGCCGCGGTTGCCCGTTTCAAATAAATTAAACTCATTGTTCGTCCTCCATTTGGTACGTCTATAAATTCTAGAATACCACTTGCTAGAAAATTTGTGCACGAAAAAATCGGCTAGCATTTCTGCCAAGCCGATTTAAAGGTTAAACCACGCTATTGTACAGCGATTGCACGTAACTCACGATGGAACCCCCGACGATGTTCGTGGCGATAAAGCCAAAGATGAAGAAGGCCACGGTCAGTGAGATTTCAGCTAAGAATACCGTGTAGAACTTGTCCATCCGCGATTGGTCAACGCCATCGATAATGATGAAGACGAAGGCTGCGTTGATCAGCAAGTTTGCTGGCACCATGAAGACCAGTAAAATGCTGAGGCTGGAGAAGTTAGCGGACCCCGTGATGAGGCCCAGCAAGAACGTAATCAGGTTAAAAATTAAAATCAAGTTGGTGACACCAGCAAACTGGTTCACGAAGTCCCAGAAGTTTACGTATTCTTCCGTGATGAGGCGACGGAAGGCGTAACCAATGCTGACGTAGATGGCGTAG
Organism: Levilactobacillus lanxiensis; assembly: GCF_016861655.1. Classification (GTDB taxonomy): domain Bacteria; phylum Bacillota; class Bacilli; order Lactobacillales; family Lactobacillaceae; genus Levilactobacillus; species Levilactobacillus lanxiensis. The sequence goes on along the minus strand of NZ_BOLN01000001.1, from coordinate 369,098 downwards.
CCGATGATGACCAGGAAGAAGATGATCAGGCCAGATTTGAAGACCAGTCCATTCAAGTTCAAGTACTTAGCAAGTTGCGCTTCTTCGTAGGTGTTGAGCATTTTGGTGACCATGTTGACAATCTTTTGGCCCAGCAAGGTTAGTGTTAAGGCTAAAAGGAGGGCTTCAACGACCATGGAGATGATTCCAAAGAATCGGTTAGCTTCGACACGTGGTTGGCTCGGGTGTTTGAGGGTGTCCAGGTACCAGTTGAAGTAATTTCCGGAGAAGGCTTGGGTATTTTCCGTAGTCGTTGGTTCGGCAACTGGTGCCGCTTGCGTTGGTTCTGGTTGAGGAGCAGCGGCTGGCTCAGAGTCTGTGGCGACCGGACTTAGCGCGTACCCACACTTGGGGCAAAACTTGGCGTCGGCTTTTAATTCGTTGCCACAATGTGGGCAGAATCTTGGTTGATTAGTCATTTATTTTCTCCTTAATCGTCTTCGTGGCGGTCAGACGTCTTAACAGCGTGACCGTACTTCAAAATTTGATAGCTTTGTGAGGAATCATCGCTAGCAGGTTGAACCGTAGCCGTGTACTGGAAGTCCTGCACGTGGTCGTAGTCGTAATCGCTCAAGCCAAACGTGTATTCAACCGTGAAGACCACTTCACTAGTACCATTCGGGCCAGGCTTAACGTCGGTCACGTCGGTATCCATGCCAATGGCATCGAGATTGTCATTATCGTTGTACCCCTTGGCCATCTTTCTGAGGTCGGCGTAGTAGCTGTTGCTGGTGCCGTTGACAAAGAAGTCGGACATATCGTCGCCATCGTCATCGGTGCTGTCGTCATTGTCCGCGAGATTTTGCGCGGCTTCAAACAGATTCGAAATAAAGTCGTCCGCGTCACCTTTATCCATCATATCCTTGTAATCCAAATCGACGTAACTCCCATCGTCATCCTTTTTCAGCTTGGTGGTTGGCGTTGTGGCCTTCCCAGCACTGGACGTGTAGGCAGCGTAAACGCTCATGTCGGACGTCCACGGTTCGTTCTTGATTTGGTAAGTCCCGGTGCTATCGGCGGTCCCAATCTTCTTGCCGTTTAAGTACACGTTAGACCCCGCAACGGTGTCTAGTTCCACTGAAATAGTGGTCAGTTCCAAATCATATGTCTTGGAACTAGTAATGTGGTAATCGCTGCTGTTGGTCAGATTATGGCCACCAATTTTTCCTTGAGATTGCAGGTGATATTCACCGGGCACCATGGCGGACAGTTTCTTGGTGAAGCTGTCAGACGTGGCAGTCGCAATCTTATGGTTGTCCAGCGTGATCACGTTACCGGTGTGATTGGTCGTAACGGTCGGGTAGACCGGGCTCACGCTAATCTGGTACTTCGGGAAGAACAACAGGTGATGTCCGTTTTGTTCATAAACGAAATCGCCGTCTGAACTGCGACCGCTGTTATCGAGGTCGGCTTTTAGCTTGCTCAAGTCCTGGGAATGATCGCTGTAGTAGCGATTGATTGGCAATAGTTTAGACTTGCTCAGCGTCAAATCGGAACTTGCGCTGGTGAAGTCGTCCGTCAGGTGCTTGCCACTCTTGATATCGTTGATGGTCCGGTCCAGCGTTGCCGCGCGGGAGTAATGATTGCTACCCCACACGAAGAAGCCGATGACGGCTACCGCGGCGACACCAATGCCCCACCAGAGGCGTTTCTTTTTCTTCGACCACGGTTGCCGTGGCTTGCGGGCTGGCCGAGTGGGGGCCGTCCGTTGTTGCGTTGGCGTCGTTGCTTGGGGTTGTTGGGACGTTTGAAATTGGTTCGTGTCACCGGTAGCGACCTGTAAGTTGGCGCCACAGTTGGGACAGAACGTATCCGTTGCTGAGACCGGTTGGCCACAGTTGGGGCAGAAGTTTGCGGCCCCGCCGCCAGGTTGATCATTGGCGGGAGCTGCGTAATGGGTTAAATGCATAAGGTTTCCTCCAGTTATTAGTGCTGAGTGTCGACAATTAAAGCTTCACCGTATAGGCAGAGCTGACTCGGTTGCATGGGTTCCGGTTGGATGGAGACCCGGGCCACGCCGTCGTACCCCTTGGCGAGCAAGAGGGCGTAGACGTGTTTCATCAGGTCTTCCCAGGCGGCTTTAGCGCCCGCACGCGGGGCGACGTCGCTTTCAGCAAACATTAAGCCGGCGGAACGGTAACCAGCGGGGATGTCGCGGTCCTCAGTGATCCGGAAATTTTTGGTCTGGGCGACCTCATCGGGGGTCAGTTCCAGGTCAAACAGGGGGAAAGTTTGGTCGGCCGCATGGGGAATCAGCGCATACTCATCTGCGGCTGACAGGGTCGTGCCACATTTCAAACAGAAATTGGCGTCGGCGGCGTTCTGGTTGCCACAGTTGGAACAGATACGGTAGTAGGTTTGTTTCATAGGAATGGTCCTTTCGTTAGTCGTCGGTGTCAACGGTCTCAAATTTACCGGTCGACGAATTATATTCAGCTAAAATATCGTGGATGTCATCATAACGGTACGTGCCGTCGTGATCGCCATCGTCGTCATACAGCTTGACCTCGGTGACGTGGTCGTGCGGCATCGATTCCGTGTAGGTGTAATCATTTTCGTCGTCGATGTAATCGGCATAATAAATGGCGTCCACGGCAGCTTGACCGTCAGTGGAGAGGTCCTCGTAGCTGCTATCGGAATCCGTGTCGTTATCATCATCATCGTAGTCACTGTCATCGCTGGTGGTGTTGTCCTCGACCTTCCCGCCAGTCGCGTCAGAAACGGTGGCTTCATCTTCGTTATTGTTCGTCACGTCATGGCCTTTCTTGGCGGCCTGGGCAATCAGGTCAACGTGCTTGCTGACGGCGTTGCTAGCGACCAGGTCGGCGGTCACGCTGGCCTTGGATTGGCTCCCGGACAGCTTGAACGTGTAGCGGCCGGGGAACAGGGGACCCGCCTTGTAGGTGTAATGGTTATTCTTCGAGGTGACCAGGGCCTGGTTATTGGCCATCAAGGTGGCGTTGGCGACGTTGGTCGTCAGCACGGGATGCATGGTGGTGACCCGCAGTTTATAAATCGGGAAAACTAGGAAACTGTGGCCGGTGGTTTCTAGCGTAAACGTGTGGTCACGGGTCTCGCCGTTTTTTTGCAGGTCAGCCTTCATGTTGGTCACGTAATTCGGGTGTTTCCGGGCATAGGTGAACAGCGGTTGGACCGTATCACCGTCGATTTTTAAATTGGGATTGTCGCTAACCAATTTTTTGGCGAAATCGTTACTCTGGTTATCGGTGATGTAATCGGTGATGGTGGCAATCTGCTTTTCCTTGCCGGCCTGCTTATTGTAGAAGGAACCAGCCAGGACAATCACCACGATAACCGCGACGGCGAGAATTGCCCATATTCCGCGGCTGAACCACTTAGACTTCTTTTTACCGGGCTTAGCGGCCTTGTTGCGCCGGCGTGACCGGTGGGCCTTGGTTGGGGTCGTTGCGGCTGCGGTGCGCAGGTCGAAACCACAGTGCTCGCAGAAAATACTATCGGGCGCCACCTGTTGGTGACAGTTGGGACAAGTTTTCATAGGGTTCACTCCTCAGATTTTGGCTATTAGGGACGAAAAAAGGCTGTCGCCCGCGTACAGTGAAAGCTTGCGCGTTGGCTCAGCCGTTGAGATCAATAGACGTTTGTTACCGCTTGGTGTAAATATGAGCATCGAGTCCGTTCCCGGCGGTGGGCTCAAAATGCCCTGCTATGGGGAACGGTGCCGGCCTGAGAGGCGGTCCGTCACCTCGCCTGAAAGCCTGGAAATGCACCAGTCTCTCAGGTCGTCCCGTGCTCTAAACTGAGAAAAACACTCAGTTAAGACCACCGACACAGCTGGTCACTTTGGCCCACCTCTGGTCACTCGCCTGTGCGTCAGCATTTCCACTAGGTAACTGATGAACAGAAGTCAATCGTTATCAAGTGGGAAGGTTGGCGGCCCGGTTAACACTATACTGTCGTTTATTGACTAACGACACTGGTTTTTGCAGCAATGAACACTAAGCGGATGAGATTATGTATGACCTGAACAGGCAGTTGCTTAAACATTGACTACCCAACACCGGACTAATTTATTAAGTTTTTGCTACGTTTATTATTATACGCCAATCCTTGTTCAGTGAAAGGATAGTTTTAACAAATTAGTTGACACAAAGCTATTCGACAGTATATGGTTAGAGAATTGCAAAAATGACTGATGGTCAATTTTAGAAGGAGGTCAGCCAGTGAGTAATACCTTATCGCCAACCGCTAAGCAGGCCAAGGCCCAGCAGATTGCGCGGGTGGCCTGGCAATTGTTTGAGCAGCAGGCGTTCACCGATATCTCGATGGCCCAGATTGCCCGCCAGGCCGGGGTGGCCAAGGGGACACTGTTCAACTACTACCCCACCAAGGAGAGCCTCTTCATGACGCTCCTGCTGACCGGGTACCAGCGCTACTTCACGACGCTGACTGCCGACCTGGCGAAGGGACCCGCCTTGACGCCCACGCAGTTAAAGACCCGTTTACTGGCAGAGACACGGACGCTGATCACCGACCATGCGACCCTGGTCCGGCTGAATGCCTTGCGCGGGCCGGTTTTGGAAAGGCATGCCGACCGTGAACAGACGCAACAAGGCCGCCAAGACCTGTACGCGGCCAACCTGGCATTGGGCCAGACGGTGGCGGCCAAGGTACCCGGCCTCAGCGTGGCGACCGCGAGTCACCTTTTTGTGAGTCAGAGCGCCATTATTAGTGGCTTAATGAACCTGGCCGGGCTGGAACGCTTCAACCACACCAGCCTCGCGACGGATTTCCCGATTTTTCAGATTGATTTAGAAACCGAGGCTTGCCAGACATTTGGCTACTACCTCGACGGCATCCTTGAGGAGGAACTGCATGCAAATTCAAAACGTTCGTAATTTTGCGATTATTGCCCATATCGACCACGGTAAATCTACGTTGGCCGACCGTATCATGGAACAGACCCAAACCGTTTCCGACCGCGAAAGCCAAGCGCAGCTATTGGATGATTTGGCCGTGGAACAAGCCCACGGCGTCACCGTAAAATCCCGGACGGTCCGGAACTACTACACCGCCGATGATGGTCAGGAGTATGAATATAACTTTATCGATACCCCGGGGCACGTCGACTTTACCTATGAGGTATCCAAGAGCCTCGCTGCTAGTGATGGCGCGCTTTTACTGGTCGACGCCACCCAGGGGGTGCAGGCCCAAACCGTTGCCAATTTGCGCTTGGCCCAGGACAACCACCTGACCGTGATTCCGGTTATCAACAAGATTGACGCCGCTGCGGCCGACGTTGAGCGGACCGCCGAACAGATTCGGTCGTTGTCTCCAGACTTTGCCGACGTCACCATGCTCAAAATTTCTGCCAAGACCGGCCTGAATGTCCACGATGTGCTGGAAGCCATTCACACCACGATTCCGGCGCCCACGGGATCACTGAAGCAACCGCTCAAGGCGCTGGTCTTCGACTCCCAGTATGACGCCTTTAAGGGAATCATCGCCTACGTCCGGTTGATGGATGGGCAGCTGAAGCCGAACGATAAGCTGAAGTTGATGGCCACCGACCAACCGGTGATGGCCAACGAAATTGGCATTTTCACGCCGCAACGGGTCGCTGCCAAGCAGTTGGTGGCCGGCGATGTGGGCTACGTGGTGACTGGGTTGAAGGATCCGCAAGCCCTGCGTGTCGGGGATACGTTGACCAGTGTGGCCAATCCCACGGCAACGGCGCTCCCAGGGTATCAACCCTCGCAGTCGATGGTCTTCGCCGGATTCTATCCCCAGGGTGATCACTACCACGATTTACAATTGGCCGTGGAAAAGCTGGCGCTCAACGATGCGTCGTTCCACTATCGCCCAGAAAGTTCCGACGCCTTAGGGGCTGGTTTCCGGTGTGGGTTCCTGGGCATCTTCCATTTACAAATCATTCGCGAACGCCTGCATGACGAGTACGGCCTGGACGTGCTGACCACAGCGCCCAACGTGACCTACCGTGTGCACGTGAAAAACGGGGACGACCCCTTGATTGTCGACAATCCCATCAAGTTCCCCGACTATAGCAAAATCGATTACGTCGAGGAACCCTTAGCCACGGCGACCATCACCACGACCAGCGAGAGCCTGAGCGACGTGATGAAGCTGGCCACCCAGCACAAGGGCGAGCTCCAGGATATGCGTAACCAAGGAGACTTGGTCGTGCTTGAATACCAATTGCCATTCGCTGAAATTGCCTACGACTTTTTCAACGCGCTGAAGTCCGTTTCCCACGGGTACGCCACGCTGACGACTGAGCTGGCGGGCTACGACATCGCCGACGTGGTCAAGGTGGAGGTTCACGTGAACTACGCGCGGGTCGATGCGCTATCCTTCGTGGTTCACCGCGAAGATGCGCCACTGATGGCCCAAGAGCTGGTTCACAAATTAAAGTTCGTGATTCCACGTAAACTGAACCCGATGCCGGTCCAATCGGTGGTTGAAGGTAAGGCCCTAGCTCGGGTTGACGTGCCACCGCTGCGGAAGAATGCCGCGGCTAACGGCGAGAAGCGCAGCACGTCTAAGAAGCAGGCGTTGTTGCGGCGGCAGAGCATGAATAAGCGGCAGTCGGCGCACAGCGATATCGAGCTGCCCCAGGAAGTCTTCAACGCCGTCCTCGACTTAGAAAAGTAGGATTCCGATTGCCGTTCCCGGCGGCGGATTCAAGGTGCCCTGCTGTGGGGCCGGTTCCAGCCTGAGAGGCGGGCTTCCACCTCACCTTTGCGCCTGAGAAGCGGTCGCAAAGGTTGTCCCATGCTCTAAGCAGAGAAAAATCGCTCTGCTAAGACCATCGACACAGCTGGTCACCTTAATCCGCCTCTGGTCACTGACACGGTCAACTTTTCTAAGTTGAGTGCGCCGGCCTTTCTGGTGTACGGTGGCTGCTGAATTAACTGTGTGGCTAATGCTTAACTTTTCTATTGTCTTGTAATCAAATAAGCGAATATTTATCTGAAACCAGTCATTCCATCGATGGCTGGTTTTTTTACTTGGTAAAAAGCGTTACATAAAACGCTATACGTGGCACAATAACGATTGCTTTCTTTATTTACAACACGTTTACGATTTCTTTATGTAATCTGTAATATATAAAGTTGTCTATATGATTGATTAACGGTCACAAGTGACTTATACTAAAATTATCTTATAGGTAAAGGGGATTTTCGAATGACTGATAAACAGGAACCAATTCGTAATGAAGACCACACTGGCCGGATCGACCAGGGCCCCCGGAACTATCAACGCGATTTACAAAACCCGGACTTATTGGTACCGCCAACCACTGACCACGGGACGGTTGCGAACCTCCGTTTTAGCTTTTCCGACGTGCATATGCGGTTGGAATCTGGCGGCTGGACGCGTGAGGTCACGAACCGTGAACTGCCCGCCTCTCACGACTTAGCGGGTGTCGACATGTGCTTGAAGCCTGGTTCTTACCGGGAAATGCACTGGCACAAGGAAGCCGAATGGGCCATGATGCTGCGCGGTAACGCTCGGGTCACGGCCTTGAACGAAAAGGGCGAAAGCTTCATTGATGACATTGAAGCCGGTGACCTGTGGGACTTCGAAGCTGGGATTCCGCATTCCATTCAAGCGCTGGACCAAGGCTGTGAGTTCCTGTTAGTCTTCAGTGAACCCGACTTTTCTGAAAACAACACCTTCCTCCTGACCGATTGGCTGGCACACACGCCTAAGGACGTGATTGCGGCTAACTTTAAGGTCGACGAAGACACGTTGAAGCCACTCCCAAGTCATGAAAAATACATCTTTAATGGCAACGTTCCCGGTCCTATCGACACGGTGAAGAAGCCTGGGACGCCGATGCAGACACCATTGACGCTACACATGAAGGACGTTCCCGCCAAGGAATTTGAAGCCGGCAAGGTCTGGATTATTGACCAATCTGTCTTCCCAGCCGCCAAGACGATTTCTGCGGCCATTGTTGAAGTGCAACCTGGTGGGATGCGGGAAATGCACTGGCACCCTAAGTCTGAGGAGTGGGATTACTACATCCAAGGTCAAGCTAAGGTGGGCGTCTTTAACTCCAACACGTTAGCCCGGACGTTTAACTTTAACGCCGGTGACGTGGGCGTTATTCCTAAGGAAGCCGGTCACTACATTCAAAACATTGGGACGGAACCGCTGATCTTTATCGAATTGTTCAAGAACCCGGTTTACTCCGATGTTTCCCTGAACAAGTGGTTAGCAACGTCGCCATCGCAAATGGTTGCCGATCACCTGAATCTGCCCGTTTCAACGGTTGAAGGATTCCCAAGTGAAGAGGCTGCGGTCGTTTGGTACAAGGATGCCGCCGGTCGTGAGGTGCAACACCCCAAGAGCACGCCAGATACCAGCAGCGCTGCCGACGTTTTCAGCGAATAGAAGTGATTTCATGACGCAAACATTTGAGACCATCGTTATCGGTGGGGGTGTCGGCGGTGCCGGTGCCGCCATGCGGGCCGTCGCCCACGGCCAATCCGTTGCGGTTATTGAGCAACGCGATTGGGGTGGCACCACCGTGACGCGGGGCAGTACCCCGAAGAAGGTCCTATTAGCGGGCGTCGAAGCCCACCGCGCGTTTGCCCAACAGAATGGCCCGGTGCCACCAGTGGACTGGTCACGACTAGCCGCTCATCGGGATGCCGTCGTGGGACAAACGCAGGAACGGTTCAAACAACGTTTCCAAACCAATGGCGTCACCACCTTTGAGGGCCATGCCGAATTTGTGAATGACCAGCAGGTGCGCGTCAATGGCGAACTGCTAACAGCGAAAAATTTTGTGATTGCGACCGGGGCGCGTCCCCGCGAAGTCGCCATTCCTGGCGGCCAGTTGATTCAACACTCCGGTAGCTTTTTCCGGAGTCACCAACTGCCGCAACACATCACAATCCTGGGTGCCGGCGTGATTGCCTTTGCGATTGCCGGTATCGCGAGTGAGGCGGGCGCCACCGTAACGCTGATCCAACACAACCACGTGACTCTCCGCGGTTTTGATGGCCAACTTGTCCAAACGCTGTTGGCTAGCCTGGCCAAACACAATGTGCACATGATTTTTGATGATGAAATTTCCCAGTTGGCCCAGACGCCGACGGGACTCGAGGTGACGACGCAGCAGGGTGCTCACTGGTCTACCGACGTGGTTTACGCGGCTTTAGGCCGACTGGCTAACGTCGAGGACTTGAATTTGAAAGCTGCTGGGGTGGCCGTACCCCCCCACGGCATTCGCGTCAATGAGTACCTTCAGACTAGCAATCCCCATATTTATGCGGTGGGGGATTGTGCTGTCACCGGAACGCCTAATTTGGCAAACTATGCCATTTATCAAGGCAAATATGTGGGCGACGCGCTAAGTGCGCCCCAAGCTTTTCCGATTACCTATCCGCTCCAAGCCAGCGCCGTCTTCAGTCTCCCCCGGTTAGCGCAGGTCGGTGCCAGCGTTGCGGTTGCGCGCCAAGATCCCGCGCACTATACCCTGAAGACCGTTGACTTGAGTCAGTGGTTAACGTATCAACGGAACTACGATACCGATGCGAAATTACTGTTGGTGATTAATCGTCAGAGCGGTGAAGTAGTTGGGGCGGAAGCCATTAGCCTCCAAGCTGACACGGTGATTAACCAGTTGGCCCTCTTAATTCAACAGCACGTGACACCAGAAGCGCTGCACGACACGTTCTTTGCTTACCCATCCACTGCCGCCGATTTATACGGCATCTGGACTTAACGCGGGTCTCCGGACTGGTGAAAACCGGGCCTGCGGTGTTGTTCGTTCCCGACGGCGGGCTCAAAGCGCCCTGCTGTGGGGTCGGTTCCAGCCAAAAGGCGGGCTTCCACCTCAACTTTGCGCCTGAGAAGCGGTCGCAAAGGTTGTCCCATGGGCTAAGCAGAGAAAATCGCTCTGCTAAGACCATCGACACAGCTGGTCACTTTGGCCCGCCTCTGGTCACTGACATTCACCAGCGTGGCCCATTTTTACCAATCCTGTGTCGACGCTGGTTTAGTCCAGTGCCACAAGTAAGCAACGGTGGTCGACTTTAAGTGAATATGAGAATGATAGTTAAAAGGCCCGAGACGGTTGTTGTCTCGGGCCTTTTGGTGTTGTTAGAGGTTATAGCGGTCACCAAACAAATTGGGGTGAATCTACCAATTTTTGACTGGCGTTGGCGTATTCTAAGCCCACTAAAATTGGCTTTAGAATTTGTGAAGCACGAGGGGATGGGCACATGAAAACGCAATTTAACCGGCATTTTTATCGGACGTTAGTCTTTTGGTTAGGCCTCATTTGTCTGGGCGTTGAGCTCTATCTATGGCCAATCGATGATTCGTTTTCGCGTGCGGTCGGACTAGGGACCGGTGGCTTCTTAGTGGTTCTAAGTTTCTGGCGTGAGGTTGAGGAGGACTAGGTTTAAATAGTTTGAGGCTATTGTGAAAAAGTGCCCGTTACGAGAGTGATTGGTGCGGTGGTCGTCTTTAAGGCAGTGAAAGTGAGCGATCCAATGTCAGTGACCAGAGGTGGAAGTCCGTTCCACAGGCTGGAACCGGCCCCACAGCAGGGCCTCTTGGATCCAACGGCGGGAACGAAATTGACCACTGTCATATTTAAATTAAAGGGAAACGTTTTGATGGGTTTACGCAGTGTCAGCCGTGAGGGCGGTGAAAATGGTCTACGCTGGTGGATGTCAGTGACCAGAGGCGGGCCAAAGTGACCAGCTGTGTCGATGGTCTTGACTGAGTGGTTTTCTCAGTTTAGAGCATGGGACAACCTTTGAGACCGGTTTTTGGCTCAAAGTTGAGGTGGAAGCCCGCCTCTCAGGCTGGAACCGACCCCACAGTAGGGCACTTTGAGCCCGCCGTCGGGAACGAACAGCACCTTACCGGCCTATTTTCACCGCCCGGTAAGGTGACTACCGCGCCAACCCGTCAAAGTAAGTTTTGGTGGCGGCGAGCATGTCGGCCGTTTGTTGATTTAACAACGGCGGCAACTGGTCCAACGGAAAGTATTTCAAATCCAGCGTCTCGTCCGTCGCCGTTTCCAGGGTGTGCCCACCAACGGGTTTCACCAGGTATAGCCGGGAAATAACCTGGGTCACGTCGCCGTTGGGGTATTTGGTGAAGCCCTGATCGAAGAGGCCCAGCGGTTTAACGATTTCAACGTCGAGGCCGGCGTCTTCCTTATATTCACGAATCATGGCGTCGTCGTAGCTTTCACCGTACTCCAGGTAACCGCCGGGGAGGCTCCAGTTATGGGTGTCAGTCCGCAAGTTGAGCAGCACTTCATGCTGGTTGTTGGCCACGATGCCTGCCGCTGCGTTTAAAATTAAGGGCTTGTGTCCCACTAAATTCCGGACTTCTTTGATATAGTTTGCCATTAGTTGTTGACCTACTTTCTCTGAGTTTTGTCCTCAGTATACCGCAAAAGTTGGGGATGCAGCAGGCACTTTGAACGCAATAACTACCCTTGAAGGGTATAATACGTTTGAGGTGATTGCGATGAGTCGAACCGCACAGAATATTAAATTCATCCGCCAACATTATGGCATCAGTCAACGGCGGTTGGCGTCGTTGCTCAACGTCTCCGTTAGAACTGTCCAGCACTGGGAACAGGCAGATTATGCGCCCAGTGGTCCCGCAGTTAAATTAATTCAACTTTTGGCGAACAATGACGCAGTTTTTACGGAGTTAACTAGTATAGAGGAGGATGAGGCAATTATGTACTTGGCACACGATGATCAAGCTTTCACCATTATGGGCGTCCCGTTTCGAAATGAAGCAGAATATCGGGCAACACTGGATGCAACTATCAGTAATATGTATGAGGGTTTTGAACCAACGGTCGCGGACATTGAGTTAGCCAGAGAGGCTGATGACTTAGGCCGCCCACTGACCGGGGCAGAGGTTTTGGCAAAAATCAATGCGCGAAACTCGGTGCCAAATAAGTGAAAATCTGGGCAGACTATCTTCAAGAAAATGGCACGCTGAAGAATAAATTAGGCATCACTGAAGACGAAAAATTGCATGCAGTTGAATACAACACTAGTGCCATTCAACAAAAATTTATCCGACAGAATAATTACGTTTTACCAGATGGATACCACCTAACCGGCAAGGACGTCACCGAGCTAAAACGCATCAACGCGGCACTGCTGGGCGATATCTACGATTGGGCGGGTCACTACCGCGAAGTGGATTTCAACAAGACGGCTGATGGGGTCGTCACCCACTTTCATCCCGTCATGTTGTTTGGCAATGCCGAGTGGGATATTCAGCGACAGCTCACGGATTTCGCGACGTTACCGGCGGACAAGCAGGTGGTGGCCACGGCCCTGGGCAATCTAGTGACCGAGATCAACATGTTTCACCCGTTTCGCGAGGGAAATGGCCGGACGTTGCGGGTCTTCACGGAGGTGTTGGCCTGGCAGAAGGGCTTTCGTCTCGACTTCACCCAGGAACAGCAGGACGCTTATATGACTGCCAGCATTCAGGATGAACCGGTGTTGATGGCGGCGGTTTTTCTAAAAATTTTGAAATGAAAAATGGCTTCACACCGGCTCTCAAAGTGAGCTGGGTGAAGCCATTTTTGCGTTTACGATTACTTGTTTACCCGTTGGTAGTTGGCGTCGAAATACTTGCCGGCACGGATGTCGTCAGGCAAACCTTGGTAAGGGGCTTCGCTGATGACGTATTCGTTGTTTTGACCAGCGTCGCCGATGTAAGTGATCGTCGCAAATTCTGGGACGACCATTTTAGGATAGGTGGCGTACTTTTCGCGGGCGGCTTCCATCACGTCAATGTGTTCGTTTTGGTAAGTGACCGTGATTTCAGGATGTTCTTGAACCCACTTCGGGAAGAAGATGGTCCCGTTGACCTTGTTTTCATTAGGCAGGAAGTCCAGTGCCACGTCGGTCCCAGTGGGTTCCGTCCAGGCAACCTTGTAGATGCCTTCCGTCAGCATGACGATGTTGGCTTCTTGGTCCGTGACCCAACGACCAGCGACCATGCCGCCGTGGATTCGGTAGTCAACGGTGTGGTCGTTCTTCGCGTACCATTCGTATTCCCAGCCGTTGTCGTAAGTGTAGATGAAATGGGTTCCCAGGAAGTCATCGAGGGTTTTGAATGTTTTAGTCATGTTAAAAATCTCCTTCTATTCTGCAGGAAAAACATGTAATTAATTACATGTTTTTATTTACTTGATTATCATAGTCACTTCCGCGGGACTTGTCAACGATTTTCCTTGATGTTTTTCCAGGGAACTGGTTCAATTGAGACAGCGCAACGCGTTTGTGACGAGAAAAATTCTCGTAAAATGGAAGGAGGCTGATGATTATCGGTCAGCGAAATCGGCTACAATACATCATCTTAGGCCTACTGAATCAGCGTCCCCAGACCGGCTACGACCTGGCGAAGGCGTTTGAAAATGAAATCGGGGAGTTCTGGCAGGCGCAACACAGCCAGATCTACCCCATGCTCAAGCGAATGGAAACGAGCGGCGACATCACCCACGAGGATACGGTGACGGGTGAGAAGCTGGCGAAGAAGCAGTACTCGTTGACGCCGGCCGGCCATGATAAATTAGTGGCCTGGGTGAGCGAGCCCTCGCCAGAGTTGTCGGCGACCAAGGACGAGTTTATTTTAAAACTGTATTTTATTAAAACGGCGGCCGACCCGCGGCTTCAGCCCATGCTGCAGGAACAGGCGGCTCTCCACCGCGCCCAGTTGGCCCACCTCAAGCAACGCCGTGAGACGGTCTTCCCGGACCAGGCGGCAATCAATCAGGCCTATGGGCATTACCTGATTCTGGACCACGCGATTGGTCGGGAGCAGTACTACGTGGATTGGCTGGAGAAGTTTTTGCGTTAAGACTTTGGTACGCGAAACTTCCAAAAACCAGAAAAATAGGTAAAAATGGAAGTATACTTCCAAAAATGCTGAATCTGAGTAGAAATGGAAGTATACTTCCTGAAATAGAAAAATGTCATACATCTGTATACACGAGCGCTTCGTGCTACACTAAATCAAAACAAGGGAGTTGAGGGTTATGGCTAAGATTGTAACTTTGCGAAAGTCTGGAAATAGCCGTGTTTTGACGGTCCCTAATGATTTAGATGTGGATGTAGGAACCCAGTATCAGGTGAAAAAATTACCAGATGGTGGGATTCTTTACCAGCCAATCAAGCGGCAAAACATTTTTGCGACACACGATTGGCAAGAATATGCTTATCAAGCGGACTTACGGAATGATTCAGAACTGGGACCTGCTAAGCCAGTTGGTAAGGAGTGCGTTGAATGAGAATGCCCAAGTGTGGTGATGTTGTCGTCGTTGATGCAGAGCCCCATTCTGGCAAGGAAGTAGCTTTCTTAAAAAATGCTATCATCAGTAACTAAGGATGGAAGTATGGCACAGTGGTAGCTCGCTGTGCTTTTATTTTGGCCTAAAATTTTCTCGGAGCCAATGACCTTTTCAGACTTAATTCTGCAAGCAGACCAGCAAGTCGCGAGAAATTTTATCGGCCACGGGGGATGGCTATACTTAGGAGTGGATTGTCTACAAAGGGACAGTTCAAATCAATTGAAAGGTCAAAGTTGGCCTTTTGTGGGAGGATACATACAGATGAAGTTCAGAACAGTTTGGGTAGCGGTGTTAGCCGTAGCAACGTTGGGTGTAACGGCTGAAGTCACGACCCCGGCACAAGCCGCAACCAAGGTTTTACAGACCAAGAAAATGAAGAAGGTGGCCTATAAGATTAGCAACGGCTATTTCTATCGGAACACGAAGCTGACCAAGCGGACGCACAAAGCCAGCAAGTACGCCAAAGTTAACTTTTACACGTACAAGTCAGCGAAGATCCGCAAGAGCAATGGTAAAAAGGTGACTTACTACTACGTTAAAAATAAGTCGGGCAAGGTTAAGGGCTGGGTCTGGCGCGGCAATCTGCGTAAGCAACCAACCTATACACGGCAGAAGAAAGATATCGTGGCCATGAAACGCATCGTTCAAGGGATGTCCCCGGATGTAC
This sequence comes from Levilactobacillus lanxiensis, assembly GCF_016861655.1. Lineage (GTDB taxonomy): Bacteria > Bacillota > Bacilli > Lactobacillales > Lactobacillaceae > Levilactobacillus > Levilactobacillus lanxiensis. The sequence goes on along the minus strand of NZ_BOLN01000001.1, from coordinate 354,030 downwards.
AGAAAGGGGCTTTGGGCCTGTTTGCACATATGAACTACAAAGTAGCCTATCATGATGGGGCTAGCAATCGAGACCTATATAACGTGATTTTTCAGATGGAACAAGGAGCGGACTATGATAATTCAACTGATATTCAGGGGATTATCAAAACCTATAAGCTCTTTAAGGGGCGCCTTGCGGATGAAAAAGTGGAGGCTCTTAATGATTACAATGATGTAGATGATGTGCTCAAAGGTCGTAGTGACGCGGATTTATCTGATGTGGCTGGGAATTTAGTCGAAGATATTTTGTTCACTGTTGAAAACATGGATAATCAGGGTAGCAAGTGACAGAATGTGTCTAATTCTAAATAGGTTCAAATACAGCACGGCCATAGCTGGCGTGCTGTATTTTTGTGGGGTTAGACAAGTGGGCGTTCAGATTGAGTCAATGGTGATTGAACAGGTTAGTGGTATTGATTAAAATTTGAGGCATTATTGTGGCGCCACAATACAGCTAACCAATTTCTGAGTCATCAACGTCTTAAGTGATGCTATTGCTACAGCTGGTCGTGATTGTCGTCCCAATTGGTTATGAATTTACAAATAAAGTATAATTAATAATTAAATAACAGTCAGAATAATTAATACGCAAAATTTACATAAACCTTGCGAAAAATTTACTTGGTCTTGGTAAAGTTAAGTCATTCAGAAAGGGGATTACACTTACATGAAAATTCGTGCCGTTTTAGCTTCAATCAGTTGTGCATTGGTCTTACTCGGGGCTACCGCTGCGCCTGCTCAAGCAGCGACAGCCAAGAAGGATGCAGACCTGCAACCAGCTATTTCCAAGAAGGTCAACGCACCTATCAAGTTGGCCGGTGCCGAGAACATGCGAGACATGGGTGGTTACAAGACTAAGACTGGTCAACGCGTTAAGAAGGACCGTTTACTGCGGAGTGATTCACTGGAAAAACTGACGAAGGCGGATACGAAGAAGTTAGTGAAAAAGTATCACGTCAAGGAAATCTTTGATCTGCGGACCAAGTCCCAAATCGCTGAAAAGCCAGACGTGAAGATTGCCGGCGTTAAATACTTAGGTTCCTCTATCTTAGGAACCAAGTCCAACTACGATAACGATGATGAAGGTATGTACCGCGACATGGCCAACAAGCCATCTGCCAAGAAGAGTTACCACAAGTTCTTAGTCGCTGCTGCTAACAACAAGAAGGGTGCCCTGTTATTCCACTGCTCACACGGAATGGACCGGACGGGAACGTCTGCCGCAATCCTCTACACGATTTTAGGGGTAAGCAAGAAGGATATCCAACGCGACTACTTATTATCCAACACCCAACTGAACGTGACGTGGGCAAAGCCAGCGTTACTGAACCTGTTCTACAGCCAAGTTAAAGAACACTACGGCTCAATGAACAACTACATCAAGAAGGGCTTAAAGATTACCCCAGCCCAAATCAAGCAAATCAAAGCCAACTACCTGACGAAGGCCTAAGCTTAGCGTCACTAGAATTAAACCGAAATGACTGATCTAACAGCCGTATCCGCCATTAACTGGGGATGCGGCTGTTTTGGTGTTTTTGAAACTCGGTTCGCAGAGGTTCAAAGAAGTTCTGAAGATTGCTAGGGAATATGAGATTAGTGGTTGGCAGAACCAGCAGATCAGCCAGTGCTCCAGAACTAGGGGGCCACTCTGTAATGGTTAAAAACCAATCTTAGCCGCAGGAAGCCAGGGATGGAGGCGGCTGTGTCGATGGTGTTGAGCAGGGTTCTTTCCTGCTCTACAGCATGGGTCGACTTTGGAGACGTGTGGGTTTCACGGCTTCAAAGCGAGGTGGAAGCCCGTTTTTTGGCTGGAACCGGGCCCCACAGCAGACGGAATCTCTGGAAGCCGGAGGCGGTCAGTCTAACACTAGATTTCAGGCAGAAAACCAAGCCCCCTAGTTCTGGGGCAATTGGTTAAAACTGATAACTAATAAAGCCCCCCAACTACTGATTTTGTCACATATCGCGTATGATAGGGTCGACGGTAACCGTTAGTAAGTCAATTCTGGCTAACTAAGCCTAATGAATGGCTGAGGAGGTTAGAAAAGGTAAGTTGCCAGTCAGAATTTAGGATTACAGCTGAGGCCCTTAACCGTTATGCTATATATGTAAGCGGTTACAGATTACTGGAAATGCGCAAAAACTTTTTGGGGGAGGTACGTATCATGAGTAAAGCACAGTTATGGAAACAACGGTTCTTCTACGGGTCGACCGACCTGGCCGGGAACCTGATTTGGCAAATTGTTGGGCTGTATTTACTGTTCTACTACACCACGGTTATGGGCATCTCGCCAGCATTTGTGGGAACCCTGTTCTTCGTGGTTCGGATCATTGATGCCTTTGATGGGGTGGTTTATGGATTCTTGATTGACCACACGCACTCGAAATACGGGAAGGCGCGGCCATACTTCTTATGGTTTGGGATTCCGCTGGGGATTCTGACAATGCTGCTGTTCTTCAACCCGTCATTTGGCGGTAACAAGGTCTTCCAGCTGGCTTGGATCTCCATCGTCTACACGTTATTCAGTTTAGTTTATTCTGGGGCAAACACGCCGATTACTGCTATTCTGCCTAGCCTGACTAAGGACCCTGATGAACGGACCAACCTGGCAAGTGCCCGGATGGTTATGACGAACATCGGGACCGCTGTGATTGGGGCCATTTCCTTACCGATGGTTGCCAAATTAGGGGGCAAGAACGCCGAAAAAGGTTGGATGATTTGGGGGATCTTTATCGGGATTGCCATCATTGTTCTGTTCTTAGGCGCCTTTGCCAACCTGCGTGAAAAAGATGATATCGTCGATGACTCCGCCGACGCACCAGAAATCAAAGGCCACCTCTCCGTGGGTGAATCTTTGAAGGGTGCAATTAAGAACAAGCCATGGGTCATCTTGAGTTTGAGTTTCATCCTGCTACAAACATTCTGGGTTATCCGGATGCAGACGGCCGTTTACTACCTGACCTATGTTTACCGTCGGGCCGACCTGGTTGGGGCCTTCAATGGCCTGGTCATCGTCGCCGTCATTGGGAACATTTCCATTCCGTTCCTGAGCAAATTTATGAAACACCGGAACGTGATGATTCTGGCCATGGCGACCTTCGCTGTGGGTGAAATCATCATGAGCTTCAAGAGCATTCCACTCCTGTTCGCCGGGAACGTGATTGCGTTAGTGGCCATGGGGGCAGCGTTCTCCATTGCCTTCGTGATGATTGCCGACACCGTGGAATACGCGCGTTCCGAAATGCACATTGACGAACCCGGCATCCTGTCCTCCGTGCCAATGGTGGGGGCTAAGCTGGGCATGGGCTTCGGTGGGTTAGTTTCTGGTTGGCTCTTAACCTGGGGTGGTTTCCAAGCCACGGCCAAGATTCAGGGCGCCAAGGCGTTGACCGCCATCAGCACCAGCTTCGTCTGGTTACCGATTATTTTAGCCTTACTGATTCTGGTCATCCTGTTCTTCGGTTACAAGCTGGACGAAGATGAAATCGCGTCGGCTAAGGCCATGAAGGATGATACTGGCAAATTAAATGAAGACGCTTAACTTAACGTTCGGGCCGCCGGCAAACCCGGTAGCCGTGACGTTCTATCAACCGGCCGCCATCGCTGACTTTGACCAGCCACCGCGGCGGCCGTTGGCCATTCTCTTACCAGGCGGCGGCTACCGGTTCTACAGTGACCGGGAAAATGAAATCGTCGCGTTTCAGTATCTGGCGCAGGGGTATGCGGTGGCGGTCGTGGCCTATCGCTTGTTAGATCAGCCACCGGTCTACCCGCTTGTGCTGGAACAACTAGCCCACGTCGTTGCCGGTTTTCACCAACAGGCCGCCGATTACGCGCTAGACGCTGACCATGTCTTACTGGTCGGCTTCTCTGCGGGTGGCCACGTGGCGGCACTCTACGCAGATTTGTGGCCGCAGTTAGCGCAGCGTTGTCAATTGCCGCGTCAGGATTGTTCCGTGTGGGCGGTGACCCTGGCTTATCCGGTGATTGGGTTGCGGTTAGGTTGGCCGGTCGATGCGGCGACCCGGCAAGCCATTGCGGGGAAATGGGCGCTGACGGAGGCTGACCATCTGGTAACGGCCCAGAACCCGCCGACGTTCATTTGGACGACAGCAACGGATGAATTTGTCCCGCCAATCAACGCGCAGTGTTACGTGAAGGCGTTGCGGCGCGAGGGGGTGCCCGTGCGGTTTCACCTGTATCCGCGGGGGCCGCACGCGTTGAGCTTGGCCCAACCGGTCACGGCCTTTGCGGCTGGGACGCACCGCGATGCGACGTTTGGCCAACGCTACGTGCAAGCAGAGGTGGCGGGCTGGTTTACCGAACAGTTACGCTGGCTGCAGCGCCTATGGTGACGGCCACTTTAAAAAAACAGAAAAAGTCGCTGATAACCCGTTTACACCGTACCGTTTTGGTGTTAAAACATAGCCGAACGTGAAAAGGCGTTGCCACCATTTTTCTGGAGGCGCCGGCGATGGATGGGGATTCATCTGCTAGTTTGACTGATGTGACAGGTTTCAGCATGAAAGATTCGTCGGAACGACTATTTCACGAGAGGGGTAATCAAAATGTTGAATGATACGACAACCAAGCAGTCTTTGGGGTACAACGATGAGTTGCGACGGCTGCAGAAAATGCGGGTCAGCAGTGTTGAGGATGGCGTGACCAGCTGGATCAAGGAACGCGACCCGATTCACACCTTCGAGCCACTAGTTTGGGAGACCGTGGCCGAGATCGAAGAGAACCCGCAATTGCCGACTGACCTGTTTAGCCTGCGGCAAGGAACGGAAACCTCCGGCCAACGGGATTTAACCAACGTTGAAATGAAGGTCGAAATGCAACAAATCGTGTCCATGAATCGACGGGTCCGGGTCATTCGTATCGCTCGGATGGACCATTTAACCGCGGATAAGGCGCTGATCTATTTCCACGGCGGGGCCTACTACGGGGGCACACCGGAAGATGTTTTGCTGGCGCTGAAGTTCGTGGCGGAACAGGCGAACTGCGTGGTCTACAACGTGGATTACGCGCTGGCACCGGAACAGGCTTATCCGGCTGGCATCTTGGACGGGTTAGCCGTGGTGGCGGCCATGACCAAGAGTTACCAACAGATTTCACTGGGCGGCGACTCGGCCGGGGGCTCGATTGCCTTAGCCGTCAGCCAGCTCTGCAAGTCGATGGGCATCTGCACGATTGCGAGCCACATGCTATTTTACCCAACATTGATTCAGGGCTCCGACTTAAACGGCCCGCTGTGGGATGACCGCAGCATTCCGGTCGTCGACGAGCAACGGGACGCCTTACACCGGAGCTATCAGTTGTTTGAACAGCTAGATACAATCATGAGCGGGTACTACGTGGCGGATCAGCCAGTTGACCTGACGGCACCACTCCTGTCGCCATTACTAGCCGACCCAGAGATTTTCCACCGGGTCACCGTGTTGGTCGGGGAATACGATCCGTTCCGTCTTCAAGATGAGGCTTTCATTAAAAAAGTCGGCCACGCCAACGACGACGCCAATTACTTCCGTTACGGCGGCATCAGCCACGCCTTCTTAAACTTCACGGGAAACGTCCCGGCAGTCGAAGACGCACTGGCAACGGCGGCACGCTTGATTTAGGGTAAAGGAAATTGGTGAGTAACAACTGGCAATGTAGCTGACCGCAATGAGTCAGTGAAGGCCAATGGGCTTGCCAGTGTGAGTGACCAGATGACTCATTGAAAATTAACCGAAGACTTTGCGAGTAAATGTTGGTAATACGTCCAAGCCAATGTGGTTAGACGACCATGGACTTACCAATGTGAGCGACCAGAGGCGAATCAAGAGGCCCAGCTGTGTCGATGGTCTTAGCTGAGTGAATTTTCTCAGCTTAGAGCATGGGACGACCTTATAGACCGGTGATTTACCGGGCTATAAGGCGAGGCGGAAGACCGCTTCCCAGGCTGGAGCCGGTCCCCACAGCTGGGCCTCTTGAATTCGCTGTCGGGAGCGCAAGCCACACTTGCAAGGCCAGAAAAGGCAGTTATTAGTAAGTATGGGGGAGATTATGTTGACTTTACGCGACTATCACTTAACTTTGCACGACGTGGCCGATCACCAGCCGGAGTACTTGGAAACCATCTTTTCGCTGGCTAATGGGCACTTCGGCGTGCGGGCCAACGATCCAATTACGGGCAATCCCATCACGGGAACGCTGATCAATGGTTTTTATGAAACCGCCCCCATCACCTATGGGGAGGCGGGTATTGGGTACGCGACGCAGCACCAAACGATTTTAAATTTACCAGACTTCCGGCACATTCACGTGGCGACGGCTACCGGCCATGACTTCACCAATAGTGAGCGGACGGCGGTTGATTTGGATTTGACGACCGGGGCGCTGGTGGAACATTACACCCTGCAAACGTTGCAGGGCGAGACCATTACCATGATTATGAAATCCACAATTGGGCAAACGCAAACGGAATTTTGGGCAGCCAGCTATAGCTTCATGGCGGCCAACTATGCCGGCGGCTTGGTCATCAGTAAATCCATTGCGGTGCCGGCTGAGGCCGAGGCCATTGCGTCCGCCGATCCCCGGAAGACGCGGATGGCGGGGCTTCCCATTTGTGAGACGGAATTCATGGGGCGTAACCTACAACGGTACCACGTGAAGACGCGGCAGACCAAGCAGGCGGTGACGATTTATCTGGGGATGTTAACGCCGGGAGCGGGGCTGTTGCGGCAAACGGTCGATTTGAGCGACCGGGTGGCCCACGACTTGACCTATGAGGTGTACGTTGGGGCTATCGGCAAACAGAATACGATTGATCCCGCGGCGCCGTTCATGGCGAACTCGCTGTCGGTCTTGTTGGCGGACAGCCGAGATTTCTGGCAAGACGTTTGGAACCGCAGTGAAGTGACGGTCAGCGGCAACGACGAGCTGGATTTGGCGATTCATTACAACCTGTTCCAGCTGAATCAAGCAGCTGGGCGGGATGGGCGCACGAACATTGCGGCTAAAGGCCTGAGCGGGTCCGGTTACGAGGGTCACTACTTCTGGGATACCGAGATGTACATGCTGCCCTACTTTATTTACACCAATCAGCAGATGGCCCGGCAGCTCCTGTTGTACCGTTACCAAACGCTGCCCAAGGCGCGGCAACGGGCACGGGCATTGGGCGTGGCGCAGGGAGCGCTCTTTGCCTGGCGGACTATCAATGGTGAGGAGGCCTCGGCCTACTTCCCAGCCGGCACGGCGCAGTACCACATCGATGCGGACGTGGCCTACGCGGTCGGCAAGTATTACGAAATTACCCGGGACATCGACTTCATCGAGCAATGTGGCTTTGAAATGGTGCTGGAAACGGCTCATTTCTGGGAAGAATTCGGTTCCTGGCATCAGGAGGGCACCGAAAGCCGCTTTGAATTTCACACGGTGACGGGGCCGGATGAGTACACGGCGTTAGTCAACAATAATTACTACACCAACCGATTGGCTAAACATAACTTTGAGCTCGTGGCCTATTTAGCCAAGGAAATTTTAAAGGATGATCCGCAGGGCTTAGACAAGTTTGGGATTGGTCGAGCGGACTTAGACGTCTTTGAAAATTTAGCTGAACACGTTTATCTGCCATACAGTGAGGACCTGCACATCAACGAGCAAGATGATAGTTTCTTAAGCAAGCCGCGCTGGCCGGTCGACCGGTCGACACCGGAAAACTTTCCGCTGTTGTTGCACTACCACCCGTTGACGATTTACCGGTATCAGGTGGCGAAGCAGGCCGATACCTTGCTGGCGGATTACCTGTTCCCAGAGGATCTGACGGATGACCAATTGAAGCGCGAATATCACTACTATGAAGGGGTCACGACGCACGATTCCTCGCTGTCACGCTCAATCTTTAGCATTTTGGCGGCACGGATGGGTGATCCGGAAAAGGCCTATCATTACTTTATGGATACGGCGCAAATGGATCTGGTCAACCTGCAAAAAAACACGGCAGATGGCCTGCATCTAGCAAATCTGGGTGGCAGCTGGCTGGCATTAGTTGCTGGCTTCTCGGGCTTCTACGTCCAAGACGAGGTCGTCCACTTTACCAATCATTTGCCAAAGGAAATCCACCGGCTGACGTATCGGATGAAGATTGCGGCCAGCGTCTTAGAGATTGATCTGACAGCAACCTCAACCAACGTCACGGTCATCAGTGGCCCGATTCCAACCTATGGGGTTAGCGTGAATGGTCATTTGATTTCTTTGGAGAAGGTTAGTTAGAGTGCGGAGCGAGCCGCTTAGACTCTGAGCATTAACGTGGCTAAGGGAATATCCCCGAACTTGGGATATTTTCTTAGCCGGGTTAAGCGCAGGAGTCTGGCTCGCGTAGCACGTTTCAGAGGCTGCCAGGACTAGGATTGTTCCGTGTAGAACCAGACAAGTGACCTAAAGCAAGCTGAAATAAATGGTCAGTCTTTGGTTGGGATATTTCTAAGCGCAGGGACCTGGCTCGCGTAGCACGTTTCGGAGGCTGCCAGGACCAGGATTGTTCCGCGAAGAACCAGTGAAACGACTTGAAGTAAGCTGAAGTGAATGGTCAATCTACGCTTGGGATATTTTCTTAGCCGGGCTAAAACAGTCTAAATTGAATGTCCAATCCGGATTCAAAAAAGATTCCTAGTCCAACTAAAACAAACAGCAAATCAAAAATGGTCCGCAACAAAACTGTTGCGAACCATTTTTGGCAGATTATCTATCCAAACTGATCAGCCAAGTCATGAACCGGGACTTCAATCTTCATATCGGATTCCGGGAAGGCTGCGCAGAGGTGAATATAACCAAATTTTTGATCAGCTGCTCGGCGGTAATCGACGGCCTTGGGCGTGTTCACTTGCCCTGAAATAACGCGAGCCCGGCACCAGCCACATTCGCCACTCCGGCACGCAGATGGCACAATGATTCCCGCGCGTTCTAAGGCAACGAGTAGGGGTTCTCGTGTATTAGCGGTAACGGTTTGGCGGGTATCTTGGATTTGGACGGTAATGCTGACCGTGGCTGGAATCTTGGCGGATTGCTCGGGTTGTGGCACCTGGCCGCTGAGTTCCTGCCGGAGTCGCCCGCCAGGTAGGTGTAAAGGAGCGACCTGTTGTGTCACGTAGGCATTTAAGGCATTTGGACCGCAAACAAAGATGGATGTGTGAGCTAAGTCGGCGTATTGTTGCATCAACGCCAATGTAATCAGACCATGCTGGTATCCGGGGTAGCGCTCGTCGCTCAACACGTTGACCACTTTTATATGGGGACTTTGCGCGGCAAGCTGATCCAGTTCAGTGCCCAGTAAAATGTTGTCGTGGCGCCGACTACCGTAGAGAATCGTCAAATCAAAATTCTCCGTTCCGTCAACGATGGCGCCCGCTAAAGCAATAAATGGGGTAATCCCACTTCCCCCAGCAATTCCCAGAACGTGGGGCTGGTCGCGGAATTGGTTGTAAGTCAACGTGCCCATTGGTCCGGAGCTTTCAACGGCGGTGCCGACCTGCCACTGGTCGAAGATGTAAGGGGTCACGAAACCGTCTGGGACCAATTTGACTGTTAGGATGTAGCAATCATTCAGGGCGTCCTGTGGCGTCGATTGGAGAGCATACGCCCGCGTGACACGACTCTTGCCAATCGCGAAGCGTACAGATAGGTACTGGCCCGCTTTGAAATAGGCCAAGCGTTGCGTGCCTTTGTCCGGGTTGGGCGCAAAGTAAAAACTTTTTGCGTTAGGACCGTGATCAACGACCTTGGTAATCCGTAAGTACTGCGTTTCTGGATGGAGCTTAGCTGCCAAGTCATTAACCGGATAATGTGTCGGCAAGGGTGTTGTCGCGCCAGCATTGAAATGTGTTTGACGCTCGTTAAGTAAGTCAGTTAAAGGATTTGTCATTGTTCATTCGCCTCCTGATTAAGTTTGTTGGTCGTCATTTTAGCGGCGAGATAGCCGGATTGATAGGCGGAACTATAGCCGTCCATTAAGAAACCAGTGCCGCCACAGAAATGCAGATGGGGCAGGGGTTCGTCCTCGTCTTTCAGGCTCAGTGCGCGCGCCATCATTTGGTCCCATGGCTGGCCATAGTAACCGTAGATTTCTCCCTGTGGGCCGCGTAAGTAACGGGCAAAGGTGGCCGGGGTCGCCACTTCAATTTCTTCAATGGCATCTCGAATTTTGATGCCCGTGGCTGCTTCGTATTTAGCGATGACGTGTTCCGTCAGCTGATTCTTCAGTCGTGGGTAATCTGCTGGGGTGACATCGTTCCAACTGGGATCATCGAATAACTGGGTCGCGTATAAAATACTGGTGCCCTTTGGCGAGCACGCTGGTTCAGCGATGTTCAAGCAATTCATAATCATAAAATCATTATTAGTGAGTTGCTGCATGCCTTGATACTGGTGCCGTGAGTCCCAAGACTGGGCAATGAAGGTACTGTAGTCGGTGATGCCCAACTCTTCGGCCGACTTGTTTAGGCCGAGGTAAATCAGGAAGCCACTAGTTCCCAGTTTACGGGCATTGGCTTTCTTTAGTTCACGTTGGGGGACCTCATTTGGCTTTAGCAAGTGACTGTAAACGGTATTGGGATGCAAGTCCGCAATAACTTGTTTAGCGTAAAGGGTTTGGTGGGCGGTCTTAACACCGACGACTGCTTTATTCTGCACGATCAGTTGTGTCGCTTCCGTGTTAAACCATGCGTCGCCACCGTTGTCTTGCAGGGACTTGATGAGGGCACTAGAAATTTCATGGGAACGATGTCGCGGAACGTATGCTGAGAGGGCCACATAGGAAACGACCATGGCGGCGAAGTAAGCAAATTCAAATTCGTCGCCTGGAATGCCAATGTAGCACCAGTAAGCCATTAGAATTTCTTGCGCCTTAGTAGACAGGCCGAGCTCATCTAAAACTTTCTGGTAGGGCTTGTGACCATACTGAATGAATTGGGGATGGGTCTTTGCCAACGTTTCGGGAGTTGATTTGGTGGGATCGCTGAAGAGCTCCTGAAAGACCGTGGTGCTTTCGGTTGCTAGCGCAAAGAACTTGTTAATCGCATCCTCGTTGCCGGGGGCGGCGGTGTTCAGCGCTTTGATAAATGCCGGAATCCCGGTTGGCATTCGGACATCGAACCGATCCTTGCCAGTATTAATCAAGCGGTAAGCGTCAGGGACCGGATCTAACTTCACGTCTAAATTCAACCAGTCAAAGAGTTGCCGCACACCGCCGGGCCGGGTTTCAGGACCATAGCTGGCTAATTCATGCAATGAGGGCTCGAATTCAAACCGACCGCGGACGAAGCTCGTAGCCGCACCGCCCGGTAAATTGTGGCGTTCAAGTAAGAGCACCTTTTGACCAAGTTTAGCGGCTGTGGCTGCAGCAACTAACCCGCCGTTACCCGCGCCAATCACGATGACATCGTATTGTTTTGACACTAGAATGACCTCCTTTTGGTAAAACCTAACCGATGAACAAGTCCATTATTGCCAGAAATAACGTGATTGTAAACGGTTTCACAAGGCGTATACTGGAATATGACAATAATTGTGGTTGTGGTCTGTGGCCCAACCAGAACCAGGAGGAACTCATGCAATTTCAACCCATAAAGATTACCAATGAGACGGCACAGATGGTCGACCAATTTGAGCAGGCCATTTTAACGGGACAGCTGACCATCGGCGAACGGTTGCCAAATGAACGTGACTTGGCACAGCAGTTGCAGATTGGCCGGGCAAGTGTCAACCGGGGGTTACAGGAACTTTCTCGGCTCGGGTTCGTCACGGTTAAACCACGGCAGGGTAACTTCATTGCCAACTATAATGAAACGGGTAACTTGGAAACGTTAAACGTCATCATTAATTTTAAAGGTGGCACCTACCGACCGTCGCTGCTCCGCTCAATCTTTGCGACACGGCGGTTATTTGAAGACGATATGATTGCCCATTGCGATGATCCAGTCGCGCTGCCGGCAGTTAGTCGAGCCTTGGCATGCGTTAAGACAGCAGAGACAGTTGATGAACAATCCCAGAAAATTTTCGACTTTTACCATCGGCTCGCGATTGCTTCGGGCAATGCGGTTACACCCCTGTTGATTCTCCATTTTAAATCGATCTATCTGACGCTGGGTCGCTGGTTATTACAGAGCGGTTATGGTGCGGAGTTAACGCAACGCATGGCGGGGATGGTGACCGCGTTACTAGCAGGTGAGCGAGAAGAGGCACGTAAGCAAAATGATGCGTTGATTGATTTCTGCTTGGCCAACTTGTTGCCAGCCTGAAGTAACGCGTCAATCAAAAAACGTGGTCTACAACAAAATTAATTGTTGCGGACCACGTTTACGTGCTAGTTAGTTAACGCGATAGTAATAGCGAATCTTGTGTTCACTGGGATGCTTAGGGTTAAAGGTACAGTAGTAGTTACGTAGAGCTACCTTACCGTTATGATTAACCTTTTTAATCATATAGCTGTCATTACTTTGACTTAAACCGACAATCCAATAACCCTTGGGACTTTTGTGGTTTGAGACACTTAGACCGATAAGACCGCGCACCGTTTTGTTACCATAAGCGGTATAGGAGCTGGCTTTATCAATGTGACCATTTTTCTTATATTTAGTCACGGTCAACGTGTATTTAGTCATCTTCAGTCGCAGTTTAAAATGCGCAGACTTAGCCACCCAGGTACCGCGAACGGACTTGGGTGTGGTGACGTGTTTGGCTGCCGAGGCGGTCGTCGTTGGCAGGGTTGCGCCAAGGGTAAGAGCGGCTAATAGAATAGTGAGTAGCGTACGAACCTTTTTCATCGATGAGGTCCTCTATTTCTTGTGGGTGTAGTAAACAGTATGGGCGGAAGTATTTACGTCATCATCAACGACATCGATCTGCCGGGCAATCGCCGCCTGGTGCTTGTGGGTGGTTCGTTTCAGATGCAAATCAGCCCCACCGGAGTTTTGGCCGAGATACCAAAAGCCGCGCTTGCTGCTAGGCGCGGAAAATGTTAAGTAACTGGTTGTTTTCGAAAGCCACTTATTACCGTCGACAGCAACGACCGTTTTGTATTTGCCATGGCGGTAGGTGGACAACCGGAAACTGTGGCGAGTAATCTTCAGTCGCTGATGATTTTTCTTATTCCAGAGATACCAGGTTCCCCGCAGTGCGCTGGGAATTGTCGGGGCTTGGCGGGCGGCGCTGGCCGTCGTGGGTGCCAAAACGGTCAGGGTCAACGTTGCTAGTAATAGCAATAAAGCTAGCTTGAATTTTTTCATATGTAAATCCTCCTCGCAATAATCAAAGTATACCACTGGCAATGAGGGGAAGCGGCCAGAGCCGAAATATTCAAATTGTGTATAATTCATGGCGAACTAACCAGTCGGTTTATATAAAATAATGAATAAAAAGTATTCATTGTTTTAACCAACAGTTTATGCTAAATTGGGATATGTAAGCGTTTGCTAAAACGACCATTTAGCTATAGCTAAGCCGGCTGTTTCGGGGATAACGTTTAACAATCTATACATATACGGAGGAGATTTATAATGAAGTTCGGTAAGCAAGTTCTCGGCGTCTTAGCAGTTACGGTTGGGGCCGTTGCCATGGTTGGTGGCACCACGACCGCCCAAGCTAAGAAGAAGACGACCACGAAGCCCGTTACCATCTACTTGACCCGTCATGGGGAAACGACTGGGAACGTGATGGGCCGGGTTCAAGGTTGGAGCGACTTTCCACTGACCAGCAATGGGACCAAGGTGGCAAACGACCTCGGCCGTGGCTTGAAGGGGAAGACTTTCAAGGCTGCCTATGCTGGGAACCTGACACGGCAACAAGTTACCGCTAAGCACGTTCTGAGTTACTCCGGCAACAAGAAGGTCAAAGTCAACGTTTCTAAGTACCTGCGTGAAGGCGGCTACGGTAGCTTTGAAGGCGACAGTATCGCGACTGACAACGCCTTGATTGCCGGCGTTTACGGCTTCAAGAACGGTGACGAAATGATGGCTAAGCAAGGTAAGAACTACTGGACGAAACTCCAAGACGCTTACTTCAAGCTGGACAAAAAGAACAGTCAGAAGACCAAATTGGTTAAATCTGACCGTGCTGAAAGCTCCAAGCAAGTTGAAAAGCGGATGGCTAAGGAAATGTTAACGATCGCCAAGAACACCAAGAAGCGTGGCGGTGGGAACGTGCTGGTCGTTAGTTCTGGGATGTCCATCAACGAATACCTCTCAACCATGACCAAGAAGTACAAGGGGACGCCATTAAAGAACGTTTCCGTCACGAAGTTAGTTTACAAGAACGGTAAGCTCAGCGTGTCTGGGAATATCGGTTCCATGTACTACGCTAACAAGGGCGCTAAGCTCGCCAAATAGTTTTTTGAAGGCAGGCGCGGAGAAATCCGGCCTGTTTTTTGTTTGCCAAGTGTTGAAAATAACGGGGAGCTACGGTGGGGTGTTGGCTGCTAAAACGGGTATAATCAAGGTATTCTAACCATGGAGGTGAGCCAGCATGCCAGTCTTTTACCACTTAGTTACGCGCCAGGCCGTTCATGAGCGCCAGGTCTTTGATTTTTCGCAGGGACAGACCAATTGGCAAGCCAAATTTTTCCTGGAACACGGTGAACAGCTGCCCTTGGATCGCCTATTGAAGACGCCACGACTGACGTTAACACCGGCCCAGACCACCCAGTTGCGGCGAGACCGGGATCGACAGGCTCACGCGCTACGGGAGAGCTTGTTGGAACTGGTCCGCTTGCGTGATCACCCGATGTATCCGTCACGACTCCGTTGTTTATTTGTGGCCAGTAGCTACCAGCAGGCGTTGACCTGGCGCGACCTCTTTGAAAAGGAAGGTCGTCAGGTGCTTCAGCTGGTGCAGGTCACGACCGATGGGCCGACCTTCGCGGGGGATGCGACGCTGTTGCCGGCCACGGACGGTGCGGCCATCAGTACGAAACTTGCGGCTGCGGCAACGTACTGGAACACCCCAGCGACGGGGGAACGGTTAGGTGAGGTCTTGCTGGGTGGCCGAATCGTGGTGACCCGGATTGTCCGAACATTTTGAGTGTCATTAAAAAGTCAGTAGAAATTAAAGCTGACTTTTGTTTTATTTTATAACCAATTTATTGCAGATTTATTATAAACATTATTGAGGGTAATGCTTTGCAAACGCCTTTTCAGTTCTTTAGAATGGGAGGAGTTAAGAGCCAACTGCTTCGCCAAAAACTAGTAGACAGGGGAATTGAAGACATGAAAAAGAGCTGGCAACAAGTTAGACGATTTATCTTAGTGGGCCTCGTCGCCCTCTTTGTCGGGAACGTCGGGATGACTACCACCGTACAGGCTACGACCTGGCACAAGGGGACGCCGAAAGCGCTTCGGGGATTGTATCAATCAACGGCACCCAGACAAAATTCAGCATCCGGGTTTCCACCGGTCATCGAGCTAGATGGCAAGACATTTTCACTAGGGGTGTCGAATAATCCTGTGCAGATGGTAAAAAGGGTGAAGTACCACAAAGCCCATGGGGTTTACTATTTTAAGGGACATATGGAACATCAAGGATGGGTCAAGGCCCGAAATGTCCAGTTTGCCCTGAAGAAAACGGGGAAGCAGATTCACTTTGTCTCGGGAAAACACTTCTTCTACCAGTATTCCGGTGAGAAGTTCAAGCAGACCACGCACGTGACGGGTTACCGCAATTAATCGGGGGAAGGAGCTAATCATACTTCTGGAGGAAAATACCCATGCCAAACGTAATATGAGGAGTCTGGTGATTGGACGAAAAAACTGGCTGTAACTTCAGCACCAGCCAGCCGGAGCTGAAGTTACAGCCGTTGGGATGATTTTGATTGAATCGGCCAAAGCAAGTGGTGTTAATCCACGAGACTGCATCCTTTACCTTTTAGAAAATATTCCCTAACTGATGGCATCCTCAAAAATCGAGGATGCCATCTTATTTAGTAAATTTTGGTGAACTGGAGATAGACTCGCTGCGAACTCTGAAAATCTTCTTTAAGTGGCATATTTCTCGAGAAAAAAATAAACACAAATTTAAAAAGCAAAAGAACATCGATTAAATGAGAGCTATTCTCATTATTTCATAAAACGTGTTTTGGAAAATGAATTAACCCCCTTAATCTCATGATTGAACTATCGTTATGAAACAAATCTAGAAGAAAAAAGTTTGTAAAATGGTAATACATAGGGAGTGCACTGGGCGGGTGTTTAGTGGCGGAGAAACACTAAAATTAAATTGACATTAGCGTTTGATGGCTATACGATTATAGGAATTGGTAACAACTAACTAAGCTTTACGAAGACACCCAATCTTTACATATGATAGTTTGCTTCAGCAATAGCCCAATCAATCTAGATGAATGCGTATGACTGAATTACTTAATTTACAAGAACTTGCAGCAAAGTCCGATGGAAATGTAGTTGTTGATCTTCCAAGCAACAGTGATGAAATTTCTGATACTGCAGTTTGTTTCACTCACGAGTGTGAGGGGAAGACACACTAATCATTAGATATTTTGAGATTAAAGCGCAGTAATGAACTTGCCTGGTATTTTAATGATTAGTTTTTAAGGAAGCGAGATAGCTATGGAAGTATTTTTCCGTAATTTTCATTACCGAATTTTTATGATGGCAAATATTATCAGCGCAATTGGTTCTTCACTTTTTGGTATTGTCTTTGTCATTTATGCGCGACACATGCCACACCCAAGTTTGGCTATTAGTATTGCTTCAGTAGTGGCAAATCTGCCGCTTCTTTTTGATATTTTTATGGGATACTTGGCCGACCAAACAGCTAATCATTATAGACAACAATTGAGAAATCGGATTATTCAAGGTGGGTTATTTATAGTTATCAGTATATCAATGCTTGGTCGTGCACAATGGGCTGGATTTATTGTCGTTTTAGCGTTGAACATGGTGGTCAGCTTAATTGGCAGTTATAATTCATATGGCGCCATTCCAATTATCAAAGACATTGTGTTACCAAATGATATCACTGAAGCGGAAGGATTTGAGTCCGGTATCAATGCTACAATCTCTGTCACCGGGGGGCTTATTGGCGCAGCGTTGCTATCGGGATTAAACTACCATTACAGTTTGTTTGCTTTAATTAATTCAGCTTCTTTTTTTCTAGCGTTTGGGTTACTTTTTTATGTTCGAAAAGAGTTCTCGAAGCTTTCTAGTAGCCGAGTGACAGTTCAAAAGGCGGTTGGGATAGTCGCTCATGTGAGACAGTTCTTTCGGCAGACGCGTTCCAATTTTATTCTCCTTAAGCAACAGGCAACCATTATTCAGTTTACTGAGGTATTTATGATGATTAACCTTTTTGATGCTGGTCAAGGCGTATTACTGAATCTTTCTTTCGCACATCAACATCAGCTCTTAATTGTGAATTATGGATATACGGTTGCTCTGGTAGGGATGGTTGAATCAATTGGTGGGATCTTGGGCTCTCTCACACCTGGGCGGATTACGAGGCACCTAAGCATTTCTAAAGAAATTGTTTTGATTTATGGTGCGTACGGGCTCATGACAGTGAACATTCTATTTTTAAAGAGTCGATTTTTATTACTCGTCATTACCGTTGTAGCAAGTGTTTTTACCGGTATTCTAAACCCTCAAGTTCAAGGGAAGATGATCAACGATTTACCAGAACAGTCAATTGGTTCTATTATTAGCGCCTTTTATACAGTGGTGCAGTTGACAGTACCTTTGGGTTCGCTAATCTTTGCAGCAGTGGCCAACGCGCTTTCATTGAAAGTCGCTTGGAGTAGCTTGTTGGCGTTCGATGGTGTGACATTAATTATTTGGCTTGTTCAGCGACACCATCAAATTAAAGAATCTTGAGATGCTAGATCAGTAATATCGCTAGGTACCTAATGAACGGTTGTATACTGATAATAACTAAACTTCTGGAGGAAAATACCCATGACACTGACCATCACCCCTGCACAACCGCAAGATATATCGCAAATCATGCCCATTGAAAATGCTGGTTTCTCACCGGCTGAGGCGGCGACCGAAGCCAGTATGGCCGAACGAATTCGGTTAATTGCTGACACTTTTTTGGTTGCCAGAGAGGGCCCAGAAGTCCTTGGCTACGTGGTCGGTCCAGCCTTTGATCAGCGCTATTTGACCGACGAACTCTTTGACAAATCAACGCCCAACAACCCGGCCGATGCCTACCAGACGGTCCTGAGCCTGGCCGTCAGTCCAGCCCATCAAAAAGAGGGCCTCGGCAGTCAATTACTGACCGCTTTAGCCCAGGTGGCTCGCCAACAGCACCGACAGGCCATTACACTGACCTGTCTGGAACGCTTGGTTCCCTTCTATGAACGCAATGGTTACGTGAATGAAGGCGTTTCGGCCTCAGCTCACGCCGGGGAGACCTGGTACAACCTCGTGTTGCCCTTAGCTGATTAATTTCAAGCCCATGGTGGCGGCCAGAATGACCGTTACCCAGAGGAGTTTGCGCCAGTCCTTAGATTCATGGAAGAATAGCATCCCAGTGATCACGCCACCAGCCGCACCGATTCCGGTCCATACGGCATAGGCGGTACCCATCGGCAGGGTCTTTAGGGCCAATTCGAGGCCACCAAAACTGAGGGTGAACGCTAAGATCATGAGTGCCCACAGCCCCCATTTTTTAGCATGTAAGGCCCAGTTCATGAAGGTGACGCCTAACATTTCGCTGAGTCCCGCGAGGATTAAATAGAGCCAAGCCATAATTATTTTGCTCCTTTCGTGGTGACCTGTAAGCCACCGATACCAATTAACAAGAGAATGATCAGGCCGACTTTGGCTAGACTGACGGGTTCACCAAACGCCAAGATGCCAACGCTGGTCGTCCCCAGCGTGCCTAGCCCGACAAAGACCGCGTAGGCGGTGCCGGCGGGGATGTGTCGGCTGGCCCGAATCAAGAAATAAAAACTCAGATAGACGGCAATGCCGGTTACTAGCCATTCCCAGGGGGTCGTGGCGTGTTTGAACCCGACGACCCAACTAACCTCAAAAATTGCGCCTAAAACGACGGTTAACCAATGTTTCCACATCGATAAGTCCTCCTTCTACAGAAAAAGCCTGAGAAACCTTGTCAGTTTATGACAAGATCTCCCAGGCTTTTTCCCTTCCGTGTCTGTGGTAGTCACCACAGGTTCTCTCTCGGACCAGACCCAACGGATTGGCGGAACCCTAGAGAACAAAAGTATTCAGTTTTGCTTGGTGTGTTAAATGTTTGTCCGCGCCTCCGGGTCAGCAAAAATGAGCCGTGACGCTGTGGGCGCACGCCCGGAGCCAAAGGGCGGTCTCCGGGCTTACTTTGAGCCTCTAAGGAGCGAGTCTCAAAGATATCAGTTGCCTAAGCGGTAAACCGCTAAGGCAACTCCCACGGCTGAGCTCATTTTGCCGACCCTGCGGCTGACACACGTTTAACCCGCGAGCAACGTTACATCTTTTGGTTTTTATCACCTTTAGATTGTTGCGAGCACCAGGCTGATTCGATAGCGCCAGTTTAGCACGGATGGCTGACGGGGGTCAACTACTTAGAGACGGTGTTAGATTAAAGGAAAATAGAATGCTTCTTACGAAATATAAAGCTATTTCTAACGAAACTATTGCAATAAAGCGTTTCCATTTGTATACTGTAGGTGTTGTGAAGGTAATCACACATAGTTGGTCGCGATTCCGTTTTTTATTGGGGACAGTGACTTGGCACTTGAATGAATACAGTTAGGAGCGATTTTTGATGACACAAATGTTTGGGAGTCCCGCTTCATACGTACAAGGCAAGGATGTTTTGTTCGACAGTGTTCAGTACTTAGAAAAATTAGGCCGCAAGCCAATCTTGATGGCCGATACCGCAGTTTACAAAATTGTGGGTGACCAGTTCAAAGACTACTTAAGTGATAACAAGTTTGATGTTCACAAGGCTGTTTTCCATGGTGAAGCTTCACCAGAAGAAATCGACCGGATTACCGGAATCGCGTCTGAATTCGGCGCCGATGTCATCATTGGGTTAGGTGGCGGGAAGACCTTGGATTCAGCCAAGGCCATCGCCGACAACCTCAAAGCGCCAGTGGCTATTCTGCCTTCACTGGCCTCAACCGATGCACCTTGCTCACGATTATCCGTTATTTACAACGAAGATGGGTCCTTCAAGGCTTACCGGTTCTATGACAAGAACCCCGACCTGGTCTTGATCGATACCCGCTTAGTTGCCGGCGCACCAGCGCGCTTGTTGGCCTCTGGAATTGCCGATGCATTAGCGACTAACGTTGAAGCCCAGGCGGTTGCCAAGGGTGACAACGACACCATGTTGGGTGCTAAGCAGACCTTGGTCGGTAACGCGATTGCCCAAAAATGTGAAGACACGCTGTTCAAGTACGGCCGTTTGGCATTAGCTGCTGTGAAGCAACACGCCGTCACCAGCGCTCTGAACAAAATTGTAGAAGCCAACACCTTGATGAGTGGGGTCGGTTTCGAAAGCGGTGGGTTGTCCGCTGCGCACGCCATTCATGACGGGTTGACCGCCTTAGATGGCCCGATCCACGACCTGACCCATGGGGAAAAGGTTGCGTACGGCACCTTGACTCAGCTCTTCTTGGAAGGCCGGAGTGAAGAAGAATTCGACCGTTACCTGGACTTTGATCTGTCCTTGGGTCTCCCCACGACCTTAGCAGACCTGAAGATTCCAGATGCCACCGATGCAGATTTACTTAAAGTCGGTGAACAAGCAACGGCCCCAGCAGACACCATGAGCCGCATGCCATTCGAAGTCACGCCAGACGACGTCGCCCAAGCGATGCGCGGGGTGGATGCTTATAGTCGCGCTTACCAGGAAAGAAAGAGTGCGAAGTAAGAGTGCGGAGTAAGCCGTTTAGGTTCTGAGCATTAGGGAGGAAAAGGCTTCTGTTTGGCAAAGCCAAGCAGGAGTCTTTTCCTGTCTAAGCGCAGGGACCTGGCTTACGGAGCACGTTTCGGAGGTTGCCAGGACCAGGATATGGCCGCGAAGAATCAGTCCAACGCACTTAACCAAATAATTGTTTGAGGATTCCTGGCGACTTCTATAGAAGAAAAGTGAGGCAGTTTAATTTAGTTTTATTAAAAGAGCCTGGTTCCAGGCCCTTTTTGCTAGTTAATTTTATATGGCCGAAACGTGGGACAGAAGACAGCCGGTTCCGCTTAAAACTGATAACCAAACAATCCAAGCCCGGGATTATTCGGTCACCAGCCTTAATGCTCGCCAGCTAACCGTCTTTTGTCCCACTCTTTTTGTCATGAAATAAAATGTAAGCGCCTCCAGAAAATAAACAATTCGTCGATATTTTGTGCATAAGTGACAAATTTCACGAAAAATGAAATCGATTGTATTTCCGTCAGACCGTGATTTCTTCGGATTTTCTGAAAATTTTAGTTGTGAAAAAGCCTTAAAATCGGTCGATGTGGTTGCTATACTGAAAACGATTTAAAAATGACTGTATCAGTCATCATAACTTAGTTAATACGGTGCCGCGGGTCACGGCCCCCGGCGATAATATGGAGGTAGCAAATATGCAACTCGGAAGTATTGAAGCAGGGGGAACCAAGTTTGTTTGTGCAATCGGTAACGAGGATTACCAAACGAAAGACAAGGTGCGGATCCCAACCACCACCCCGGAAGAAACCTTAAGCAAAACCATCGCTTACTTTAAGCAGTTTCCTGATTTGAAGGCCATTGCCATTTCATCATTTGGCCCGATTGAACTGCGTCACAATTCACCTAAGTATGGTTATATCACCAACACGCCAAAGCCCGGCTGGGCCGACACCGATTTCATCGGCCGGCTCAAGCAGGACTTGGATGTACCCATGTACTGGACGACCGACGTTAACGGTTCCGCTTACGGCGAATACGTGATGTCCACGCTCTTCAATGAGAACGTGAACTCGTTGGTTTACTTCACGATTGGGACTGGTGTGGGCGCCGGTGCCATCATCAATGGCAACTTTGTCGGTAGCTTAGGCCACCCAGAAATGGGCCACGTTCGGCTGAAGCGCCACCCCGACGATTTGAATTTCGCCGGAATCTGCCCATTCCATGGTGATTGCTTGGAAGGCTTGGTCAGCGGGCCAACGTTCGACGCGCGGCTGGGGAAACCCGGTAAGGACGTGCCGTTGACTGACCACGTTTGGGACATCATGGCTTACTACGTTGCGCAAGCAGCTTTGCAGGTCACGCTGATGATGCGGCCTGACAAAATCGTCTTTGGTGGCGGGGTTGTCAGTGAAGCCTTCCTGGATAAGGTTCGCAACGAATTTGCTAAGTTATTGAATGACTACGTTGCTGTCGGCAAGCTCACGGATTACATCGTGATGCCTGTCGTCAAGGACAATGGTTCAGCCACGCTCGGCGATTTTGCGTTAGCACTCAACGAGTACAACAAGTAACACATAAGAGAGGGAGAAATTATTTATGAAAGCCTTAGTTTTAACTGGAACCAAAAAGATGGAGATCCAAGATTTACCAAAGCCAGAAGTTAAGCCCAACGAAGTCTTAGTTAACACTGCCTACGCAGGTATCTGTGGGACCGACCGCGCCCTGTACGCTGGCCTTCCAGGTTCAGCCGACGCCGTTCCCCCAATTGTGTTAGGTCACGAAAACTCCGGGATCGTTGCTGCTATCGGTAGTGACGTAACCAACGTTAAGGTTGGCGACCGTGTCACTGTTGACCCTAACATCTACTGTGGCCAATGTGAATACTGCCGGACTGACCGTCCAGAACTGTGTGACAACCTGTCCGCCGTTGGGGTTACCCGCGATGGTGGCTTGGAAGAATCCTTCACGGCACCTTCATCCGTCGTTTACCCAATTCCTGACAACGTGTCCTTAAAGGCCGCTGCCACGACTGAACCCATTTCATGTGCCGTTCACGGGATGACTTTATTAGACGTTAAGCCATACCAAAAGGCATTGGTTATCGGCGATGGTTTCATGGGGCAATTATTCGTGCAATTATTACAAGCTTACGGCGTTCACCAAGTCGACTTTGCTGGGATCGTTGACGAAAAGTTAGCTTTCAACAAGGAAAAATTCGGTGTGACCAACACCTTCAACACGACGCGTGACAGCATTCCTGCTGACTACGACGTGGTTATCGAAGCCGTTGGGTTACCACAAACGCAAGAACAAGCTGTTGAAGCAACTAAAAAGGGTGCGCAAGTCCTGATGTTTGGTGTGGGTAAGCCTAACCAAACCTTCTCGATGAACACTTACGAAGTTTACCAAAAGCAACTGAAGATCCAAGGGGCCTTCATCAACCCATACGCTTTCGAAGACGGGATCGCACTGTTATCCAGCGGCCAATTGGACGTTGAATCATTGATCAGCCACGAAGTTAGCTTGGAACAAGTTGAAGACGTCTTGAACGGTAAGGTTGCTGGTGTCAGCAAGGCTGTCGTTAAAGTTAGTGACTAGTAAAGGTAAGGGATTATTGTGAAAGTAGAAGAAGCAAGCGATTTGAATACGGGTGCCGACGTGACGGTAAGTAGCCAGCGGACGATTTCCATGTCCAAGGCCATTGCCTTCTTTGCACTGTCGCTGGTCATCAACTCGGCTGGTAACGTGTTAACGTTGGTCACGAGCGCCAAGATTCACCCGTCCTTCTTGGGGGCGGCCTATTGGTCCGCAGCCGAAGCCAACTTGGGAACGGCTTTTCACTGGAATCTGTTCTGGGCATTTCTCATCATGGGCTTCTTAACGGCCGTGTTGAATGCCATCCTGATTCATCATTGGGATTGGAAACGGATTGCCGGGAACATGATCTTCATGGTGCCGTTCTCAGCGTTGATTCAAGTGTTTGAGGACTTCTTTGACGGCAAATATCCAGCGCTGTTCGCGGGGCTTCCCGATGCCCGGAGCACGGGGATGATTGTGTTGTACATCGCCCTGAACTTCTTAGGGGTGGCGTTCATTGCCGTTGCGATTTCCATTTACCAACGGGTCAACTTAGTATTGCATCCCGCCGATGATTTGATGCAGATTTTGCGGTTCCGCTATTTCAAGGGGAATGCCGCAAAGGCGATGTGGGCTTCCTACATTCCACCGACCATTATGGCCATCGTGGCATTGATCATCACGCGGCAGTTTACCAACTTTGGTCTGGGAACCATCTTTGCCTTCTTGGCACAGGGTGGGATTACCGGGATCGCTGATAAAGTGGTCTTCCCTAAGCTGAAGCACCAGGCCGTTGACGTCGGACAAAAGATTGAATAGGAGCTAATTAAAAATGGCAGTTCAAGATTTTATTACTGGAATTCAACACGTGGGGATTCCCACGGCAGATTTAGACAAGACGATGGCTTTCTACGAATCATTAGGCTTCGAACGGGCCGGGTTATTTCCAAATGGGGAAAACCGGTGTGCCTTCATGCGGTTCGGCAACCTGACGATTGAAACGTGGGAAGGCGACCCAACCAACCCAGAAGCTGGCGCCATCAACCATATTTCCCTGAATACCACCGACGTCGACAAGGCTTTTGCCGCCGCTAAGGAACAGGGCTTAGACATGGTCAATGACGAGGTTCAATCCATCCCATCCTTCTGGGACAAGGGGATTCGGTTCTTTAACATTTTGGGACCTAACCATGAGACGATTGAGTTTTGTGAGATTCTGAAGTAGAGTGCGGAGAGAGCCGGTTAGACGCTGAGCATTAACGTAGCTAAGGGAATACCCCTGATTCTGGGGTATTTTCTTAGCTGGGTTAAGCGCAGGCGTCTGGCTCTCGTAGCACGTTTCAGAGGCCGCCAGTTTCCGAAACAGATAAGTGCAGAGCCAGTCAAAGCATTGACGAAACATAGCCAGAGGGGCGTTACCCCGGGTTCAAACAAACGTAGGATATCGCCTCAGACTAATCGCCAAGCACTGACGCCCCACCAAGTCTCTTTCAAACCAGTCAGTCTAAGAAATAAATTAATACAGAATTAGTCAAACTAACCAATTAAATCACTCTCAAGTGCGCAACGACCACCAGCCAGCCCAAAGTATTTCAGGTCGGGGGAAAGCATCACTATCTGAAATCACAGTTAGCTGGTCAATAGGTGGTTGGCGTACGCAAGATTGTTGGCATTGGTCGTAGAATCGGTTTAGCCGTCGCAGGCAGGAGAAACAGCTAGGAGACCGCCTTTGGCTCCCAGCATGCCACCTGTTCCGGTGAGACGGATTCGCCTGCCAGGTCTCAGATGGAACGGACCAGAGCAAGTCCCTAGCACCAGATCATCTCCTGGCAGTGCATCAAACAGTTAGTAATGCTCGCTGAAAGCGTTCGTGGACCAACTCAGAGCACCTCATCAAACTTGCGAATCCCGGCCCGGCGCGTCAGCAAAGGGCCGCTAAGGTTCACGAATAATCAGCAAAAGCGGATGACCCCAGTCAGGGTGATCCGCTTTTTTCGTGGAAACTATTTTGGAAAATCTAAAATTCGGTATACTAGAGACTAATCAGATAGGAGCTGACCAACATGAACGACCCCAAAATTCCGGCGACCCTCGACCCACAGCGCTTCATGGCTGTGACTCGTGCGGAGGATAATCTACTCGCCCAGGTGAAGCTACAACAGGAAACGATTACCGACCAAAGTCTCGACCGGGTAATGTTCGATCAGACCACGTTGACTGGGATGACGCTAATGGCGGATACCATCAGTCGCCTGGAACTGACCGACGTGGTCCTGAAAAATTGTACACTGGTAAACTGTGATTTAGCGGGTGCTAGCTTCTTTCGGACCACGTTTCAGAACTGTAAGCTGGTGGGCACGACCCTTGACCGGAACATCCTAAAAGAGGTCACCTTCACTGACTGTGACCTCTCTTTGACAAATTTTAATGAAACAAAACTAACGGATGTCGTCTGCCAGCGCAGTAAAATGACCGAGCTGAACTGTCTGGATAGTACTCTGAAAAAGGTCCAGATGGTGGACTGTGACCTCAACGAAGCGGACTTCTCGGACACTAGCCTCAACAAACTTGACCTGAGCACCTGCCAGTTCGACACGCTGCGGGCAACCGAGTTTGACCTGCATGGCTGTCGGCTCAACGAGACTCAGGCCGCTTACTTTGCCAGCCAGTTTCTGGGGATTCACCTAGCGTGAAATGGTGGTTGCGGACAGCCGAATTTCTTTGGGCAAGAGGTCGGGGTCCGCAATCTTGGCCAGGAGCCGGTCAATAGCAGTCTGCCCCAGTTCGGCGATGGGCTGTTTGGCCGTGACGATGGGCTGCGGCAGAAAGTCGAACCAGTCCTGGTCATCGAAGCCTCCCAATTGGAGGTGGGGTAGATTCAGATCTGGGAGCTTGCGAAGCACCTCTTCCATGATAGTATTGTCGCCAACAAATAAGCCGTCACATTTTTGATTAATTAATAATTGGCGGGTCATCTGTTGTACATTACTATTATCTTCGCGGGCAGTGGCCTCAATGGCGGCGTCGGGTTCTTGCCCAGCCGCGGTTAAGGCCTTTTGATAACCGGTCAACCGTTCACTAGCCGTGAAGGAGACCGCACTATTAATAATCCCCACGCGTTGCGCGCCCTGTTGAATTAGCCGGGTCACGATGGCTTGGGTGCCCTGCACGTTATCGACTAACACCCGGTCATACGGGGTATCCTGGACGTTAGGCGGCATGCGGTCGACGAATACGGCGGGGGTACTACCAAGAATGGCGGCGTAGTCGGTGGGCCCACCGGCACTGGTAATGATAATTCCGTCGACCTGTTTCTCCAGGAGGAGATTCAGGGCGCTGGCCTCTTTGGCAAGGCTCTCGTCGGTGTTGACCAGCACCACATCATAACCAGACCGGGAAGCCGCGTCTTCGATTGCACGGCTGAGGTGGGTGAAGAAGGCGTTTAAGATATCGGGGATGATGACGCCTAACGTGTGCGTTTGCTGGACTCGAATGCTGCGGGCCAGGCCGTTGGGATGGTAGCCTAAATTGCTGGCGATATTCTGAACCTTTTGACGCGTATCCCGCTTGACACGGGGATTGTGGCTCAGGGCCCGAGAAACGGTGGCTTCGGAAACGCCGGCCGCTTTGGCCACATCCTTAATGGTGACTTTTCCTGTCAAATGTGTTCACCTCTTGTAATTAATAATTGATTATTAATATTAAGAATAAAGTCGTTTGGTGGTAGTTGTAGGACTTTCAGTAGCTAACAATTGTAGAATTATACACAAACACAATTATTAGTAGGGGCTAATTTTTTGATAAAGGCACCTTTTTTACAACTAATTAAGCCAACCAAACATAGTGTCTACGGTAATGTTAGCGGTTTACTGGTAAGGACGCAACTATTCATCCGACAAAAAATTCAAAAAAGGGGTTGCGCTACCCCCCTACTTAATGATAGAATTTATTTCTGTTGGGTCAGTGATGACTTAATTCTTGGGCTATAGCCAAGTGGTAAGGCAACAGGTTTTGATCCTGTCATGCGCTGGTTCGAACCCAGCTAGCCCAATTAGAAGTATGTGGATTCTCGTCGATTGCGTAGGCAATGGCGAGAATTTTTTTGTCGTCAGTAGAAAGCGCTGCCATTTTCGTTTAGAATGAGAGTAACGATGAGGATGGGAGTTTTCCAAATGACGAAAATTATTTTAGATTGTGACCCCGGCCACGACGATGCGCTGGCCATGATGCTGGCGATTGCCAACCCAGAGATCGACCTACTGGCCGTGACCACGTCCGCTGGCAATCAGACGCCGGAGAAGACGTTAAACAACGCGATGCGGCTGTTAACACTGATGCACCACCAAGATATCCCGGTGGCCGGCGGGAATCGCACGCCGCTGTTAAAACCGCTGGAAACGGCCGGCAACGTCCACGGCAAGAGTGGGCTGGACGGGGCTGATTTGCCAGATCCTGATTTTGCGGTTCAGGACATGACGGCGATTGAACTGATGGCCCAGACCTTGCGGGCAAGCACCACACCCGTCACGATGGTGGTGACGGGGCCGATGACCAACATGGCACTGTTCCTGCGCGTTTATCCGGAGTTGAAAAATAAAATCGACCGTATTGTCTTCATGGGCGGCGCCATGGGTCTGGGCAACTGGACGCCGTCGGTCGAATTCAACATTTACGTGGATCCCGAGGCGGCGAAAATTGTTTTGAACGCGGGGATTCCATTGACGATGGCGCCACTGAATGTGACCCACCAGGCCCAGATTCTCAAGCCAGAAATCGAAGCCGTTGGCCAAATCGACAATCCCGTAGCGCACGCCTTTTACGGACTCCTGAACTTCTTTGAGCTGTACCACGAGAATCCTAAATGGGGGTTCAAGGGCGCGCCGCTCCATGATCCGTGCACGATTGCGTGGTTGCTGCATCCCGACATGTTTGAGAGCGAATTGATGAACGTGGATGTGGAAACGCAGGGCGAATTGGTTCGTGGCGAAACGGTTTGTGACTACTATGAATTGACGGGCAAGCCAAAGAATACCGACGTTCTGCTGAATGTCGACCGCGAGGCCTTTATCCGGTTGATTATGACGTCTTTAGAAACATTTAACTAGCCGAGAAATCCCTTGTCCCACTTGACCTAGACACTCACGGTCGGTGGGACTTTTGGCTGTCCTTGGAAAATCTTAAACAATTTCACCTATACTGAAAAGACGAAATTTTTCGGAGAGGTGACAACTTTGAGACAGACTGGTTTTCCAGCTCATGAGGAGCTGTTATTGGGGAGCGGCTTGACGGCCGTTGTCGGCGCGTTAGACGCCTATACCTACCTGGAACATGGGGCGGTCTTTGCGGGCTTTCAAACGGGGAATTTATTACTGTTGGGGCTGAACTTTGGCCGCCTCCAACTAGCTGAGATGGGCCGTTATTTAACGGCGTTACTGGCCTTTGGTATTGGGATTGGCCTGGTTCAAGGCTTACAGCACCTATTGGCCAAGCGGCAGTGGGACAGCCAAAATGTGGCCCTGTGGCTGGATTTTAGCGTGCTGATTTTGGTCCTAGCAACGACCGACGTGGTGCCTAACTGGGTGGCGACGGCCTTGCTGTCATTGGCTGCTGCGGTGGAACTCGAGGGATTCCGGGAGCTCCTGCCCAACAGAAACCCACGGGACATGGCGACAACGTTACTGGCGGTTGGTCATTTTCGCGACCGCGACGCACGGCAACGCGCCAAGAATGGCTTGGCAGTAATGGGAAGCTTTGCCCTGGGTGCTGTGCTGGTAGCGGCTTTTAGCAAGCTGTTGGCCGGTTACACGGTCTTAGTCCCCATCCTATTGCTGGCTGGCCTGATCTTTTGGCAGTATCAGCAAAACCATCGTCGTAAATGGAAGCACTAGCGTAATTTTGAAATCATTAGATTAAAAAAACTGTGAATAGTCCAAGTCGTCTGACTGGCTACTCACAGTTTTTGTTTGTCTAAGGGAAAAATGGGCGGTTAAAGCAGTTGATACTGCAGGCGCACCAGGTTGGAGGATCCCTTACTGGTAAAGGACTCGTCCAGATTCATTTGCCACAGCTGGTCGTCGATTTTTAGCTGATTCTTTTGGATGTAGGCGGCCAAGATGGTCAACGCCAGGCAGATGTGCTTGGTATCATTCGTGGTATCGATGCTGACATACTGGCCCGCTGGTTTCTTGAGGAGCGGCAGGTCCTGGGTGTTGGTGCGGGCGGCCACGGCCTTCAGAATACAAAATGAGGCGGTCGGGTAGCCGTTGGCATCACTGCCGGGCAACTGCGTCAAAAAGCCTGAGTCCTGGCGATTAACCAGCTTGAGCTTGCCTAATTGTTGATAAAAATCAGCGTAAATTTCAGCGATTTCCTTTTCCGTGCAGGCGACGGATTGGCGGGAGCGGCAGAATAAAGTGGCCGTCTCAGTGGCCGTGAATGGCCGGTTTTGCGGGAGCGTTTCCGCGGGTGCCGGTTGGTCAAAGCGCGTCGTCAGGGTTTCTCTAAGCAACGTTAAGTTATCGATCTGTTGGTTGATTTGGTCCAGCACGGACTTCAGGTTCGTGTTTAGCGAATCCGACGAATGATTGGCGTTCAGGGACTTGATTTCTGAAATGGAGAGGCCGAGTTGACGTAATTCTAAAATGAACGTGACCGTGTACAACTGGTCGTAATCGTAGTACCGGTAGCCATTTTCCGCGACCTTTTTCGGGTGAAACAGGTCCTTTTGGTCGTAGAAAATGAGCGTTCGCCGCGTTGTGCCGGCTAGTTCTGCAAATTTTTGAATGGTTAACATGAATTCACCCCAATTAATTTCTTGACTGTAACGTTACGTCACACTCTATACTAAGATTATTGATTAAGCAACTCAAAAAAGAAATGGAGATTTTAATTATGCGTGCAATTGTTATTGATAAACCCGGCGATGTGACCGCTATGAATTTGGTTGAACGGCCAATTCCAGAAGTGACGGCGGGCCACTCCGTCATGCGGATCCATGCGTTTGGCGTTCACCGCTACGAAGCACTGACCCGGGCTGGCGGCTCACCATCGGTTAAGTTTCCACGAGTGATTGGGGTAGAAGCCGTCGGTGAGATTGCTGTTCCCGCCAAAAATAGTGTGTTTAAGGCTGGTCAGAAGGTTGTGACCATGATGGGTGGCCTGGGCCGCGAAGTCGATGGTAGCTACCAAGAATACGCGCTTGTCGACGATGCCCACCTGTCCCCAGTTGACTTTGACGGGGACTGGGTCACCTTGGCCGAGTATCCCGAAAACTTCTACACGGCCTTCGGGGCATTGAAGACGTTATCCCTCCACGCCGGTCAAACGTTATTGGTTCGTGGGGGCACGACCGCCGTTGGTTTGGCAGCCGTTCAACTCGCGAAGGCCCTGGGGCTGACGGTTACCGCCACCAGCAGACGGCCAGAAATGTTGGCCGCTTTGAAGGAGAATGGCGCAGACTTTGCCGTTCTCGACACCAATAACCAGCTGGATTCTGACCAACAATTTGACGGCATTATCGACATGGTCGGGACGGTCACGTTGACGAACTCCATCAGCCATCTGAACCAGGGCGGCGTGGTCACGGTTATCGGCCTGTTGTCTGGCGAATGGATCTTGGAAAACTTCAATCCGTTCATGCTGGCTGGCAAGTTCTTGACGGTCTTCGACTCCACTGAGGTTGACCCGGCGATGGTGACGGAGATGTTCAAACTGATCAACGACAATCACCTGTCGATTCCAATTGCTAAGGTCTTTAAGCTGGCGGATATCCGCGCGGCCCACGAATACGTGATGGCTAGCCGCGAGTTAGGCCAAGTCATCGTCGCCAACGACTAAATTGTCGTTGGTTACGCCTCCGGGCTAGTGAAAACTGGGCCGGAACGCGGTGACGTTCGTTCCCGACGGCGGGTTCAAAACGCCCTGCTATGGGGCCGGTTCCAGCCTGAGGGGCGGTCTTCCACCTCAACTTTGCGTCTGAGAAGCGGTCGCAAAGGTTGTCCCGTGGGCTAGGCTGAGAAAGAACCTCAGCCTAGCCCACCGACACAGCAGGGCATTTTGACCCGCCTCTGGTCACTAACATCCACGCAGCGTAGTCCATTTTCACCAGTCCTAGGGCTGACACGAATTTAACCCGTGGTCATTCAAAATTGCTGTTTAATTTTTAGTGTGAGCTATAAAAATTGAAACGAAAAAACACCCGCAAGTTCAGCCATATCGGCCGCTCTTACGGGTGTTTTGCGTAGTGTTACAAAAGTAAATGACTAGTGAAGTACAAGTTCGACCTCAGCTAATGTTGCCAGCACGTAGCCGGAGGCGGTCAGGGGAGTCGTGCTGTGATAGTGGCGTTAGACCGGTGATTTTCCGGCCTTACACCACGGGTCGTGTTGGATGACTCACGGTTTAGGTGAGGCATCTAACCGCCACTAGAGACCGCATTTTGGCTCTAGTGGGTTGCCCCACAGCTCGGCGGACCTGACCGCCGCAGGCGAAGTGCTTACAACCAATTAGCGTGTAGCGTCGAATTGGTAGCTGGAACTGTAGAATGGGACGCGGTAAGCCCGGTAAGCATAGGCCTTAGCCGCCGCACTCTTCATCGTCACGTTGAAGACCTGCTTGCCATCCTTGGTCACTTCGATCACGTTACTTGCGGCCCCATTGTTCTTGAACCCGAAGTCAATCAGCGTGTTGCCGTTGGCTTGGCGTTCGGCGTAACCAATCACGTAGGTGAAGTTGGCCTTGCCCAGGGATTTACCCCATGACCAGGTTGACTTGATGGTCATGTTCTTGGCGTCCACGTGATATTGAACGGCTTGCGAGTATTTCCCGGAAGTCTGCTTATTCCCGTTGGTAACGCTGATGTTGTTGTCGTACAGCAGGAAGTCTTCACTGTTGGCCGTGTTCTTGCCGCCGTTGTTCAGCAGGTAGATACCGTGTTGACCACCGGTGATGATGGTGCCCTTCTTTGGCGTTAACAGGTACTTTTGATAAGCCTTGGGCCACGTGGATTTCTTCTTGCCGGAGTAGATCCATTTGATGTGGCTGGTCTTGTAATCCATCTTCATGATGAGGTCTTGGTTCCGGCTAGAAATAACGATAGACTTGTCATTCTTGTCGTAGTCCACGGCGTTTTGGTGCAGCCAGTCGACCTTACCATCGGCACCCTTGGCAAATTTGGTGTACATCGCCTTAGGCATCAATTTCTTCATATCGATAACCTTAACGATCTTCCCAGTCTTGTGAGAAACTTCGATCATGGTGTCTTCCTTGTATTTGGACCCGTCGGAAACGGTGGCCAGGAAGTTGTGATTTGGCAGTTCAACCAGATCATGGTGAATGACCGTGGTTTCGGTGTTGGCCTTGGCCGCAGCCTTGCTGACACTGGCACTGTCGGAGCTACTGGTGTTGTTAGCGAAACTGTATTCCTTGTAGACCCGGCCCAAGTAGTCGGTTTCAATTAAATCGTTGTAAACGTCTGAATCGACATCCTTCTTGGACAGCATCATGATGTGACCACCCGTCCACTGTTCAATCGTGTGTTGGGAATAGTCGGTACTATACCACCGCACGGCGGCGTCCGCGTCAATCGCAAACGGTTGCTTGGTGGTTCGGTTCATGATGGTCAGCTTGTTCTTGCCAATTTCCATCTTAGACTTGTCGACGTTTTTCGTGGTCAACGTCGCGTCCTTGATATATTTTGGCAACGCACTCGTTTGCATCTTTAAGGTTTTAGTCTTTGTTTTGCCGTCCTTGTTGGTGGCGGTAATTTTAACGGTGTTATTGTAGTCGGCATACAGCCCAACCACGGGAACCTGGTGGGTCTTGGTATAGCCGCCCTTAACGGTGTTGGTGATGGACGTCTTGTCCGTCTTACCCACGACCGTGTAGCTGACCTTTTCGGCGTCGCTGGTGGTAAACGTCACCAGGGCGGACAGTGGGGACGTCTCGTACGGGTTAACCTTCACGTAGGGACTGTCCAGAGTGTACTTGCTGTTTTGTGCTGCTGCTTTGTAGGTTGCGGTCAAACTCTTCTGACTGTCTTGACGCGTCGTGATGATCTTCGTGTCCAAATTCTTCTTGATTTGGGCGGTCGTCAACACGGCCTTGTTATTCTTGATCTTGTAACTCGCTGCTGATGAGGTCGAGTTCTTGGTAGTGGAACAACCGGCTAGGCCGACCGTCAGAATTGCCAGGGAAGCAACGGCGAGCGTTACCATCCGGGGGTGTTTGAATTGCAAATGAGCCATCTCCTTCTAAAATTGTCGAAAAAGGGGGACTGGTCACTAAGACCAATCTCCCCCAAATTATCTATGTAACACTTACAATATACGCCTGATATAAACTAGGCATGTTAATAAATTCTGAAAATTGTGTGAACATCCTGTGAATTTTATAAATCCTACCATAACTGGCCGCTAATAACGCACAACCTATTTTTTTGATAATCGGTTGCGAAAGGGCTATCTAAGAAATTCACAGGTTACTTTTAGGAAAGAATCAGGACGTTATGGCGGGGCCAATGCTATAACTAAAGACAGCTTAATTATTCTGGAAAGGAACGGATGCTCATGTCAAAACTGACGCTCAACTTAACCACCCAATTGAAGGCAAACGCTAACGAAAAAATACTCAGGGATGACGCCCGTGACCGGTGGTATACCGGCGCGGAACTCGCGGCCGACGTTGACCAGCTTGATGACCAACTGCGCGGTCTGAACGTGGGCCACGGCGACGTTGTTTACGTGTGTCTGCCTAAGTCGGGGATGACGCCCATTTTGACGCAGGCTATCTGGGGAATCGGGGCGGTGATGAACCCAGTTTCTGTCAACACGTCAGTCGCTGACATGCTGGCTGACTTGAACGTACACGACTATGCCGCGATGATTGTGGGGGATGAGTTCGTCGCCGCGGTTCTGGAAAACCGGCAAACACAACGGGCCGATTTAACGTTAAATACTGTGGATCGGCTGACGGTAATCCGAGATACGGCGGTGTCAGGTCATGTGGCCGCAACGCCCACCGAAGAAGACTTGGCACTGATCCTCCCAACGGGTGACTCCCAACGGCTCAGCCTGACACACGATTCGATTCGCCGCAGGGTTCAAGACCAGCAGTCGCCCACTGCGGTATACTGGGGGTATCTATTTGAGGAGTGTCGATGATGACTAAAATTATTATCGCCGCGGATTCCTTTAAGGGAAGCGCGACATCATTGGAAGTGGCTGATTATTTAGCCGAAGGAATTCAGACCGTCGATGCCCAGGCAGAAGTGGTTAAGGTACCTGTGGCCGATGGTGGCGAGGGCACGGTTGCTAGTATTTTAACGGCGGTTGGTGGCCAACGTATGACCGCTGATGTGACCGGGCCGTCTGGACAGCCACTGCAGGCTCACTGGGGACTGTTGGCGAATCACGTCGCTGTTTTAGAGGTGGCTGAAGGCGCCGGAATCACACAGGTGGCTGGTCAGCTTGATCCGTTGAAAACGACCAGTTATGGTGTTGGTCAGGTCATCGAGGCGGCCCTGGACGCTGGTGCGCGGACCATCTACGTCGGACTTGGCGGTAGTGCCACGACCGATGGTGGCGCGGGGCTAGCTCAGGCTTTAGGTGCGCATTTTTACGATGCCCAAGGTGCTGAAGTGGTTCACCAGGGCGCCGGTGTCGAGCGGATTGTCCGGGTAGATTGCCAACAAATGGATTCACGGTTGTCCCAGGCCAAAATCATTGGCCTGACGGACGTCACGAATCCGTTGACGGGCTCTGAAGGCGCAGCAGCCGTCTTTGGACCGCAAAAGGGTGCGACGCCAGCTGTCGTTCAGCAATTGGATGCTGGGCTACAGCACCTGAACACCCTGGTTTCACAGCAAACGGGAACGGATTTCAGCCAACAACCGGGTGCCGGTGCGGCCGGTGGGATTGGATTTGGCTTATTGGCCTTCTTAGGCGGCCAACTCCAGCCGGGAATCCAGGAAATCTTGCGGTTGACCCAACTATCGGACAAGCTCGCAACGGCGGACCTGGTCATCAGTGGTGAAGGTCAGATTGATGGCCAATCCCTGATGGGCAAGGCCCCAATCGGTATTACAAAATTGGCGAAGGCTCAGGGAAAGCCAGTTATCTTGATTGCCGGGAGCCTGGGCGCAGATTTAGCAGCTGTGTATGAAGCAGGCGCGGACCTGGTCCTATCATCGACGGTGTCACCCATGTCGGTGGCGGAGGCAATTTCCCAAACCCGTAAGTTATTAAAACAAGCCGGAATGACGGCCATGCGGGCGTTCTTACTGGGACATAACCCGGGGAATAATGGCTCTGAAGCTAAAGCTTAAAAATATAACCCGGGACATATCAGGCAGAATTGATATGTCCCGGGTTATTTCTGTATAATTGAAAAAAGTGTTCGAGTCCTGTGGACAGGAAACTAGGATTCTAAAAAAAGGTTAAGGAATTGTACGTTGGCATACCAGTTACAAGCATTTAAGCTGATTGGAAAATTAGGGCAAGTGTCAGTGACCAGAGGCGAATCAAGGTGGTCAGCTGTGTCGATGGTCTTAGTTGAGTGGGCTTGTCTCAACTTAGAGCATGGGACGCGCTTGGAAACTCGTGATTCTCAGCGAGGTTTCAAGTCGAGGCGGAAGACCGTTCCTCAGGCTGGAGCCGTTCCCCACAGCAGGGCACCTTGAATTCGCCGCCGGGAACGCCATTAACTAACCTAACTTGAAACAATTGAGAAAAAAGACTTGCTCGTTACGCGGCGTCATCCGTTATAACTAGACTCAGGAGGTGAGATCCATGTCAAACACATACACGACGGGTGAATTGGCTCGGTTAGCAGGCATTTCGGTCCGAACACTACAGTATTATGACCAGAAGAACGTGCTCAAACCCACAGAAATTTCTGACGGTGGCCGGCGCATTTATACGGCAGATGACTATGAACAGTTGAAGTTGATCCTGCTCCTGAAGAGCCTTGGCCTGAAGCTGGCCGCCATCCAGGAGATTCGGACCAGTGATAATGCTCAGGAAGTCTTGTCCTTACTGCTGGCGGAACAGACCAAGCGGCTAACACACGACCGCGACGAGGCGGTAACTCAGCTTAAAACGGTGGTCGCCGTGCAGAAGAGCCTAA
Source organism: Levilactobacillus lanxiensis (assembly GCF_016861655.1). Lineage (GTDB taxonomy): Bacteria > Bacillota > Bacilli > Lactobacillales > Lactobacillaceae > Levilactobacillus > Levilactobacillus lanxiensis. The sequence goes on along the minus strand of NZ_BOLN01000001.1, from coordinate 317,424 downwards.
CCGATACGGCCAATGTGCCCCTCAAATCCATTCAGGACATGGATCGATTAATGAATAATCATCAAGCTTTGAAACAGGCACGCGTCAGGTTACTTGCAGGTGGTCTTGCGATGGACGCCATTGAGGTGGCCGGGCTGGTTTACTCTTGGCAATCGGGTAATTGGTGGGTTTTCGGCGGCGCAATGGCCCTAGCCGTTGTCGTGGCAACGGTGTTGATGCGGTGGTACATGCGGTCGGTGGCATACGTTTGTCCCCGATGCCAAACGACCTTTCAGCCGCGGTTCTGGGCTGCCTTTTGGGCGGGGCACAATCCACGAGCCCGGAAGTTAGTTTGCCCGCACTGTGGGCGTAAGTCGTACTGCGTGGAGGTATTTGCTAATCCGACCGAAGTGAAATAGACTAGGGGTAGTTATCTATTTCACAAATGGAAGGATGGGCGTTTTTCATGGATAAGAAGCGAACGATTCGGTTGGTTTTGCTGCAGTGGCCGGGGGCTAGTGCGGCTGATAATCGACTGAGTGCGCAGTTGTTGTCGTTGATTTTACCGCCAGATGCTGGTACAGAAACGATTCAGGTGCCGCTGGCTGAGGGAATCGTGGCTGGTGGCGGGAATCAGCCAGTCGTCTTGCAGCAAATTGCGGAGACACAAGCGATTTTAGCTGCCAAGCACCCCGACCGCGTGATTACGGCCGGTGGTGGGAGTGTCATTTCTGTGGCGCCGGTGGATTACTTGAGCGGCAAGTACGGCGAGCATCTCGGCGTGTTGTGGCTGGGCACACACCCGGACATTGCCGATCCAAGCACGTCATCGCACTTATCCGAAATGGTGGCGGGCAACTTGCTGGGGCAGGGCAATCCAGCGTTGGCCGTGCACCAACCACTCCTGCCACGCCAGTTGATGTATGCGGGACTAAACGAGCCGTTGCGTCCCATGGACCAGGCAGTTACGTCGCTGGGCATTCGGCACGCCACCGCGGAGGATATCGCCAGTGACAGCCAGTCCGTGCTGGATTGGATGGCGGCGGAACATCTAACTCAGATTGCCGTTCATTTTGACCTGGATGTCCTGACACGCGCGGACTTCCGGTCGATTTTACCAGCCCAATCTTACACGGAACCAGCAGATGCGAATACGGGTGAATTGGCGCTGCGGCAGGTCGTGCGGTTGATGCAAGATATCAGCGCACAAGCCGATTTAGTTGGTTTCAGCATCGCCGCGCCGTTGCCTCAGGATGCACTTAATCTGCGCCAAGCGTTGCGTGATATTTCAATTTTTAACTAAAGCAAATAAAAGGTAACGGCGTGTTACCAACTGATACTAAAGGCGACGACTACTTATTTTTGTAGTCGTCGCTTTTGTGTGGCTATTTGTGACAATGCGGCATGACGTGTCAGGGACTGATGAGCCTAATCAATGGCTAAATTAAGCTTACTAAAGAGCTTATCGGCGTTGACGTCATTTTTAGGAGCTCGAGAACGAATCAATGGCCGATGTTGCCGGATGAGATTCCGTAAGTCATTTGGCTGGGTCAGAAGACGGAGCTTAATTTCCTGGTCAAAAGATTGTAGAAGAAGACTATTTTCGATGTTGGAGAGAGTCGCAAAGCTCATAGCCAGAATCAAGGCGGTTTCACGTAAGGTTAGGCCTAATTGTTCGCGGGCAGCTTTTATCTCTGCTGGAAAAAGAAAACCGTATGTTTCACGATACAGCCGATAGTCTGAAGTGAAATTGGTGTCAACATTATCTAGTGGCTCTAGGTAAGTCTCTGAATCGTGAATATCGCTCCCGGCAGGAACCCAATAGCGGTGCGTATTTTCCAGAGGGTCGCCCCCAATTAACTCCGTTTCCGTGAGTTCAATGACCGTGTATGCTAGATTATTTTCCATAGCATCGGCGGCGGTTACGTGATCAATGATTTTCATATTGTGTGCCTACTTTCCATGACGTTTTTAATTAGGACAATGCGTTTGGCGATAGAAGGCGATTGAGGTCGCTGAGATCTATCTGGTAGCGTGTCGCTTGGCGCTCAATTGTTTTCTGGTAGCGATTGACGCTTGTCCGTAATTCTTGAGGGTTCTTCAGTAGGCGTAGCTTTGCGTCTTGCTTGCGCGTTTGTAAAATGTCGTCATCTTCAATGGCACTAAATTGTGGTTCAGAAAGGTTTAGGAGTAACGCTGTTGTCGCGCGAGATAGTCCGAGAGCTTCTCGGGCCTGACGGATTTCTTGTGGCGTTAAGAGATTGAATTGTTGCCGGTACAGTTGGTAGTCCGCATCTAAGTTCTCATCAGGATTAGTGAGAGGCTCGACGTAATTTTCAGCGTCAGCGAGGTTGTCGCCAGTTGGGACCCAGTAGCGATGGGTATTTTTAATTTCTTCGCCGTTAATGAGGACCACTTCTTGTAGTTCAATAATTGTGAAAGTAACGGCTTGGTTAGGGAATGAATAGATTGTTTGACCAATGATTTTAGGTGCCATCTCGTTTGCCTCCAATGTCAGTATTGCTTCCAAGTGTGATTCAACGGCTTTTCACGCGGATGGATGGATTCTAGTTGGCTTGTTGTGGGTGATAGATCAAATTTAACGTACATATCACCGTCTAAAATATTTTCGATAAATTCGTAAACGATAAACTCTGTCAGCCAGTGATGCAGGGATGGTCCCCGGTAACTGTGGCTATCGGGTAGTTGGCGGACGGTAAGTCTAAGAACGGTTCTGGCGCGCAGACCACGTGAGCGCAAAAAATCAGTGGATTTCTTGTGGAGGTAAAGTGAAGTTGTTTTTGTTCGTAATCATGTTCGATACGCTGAATGATTTTGATAATTGGTGGGTCAGGTTTCACGGAAATCACCTCAGAATTCAAATTAGTCGTTCTAAGGGTTAACTCCGTAAAAAGAGGTCAAATATTTTTAAGTATCAGCAATTAACTGTACTCGAACCTTACCATGGCCCCACCCCAATAGCAACGAAACGCCACAACAAAAGCGACCAACCCCCAATCGGATTAGTCGCTTAACTGTCGTGCGTTAAATTAAATTTTTAGTGGAAAACCCGAGCAATTCCGGCAACATATGAGCGTTGACCGTTCTTGATAGGTTGGACCATGATCCGTGGTGGCCAGCTTTCGATGACTTTGCCCTTACCTAAGTAAATGGCCACGTGCCAGATGACGTGGGTACCAGGTTCGTAGTAGAAGACCAGGTCGCCACGCTTCTTGTGACTGTAGGCGACGTGTTGGAACTTCTTGCTAGCCCAAAGGTTGCGAGAATTCCATTCGTTACCAGGGTAAGCGTGATGGATGGAGCTGATTGGCTTGGTGTTGATACCACCAGCGTACAGGGATTGCATTACCAGACCAGAGCAGTCCGTGCCGTAAATTGGCTTGGATGAAGAGCCGACTAAGTAGGGATTGCCCTTGTACTTGTAGGCTTGCTTGATCATGGCCTCGATGTGTTCCTTACGGCCGTTCCAGGCGTGAGCGCCAAGGGGAGCGGTGTAAGAATCAATGCTGGTCCAGCTGGACTTGGAGAAGCCCAATTTGACCCAGGTCTTTTCGTTGACGTTCCCAGTGACCTTCAGGTGGTGCTTACGTTGGAAATTCTTAACGGCGTAGTAGGTCGCAGAATTATATTTGTTATAACCATTGGCTGTACCTAAACGACGCATGATCTTCCAGGTCTTGATACCTTCGTAACCACGCTTGACGGTGTAGCCGACCTTACCGTAAGGCTTAACCTTGGTGTAGTTGACTTGGTAGTACTTCTTAGGATTTTGGTAACCCTTGGTCTTGGCAACGAATGCCTTGTTGGCCGTGACGTACTTGCCGGTGTTGGTCTTTAAAACGGGTGCGTGACCCTTGAGCGTGACCACTTTAGAAATCTTGGCAAAGTGACCCTTGTGAACCGTGGTGACGTGCTTGGTCTTGGCTGCGTCCTTGTAGTAGGCGACGGTCTTCTTGACCCGGATGATGCCGGGATTCTTGGTGTAGTAGTCGGTCTTGGCCTGCGCGGTGGTTGTAGCACCAACGCTGGCAAGTCCGGCGATGACGAGTAAGGCGGATAACCAATGCTTGTTCAATGTATTTCGCTCCTTTATTTTAGGTGAACTTATTATGGAAATCTAATTAATAACTCAAAGCCCGGTAGGCGTCCTTCTTACGGTGATTATGTAAGTTGGCAAGCGTCATGCTGGTCTTCTTCTTGGTCCAAGGGTCGTTGTAGTAGGCCCGCGTGCTGCTGTAGCCAGAAAGGGTGATGGCGTGGTTGACGAAGCCATCGACGCCGGCAACCCAGATAACGACGGGGTGTCCCTCGTTGATTTGGACTTTCATTTTGCTAAATGAAGCCCGTGTCATATCCTTGGCAGAACCCAGGTGATTCTTCACGGTGCCCATCAGGCCCTTAGGATAGATCCACCAGCCAGAACGAGAATAAGAACTGCCGACAAATCCCTTGTTAGGGTTCGAACTGCGGGGCATTTCCTTAGCCAAAGACATCTTGGTGACCTTGGCGCCTGCGTATTGAAGCATCATCGTGGTGGCGGTGATCTCACAACCAGTTGGTAATTCTGGCCGTTGCGCAATCAGTGGCACGTTCAACCAACGGTAGGATTTCACAGTTCCATTGCGGTGAATCCAGCCGGTTTGGGTGTGGTTGTAAGTGAATTTCAACCAAAGACCATCTGCCATGGTTTCCTCGCGGGTGATGTGAACCTTCTTGTTGGCGTAGGCCCGGCCGTTTGAAATGGCCTGCATGTTCTTGGCAGAAGACTTAGCACCACCAGTTTTGTAGACCTTGTAGTTGTGTTTCTGGTTGGCCCCAATCTTGGTGTAGTAGTTAACCGTTTGTTTGCTGAAAACCTTACGATAGACCGGCTTTGGCGTTGGCTTCGGCTTTGGTTTAGGTTTAGATTCCGAGCTGGCCGATGATGAAGATGAGGACGTTGATTCTGACGAGCTCACGGAAGATTCAGAGCTCGTCGTTTCGGACTTAGCCGGAGTGGTCTCACCCGTGGCTGTCTTAGCCGTTGCGGTTGCCGAAGCAGATGACATGGCCGTTTTGGCGTAGGCGGTGCCATTAGGGGCTGTCCCTAAGAAGAGGCCCAGACCCAATACGGCCAGGCTTCCAATAAATCGTTTCATGAAAATTGCCACCTTTATATGTATTAAAATTATTTAATGAACAGATAATCCGCCATAATAATGGTTTCGATATCTCTCATTGTACCGCTTATGTGAGGGTGAAACAATGGTAAAAACAAAGCTGAACGGTGCTGTGACGGTACTTATCAGGAATAACGTTGTGCAGGCTTCTTTGTAAAAAAGCCACGACAATAAAGCGGGAAACCATGGAATTTCGGGTGAACAACTCGTATGATTAATTGTGTAATCACAATAGTAGTTAATACATAGTACTTTGGAGGCATTGAAAATGAAATCTTGTTTAAAATTTATCGCCGTTGGGTTGGCAGCCTTGTCGGTTGGCGGTTTGTTGGGAACCGCACCGGCACAGGCAAAGCACAAGGCAGCAACAATTGTTTCCTGGGAGTCAGAGGGATGGGAGGAACAATATGTTGTCACGAAGGGTGCCATCTATAAAAACTATCGGCTGACGAAGAAGTTAAAAACCAAGCAACGAATCTTTTGGTCTGATTTAAAATTCACTGTAAAGAAAACTAATGGCAAGCGTGTTACTTATCGTGAATTGCAGAAGAAGAGCGGCCATTTCGTCGGATACGTTGTTGCTAAAAACGTCAAGAAACTAAAAGACAGTGATCCACGTTCGGATGCCTACAAGTCCGAGGCTAAAATCAAGGCTAAATCGACTAAGAAGAATGCAACTAAGGCGAAGACCTCTGAGAAGAAGGCCTTTACGGCTAGTGAGCGGTCACAAATCGCGACGTACCGCAAGCAATTCAAGCAAATTGCCAACACGACCAAAGGCATGTATGACCAGAAGCCATCCGTTAAGAAGACATTCACTCCTGGGAAATTGAGTGCTAAGTATATCAATGCCACGGTCGATTCTATTAACTTCTACCGAGAAATGTTCGGCTTGCGTAAGGTATCCGCTGATGCCAGTTGGAATACGGATGCTCAGTACGGTGCAGCGACATTAGCTGCCGCAAACAAGGGCATTTCCCATGGCCTGGTTGGGCTCACTAAGCCCGGCTTTGTCTCGACTGCTGATTGGAAACATGGTGCTGAGGCAACGAATACAAGTAACCTGGGTGAGGGAATGTCTAAGCCGTACGATAACATTTTGATGTATGTTAATGACGGCAATAATATCAGCGGAGAAATTCCTGGTCACCGTGAGTGGGTCCTGGGTGGCATCACCAAGGTGGGGGTCGGCCAGGCCGGTGCCTACAATGATCTGAACGTCTTTGGCGGTGCAGGTAGCGGTGAGTCTCCTGACACCGTAGCCTTTCCTAAGGCTGGTGTGTTCCCAATGAGTGCAGCCGATTCAACCGTTTGGTCCGTTTCGTTTGCGCATCAGATGGGGAGCAACGCGCCGACACCAACCGTAAAAGTCGTGGATAACACTACGCACAAGACCGTTAAAGTCACGAACGTCGGCATCAGCAGTGACTCATATGGTGAATTTGGCACGACGGTTTACTACAAGCCGGCTGCCAGTCAAATTAAGCTGAATCATGCTTACACGATCACGGTTAAAAACATTGTGCATCAAGCCGATGTGAGCTATCAGACCAAGCTATTTGATTTGAAGGATTAGTTAAATGCGTCATCAAATAGTTAGTCTGTTTGCTAGTGAAATTGCGGCTTACACGCTATAGATTTAAACAACATCAACCAGAAAAATATCGAGATGGCTTCGCAAAATCGTTAAGATTGCGCGAAGCCATCTTTTTGTATGCAGTTAACCGGAACGGCGGGATGACTAGAAAAAGTTTTAGGGTAACGTTTTCCTAAACAAACACTATGCTGTCACGTTTTCATCTGATTTTCCTAATATTACCAGGATAAAATAAAACTGAAAGCGGTTGACACAGATTGGGAAAACGTTTACCATAGCTTTTGAAATCACCAGCTGGATTTTGATGAATGAAATGATGATGGAGGTTCTTAAGATGGCGGACAGAACGGTTATTGATCCAGTGACGTTTGCACAGGGATTTGCTAGTGCAGCGACACAAGCAGGCATTGACACAAATCAATTAACACCGGCAGCTAAGAAATATTTACTGAGTTATCTCACGGCGTTTTACCTCGCCAATGATTTTAATCAGGTAGAAGCTCAGAATTTTGCCACGACCACAGTTAAATTTAAAGACATGAGTTTTGAACAATTACTCGAGCGGGTCAGTCAGCTCAACCAATACTAAAAATGGAGGAATCAATCATGACAGTTATTTTAAACACTTGGGTTTTTGAAGCGCTGGTTAAGCAGGGGACTTCACAGGTTGCGTTGACACAACACGTTGCAGACTTAGGGGCTGACGGTATCGAAGTCCGCCGCGAATACTTCACCGACATTGCGCAGGAAACAGCAGAAATTGGCAAGCTAGCCAAGCAACTGGGCCTAATCGTGAACTACAGTGTGCCAGATGAAGTCTTCACGCCAACCGGCGAATTGAACCCACAACTGCCAACTTACTTTGCGGAAGGCCAAGCAATGGGCATTGAAAAAATCAAGTTCAATACCGGGCATTTTGATCGGTTCACCGGCGACTTAGCGGCAGCGTTGGGCCAACTACCTCTCGACCAAATTGAAATGAACGTCGAGAATGACCAGACGCCTGTTTCAGGGACGGTAGCGGCGATTGAAGCCTTCCTGACGGCGGCCCATCAGGCGACCTCAGCCGATATTGGTTACGTGTATGACCTGGGTAACTGGGCGTTTACACAGGGGGATGCGGCAGCGAGTGCCCAAGCTTTGGCAGCGGACACCCACTACATTCACCTGAAAAACACGCGTGAGGAACAAGACAAGCTTGTGACGACGGCCGATTTGGATACCGGTATTTATGATTGGCGCGAACTCCTGAAATTACTGCCTCACGACGTGCCATTTGCCTTGGAATACCCCATGGCAACGGATGCTGAGATTACGCAGCAATTACAGCTGTTGCGCGCGGAAGTAGGTGACTAGCATGGGCTCAACAATTAGTGCAATTTTGCTCTTATTAACATTTGTTGGCTTTATTTATTACATCGTCAAGGGTGGCAACCTGATGATCGGGTTCTTCATCATGGCGATTCTCTGGACCGTGATTGGCCAGATTCCCGCGGACCAAGTTATTCAAAAGGTGTTTGCCGAACCGGCACTGAACTACGGTCCCACGATCATCTACATTGTCTTTGGGTCTTGGTTTGGCCGGGTATTGGTGGATAGTGGGATTGCCCCAGCGATTTCCGAGGCGACGAATCAAGTCGGCAAGAAGCGGCCATTATTAGCTGTTTTACTGGTGATCGTGGTGACGGCCTTCATCTTCGTCAGCGCGTATGGCGTGGGTTCCGTGATTGCCATTGGGGTCATCTTACTGCCAATCATGTTGTCGGTCGGGTTACCCAGAGATATTGCCTTGTCCGCCTTTTCCATGGCCATCGGGGCCCCCATGTATCTCAACGTGGTGTTGTACAACCAGATTAAAGCGTTCTTCCCGAAAGCCCAATATGGCGGCACCTATCTCGTCTTCGGTGTTTGCGCCATGCTAGTACAATTGGTCGCGGTCATGTTATTTGTTTTCTGGAATCGGAAAAAGATCGATCCCAGCAAGGCAGAGGAAAACTTAAAAATTATTGGCGCGGAGACCCAACAGGCCGCCGATGTCAAAATTCCTAAGCTGGCCTTCATCGTGCCGATTGTGCCAGTGCTAATGAACATGTTGTTCAAGTGGGATGCGATTCCCGCGCTGACCTTAGCAACGCTACTCGCTATGCTGTTGACTGGTAAATTTAAGGGTTATCAAAAGTTTGTAACCTTCTTGAATAGCACAATCAAACAAGCGATTAGTGATATTGCGGGCTTAATCATGTTCTTGATGGCATTGATTATGTTCAGTGGTGCGGCCTCGATGGATGCCGTCCGGTTCCGGCCATTATTTGAAGCGGTCTTACCCCACAACATGTTGATCCTGGCTTTAGCTTTTGGAATCTTGGCACCATTAGCGCTGTTCCGTGGTCCCTTCCACGTTTGGGGTGCTGGTGCGGCCACCGCAGCTGTGTTGTCAGGAATTGGGCTGTTTAGTGACGCCTTCCTGTTACCACTTCTTTACGTGCCAACCCTATTAGCCGTTTCGACTGATATTACGCAGTCCTGGAACGTCTGGGGTTTGGACTACATGAAGGTTCAGACGCGTGATTTCTTGAAACACGGGGTTCCCGTCATGTGGGCCGTGTCAATTATTAATGAATTATTGGTGTACTACTTCTTTGGCTAGAAATTAAGAAAAGAGGATAATAACGATGAGTGAAATATTAACGATTGGCGAACCGATTGTGACGTTTGCCTCCAAGGAACCAGACGTTTCATTGCGTGATGCCCTTGATTTCCATAAAATTTTAGGTGGCGCGGAACTTAACGTGGCCATTGGCGCACAACGGTTGGGCCATTCGGTGGATTACATTTCTCAAGTAGGGGAAGAACCGCTGGGCGATTACGTCATCAAAACGATTAAGGAACACCAAGTGGGGACCCGCTACATTACCCGCGATGCCCAGAACTGGACGGCTTTCCAGCTCAAGGACCGCGTCACCCATGGGAATCCTACGACCCACAACTATCGGCGAGGGTCTGCGGCGGCGCACTTAACGCCAGCGGTAGTGGAAAAGATTGATTTGACGGGCGTTCAAGCAGCCCATATGTCTGGCATCTTCCCTGCAATCTCAGCGACGGCCGAAGCAGCTTTTCGGAAGCTCTTAAGTCGGCTAGAAGCGGAAGATATTCTAACCACGTTTGACCCCAACTTGCGGCCAACGTTATGGCCTAGTCGGGAAAAGATGGCGGCAACGCTGAATGAACTAGCGGGACATGCCGACATTGTCTTACCCGGTGTCGAAGAAGGCCAAATCTTGATGGGCTCCTCGGATCCCGAGACCATTGCTGATTTTTACTTGCAGGGCGAACGGACGAAGGTTGTCATCGTTAAGGTGGGGCCGGATGGGGCTTACGTGAAAACGAACACCGGCGAGAGCTATACGGTTAAGGGTTTTAAAGTGGCTGAGGTGGCCGACACAGTGGGAGCTGGCGATGGCTTTGCGATGGGGGTGCTCACCGCATTGCTCGAGAAGAAGTCATTGAAGTCCGCTGTTATGCGGGGGAACGCTGTCGGTGCACTTCAAGTGCAAACGTACGGTGACAACGATGGTTACCCAACACCTAGTGAATTACAGGCATTTTACCAACGAGAAGGAGTTGTCGAAGACTAATGGATTTACAAGTAGCGATTGACCGCGTGACCTTAGACAAGGCCGTTGACCTGGCCCAACAACTGGATGGACAGGTTGATATTATTGAATTTGGGACGTCCTTGATTAAGGATTACGGCTTGGAACAAATCCAGGCTCGTTTGCCCAAGTTGCAGCATGCCAAGTTGTTGTTGGATCTGAAGACCATCGATGAAGGTAATTATGAATTCGATAAAGGATTTGCTGTCGGAGATATTTTAACCGTGATGGGTGCCGCTTCTCCAGATACCTTGACCAGCGTTTATCAACTGACGCAGTCCCGGGGCAAGCAGATGTTTATTGATATGATGGAAATCACCGCTGCCAAGACGGCTCAGATTGTGGGCTACCCAGACGCAATCTATGGCATTCACCACGCGAAGGACTCACAGGCCGGTTTTGACGCCGCAGCCACGGTGGCCGACTTCCACGAAAGCTTCCCCGAAGTTCAGCATATTTCCGTTGCCGGTGGCATTGATTTGCCAATGGCCCAAAAGTTAGCCACCCAAGGACTGGCTGAGTCGGTTATCGTTGGTGGGGCCATCGTGAAGACGGCTGATCCAGTTGCTGCAGCACAAAAATTTATGGAGGTCATGCACTAATGACATTGATTGATCAGATTACGCAAGAAGTGAATGAGGTTATGGGGATGATTGACGAAAGCCAATTAGACCAAGCCGAAAAATTGATTCAAAAGGACCAACGCATCTTCGTTTTGGGGGCCGGTCGTTCTGGTTTGATGGCCAAAGGTTTTGCCATGCGGTTGATGCACATTGGCTACACCGTGTTCGTGATTGGCGAAACGATTACGCCATCCGTTCAAGCGGGCGACGTGCTGTTGGCTGTTTCCGGTTCTGGTAAAACGGCCAGCATCTTGGAACTGGCAACCAAGGCCGCGGATAACGGTGTAACGGTGATTTCCGTGACCAGTCACGCCGACTCACCATTAGGCAAAGTGGGCCAGGCAGTTATCGTAGTTCCCGGCGCAACCAAGTCTGGCGACGGCGTTAAGTCCATCCAACTGCTCAGTACCCTGTTTGATCAGAGTGTTCATTTAACTTTAGACGCTTTATGCTTAAAACTCAGCCGGCGGGATAACGTGTCAAACGCTTCAGCTGCGGCAACTCATAGCAACATGGAATAAAACGCTCCAATCATTTAAGATTGCATAGCAAACGAGCCTGGGAGTTGGTCCCGGGCTCTTTTCGTAGCGTGGTTTTGCGTGGCATGCTAGAATCATGCTAAACTAGTGAGCGATGTTATCGATATGATGACAGCGTTCAATACATAAATTCAAAGGTAATGGAGCGAATAAAGCTAATGGCTAGAGCAAATAAAAATGCAAATATTAAAGATGTTGCGGCGTTAGCGGGCGTCTCGATTGCAACGGTGTCACGTTTTCTAAACGGCAATTTAGGCCGCATGTCCGCGGCAACCGCGACTAAGGTCCAGGATGCCATTAAAAAATTGGATTACGTGCCCAATTCGATTGCCCGACAAATGATTACGCAATCAAGCAAGCTCATTGCCGTGATGGTTGCGAACATTGATGATTACTTCTCAACAGATTTGTTTAAGGGAATTAGTTCTATCCTGGAAAGTCAGGGGTATATTGGGGTTCTGCTCGATGCCAACGCTGACATTGAACGGGAAAAGACCTTGTTGCGGGCCATTGGTTCGCGCGGCTTCGATGGGTTGATCCTACAGTCCTTCAGTAATCCCCAAACGGTGCAGGAAATCTTGCACCAACAAATTCCCGTGGTCAGCGTTGACCGGGAAATGGATGCCTGCCCGTGGCCTCAGGTAGTGACGGATAACTTTGAGGCGGCTAAGGCGGCAACGGCACATTTTCAAGAGCAAGGCTATCAGCATGTGGTTGTCTTGACGTCTGAGCTGGAACTCAGCCGTACCCGGCAAGAACGGTACCGGGGAATTTTAGCGGCGGCTCAAAATGTAGATGTCTTAGAGGTTTCCGAAGCGTCGTATAACCATAGTGACGTGCACCAGCGTCTAACACAGTTGATTACCAAGAGTGATGAGAAGACGGTGGTTTTTGCCCTAAAGGAACGTTGGTTATTGGAATTCTTCCCGAATCTCATTGTGTCTGGTGTCATTGATAATCAGAATGTGACGGCAACGGGCTTTGCGGATACGGACTTTATCCGCCGAATGGAACCCAAACTCACGTTGCTGACGCAGAATCCCTTCTTGATGGGGGCCAGTTCAGCTGAGTTGATGCTCAGACAACTTGCTGGTGAAAAGGTTGCGCCGGATAAGATGATCATCCCGGCTAAGTTACAGTAGGCAAATAAATGGATTAGAAAAAGGTATTCGCCGTGGCGAATACCTTTTTGCGTAAACGGACTATTTAATTGTTTCGCAGTGAGACTCCTGAATGGCTGCGTCACTCAGTTCTTGGCCAATTCCTGGACGAGAGGAGAAAGTGAAGACACCATCTTGGGGTTGTTGGGCGAACTTCCCAATCCATTCGTTGTCGGGCTTTAATGAAATTTCGTGTTGCTCATGAATAAAGCAATTTGGCACAGCAGCCTCAAGTTGCAAGGCCATCGCCGTGGCAATCGGGGTTCCGCAGGTATGGAGCTGGACGCCGATGTCGAACGCGGCAGCCATGTCACAAATCTTCTTGGCTTCGCTAATCCCGCCACAGATGGCGACGTCGGGTTGAATGACATCCAGCAAGCGATTGGTGATGAATGGTTGGAAGCCAAAACGCGTCGTGATCCGTTCACCACTAGCCAACGGCATCGCGGTAACATCCTTTAGCTGTTTCGTTAACTCCGGACTCAATGGTGAGCATGGTTCTTCCAGATAGAAAACATTCAGAGGTTCAATCAGGGGTAAGAACTGTTTGGCAGAATTAACGTCGAGGCCAGCGTGGCATTCGACGATTAAATTAATTTCTGGACCAACGGCATCACGGGCGGCTTTCAACCGGTCAACTGGCAACTTGAGTTGGGCGTAGTCCTGCAGGCCGATGAGCTTTTGACCGAAGTTGCCGTGTTCATCTAGCATGAAGGGGTCAATCTTGATGGTCTTATAGCCCTCGGCAACGGCTTTTTTAGCTACCGTTGCATAGTCTGCTGGCGTGGCCAAATACCTTGTTTCGGGGTCCCAACCAAACTGCAACTGGCTGGCGTACGCCGGAATTTCAGTGCGGGTTTGACCACCTAAAAGTTGATAGACAGGGACGCCAAGGGCTTTCCCCTTGATGTCCCAGAGCGCCGTGTCAATGGCACTAACGGCGGCGTAGAAAGTGGTGCCACTGCCTTTACCCCAGAAGGTGCGTTGGTAGAATTGTTGCCAAATTTTTTCGGTGTTTCGAGGATCTTGGCCAATGATGATTTGGGACAAGTCTTTTAAACTTCCCAGCGCACCGTATTCACCGTCACCATAAAAGATGCCGGATTCGCCGAAGCCACTGATACCGTCGTCGGTATTGATGCGAATGACGATGGGATGCCAGGCGCCGTACTGTTGATTCCACTTGACTTGAAAGATATCAACACTAGTAATTTTCATAACTATTTGCCTCCTACTTGGTCATGTACATGTACTTATAGTTCCATTGCGCGCCGGTGGTATTGTGTGTAATACCGTGTAAATTTGAGCGCTTCAGGTAGTAATTGTAGTTTTGGTAGAGAGGCGTTAAAGCTTGATCGTCCGACAGCAATTTTTCAGCTTTCAACAGTTTTTGCCAACGGTCGGTTGCACTTAAATTATCAGTGGTTGAGTCATTGATTAGCTTGTCGTAGGTCTTGTTCTTCCAAGCACCGTAGTTTTGCGGATTCGTGCTGAGCATTGGTTCGAGAAATTCAATAGGGTCAGCGATATCGGCACCGCGCCCACCCAGGTAAGCCTCAAATTGGCCTTCGGTACTGCGTTGATAAGCGATCTGGTCGGGTACATTTTGCAGCTTGATGGTCAAGCCAGGGAGTTGTTTTTCGGCATTAGCTTTAATTAATTCCGCGAGTTTACTTGAGGTGTCACCCGTTGAGGTCATTAGTGAGAAGGTCAGCGACTTCATATGGAGTTGACTGAGACCCTTCTTCCAGTAGGACTTAGCCAGCGTCGTGTCGTAACGAACGCTGTCGCCACCGGCTTGTAGCTTAGCGAAGTCTTGGTTCTTAGCGTTGTAGCCCAGGTAGCGGGTGACGACACCCGTTGGTTCTAGACCAGACCCATTTAAAAGATCGTTAACGATTTGTTTTCGGTCGATGGTTAAGGAGATAGCCTTACGGATGTTAACGTTGTTAAAGGCCTTGTTCAATTCTGTATTCTTGATACCTTGGTTGTAAATTAAGTAATTCATGTAGGAATAAGGACCCGTGTACAGTTGATGACTGTGCTTGAAATTCTTAAATTGATCACTGGTTAAGATGGTGAAGTCCAATTTTTTAGCCTGATAGAGATTCAGACTAGTTTGCGGATCGACTTCGTAAAACATATTGATCTTGTGCATCTTAACCTTGTCTTTGTCCCAATATTTGTTGTTCTTGACAAAGGTCCACGTTGTGCCTTGTGGCTTCCACTTGGTCATGTTGTAAGGACCTGAGAAGACCACTTTGTCTGGTGTGGTGCCGTAATCCTTACCGTACTTGTCCACAATTTTTTTATCCTGTGGTGAGAAAGCTTGGTAGGTCATCAGCTTATTGAAGTAAGCGATTGGATGATCCAGGGTAACGACAAAAGTGTGGCTGTCCGTAGCTTTAACACCTAACTTGCTAACGGGAAGCTTACCAGCATTGACCGCCATGGCGTTCTTGATGCCCTTAAAAATGTAGGGGTGCAAGGACTTGGTACTTGGCTTCAAGGAACGTTGCCAGGAATACACAAAGCTTTGCGCGGTAATCGGATCACCGTTACTGAAGGTTGCGCCCTTGCGAATGGTAAACGTATAGGTCTTGCCATCCTTGGAGACGGTCGACTTGGTGGCTAACGCGGGGACAACCTTATGCTCCCGGTTAAGATAGAATAAACTATCGAACATATTACCGGCTTGGTCGAATCCACGTGACTTTGAAATGTCCAATGTTGGAATCACAAAGTTAGCAGATAAGTTAGCCGTGCGCACCAATTTTTGCTGCGACGCTGCTGGTTTGGAACCACACGCAGAGAGCGTGACTAAAAGAGTCATAGCCAGGGCCACCACAGCCACCGACTTATGACGCGTTAAACTAAACGACATAATATTAAACCTCCCAATAAAATCTATTAACCAAACTGCTGGATCAATTCAACCGTGAAAATCAGAATTGATTTAGCAGAACCACAGCCATTATAACCACAAGGGTGTAAGCGCTTCAACCAATAACTTTCTAAGTGATTGATTATGTTGAACGTTGCTGAAAGGCTGCGGCCTACTTGTCAAGGGATTAGCGGACAGTAGGATATGTGAAAAAACGTCTGCTATTTTCTGAAAAGTCAGGAAATAGCAGACGTTTAGTTTTAAATAATTTCCGCGCCTAAGCATGTTTTAAAGTGGTTCAAGGCCCAAGCATGACCAGCGGGATCGAAGCTAGCCACCGCATCGGCGGGGATGATGAGGTGGTAGCCGAGGTTGTAGGCATCCACGGCAGTATGCAGGACGCAGATGTCGGTACAAACGCCCGTGAGAATCAGGGTGTCCACGTGGCGTTCACGCAAACGCAGGTCGAGATCCGTACCGGCGAATGAGCTGTAGCGGGTTTTATCGAACTGCCACACGTTTTCCGCGACTTGATTTTGGTCAAACCATGTCTTCACATCACCAAATAACTCGCGGCCCCAACTGTTGCGAACGTTGTGAGGTGGGAAGAGCTTGGTTTCGGGATGGTAGGGGTCGTTCGGCGTATGGACGTCGGTCGGCAGGAGTACCCAACCGCCAGCTTGATGGGTTTCATCGGCTAGTTTGGTGATGGCCGGTGCCAAAAGCTGTCCCGGCTGGCCGCAAGTCAGTGTCCCGGTGTCTGCCACAAAATCGTTGGTGTAATCGATGATCAACAAAGCTTGATTTGTCATGAAAAATCCCCCGTTTTCAATCGTTTTCACCAGTATGTCGAAGCTCACGAGTGAAGTCAAAGGATTACGCTATTTATTTTGTTATATCAACCAACGAGCTATGAAATGACTTGGGAAGACTACGGTGTAGCTAACGGTAATGCCGTAAGTCATAACACATTACCCTCTACCTTGTTGTGAGTTTAAGATGATTAATAGGACGAAGGTTTCCAAATGATACTATATTGCGTTAGTTCTACATAGATGGAGGAAGCGTCATGAAAAATATGAAACGGATTTTAATGGCCAGTTTGGCCGTTTTAGGATTAGGTATTGGTTTAGTGGGGATGACCCAGGTCGTCGGGACCACGACGGCATCTGCCAGTGTGAAGAAGTTAAGTTTGAAAGAGGCAGTTAAATTAACGAATCACTACAACTTATTTAAAGTTGTCAAAATGGATAAGCTGAAATTAAACAGTCAGGGAAGGATTGCCAAGGATAAGCATTTCGCCGCTGGTGCGGAGCGTTACAAGAAGGGCTGGAAGCTCAGTTATGCTGGCCTAGGCGGTGGTTATCGGGCTAATTTGACGTTAGTACCTAAGGGAAGCAAAAAGGTTGCTGTAACCAGAACGTACAGCGAATCATACGAACCTGGAACCACGACCAAGCACCGGACCGTTGCGCGTAAATTGCCCAAAAAGGTCTGGCACAAAGGTTTCCCCAAATTCTTACGGCACAAGTCATTCTATGCCAACATGTACTCTAAGAAGGGTGTTAGCGGCTACTACTTCTTCGCTTTCCGTAAGACGGCCTTAACGGAAGGCCTCGGCCAGGCTGGCGACACGGGTCTGAGCGGCGTACAGTACAAGAAGCGGGGGACAAACTATTACCTCAAAGGTAAGATTGAAGCTCCCGGTCTCACGAAAGTTGAAAAGCACACGTACAAGATTCATAAGACCGCTAGCAAGTCATTTACGGCTACTAGTTTAAGCACGTTTCGCGGTAAGAAGGTCCGAGCCTACCATTATGCTAAGCACGCGCCTAAAATTAACTGGTAACAGCCAAACGGCTCAAGTCCTTTCAATGGATTTGAGCCGTTTTTGCTTTTTCAATGTAGTAGACGGTTGAGCTAATTCACCTCAATCTACCCGACAACGTGCTACGCTTAGCCCACAATAGGGAAGGAGACCGCACAATGCCAACTACTGAAAATATTGAAGTTCAGCTTGATTCAGACCTGAAACAAAAAGTTGAAGAAAAGCTCCATCAACTGGATTTAACACCTGAAGAATTCACGCACATAATTCTTACGCGATTCGTTGCGGGAGAACTAGATGATAGCCTAGAAATCGCTAACGAAGAAGTCTTGGCTTCACTACAAGAAGTTATCGATAATGCTACTGGTAAGCGAAAATTACCCGCTTACCACGACTTTGATTCTTTGAATGACGCCTTACTCAAATAAGGCTTGTCACATCAAATTCTTTCCAAAATTCAAACGACCTCAGCCCAACGCCGAGGTCGTTTTCGCATCCAATCAGTTCCACCAAACTCTTGACAACCCCTAACGACTATCGTATATTATTAGTGAATTGATATTATACGTCGTATAGCATTGCAAGGGAGGCAGTCACATGGCGATTCAAGTACCCACGGAGTTGTTGGACGGCAGTGTGCTGGGCCTGCTCACACGCGAGGATCATTACGGTTACACGCTAACTCAGGAGGTTCGGGCGTTGATTCCCATTTCAGAATCGACCCTGTACCCAGTCCTCCGGCGGCTGAAGAAAAATGGTTGGCTGGAAACCTACGACGAACCCTTTCAGGGTCGCAATCGCCGCTACTACCGACTAACGACGAGTGGTCGGCAGCGGCTGGCCGAGATTCAGGCCGAGTGGCAGGATTTCAATCAAGCAATCACAAAGTTATTAGGGGGCAACCAAGATGAATGAGTACATTCAGACCGTACAAAAGCTACTTGGCCAGTTAACAACGGCGGAGCAGCAGGAGGTCGTGGAATATTATCGCGAATACTTATTGGATGCCGGCATTGAAACCTACCAGCAGGCCGTGGACGAATTGGGCTCACCCCGGTCGTTGGCGCGCAAGGTTCTCGCCGATTATTCCATTAAAATGACGGAACAGGCCGGCGACCACGCACAGTCACGGTCGACCGTTCAGGCGACGAAGAACAACGTGAAGACGGTCTGGCTGATTATTTTAGCCCTACTGTCGACACCCGTTACCATTCCGATTTTAATTGTTGTCGGTGCACTCTTTCTGGCGTTTGCCGCAGTCGTCTTTAGCCTGTTCGTGGCCGCACTAGCCGTCTACCTCAGCATCATTGCGGTGGGCGTCATGGGGCTGGTCATGGGCGTTAGCACTATTTTTCAAGCGCCTTGGACCGGAATATTTTATCTAGGAATTGGGTTCTTCGCGTTGGGGGCGAGCTGGATTGGCTGGCTAATTTTGAAATGGATCGGGAGTAAGGTTGCTTGGGCTCTGTCGTGGACGGCACAAAAGATTTATCACCGCTTCATTCCACGGAGTCGGGCAGAACGGGGGCGGAAACTATGAAACGAACGACAAAAATTGCGTTGACGTTAGTGGTCTTGGGGGCCATTTTGATCGGCATTGGCTGGTGGAATCATGGTGACAAAGGGGTCGTGTGGTCCCACGATTCGCGGAGCTTTCAGGTCATTCGGCGTAGCAAGCTGTCTTACCAGCCCGGCGCTTACGATAAAATTGTGGTGGACGCCCAGGCGCCGGTGACCATCAAGGCCGGCAATACCGATCGGGTGACTGCCAGCTACCTGGACAATACCCAGGGGCGGCCAACGGCAACGGTTTCCAAGGGGACCCTGATGGTTCGGGGTGGTCGCACCACGAAAAAGATGAGTCAGACAATCGTTGGGTTCAGCGATGATGACTACAGTAATGGGGGCGTGCTGATCACGGTGCCGCGGAACAAGCATCTGACTAGTATCGACATCAAACGGGAAACTAGCGGCGTTTCACTACGAGACTTAACGGTCAAACAGGTGAACGTGAAAAGTTCAGATGACATCAGTCTGATGAATCTGACCGTCCAAAAGGGCGTGACGGTAGCGTCCAGCGATGGGGATGTTTGGGCGAGTCAAGTCAAAGCCAATCGGCTACAGGTTACGGCGGATGACGGGGACATCGGCATCAGTGATAGTCGCTTAGCCGCAACGAACAACCAGCTGACAGCTACGGATGGGGACGTCCGGGTCTCGGAAACGAAGCTGGGTGGCGGTCATTTAGCCACGGCGGATGGCGACGTGCATTTACAAAATAATCGGCTGACTAAGACGTTAACGGCATCGACGGATGATGGGGACATCACCGCCCACATTGCTAAGACGGCCGGTGCCAAGGTCGTGGTCAAAGACACTGAGGGGGATATCAAGGTCAAGGGTCACGCGCGGCACAGTGGTTATTGGTTACATCCGAATGCCACGAGTCAGTATAAACTGACCACGTCAGATGGCGATGTGACTGTCGGGACCGATTAAAAACAGGGTTGTCCATTGTGGGCAACTCTTTTTTGCTAGCTTTCGCCGCTAAACGTGGTAAAATGTATGGACTGCACTAAACCGGACTAAACATCAAATTTACTTACATTAAGGAGACTTTATCGTGTCTGATTCATCTTACTGGCAAACTATTGCGGACCGCGCCAAGGCCGAAAACCGGCCGTTCTTTAGCTTGGCACCCATGGAAGCCGTGACCAACGCCATCTTCCGGCGGGTCGTGGCTAAGGCCGCTGCGCCCGACGTATTCTTCACGGAATTCACCAACGCTATCAGTGTGACCCATCCCAAGGCCAAATTTACCGTTCAGGGTCGGCTCTACGTGGCGCCAGAAGAGGCCCACATGCCGGTTGCCCAACTCTGGGGCAATGAGCCGGAGGCCTTTGAACGGGCCGCCGCTGACGTCAAGAAGCGCGGTTATGAGGCCATTGACCTGAACATGGGCTGCCCGGATGCGACCGTGATCAAGAACCACGGTGGGAGTGACCTGATCCGTAACTTTGAGACCGCGGGCGCCGTGATTGCGGCAACCAAGACGGCGGGCTTGCCCGTTAGCGTGAAGACGCGGCTGGGCTACAGTCGCCTGGATGAATGGCGCGATTGGTTGACCTTCCTGCTCCAACAGGACATTCCGTTGTTAACGATTCACCTGCGGACCAAGAAGGAAATGAGCCGCGTGCCGGCGCATTTCGAGCTGATCGACGAGATTGTGAAGCTGCGCGATGAAGTTGCCCCCGACACCCTGTTACAACTCAACGGGGACATCGAAACCTACCAACAAGGCTGCCAGATTGCCCAGGAACATCCCGGCGTCGACGGCATCATGATTGGGCGGGGCATCTTTGCCAGTCCATTTGCCTTTGAAAAGGAACCCAAGGAGCACGACATCAAGGAACTGTTGGGCCTATTGAACTATCAACTCGACCTGTATGACGATTTCGAAAAACGCTTCGACACGTCGCGCTTCCCTTCACTCAAGCGGTTCTTCAAGATTTACGTCCGCAACCAGCGCAACGCCGCTAGCCTGCGGAATGCGATGATGGAGACCCACTCCACGGATGAGGTTCGCCAGTTATTGGCGGATTCAGAATTTACCGATTAACCCTTAAAAATGAAGACACCGCTCACCATCAGCCTGTTATGAGGTTGATGATGGGCGGTGTTTTTTTAAATTAAATCTAATTGCGCTAAGCCGGTTTGGACGGAGGTAGCTTGCAGGGGCCCCTGCGCGACGACCCGACCAGCGTCGACAATCACAATTTCATCAGCGAAAGCGAATAGTTGTGCATCGTACTGGTGAGTGATGGTGACCCAAGCGGCCGTGTCTGGTCGCGTCAGCAAACCGACCATGTCGTGGGCCGTGTGGGGATCTAGGCCAGTCAGCGGTTCGTCAAAGAAGGTGAGACCGTGGGGATGCAGGAGCAGGCGGGCTATGGCCAACCGCTTTTTCTCCCCACCGGACAGCGTGTTGCCTTGGGCACTGACAATCTGTTGTTGGGCAGTCGCCGTGGCATAAGCGCCCAGACCCACCGCTGTCAGGACTCGTTCCACCTGGGAATCGGTGATTTGCGGGTCGTAGAGCGTGAGATTCTGACGGATGGTATCGTTAAAAATGTAACTGTTTTGTTCCAACAGGCCAATTTGAGCGGAGACGGCTGCCGGCGCCAGCGTCGCGAGGTCCTGACCGTTGAGCCGCAACGTCCCAGTAAAGGTCGTGTGGGGGCTAAGGGGCAGGTTGAGCAGAGTTGATTTGCCGCTACCGCTTTTACCCACGACCAACACGTGTTGATCCGCCGCGAAGGTCAGCGAGACATGTTGCAAGATGGGCTGGTCGGCCAAGTTCAGAGAGACATCCTGGTAGGCTAGGGTCCGAAAGGCTGATGGTGCTTCTGACGGGGCCGTTACCGATTGGTCAGTCAGCACTGGAGCCAGCGTCTTTGCAGCTTCGCGACCACCAACGATATCGGCCAGTAGACCCGAAGCGGACTGAATCGGTTCCGCGATGAAAATCATCAATTGGGAAAAGGCGACCAACTGGCCCAGAGTCACGTCTTTGTGCATGACGAAATAGATGCCGACAATCCAGGTGCCCAGGTACAGCACGTTATCCAGCAACTGACTGAGGCCGCCGACCTGTTTACGCTTGAGCTGGTCGCGATTTTGCGCCGCCAGTAGTTGCTGGTTCTTGGTTTGAAACCGGCGAAGTAAGCGGCGTTCAAGGTGGAAGAGCTGTGCGGTCCGGAGCCCGTTGAGCAGGTCCTGGAGTTGATGTGTGTACTGTTCACCGGCGGCTAAGATATGCTGTTTATTGGTTGCCAGGAGGCGCTTTTGGAGGAAGGGTAAGGCCAACGCCGGAAGACACAGCAACACGATAATGAGACTCAAAACTGGTTGAATCAGAACGGACAATGTCAGGGCAATCACGAGCTGACAAATTTGCTTGTAGGCGTTCACGCTGCCCTGCAGGTAATCGCTATGGAGTACGTCAACGGTGGTCGTGAACGTATTGTTGTAATGGGTCGTCAGCTGTTGCCGGTCGTGACTGACTCCGGTATTTTGCCGTAAAAATTGTCGCATCAGGCGATTGCGGACGCCGAAAATGATGCGGTTCAAGACGACCTGTTCCGTGTAGGCTTCAACGAAGTAGGTCAGCGAATCCACCAGAATATAGCTAACGACGATGGCAAATAGCATGCCATAGGCCAGGTTGCCGTGGCCCGTCACGGAATCCGTAATCAGTTGGAGCAAGTAGGAGACTGCAATTTCAATGGCGGACGCGCAGGGGATGAGCAACAACAGGACCAGGGTAAGTTTGCCGGCTAGTCGAAAATATTTGGATAAGAGCATGAGACGAACCTCCACAACAAATGAGTAAAATAAGATTTTTTTAATTGTACGCTAATCTTAGTCTAATGTAAAACTATAATCTAATGTAATGGTTAAGTCATCAAGCAGGTGAAGTTAAGTCGCTGCATTGCTCAAGGCAAATTCCTACCGGCACCGTCCCCAGAAGTGGTACTTTAGAGGTAAATACCTAGGAGGGTGACGACGGCATGGCACAGATGACGCTCACGGAAAAAATTGCAGGTAACGTTGCGCGTTCGGTGAATCCTTTAGGACTCCAACAAATGATGGCCCAACAGATTGCGACGGTTACGAAACAGGGGACGTATGCGGGAGCCAAACACGCGTTGATTCTGGGTGGTTCTTCCAGCTACGGTCTAGCCAGTCGGCTCACGGCGGCCTTTGGCATGGGCGCGGCGACGCTGTCTGTCGGCTACGAACGGCCGCCACGGCCTGATTTTTTGGGAACGGCCGGTTGGTGGAATCAGGTTTTCTTCAAGCAGGCGGCGGAAAAAGCTGGCTTGCTGGCTGAAAATTTGAACGCCGACGTTTTCTTACCGGAAACTAAGCGGGCGGTCATTCAGGCCATCAAGGCCGATTTCGGTGGCAAAATTGATTTCCTGGTCTACTCAATCGCCGCACCCAAACGAAAAAATCCAGTGAATCCCGACGAGGCTTGGCGATCCGTCATCAAGCCGTTGGGCGCGCCACTAACGGATTACACGTTGGACCTGGAACACGAAAAGCTCGTCAGTACCACGTTAGAACCCGCAACGGCGGATGAAGTCGCCGCGACCAACCACGTGATGGGTGGTGAGGACTGGGAACTCTGGGTCCACGCGCTACAGGCGGCCGGGGTCCTTGTCGACAATTTCAAAACGATTCTCTATTCTTACGAAGGTCCCCGGGTCACGGCGCCCATCTATCACGATGGCACGTTAGGCCAGGCCAAGCGGGCAGCTGAAGCCAGCGGCCGGCGTCTACAAGCCGAGTTGGCACCGCTGGGTGGGGAAGCGCTGGTCAGCGTCAACCGTTCCGTGACGACCAAGGCGTCCGTGGTGATTCCGGGATTTTCGCGCTACTGCATGGCGCTTTACCGGGTCGAACAGGACCGTGGCGGCCACGAACAACCAATCGACCACATTGACCGGCTATTTCGGGATATGGTTTACGGCACCCACCGAGAAGTAGATGCCCGCGGGCGTTTGCGTCCGGATGCGCTGGAATTGTCTCCGGCGGTTCAGGACGTGGTCGAGGCCGTCTTGCCGCAAATCACACCAGCCAACTTCACGCCGGATTTTCCTGGCTACCAGCAGTTTCGCCAGGAGTTCCGTCAGCTAAACGGGTTCGGGGTCGTCGGGGTACCGAACGTGATGGACGCGGATGAATTTACAAAATTATCGTTTTAATAAGAGATTGATGAGAACGACACGGCTAGTGGTGTCGTTTTTCTGTGCGGTGCGAGAGCGGCTTAATCTGTGAAATACCGGGATTAGTCGGGGCCTAGCGTCAAATTGGCGTCATCACGCCCAGAAAAAGTTCGCGCGAACGATTGCTTTTTGCTAGGGAAATGGGGCAAAAAGGTCTATAATACTTAGCAGTTTCTAGTGGCGTTAAAGGGCTTCATGACGCGGCTAGTTGAAATCGATTGAGGAGAAATTTAACTTATGACACCATCAATTCAGATTATATTTGCCAGTCAATCTGGTCGCAACCGGGCCATCGCTGGCCACGTGCAAGCGCAATTGGCGTCCCGGGCACAGACCGTGATTACTGAGATTTCACAGGCCAACGCCTTTGATTTAGCGGCGAACGATGCCATTATTGTGATTAGCTATACCTTCCACGACGGCGACTTGCCAGACGAGGCCCAGGACTTCTTTGAAGATTTAAAAGAAGTTGATTTGGCACGGACCAAGTTTGCCGTTCTGGGTTCCAGTTCAAAGAAGCACCTCCACTTTGGCCGGGCCGTTGATTACCTCACCATCCAGCTGAATTCCAGCAATGGTGAACAGGTTGCCGACTCAGTCAAAATTGACCAGGATCCAGACGATTCAGACTGGACCCGAGTCGACGCACTAGCCGCCCAGGTGTTAGCTAGCCTGCAGGTTTAGATTGTATTAGAGGTGCCGCCTGCGGCCTCCAGGTACTCCGCCTGCTGTGGGGCCGGTTCCCGCCTGAGAAGCGGGCTCCCACCTCAACTTTGAGCCTTGCCAAAAGCGCAAGTCTCAAAGGTTGTCCCCGGCTGTAAGTCGACCAAAAACGTCGACTAACACCCGCGACACAGCCGTCTCCGTACCTGGCTGCCTCCGGCTCCTGATTGTGGGGGTGCTGGCAGACTGGCTAAGTCAGTCTGGTTGAGACAACTTGGTATCAACCGGGATTAAGCCGATAATTACAGTGGTCACAGTCAGGTTAAATGCCGCGACCACTGTGGGGCTACTCCCATGTCAGCCACGGGGTAGCGGAAATTCGAGGAATATTGTGCTTGGATGCGGGTAAAACACGTATCAGCCGCAGGGACGGTGAAAATGAGCTTAGCCGTGGGAATTGCCTTAGTGGCGTGAGCCGCTTAGGCAATTGATATCTTTGAGACGCGGTTCATAGCGGCTCAAAGCAAGCACGGAGACCGCTCTTTGGCTCCGGGCGTTCGCCCACAGCGTTCCGGCCTCATTTTCACCGTCCCGGAGGCGCTGACAAAGACTGGTTTACCCGCACTAAGCACCAACCAATGTAAGATAAAATTTAAGATGAGGTGAGACCACCATGTATTTACGGAAAGCAAAGATTGAAGAATTAGACCTAGTTTGTGACATTATCGAAGACGGCAAGAAGCAACTCGCTGACGCCGGAATCGACCAATGGCAAAACGAATACCCTAACCGCAACGTGATCAAGGGGGATATTGAAGACGGCCGAGCAGTGATTTACAACAGTGATGACCACGAAACGTTGGGCGTTGCCGCTGTGATTGAAGCGCCAGACCACGCCTACGACACCTTGCAGGGTGAATGGCAAAAGGATACCGATAAGTACGTGACGGTCCACCGGGTAGCTATCTTCTCCCATCACCAAGGAAAAGGGTATGCCTCACAATTGTTCCGTGACTTATTCGACTACATCGCGAAGAATCATCCAGATGCTGAAACGATTCGGATCGACACGCACAGGGACAATGCCAAGATGCAACATTTAATTGAAAAATTTGGGTTCGTCAAGGCCGGGCAAATCGTTGGCGTTTACCATCCAGACGACGTTTGCTTCGTTTATGAGAAGGTTTTGTAAAAAGTTTCGTGAAGACCGTTACCGGCACACCGCCGCTAACGGCCTTTTTTGTATACAGGTCAGATTGAAACAACACTAATTTTGCGGCATACTTGAAAATAGAATTAACAAACATACGCAATTTTTGCATAAAAAAAGATTGCGAAAAGGACCCAAATCAGGTAACCTTTTCTCATGAAGTTTTAATCATACATGTTTGTATTCGTTAACCATTGCCAGATTTATATCTAAGCTGGCAGATAGTGACGAGATTATTGTTTACAAAATGAAACGCTTATGTACTGGTTAAACCGGTGTGAGCCGCAGGGAGGGTGAAAATGAGCCTAGCCGTGGGAATTGCCTTAGTGGCGTAAGCCGCTTAGGCAATTGATATCTTTGAGACGCGGTTCTTAGCGGCTCAAAGTAAGTCTGGAGACCGCTCTTTGGCTCCAGGCGTTCGCCCACAGCGGACCGGTCTCATTTTCACCCTCCCGGAGGCGTAAACAGAGCCGGTTTAACCCAGACCAAGCGTGATCATATGTATAGAAAGAAGGAATTAGATTGCAGAGAAAACTAAGTGCCCGTCAAATGCAGATGATTGCGTTGGGCGGTACAATCGGCGTTGGATTATTTATGGGGTCTGGTTCCACAATCAAGTGGACGGGACCTTCCGTCCTTATCGCGTATATTATTTCAGGAGTTTTCTTATACTTAATTATGCGGGCGTTGGGCGAAATGCTTTACGTTCACCCCACAACCGGCTCGTTCGCAACGTTTGCGTCCGAATACATGCACCCTGTCTTTGGGTTCCTGACGGCCTGGAGTAACATCTTCCAGTTCATCGTGGTCGGCATGAGTGAAATGATTGCGCTGGGCGGGTATTTCCGCTTCTGGTGGCCGAACCTACCGGACTGGATACCGGGCCTGGTGGCCATCACCTTCCTCTGTATCGCCAACCTGATCTCCGTGAAGATGTTCGGGGAGCTGGAATTCTGGTTTGCCCTGATTAAGGTGGTCACGATTATTTTAATGATCATTGCCGGCTTGGGTGTCATCCTGTTTGGCTTTGGCAATGGCGGCCACGCGGTAGGTATCAGTAACCTGTGGACTCACGGTGGCTTCTTTACCGGTGGCGCCAAGGGCTTCATTTACGCGTTGGCCATCGTGTTGGCCTCGTATCAAGGTATCGAGTTGATTGGGGTCACGGCCGGTGAAGCTGAGAACCCACAACACACCTTGGTCGCTGCGATTCGTTCGACGGTTGCCCGGATTTTAATTTTCTACGTGGGGGCCATCTTTGTGATTGTGGCCATCTATCCGTGGGACCAATTGAACCAAATTGGGTCACCGTTCGTTCAAACGTTTGCGAAAATTGGGATTACGGCAGCGGCTTCCATCATCAACTTCGTGGTTGTGACGGCCGCGCTGTCTGGGTCTAACTCCGGCATCTACAGTGCCAGCCGGATGGCCTTTACCTTAGCGGACAAGGGCCAGCTGCCCCGAAAGGTCACGCTGCTTAACCGTCATGGGGTGCCATTTTACTCCGTCATCGCGATTTCTTTGGGGATTGCGATTGGGGTGGTCTTAAACGTGGTTCTGCCGATGTTCTTCAAGGATGCGAGCCAAATCTTCGTGATGGTTTACAGTTCCAGTGTCCTGCCCGGCATGGTGCCATGGTTCGTGATTCTGATCAGTGAAATCGAGTTCCGCAAGCAAAATCCAAAAGAAATGGCCAACCATCCATTCAAGATGCCGTTTGCGCCATGGTCGAACTACATTACGTTGGTCTTCTTGGCCATCACGCTGATCTTCATGTTCCTCAACCCAGAAACGCGGGTATCCATCCTGGTTGGGGTGGTCTTCTTGGCCATCATGACCATCATCTACTTCCGCAAGTACCAGCCACGCGAAAAGGCGGCGGCTAAGAAATAAATTGTGCGTCAACACCTCCGTCAGCCAGGCACGCCGCCTGCTGTGGGGAACGGCTACGGCCTGAGAGGCGGTCCTTCGCCTCGCTTTTAAGCCGCGAAGGTCACGCGTCTCAAAAGTCGTCCCGTGACGTAAGCCGGCAAGAAACACCGACTAACGCCACCGACACAGCTGGCTCTGTGCCTGGCTGACTCCGGCGATGACAATCTGTGTGTTGTTAGCAACGGTGATTTCACTCGCTCTATAAAATTAAATGTGTATTGGGGGCCCAGTTCAGTAGTTTATGAACTGGGCCTTTCTGTGCGTTTAGATGGCTGATTAACCTTTTAATTCACCACAAGGTTGCGGTATGATACAGTAACTGAGGTAAAAATGTCGGCACAATTTCACTACCGACAACGAGTTATGGCAACCGAACTACAACTAAGAAAGTTGGCCAACCATACCGCCACCAGCGACGACTATGACCAGCTCCTGCTTTGGGGTTTTCAAACCAGAGTAAGCAACAACGCCCAACCAAGAGCCGGAGGAAGCCAGGACGGAGCCAGCTGTGTCGAGGGTGTTAGTCGGCGTTTCTTAGCCGGCTTACAGCCTGGGGCAACCTTTTAGACTTGTGGGTTTCAAGGCTAAAAGTTGAGGTGGGAGCCCGAACTTTGGCGGAAACCGACCCCACAGCAGGCGTAGTCCTGGAAGCCGCAGGCGGCCATCACAACCCGCACTTGACCTTAATCACTAACACAACAAATAAATGAAACCCAAAAGAAGGAGCAAAAAAAATATGAGTCGACCAGGGAATTACGGCAAATCAAGTCGTCTAAAACAATTACGCCAGCTAAAGCGCCGCAAACAGCGTCAGGCCGGCAACGTCATCGACTGGCAACAGGTGGAGGACTTTCTCCTCGGCCGCTACCATTTGACCCAGGGCAGCAAGCACTCACCGCTAGTGGACGCCACCATTCAGCGATTCTTCAGCGAATGGCTGACCACCGTGCTGGCACAAGGCGAATCCCAGGTGCAATGGGACATTGCCGCCACCACGGCCACCACGCTGAAACGCATTGGCAATCAGGTGCCCTGGCAGTTCTACGGCGTCCTGCTGGGACAGGTCATGAATTGGCAAAAGTTTCTGTTGCGGGAGGGGCCAGCCGTACCACTGACCACGCGCCGGCAAATCGTGAAACCTCTGACGGCCACGGCATATGCGGCCTTAGTGGCCGACCAACTGGCCGTGAACTTACTAACCGTCATGGCGACACCCATCACGCCCGAGCAACGGGAGCGGTTAACGCAGAGTTTCTTCCACGATGGCCAGGTCCATTGGCCCGCGGTGGATGCCCTGTTTAGTCCGTTAGGCTATCAGATTCAGGGAACTCCAGATGACGCTACTCGTGAATGGTTAAACGGGTTGTTGGCCTTAACCGTGGCCGACTTCCATCATTAAATGACTAGGTACGAAAGGCCGGCTTAAAGCTGGTCTTTTTATTTGGAACCGGTTATCATCATTAGTGAATCAAGCAATTGGCTACTAAAGGAATTATTTAGTAAGACCGTCGGCGGACCAAGTGGCCGGCACGGAACAAGTTAGGTAATCAACTTACGGGTGGCTCAGCCATTACCGGGGCTATTCGTTTACTCTAAAACTGGTAATCATGAGACTATGATTGATGGGTAATGGGTTTAAATTCAGTTCATCAGCAGGTCCCCCTTAACGATAGCAACAGTCGGTGAGGGGCACGGCAACAGGCCTAACTGATTGACGGGATAGTAACCCACGGCAATCCAAACGAATGCGGATTACTGCTGGAAAATAACTGCAAATGTCAGTGACCAGAGGCGGGCCAAACCGCCCAGTTGTGTCGCTGGTCTTAGCTGAGGTTTTTACTCAGCTTAGAGCAGGGGACGACCTTTGAGACCGTCCCTCAGGCTCAAAGTCGAGGTGGAAGCCCGTACCACAGGCTGGAACCGGCCCCACAACAGGGCGGTTTAATCCCGCCGCCGGGAACGAACCATTTGCCATCAGTTATTTTCAAAGCAGCCCGGAGATCGTAGGACTAACTTTTAGAGGAGTGAGTATGATGACTCGCAGATTAAAGGTTTCGCTGCTGAGTAGCCTAGCCATTCTAGGCCTCGGGATTGGCTTTGCCGGTGCGCTTCCAGCTGCAGCGGCAACTACCGATACCAGCAGTAGCAGCGGCAGTAGTAGCAGTTCATCTGCCA
This sequence comes from Levilactobacillus lanxiensis, assembly GCF_016861655.1. Taxonomy (GTDB): domain Bacteria; phylum Bacillota; class Bacilli; order Lactobacillales; family Lactobacillaceae; genus Levilactobacillus; species Levilactobacillus lanxiensis. The sequence continues at coordinate 287,210 of NZ_BOLN01000001.1, read as the reverse complement.
CTACCACGGAAAACACGACAACGTCTGCAGACTTTACCATGGATCCAAACGCAGCTGTTTCGCTGGATAGTGCCCCAAACATTAGCTTTGGGAGCAACCCAGCACCTAACGGCAAGGTCAACGGTAATTACTTCTCAACGACCGTTGATAATCCACTTGAGGTTTCTAACCCTGGGGTAGCTACTGGGTGGAGTGTTCAATTAAAGAACACGCCGTTCACGGATACCGCGGGCGATACCTTGAGCGGCGCCGTCCTGAGCTTAGGTGACGCGAGCGTAGATGCAGCCAACGAGGGCAACCCTTCGGCTACACCAATCGCGACGATTTCGCCGCTTGAGGGTGGCAGCATCAATCAGCTAGTCTTCGCCGCTGAAGCCAAGGGTGGCTTAGGTGTGTGGGACGCAAGCTATGCCCCAGCCAAAGTTAACTTGACGGTTCCCGCTGGGCAACTTCCTGGGGACTACACCTCAACACTGACGTGGCAGCTGAGTGAGACGCCACAATGATGATGGCTGACCGGTAGTTAATTTGGTGACTGAGGGGGAGTCAGTGATGAATCGGGGACTAAAGATTTTGTTTGCCATGGGACTGGCCATGTTGACGTTAGCCGGTCACGTACCGACGGCTGCCGCGGATTCCGTGGGGTATACCGTTAAAGCGTCGTTACCCAGTAATCAGTTGAACAAGCAAGCCGGCTACTTTGACCTGCTGACGCAACCCCGGGCGCAACAACACCTGACGATTTATATTTCAAACACCAGTAACCGCCAGCAATCATTCAATGTCAGTGTGACCCAAGCCATCACCAACGATAACGGGGTGATCGACTACAGTCAGCTCAAGCCACAGTTGGATCAATCGCTGAAGGTCGGCATCAAAGACATTTTCAGTCGGGCGTCCAACCAGAAGGTCACGGTCCCAGCTAATGCCCGGAAACAAGTGACGCTCACCTATACGATGCCCGCCAAACGGCTCCGGGGAATGATTCTCGGTGGCGTGTATGTGGAACAGATTCCCGGCAAAACCAAGAAGCCAACGGCCCACTTTACCATCAAAAATGCCTTTGCCTACGCAATCGGCATCGAGTTGCAAGAGAGTCGGCAGCCGGTAGCGCCGAACCTGTTACTACATCAGATTCAAGCGACACAGATCAACCGCCGCAATTTTGTGACGGCCAATCTGCAAAACCCTGAGCCAGGCATTATGCAAAAGCTGAAGATCAATGCGCGAGTTACCAAGGTTGGCGCGACCCAGACACTCATCCGGCAACAGCAGAGTGGGCTGGGGATGGCGCCCAACAGTAACTTTAACTTTGGGATTCCGTGGGGGACCCAGAACTTACCGGCGGGGCAGTACACCCTGCATCTAACGGCCCAAGCTGGCAAACGAGATTGGCAGTTTACCCGTAATTTCACCATTGCGAACCGCACCGTCAAGCGGATGAACAAGACCGTCTTGACGCCAACACAGCAGCCTAACTACTGGTTGTACGCTTTATTAGGCCTGTTGATTGCTTTACTGTTAGCAATCATCGGCTACCTGTGGTATCGCAATCGGCACCAAAAATCAGCGAAATAGGAGGGATTGGCGTTGTTGAAATGGTGGCTGAGCGCTAGCTTGATTCTACTAGTCGTTTGCCTTGGCAGCGTGGTCGCCCGCGCTGACGCGGACTACACTAAGGCGCTACAAAAAGTGCCTCAGGGCATTCGTCTCAATCGGCCAGATCCGTTTGTCACGACGAAAACAACCAGTAAGAGCTCGGCAGCCGTGGTTGATGGCACCAATCCACAGTCTCCCGGTACCGAAGCGGCCAAGTTGACCACGGGCCCCAACCAGTTTGGGACGTTGTGGTCAACGACCGTGGGGGCGCTGAACCTGACGCAGAACCAAACGCTTCGGATGTGGCTGTACCTGGGTGATCAGGACGCCCAAGCCGGCGAGGGTTTAGCGTTTGTCTTGCAAAATGATGAAGCTAAATTAGCCGCTATGCCCGGTGGGGTGGTTAGTGGTCAGATTCCCGGTGAAACGCTGGGGGTCTGGGCCAAAGACACCGACGCCACCGAGGCCTCGGCAGTCAACTTGGCTAAGTCTGCCATTCAGAACAGCTGGGCGCTGGAGTTCGACACGTACTTCAACGACCAACCGGACAATCGACCGGCGGGCAAGGCAAATGCCTTTGATACCAATTATCCGGCGGTACACATCGCATCCAATTATCCCGCCCAACCGACGACTTACGTGCAACACTTTTTACCGGCAACGAACTTCTTTGGGGCGCTTCTCGGACAGAAAGATTATTTTTACAGCATGACGCACAATGGTCTGATTGCCAATGTTAATGAGCCCGATTTCTTGTCGAACGGTCAATGGCACCACCTCACCTTGAAGTGGGCGGCTAAGACCGAAACCATGACGTATACCTTCGACGACCGGGATCCGCTGACCAATGAACGGCAACCAGGCGTCAGCCAATCGGCGCGTATCATGCCGTCTAAAATTGATCCGGGTAAAACCGGCACAGTCCGCTGGGGATTTACGTCTGCGAGTAGTCGGCATTTTGAAAATAACCTCGTTGTTTTGGAAAATATTCCCAGCTTGATTGATGCGACGAGCCAAGCCACGTTAACGAACTTAACGCGGCAGCGAGTGATTCAAGCGGGGGATCAAGTTCTGAGTAACGACCGGTTATCGCTGGAATACCAACTGACCTACCACGGTGGCAACCAACCATGGTCAAATGTTCGCACCGATTTAAAAATCCCCGAGAAGGTTGACGTGACGGGTGGTCAAATAATTTACGCCGACGGAACGGCCCAGCCACTAGACTTAGCGGTCATTCAGGCGGGCCGGTTACCGGTTCAACTGACGAAACAGCTGAATGCGGCAAACCCGACGGCGACAATCAGGTTGACTGGGCACGCAGCCAACGCCACCCAAACACACAAGGTTCCGGCAACGACCAGTACGTTTACCTCTCCGGATCTGGTTATTGCCGCGGACACACCGGACTTTATCATCAACCCGAGAACCGACCTTGAGTTACGCGTGACGAGCGAAAATCCCGTAGCGCTGAAGGTTGGTCAGGATACCACGGTCAGGGGACACGTGGCGATTCTGACGTCAGAAGCCCAGCAGCCTGGGGTGGTCGTCACGCCAGTGCTCAACGGGCAGACGCTCAAAGAACAAGTTGTCGGCCAAGATGGCACGTTTCAGGTACCGCTGACTGCCGCGCAACTCCAAGGCGGGACCAACCGCCTGAAGTTGGTGGCACGCACGGAACAAGGCGATGCTTCACGCCCAGTCACCCTCGTTTTAACGGTGGCGGGTAACTTAACATTTGCGAGTATCTCCCCGAGTGAGAGCTTTCAAGCCGCCCGATTAACTGGCCGAGCACAGCGGGTCAAACGCGCCGGAGAATGGCGTTTAGCGGTTCGCGATACCCGGGGGACGAGCGAACGCTGGACGCTATCAGCGCAGGCCTCAACGTTTACCGCCCAGGATGGTCGGGCCATGGCAGGTTACCCAGTGTACGTGACGCCCTACCAAACAATTCGACTTGGTCCAACGCCGACGCCCGTTCTGTCACACGTGACGGACGACAGCGTCAACGATGGACTGGTCGATGTGGCCGGCAGCTGGACGTCGCAAACGGGTGTCTTCTTAGACATCCAGAGCAGCTCCAGCCAAGGTCGCTACCAGGGAACGCTCACGTGGTCACTGGCCAATGCACCAAGCTAGAGGAACCGGATGCCACGTTAAAACCAAACAGTCAACACGGAATGTCGCGGGTACGCTTTGACACCGTAAAGGCAGCCACAGACGACTACCGGTTAACTACGCAATAAGCAGCTAACTGCTAACGTGACCGGGTGCCCGTCTGGAAGTGGCAAGTCCAATAGTTTATGTTCCAAAAGCAGTCGTCCGTAAAAGGGCGGCTGTTTTTGGTGGGGGGATAAAAAATAAGTCGGAGACGGTCATCGTGGTGATGGGCTGTCTTCGGCTTGTTTTAGGTTAAATGGTTAATTTTAAGGAATCATTTTAGTGAAAGAGTTGTTAGTACCTGGCTGGACTATCATGCCAATTGGTTCAGGCAATCAAGCTATGGCGGTTTAGTGGAATAGCCGATTGTACTAACCGAGTAATAAATGAACCACCTAGAAATAGGTTAAGTAAGCTTCAGTCGTGGGAACTACCGTTGTCCATTCACTCAGTGTTGCATAGACTGAATGCTAAATGGAGGTGGCAGAGACCCGACCCTAAATAAGTTAAACAAGTGTGAGCCGCAGGGCTGGTGAAAATGGGCTAGTCGTGGGAGTGACCAGAGGTGAGCCAAGGCGACCAGCTGTGTCGGTGGTCTTGGCTGAAGTCTTTTTTCAGCCTAGTCCACGGGACAACCTTTGCGACCGATTTCCAGGCGCAAAGTTGAGGTGGAAGCCCGTACTTTGGCTGGAACCGGCCCCACAGCAGGGCCCCTTGAGCTCACCGTCGGGAACGGACGCGACGAAGCCCATTTTCACCAGCCCGAAGGCGCGAAACAACGACCAGTTTAACCTATTTCAGCAAGGAAGTGATTAGGCGCTCGTAGATGGTGATAAACCGGTGGTACATGTCCAAATCCACGTACTCATTAACCTGGTGCGCGGTAATGTTACCAGGCCCAAAGACAATCACGTCGATGTCCGGATTGAACGCCAGGAAGGAAGAGGCGTCGGTGCCGCCGGGAACACCGATCAATGGCAGCTTCTGTTGCAGCACGTCTTCGGCAATTTGCTTGGCCGTTGAGACGAGTTCAGTGTCTTCCATGGTGTGCATTGGCCGTAAGTCACTGAGAATGTCCAAGCTAAGGTCGGCACCCTGCGCGTTGATGTCAGCAATGATCTGCTTGATAGCGGCAGTGATGTCGGCGTTTGGCAGTTCGGGGATGGTCCGAATCTTTACGGATAAGTCGGCACTAGCGGGCACCGTGTTGATCTGCTCGCCACCCTTGATGACCGTCACAACGGGCGTGATGGCACCCAGAACGGGGTTGCGGTAATCCTTGATGCTGTCAAAGTAAGCTTCTTCTTTTTGGTAGAAGGTCATCAGTGGAGTGATGGCGTTCTTGCCGATTTCAGGCATGGAGCTGTGAGCAGCGACCCCTTTAGAATGAACGGTGTAGGTCAGTGAGCCCTTGTGTGCCAGTTCAATGAAGTGTTGTTCATTAGTCTGGTTGGCGGCTAACAGCGCCTTAGCGCCGGCCTCGTCGCTTTGCAGCATGTATTGAATCTGTTTTTGCAGTAAGAGTTGTTTGTGGACCCCACTAGGTTCGCCGACAATCAACGTGTCGAGGTCATTGGCGTAACCGGCCTCGCCAAGTTGTTGGGCACCGTATTGGCCGTATTCTTCGCCAACCGTGGCCATGAAACGCAGCGTACCGTGTAGTGGGACATTTTGTTCTTTCAAATTGATCATGGCAAAGACACCGGCCATCAAGCCGGACTTCATGTCGGAGGTGCCTCGGCCAATCATGTTATTGTCTTTGATGGTAGCGGAAAGGGCTTCTACCTGCCATTTAGCAGCGTCACCGAGGGCAACGATGTCTTCGTGACCATCAAAACCAACAACAGGGCCGTTACCGTCACCGATTTCGGCGACCAGACTGACCCGGTCAGGTTCGTAGGCAATCAATTTACTGTCGATGCCGTGCTTCTTCAGCAGGTCGGCTAGGTAGTCGGCAACCAACTTTTCGTGGCCGTTGACCGTGTTTAATTTAATAACGTCGCTTAGTGCTTGGACGACTTCATCCATAATATATTCCACCTTAGATTTTGTTTTTTGAGTTAGATTGGTCAGTCATCAGACCAGCGATTGACACGAATCTAGCTCGTCGTTATTCGGTTTATTTATTGAAAACGGTTCTGTGAAAATACTTAGCAGCGTGTCTTTATTTCCCAGTTGAAAGGGTTGACCCTGATTAATTTAGGGGCAACCTGAAAACAATAGTTGGCAGCTAATTGGAGATAGCATCCCGGTTGAAGTGGCCATATTTTCAGGTGCAACCAAATTGACCACCCCAAGCATCAGATACTATGACTCATTAAGGAAAAGAACTATTGTACTCAACTTGATTACAGCACTTTTTGAAGGAGGGGTCAAGAATGTCCGCAATTAAATATCGTCGATGACGTCAATGACCTCGTACGTGGCGAATTTTCCAAGCTCGAGGAGAAAATCGGTGAGGACGTGGCGGGTAGGAAACGCACCTTCCAGGAGGTAGTCAAACTTGCCCGTTGTGCGGTAGTGGTGGCGAAAAGTGTTGTGGTGCCGTTTAACAAACGCCAAATAAGCCGCTTGTTGGCGGGCTTGCACGGCCACCTGAATGAAGACCTGCCGCGGCAACCCTAGTTTATCCAAATCGACTTCAATCGTATATTTAGAAATGATCTTGGCGTCTTCCAACCGTTGAATCCGCGCGGCAACGGCGGGAGCGGTGAGGTGGACGATTTGCGCCAGATGGCTGACCTTGACGCGGCTGTCCTGGTTGAGTGCTTTAATAATGGCAATATCAATTTCGTCTGGCATGGTGAACACCTTGTTTTCTAAGTTTTTCGGGCTAAAAGCCTTTCGTTTCAATATTAACAGTCACCGCTTTGACGTGTAAAGTAGACGTTATCGCATTTGGAAATTTGTAAGCCGTTTGCTTCGGTAATCCCCGAAACATTAGTATAATTGGATTTACGTTAGTCCGCCTTACCGGGCAATGAAAATGGATTGGAACGCGGTGGGGAGGACGCCAAAAGCCTGAGGGGCGGTCTTCTGACTTGCTTTGAGCCGAAGGGCGCGTCTCAAAGACACCATTTACTGCGCTGCGCTTCGTAAATCCCACGGCTGAATCCATTTTCATTGCCCTCACGGCTACACAGCAATTCCCATTAAACTAATTATGGAACTGGTTGCTAGTTGGCATTTAACTGCGGGTAATCGCGACAGTTTGTTAGGTAAGATTTTAAAAGCGAGCCGTGTTTAATTAGGCTAAGTAGCAGTGCTATTAGGTGGCTAAACTGCTTAAACAGGAATGAATGAAACAATCGCTGGTGAGAGTGAGTGATCAATGTCAGTGACCAGAGGCGGGCCAAAGTGACCAGCTGTGTCGGTGGTCTTGGCTGGAGTATTTGCCCAGCCTAGTCCACGGGACGACCTTTGTGACCGCTTCTGAGGCACAAAGTCGAGGTGGAAGCCCGTTTCTCAGGCTGGAACCGGCCCCACAGCAGGGCGCTTTGAGCCCGCCGCCGGGAACGACAAATTGATCAGTTTCACCAGCATGAGATGAGTAGAAGAGGTTGGAGGGGTACTATTGATTGAATTTAAGAACGTTACCAAGCGTTACGCCAAGAACCAAGCCCTGGACGACTTGAACTTGACGATACCGACGGGCGATTTTTTTGTGCTCGTTGGCCCCAGCGGGAGTGGAAAGACCACGACGCTGAAAATGTTGAACCGGTTGATCGAACCGACTGGTGGCGACATTTACTTTAATGATAAACGGATTATTGATTACGACATCAAACAATTACGTCAACAAATGGGCTACGTGCTACAAAATATTGCGCTCTTTCCCAATTTAAATATTCAAGAAAACATTGCGATTCAGGCGGAGTCGTTGGGCTGGCCACGGAAGGAACGAATTGAACGGGCGCGGGCACTACTGAAACAGGTCGACCTGGACCCCGACAAGTACGCCACGCGGATGCCCAGCGAGCTTTCCGGTGGGGAACAACAACGGGTCGGCATCATCCGGGCGTTGGCCATCAAACCCAAGGTCGTCTTGATGGACGAACCGTTTAGTGCGCTCGACCCCATTTCCCGCAAACAGTTGCAGGACCTGGTCTTACAGCTACATCAGGAACTCAACATGACCTTCGTTTTCGTCACCCACGACATGCACGAGGCCCTCAGATTGGGCCAACACATTGCGGTGATGCGACTGGGGCACATTCAGCAGATTGGGACGGGCGAAGCTATCATGCAGCATCCGGCCAATGATTTTGTGCGCGGCTTTTTTGAAAATGAACACACGCCGCGTCCAGCTACCATCCAGGATTTAGTCATCAAGGGTTATGGTCAAACAACCACGGCACCGGCCACGCTAAAGAGCACGGCGACGGTGAGTGAATTGGCGGCGGCTTTACAGACGGCGGCCACGGTGGTCGTGGCAACGGACCAGGGTGCCCGTCAGCTGACGACCGCTGATGTCATTGACTATTTAGCAACGAAGGAGGCGGACTAGTTGGCTCAAATTATGCATATTTTGCAAACGCAGGGTGGCGACATCCTCCACGCGATTGGCCAACACATTGGTCTGTCACTGATCTCACTGCTGATTGCGGCCTTGATTGCGATTCCGCTGGCCATCGTCTTGATGCACCACGAACGGTGGGCCAAGGTGATGCTCCAGATTACCAGTGTGCTCCAGACGATTCCCAGCCTGGCGCTGTTGGGAATTCTGATTCCTATCGTGGGGATTGGGACGGTGCCGTCCATCATTGCCTTAGTGATTTACGCGGTGATGCCGATCTTTCAAAACACCTATTCCGGTCTGACCACCATCGACCCCAACTTGGAAGAGGCGGCGACGGCGTTTGGCTTGTCGCGGCGGATGAAACTCTTTCGGATTGAGTTGCCCTTAGCGTTGCCGATGATTATTTCCGGGATTCGCATTGCCACGGTCATGATCATTGGGACCGCCACGCTGGCCGCTTTGATTGGTGCCGGTGGGTTGGGGACCTACATTCTGTTGGGAATCGAAACCAACAACAACGCGCTCCTGATTATCGGGGCCGTGCTGTCGGCGGCGTTGGCACTGATTTTTGGTGCCGGCATCGACTGGCTGGGCAAGCTATCCTTTAAGAAGGCCGGCATTGTCCTGCTGACACTGGTCGTGCTGATTGGCGGCTTTGCGGGCTACCGAAAGCTGGCCAATCCCCAAACGCAGATCACGATTGCTGGGAAGATGGGCAGCGAGCCGGAAATTTTAATCAATATGTATAAGGATTTAATTGAACACGACCATCCCAACATGCAAGTAGCTACCAAGGCGAACTTTGGCGGGACCTCGTTCCTGTTTAAGGCATTGAAGTCGGGATCTATCGACATTTACCCCGAATTCACTGGGACCGTGTTGGAGTCACTGATCAAGGGCGACAAGCTGGCGAGTCATAATCCAGCAAAGACCTATCAGGTGGCGAAGAACGGCTTGAAGTCGCAGTACCAAATGGCTTACCTCAAGCCGATGAGCTATCAAAATGGCTACGACTTGGCCGTGACGAAGCAATTTGCCAAGAAATACAACCTGAAGACGGTGTCGGATTTGGTCGCTGTTGAGGGCAAGATTCACGCGGGCTTTGACCCCGATTTCTATCAACTCAAGGATGGCTATCCGGGCTTGCGCAAGGCCTATGGGTTGAACTTTGCTAGCGCCAAGACCATGGAGCCCTCGATTCGCTACAAGGCCATCGCCAACGGCAAGGTCAACTTGGTCGACGGCTATACCACCGACCCCGAGATTCGCGAATATCATCTGGTCGTACTAAAGGATAACAAGCACTTCTTCCCACCGTACCAGGGCGCGCCGTTGATGACGGAAAAATTATTGACGGCCCATCCCGAGCTACGGACCACGCTGAATAAATTAGCGGGGAAGGTTTCCACGACGGACATGCAGCAGATGAACTACAAGGTGACGGTCAAGCACGAAAAGGCCGCCACGGTGGCGCGAGATTACTTGCGGAGCCACGGGCTGTTGGACTAGTAGGGGGAGACTGAAAGCGATTCTCCCTTGACAGAAATGACCGCTAGCCGTAAGATTATCATTAATTTCTAATAAGTCTGTCATAAATAAAGCTAGGAGAAGAGTAGTGGCGTTGCCGTTGCGCAGTGAGCCCGAGTCAGTGCAAACGGGTCTGCGACAAACCATGAACATGAGCTCCCAATAGCTATCAAGCGGTTCACGCTGCTTGGTCGGTAGGAACCGTTAACTTTCCGGGTATCAATCGGTACCGGTGAGGCAAAGTCTGTGAGGGCTTTGTGAATTAGGGTGGTAAAACGACGCGGTCGTCCCTTGAACTAAGCAATTAGTTCGGGGGATGAGCGCGTTTTTTGTTACCGTGATGGACGTTAGAAAATTGGTGAGGACTAACTTGCTGGACTGGCAATGGGCGTCAAGTCACGGGGCCAGTCGAACGCGTTAGTCGGTGGTTAAATTTAGGAGGAAAAAAGTTATGACAACAACGACTAAAACGAACTTTCCGTACCGCTACGATGTTGTAGGCAGCCTGTTACGGCCAGCCAAGTTGAAACAAGCGCGCGCTGAATTTGCCCAGGGGGCCATTGATGCAGCACAATTACAGACGATTCGACACGCGGAGACCAAGCGGGTCGTGCAAAAGCAGATTGATCTGGGGTTGAAGGCCGTGACCGATGGCGAATTTAACCGTAGTTGGTGGCACCTGGACTTTCTCTGGGGACTGACGGGGGTCGGTCACTACGATTACAAGCAAAGTTATAAATTCCATGGCAGCAAGACCCGGACCGACAACGCCGATTTGGTCGGCAAGATTGCCTTTAATCCGGACCACCCCTTCTTTGAAAGCTTCCAGTACCTGCAAAGTTTAGTGCCAGATGATGTGCTGGTTAAGCAGACCATCCCATCCCCAACCATGTTGTTCCGGGATAACCGCAGTGACAACTGGCATGAATTTTATGAAACCTGGGATGCCTACCTGGATGACCTCGCCAAGGCGTACCATGAAACGATTTTGCATTTCTATGAACTCGGTTGCCGGTACATTCAACTCGACGACACAACTTGGGCATTTTTAATTAGCAAGCTCAACGCGACGACCGACGACGTGACGGCGCACCAGACCTACGTGAACCTGGCCCAGGATGCCGTTCACGTCATCAACACGTTGTTGGAAGGCTTACCAGCTGACCTGACGGTGACGACCCACATTTGCCGGGGGAATTTCAAATCAACGTATCTCTTCTCTGGCAGTTACGACGACGTGGCCGATTACTTGGCGCAGTTGCACTACGACGGCTTGTTCCTGGAATACGACAGCGAACGGGCAGGGAGCTTTACGCCGCTAGCGAAGATCTGGAATCACGACGCTAACAAGCGCCTGGTCCTTGGCCTGATCACGTCCAAGTTCCCCGAACTAGAGGATAAAGCGGCGGTCAAGGCCCGTATCGCAGACGCTGCCAAACAGGTACCACTAGACAATTTGGCCATCTCCACGCAGTGTGGGTTTGCCTCCACGGAAGAGGGCAATGCGTTAACGGAAGACCAACAATGGGCCAAGTTAAACTTGGTTAAGGAAATCGCCGAAGACGTCTGGCCGGAAGCCTAAATTCGATAGGTTAATTGATTAAGTGAGCGAAGAAATTACTGATTTCTCGCTCCTTTTTTATGCGGAAAATTATGGAAACGGGAGGATTAAGTCGTTGTGGTTGGAAAGTAAGGAGGTCAATAGAAAACTAGCAAATCTGAGTAAAGTCGGCCCACGGCATGATTGCCATAACGCCCAATTAGAGCCGGAGGAAGCCAGGACGGAGCCAGCTGTGTCGAGGGTGTTGGCCGGCGTCCTTGGCCGGCTTACAGCCTGGGACGACTTTGAAAACTCGCGAACTTCAGCGAGGTTTCAAAGCGAGGTGGAGGACCGCTCCTCAGGCCGGAACCGGGCCCCACAGCAGGCGCAGTCCTGGAAGCCGCAGGCGGCAAATCACATCTAGTATAACTATTTTAATGGCAAACCTTGGGGGACTTTACACAGGATTTACAGGGTCAACATCTTACCGTTACACAGGCCGCGTACACTGAATCCAGACTCACAAAGGGGAGTGGCAAAATGTCAATTGAGTTAAAAGCATTAGGGAAAGAGTATACGGCCGGCAATTGGGTACTAGAGGATGTGAGTGCCCACATTGAAAGCGGCGAGTTCTTTGCCATCGTCGGGCCTTCGGGCTGTGGCAAAAGTACGTTACTACGGATGATTGCGGGTTTGATTCCGATTTCTGCTGGTGAATTACAAATTGACGACCAGGTCGCAACGAACCTGCCGCCCAAGGACCGCAAGCTCACCATGGTTTTTCAAAGCTATGCGTTGTTCCCATTTTTATCGGTCACTGACAACGTGGCCTTTGGGCTGAAGGCGCGGAAGTTTCCAGCCGATGAGATCAAAAAACGGGTCGACAAGGCCATTGATCTGGTCAACTTAAATGAGTTTAAGGACCGCAAGCCACGTGATTTGTCTGGTGGGCAACGCCAACGAGTCGCCTTGGCCCGGGCGATTGCCAGTGACGTCAAGATTTGTTTAATGGACGAACCCTTATCTAACTTGGACGCTCAACTGCGAATTAAGATGCGAACGGAACTGCGGAACCTTCAGCGGGAGTTGGGGCTGACCGTCATCTACGTCACCCATGATCAGGTGGAGGCGATGACCATGGCCGACCACATCATGGTGTTGCACAACCATGAGATTCAACAGATCGGCACGCCCCTCGACATTTACAATCGGCCTGCTAACACCTTTGTGGCCAGTTTCTTTGGCACGCCGCGGATGAACTTATTACCCGCCCGCGTCGAAGCTGACAAGGAACTTTTGTTAGCGAATACGTTGAAATTAAGTGTCCCCGAACCGTTACCCGTGGCGGATTACGTGGTCGGTATCCGGCCCAACGCCTTGCGCCTTTTACCACAAGGTGCCGGTGAACCCAACGCGCAGGTGAAGACCGTGGAGTATCTGGGATCTGAAATCATTTTGGAGGCCGAACTCGCAGACGGCACGCCACTGGAACTGGTCGCTGCGGCCAAGGACCAGTACAACGTTGGCGATTGGCTAAGCGTGGCGATTGATGGGCAGGCCTACGTGTTCGACCATGACGGTCAGGCTCAATTCATGGTGGAAGGGGGAACGCGTCATGCAACAGGAAATCACGCCAGCGTCCAAGCCTAGTCTAAAGCCGAAAACGCTGAATCAAGCGAACGCGAAGGGCTTTAACCTTCACGTCAACGATAAATGGTATGCGCTAGCCTTTCTAGGACCGTCCGTCTTGATCCTGGGCGTCTTCGTCTTTTACCCGATGTTACGAACGCTTTATCTTAGCCTCTTCCTGACCAATAACGTTGGACGGCCGACCGTGTTTATCGGTCTGAAAAATTACGTGAACTTATTGACCTCAAGCGCCTACCAGGCCAGCCTACAAGCCACTGCTGTCTATGTGATTGGCGTCGTGGCCTTCACCCTGATCCTCGGGTTATTGCTGGCCCAAATGGCCGTCCGCAAATTAGCCGGCATTCAGTGGTTCCGGACGATTTTCTCCGCCACCATGGGGGTTTCCGTCTCCGTCGCCGCTATCTTCTGGTTGTTTATTTTCAGCCCGTCGATTGGCCTATTTGACCAGATTGGGACCCTGTTACATTTGCCACTGGTGCAATGGTTGACGACGCCCGGTCCAGCCATGATTGCCGTCATCATTTCAACCGTCTGGATGAACCTGGGCTTCACCTTTCTGATTCTCTTCGGGGCCCTGCAAATGGTGCCACAACCGCTGTATGAGGCGGCGGCCATCGAAGGCGCATCGCCAAGTTATCAGTTTTTCCACGTGACCTTGCCCATGATTTCACCCACGCTCTTCTTTACGTCCACGGTCACGCTGATCGGCGCGTTCAAGAGCTTCGGGTTGATCGACCTGATGACGGCTGGGGGCCCCAACAACGCAACCAACCTGATGGTCTATCAAGTCTACCGCGATGCCTTTTTAAACGGCAACTACGGTCTCGCCAGTGCTGAATCGGTTATCTTAGCCGTCATCATTGCGTTGTTTACGTTGCTGCAATTCAAATTCTTAGAGAAACGGGTGACCTACTAATGATTCAGACGAAAACCCGTAAACCATTACGTTATTTGGTGTTGATTCTCTTGGCCGTCATCATTCTGGGGCCCTTTATCCTCGGCTTCTGGACCAGTTTATTACCAACGGCGGATATTGCCAAAGGGGCGTTGTGGAGTACCCATATTTCCTTTGCCAACTACGCCGAGGCGGTTAAGCAAACGGCCATCTTACGCTATTTACTCAACAGTTTTGTCATTTCCACGTTGACTATGGCGGCGCAACTCTTGTTCTGTTCGCTGGGCGCCTATGCCTTCGTTTTTCTGAAATTTAAGGGTCGCGACCTGTTGTTCTACCTGATTTTAGCAACGATGATGTTGCCATTTGAAGCGGAGGTCATTCCCAACTTCGCCACGGTCCGGCAGCTGAACCTGCTGAACCATTACGCCGTCATGGTCATTCCATTTCTGACCTCAGCGTTTGGGATCTTCATGTTACGGCAAGCCTTCCGACAGATTCCACCAGAATTGAAGGAAGCCGCGGACGTCGAGGGCCTGAACCACTGGCAATTTTACTGGCGGGTCACCCTACCTTACGCGCGCATCAGCCTGTTTACACTGGCCGCTTACAGCTTCTTGGAGAGCTGGAACCAATACCTCTGGCCAATGTTGACCACGTTTAGCGATAAATTCCGACCCGTGCAAGACGGCTTGCGGCAACTGCAGTCGCAGGAAACGTTTAACAACTGGGGCATGATTCAAGCCAGTGCCGTAATCGTTGTTGTGCCCACGCTGATTGTGCTGTTCGTGGGCCAACACTACTTCAAGAATGGGCTCAATGAGGGGGCCACGAAATGACAACCAAAAATGGATCACATCAACGTTTGTTGATTCTGGGAGCTATCTTGGTCGCCGTGATTGCCGCCTTTGCTGGGTGGTCGGTCATGAGTAAACCTGCCGCGCAGGCACAGGGCGCTAAACGCACCAAGGTGGTCTTCTGGAACGAAATGACCGGGCCCGCCCAACAACAGCTGAACACCTTTGTGAAGGATTTCAACCAGTCGCAGAGCAAGTACGAGGTGGTGTCGGAGTTTGAAGGAAACTACAACGAGGCCGTGCAGAAGATTATCAACACGCATGGCACCGATGCCTCTCCAGCAGTCTTTCAGTCAATGGACATCTCGACCAGTCAGATTCACCACACGGGCTACACCACGCCCGTCCAGAAGTTCATTGACGAAGACCATTACGACGTGAACCAGATTGCCGCCGGGGCGCGGGCATTTTACGCCAACAAAGGGACCCAACTTTCCATGCCGTTCAACACCTCACAACCGGTGCTGTACTATAACGCGACGTTGCTTAAGAAATATAAGATCACGCCACCGCCAGTTAATCCGTCATACAGTGACATTACGCGGGTGGCTAAGCAATTGACGGACCGGTCTCACAAGAAGGTTCAAGGCATGACGGTTGAAATTTACGGCTGGCTATTTGAACAGTTCATGGCTAATGCCGGCGTCTCTTTGGCCAACCAGGAGGATGGTCACGCGGGGACACCAACGGCCGTTAACTTCACGAACGCTGCCACCGTCAAGACCATGAAATGGATTCAAGATAACCTGAAGGCCGGTGACTTTGTGAACTACGGCGCGGGTGCCAACGCGCAGAACAACGAAACGGCCAGCTTCCTGTCCGGTCGTTTGGGCATGTTCATGCAAAGTTCCGCTTCAATCGGGCAATTGACCACCGGCAACCAGGATCAGCTGGGCATTACCTACTACCCACATCCGGATGGTCAGAAGAGTAACGGGGTCGCCATTGGGGGCGCGTCACTCTGGATTTCAAACGACAAGCCTAGCGACGTGCAACGGGGCGCCTGGGAGTTCATCAAGTACCTGATGACGGCGAAGAGCCAAGCCCAGTGGCAGGTTGCGACCGGTTACCTGGCTTTGAACAAAGACTCACAGAAGGAAGCCGTTCTGCAGAATCTGTACAAGAAGTTGCCAGCGACGAAGGTTCCTGGCGAGCAATTACGGGCCGCCACGCCTAATGCCACCAATTCTGGGATTTTCTTGCAGGGGCTGATTCAAGAACGAAACTTAACCCAAACGGCGATGGAACAGATTTATAATGGGAGTGATATTCAGAAATCACTGGCCACAGCTCAGAAGTCGATGAATGCGTACATTCAAGGTAATAACCGCGCGAACGGCTACTGAGATAAGCGAAAATAAAACGGCAATAGGGAGCGGTAAAATGACAGTTAAAACGTTAGTATTTGGGCACCGGGGCTACCCGGCCAAGTTTCCAGAAAACAGTTTGGCGGGATTCGCCTACGGACTGGACCATGGTATTGAGGGATTGGAATTCGATGTGCATCTGACCAAGGATCAAGTACCCGTGATCATGCACGACGAACGCCTCGACCGGACCAGCGATGGGACCGGGTACATCCACGACTACACGTTAGCGGAGCTCCGCCAGTTCCATTTAGCTGAAAATGAACCGATTCCCACGTTGGCGGAATTTTTAACGCTGGTCGGGACCCACGATGTTCAGTTGAACCTGGAGTTTAAGACCGACAAGATTCAGTACCCCAACATTGAAAAAATCGTGATGGGGATGGTCCATGCGACGCCGTTAAAGCACCCCGTGATTTATTCCTCGTTTCATTTGCCCACGTTGAAGGCTTGTCAGAAATTGGCCCCCAACGAAGCTTACTGTTGGTTGACGGGCAAGCCGGTCGTGAATGCCGGGGCCTTCGTGGCGAACGAGCATTTGGCCGGGTTACACTTGAGCCATTACCAAGACGACGTGCCCGGGGATGAACGGATTTGGACCGTGGATGATCCAAAGGAGGCTGCGGCACTGTTTCGGAAGGGCGTGGCGGGCATCTTCACCGACGACTTCGTCACCATGACCGCCCTTCGCGATGAGCTTACGGTGGACTGACGTTTCTTTCGCTTCACCTGCGGCTGACAGACACGGCCCCACTGTGGGGACCGCTGGAAGCCTGTGGGGCGGTCTTCCAGCTCGACTTTGAGCCTCGAAGTACACGAGTCTCCAAGCTCGTCCTGTGGTGTAAGGCCGAGAATGCTCGGTCTAACACCACCGACACAGTGGGGCCATGTCTGTCCTCCTCCGGCTCCGCTGATGTGGCGTTAGTTCACCGGTGCTGGTGGCGGGGTGGTTGTGGTTTGACGACCAAGTGTGAGGTAAGCAACTAAAATTCATGCCAAACGAAAACGCGTAGGGCGTTCCTACGCGTTTTTTACTTGGAATGGATTTGAGAGATCATTGGCGATCTTTTCTGCTTGGGCGACGGCTAGTTCTTGATTGACCAGCGTTTCTGCCTCTGGGGAGGTGTAGATATTGAGCTTGAATTCAATTTCCTGGAGGTTCTTTTCAATGGCGGCTTGCTTGGCTAGAATTGCTTGTTGGTGTGCCTGCAAAAGTGTCCGGCGTTCAGGAATGGAGCTGGGTCCCTGCATGACGTAGGTGATGTATTGACGAATGTCACTAATTTTCATATCCGTATTTTTCAAACAACAAATGGTTTTGAGTAACTGAAGGTCGCCCGTGGTGAATGCGCGGTAGCCAGACGAATTGCGGCTCACGAAGGGGAGGAGCCCCTGTTTGTCGTAGAATCTGAGGGTGTAAATGGAGAGCCCAGTTTTTTCGGCCACTTCTTTGATGGTGTAGGTCAACTTTTTTCCTCCAATCAGTTGCCCTAGAGTATGGTCTAGGGTTTAGACTCATTGTAAATCATGTAGAACTGACAAGCGAGGAGAAAAGTATGCGCAAACAAATTTTAGTGACCGGGGGCAACGGCTTCCTGGCCTTACACATCATTCAAAAATTATTGGCGGCCGGTTATCAGGTGCGCGCCACACTCCGGTCGTTGACGAAGGCCGCCGGTGTCCAGCAGACGTTGCTTGCGGCCGGCACCGAACACGTGGAACGCTTGGAATTTGTTGTGGCTGACTTGACACAGGATGCAGGCTGGGACGAGGCCATGCAAGGTATCGATGCCGTGATGAGTGTCGCCGCCCCGGTTTTTGTGAACGATAAACGGGTTACCGAGACTGTGACAACGGCCGCAACGGTGGGAACACAGCGTATTTTACAGGCAGCATTGACGGCGGGGGTTCAACGGGTCGTGATGACGGCGAACTTGGGGGCCGTGGGCTTTAGCAGTTTCGATCCGCAACACGTGATTACCGAGACCGATTGGACCGCTGAGAACCAGCACGGGCTGTCTGCCTACGAAAAATCGAAACTGATTGCCGAGCACACGGCTTGGGACTTTGTCGCTGCTCATCCGGCGCTCGAACTAGTGACGGTCAATGCCGGCGCCATGTTGGGACCAGCGTTAGGCCAGCATGTGACCAGCAGTTTTGGCCTGGTTGAGCGCCTGCTGACGGGACAACCAACGCCAAATTTAACAGTTAACGTGGTGGACGTCCGCGACGTGGCAGACATTCATGTGCGGGCACTGACCACACCGGCGGCAGCCAATTACCGCGTGTTGGCAGTCGAGGACGGGGCCATTTCAATGCAGGGGATGGTCACATTGATTCGCCGGGAGCGGCCCGAGTTAGCGGCCAAGTTGCCCAAACATTTACTGCCAAACGGCCTAGTAAAGGCACTAGCACCGGTCAGTCAGCCCGTGCGTGAGGCAGCGCTGACCCTGAAATTGGGCCATCGGGTCAGCAATCAACGAGCGCGTGACCTATTGGGGTGGACGCCCGTGAGTGACAATCAGACGGCCGTTCTAGCAGCAGTCGACAGCTTGCACCGAATTGGAAAAGTCTAAAAAACAGCGGACCCGGAATTTCTCGAGTTCGCTGCTTTCGTATGATTATTAGATTAGTCGGCAAGGATGTGCGCAAATTCTGCGCCTAACTGTTGGGCAGAGAAGGCGTAGGGGGCTAAGGCGTCGTCCGTATTTTTGAACTGACCGTTTTCGTCCAAGGCGTCCTTTTTCAAATCGATGCGGAGGTTGTTGGTCATGATGGGCATCTTCAATCCCCGGACCACCAGTTGCATACCTAGGGCCGCTTGAAAGCCACCGTGACCGCCGTAAGAAACCAGGCTGACTGGCTTGCCACGCCATTCCCAGTAGAGGGTATCGAGGGCGTTTTTCAGGGGTGCCGGATAACCCCAATTGTATTGCGGGAACAGCAGAATAAAGGCATCATAACCTTGAATCAACGCGCTCCATTGCTTGGTGTGCGCCAGTTCGTACTGGTTGTCGGAAGGCATGGCGGCCTCATCCAGGAAGGGCAGATTGATGGTTGCCAGGTCAATGAGGTCAATGGTTAGGCCGTCGTGGGCCACGTTTTGTTGGAGCCAAGTCGCGATGCTGGGACTGATCCGACTGGGACGGGTGGAGCCAATGATTAAGCCAATTTTTTTCGTCATAATGGGCCTCCTTAAAGTTAATGGTGCAATATGCACACATCTTAGCATGGTTCTGGTATAATGGCAACATGGATAATGAAATTTTTGAAGCACTCTTTGAAATCGTGACGTTTTTCAATCAGCCCCAGCAAGACCGGCGCCTGCTAAAACAGGCCAACATCTCGCTGGAACCGGCCGCCCTGCCGATTATTGTGCGGGTCGGTCGTCAACCGGGAATCAGCATTGGCGAGCTGGCCAACCAGATTGGACGGAATCACTCGTCCATCAGTCGCCAGGTCGATAAGCTAGTCACAGCGGGATGGCTCGTGGAGGTCGAGCGGCGTGACCAGCGGATTCGGCAAGTCACGCTGAGCCCCCAAGGTCAACGGGCGCTGTTACAAATCAAAATTGCCAGAGAAGCCGCTTTACGCGATAAACTACAGGACTATTCAAACGCCGACAAGGTTGCGCTACTGCAGGTCTTGCAGCAACTGGCAACGACTTTGACGGGTCCCGGCGAGTATCGCGAATAAATGTAGATGAGATGAGTCGATCATGAGACAAAAAATATTGTGGCAACGGGGCACCATCATGCTTGGATTTTACGGTCTGTGGTGGCTACGAACCGTGGGCTGGGTCGCCGTTAACGGAAACAATTGTGAGTCAGGCTGGGCAATCGTGATTTTGGCTGGCGAGGTCTTGTTGCTTTTAGCCCCCTGGGTCCTGATTCTGGGATCATTCGCCTTTTTCTCGGGCGGGTACAGACTGATCACGGCAACCCTATTACCCCTGACGGTTCTTTCCAGTCAATGGGTGAGTGGCTACGCGGCGGTCGTTCTCCCTGGACTCACGCTGTTGACGGGCTGGGTGTTGGCAACCGCTAAGCTGAAATTGGCCTTCGGGCGGTCGACGAAATGGGTCGGCGGTATCGTGCTTGTCCTAACGTGTCTGTGCCTTTTGTCACCGCAGGCCAGTGCGCGGCTATTCGTGGCGGGGTACCACTCGCCGTATCCGGCGATCGTCGGGACGTACAGTGCTGACCACAGTTCGTTGCGCGCTGATCACTACCTGGATTATGCACCCGAACATCCGGCAGTAGCGGAACCGGGCCTGTTGGGGATGATGGGCTACCCTGTGTCTGATCAAAACAGTTTGGCAATCAAGGTTTATCAGCTAGGATTTGTGCATTGGCCAGTGGAGGACCGCTGGTGGGTTATGTAAGCAAGTAAACGAAAAAGGGCGATCCAGTCAGGATCGTCCTTTTTAATGCAAAAAAATTAACCTCATTGAATCGAACTGGGATTTAGTCTGATTCAATAAGGTTAATTATTCAATTGGGGACAGACAGAGTTAAGGCATTTTCCGGGTACCTTAATCGCTGTTACCAAAAAAGCTTTAGTTTGTCGTTAGTTTGTTAAGCAATTGTTTACGACATATTTACTATAACAGAGAAATCAAGGCTTGCGGGCGAATTTGACGATTTGTAATATTACAATTTCAGTGGCACTATTTTGTGATAGGTTATATTATGAACGAAAAGACTGGATCGACGCCGTTAGTCTCGATTGCTGGAAAAAGGTGTGAATACATATTCAGAAAAAGCGGCCATCAAAAAGTTTTCAAATTTATTTTGCGAGTGGATTGTTTCTAAATCCGGTCTTTTTTGACGAAATGTCGAAATGAGTTCGGGGAAAGGCGACTTAATGTTCATTGGTTGCAGAATATTCCGACTATTAATCGGAAATAGCTGAATATAAAATAACTAATAACGAACTATAAATAACATAATCATTGATTCGTTCGTGTTTTATGCTACACTGGAACTTGCTAAAGAAAAACAATACATATTTGAGGAGTGAATGCGATGCATTTGAAGAGTAAGGGGAAATTGCTCTTAATTATGGCAACGCTATTGATTTTGCCAGCGACATTAGCCGCTTGTGGGAAGGCATCCAGTAGCGCAGGTTCCAAGTCAGAAGCTTACGCGCCAAAGAAGTTAACGGTTGAATTTGTGCCGTCATCTAATGCGGGGACCATCGAAGCTAAGGCCAAGCCACTGGAAGGGTTATTAAAGAAGCAACTGGGGATTCCTGTCACGGTGAGCGTTTCAACCGACTACAACACGATCGTTGAAGCCATGGGTTCTAAGAAGGTTGATATTGGTTTCTTGCCGCCTGATGCTTACGTCTTAGCGCACAAGCAATATGGCGATAAGGTTCTACTGCAAGCACAACGTTACGGCGTCAGTGAGCCTAATGACAAGGCCACTAAGGAACTGGTGAACTTCTACCGGTCACAAATCTTGGTTCGTAAGGATAGTGGCATCAAGTCCATCAAGGATTTGAAGGGCAAGAAGATTGCCGTTCAAGATACGACGTCAACTGCCGGCTGGATCTATCCTGCCGTTGAAATGCTGGACCACGGGGTCAACATCAACAAGGATGGCATTCAGACCGTCACCGTTAAGGGTCATGACCAAGGGGTACTGTCTGTTTACAACAAAAACACCGATGCCGCCTTTGTCTTCCAAGGTGCCCGCAACATTGTGATGAAGGATGAGAAGGACATCATGAGTAAGGTTGTCCCAATCTACACCACGGGTAAGATTCCAAACGATACGATCACGGCGCGTGGCGACATGAGCGAGAAGTGGCAAAAGAAGATTGCGACTGCCTTTAAGGAAATTGCCAAGACCAAGCAAGGCCATGACATTATTTTCAGCGTGTACTCACACCAAGGCTACGCCGATTCTAAGGACAGTAACTTTGATATTATTCGGCAATACGATAAAAAGGCTAAGGGCTTAGATAAATAGGCGGCTTCCAGCAGCTGAATCTAAACGTCTAGTCGTCAAGGATGGTAAAAAGTAGTGGGGTAGCGCGTTTCTGGCACCTTGCTACTTTTTTACGGGGGAACGAATAAATGGAAGAAGCACCAATTATTTCTTTTAAACATGTGAATAAGATTTACAGCAATGGGACTGTTGGCTTGAAGGATATTAATTTTGAGATTCCACAAGGCCAGTTTTTGGTGGTCGTCGGGCTATCTGGTGCGGGGAAGAGTACCTTATTACGAACGATTAACCGGATGCATGAGATTACTTCTGGAGAAATTAAGATTGACGGGGAACCCATTCAAACGTATAAGGGTCAAGCTTTGCGCCTGTTACGACGTAAAATTGGGATGATCTTCCAAGGGTTTAATCTGGTTAATCGTTCGAGTGTCGAACGCAATGTCCTATCCGGCCGCGTAAGCTATTACCCGACCTGGAAGACGCTCTGTGGGTTGTTTACTCAGGCAGACCGCGAAATGGCTGTCCGGTCCTTACAACGGGTAAATTTAGCCGATAAACTTTACACGCGGGCAGATGAACTGTCCGGTGGGCAACAGCAGCGCGTCGCCATTGCCCGCACGTTGATGCAGGAGCCGAAGATTATTTTGGCGGATGAGCCGGTGGCGTCACTTGATCCCTTAACGACCAAGGCCGTGATGGACACTCTCCAACGATTGAACCGGGAGGACAATATCACCGTCATTGTCAATTTGCATTCGGTTCCGTTGGCGCGGCAATATGCGGACCGCATTATCGGGTTGCAAGCCGGTCAGCTGGTTTATGACCGGCCAATCAGCGAGGTCACTGAGGCGGACCTGAATGATATTTATGTGACGGAGGCGGTCCAGGCATGAGTATTCCAGAAGTTCCACGGCGTTCGTGGATTCAGCGTTGGCATGTTAAGGGCATCGCTGTGACGGGTTTGCTATTGGTTTTGTTGGTGGCGTCTTCGCGGATGACTGGGGTCGACGTGGGGATGTTCTTCAGTAATTTCGGACAGTTTCTGAATCTGTTAGTGCGGATGTCACATCCGGCCTGGGAGTATACTAATGTGATTGTTCAGCCGCTGTTGGAAACTATTCAAATGGCCATTCTGGGAACCACGATTGGGGCGGCATTGGCCGTGCCATTCGCCATCTTAAGCGCCAGTAACTTGATTCACAATCGGTTCTTACGAGGACTGACCCGGTTATTTTTGGATTTGGTTCGGACGTTACCCGATCTTTTATTGGCGGCTATTTTTGTGGCGGTTTTTGGAATTGGCTCAACGGCGGGGGTCGTGACCTTAGCTATCTTCTCGTTTGGGATGGTTTCCAAGCTTTTCTATGAAGTGATTGAAACGATTGATATGGGGTCCCTTGAGGCCTTGACCTCCGTGGGTGCCAGCAAGGTCACCATCATTTGGTATGCGGTGTTACCGCAAATTCTCAATCAGTTTGTGAGCTATTTTCTCTATACGTTAGAAATCAACGTGCGGGCGTCGACCGTCTTGGGGTACTTGGGTGCTGGTGGGATTGGGGTCTTTCTCCAGCGTTCACTCAACGAGTTTAATTATAGCCAAACGGCCGTCATTATTCTGGCTACTCTGGCAGTGGTGTTAGTCATTGACGGCATCAGTAATCACCTAAGGAGGGTCTTGCTCTAATGATAACCACGTTGATTGAAAAACCGTCACGGAGCATCTGGCAACGGTGGCGCTGGCTTCTGTGGGTCGTCGTGATTGGCGCTCTATATGATTGGACGATTAGTGGATTGAAGTTTACCGGTCTCCAGGAATCAGCCGGCGTCGTCTCACGGTCCATTATGGCCGGTTTAGTCCATCCGCAGTGGTCGTACGTGTACGATGGGAGCGGTGAGGACCTGGTTTCTTTGATCCTGCAGACGTTAGCCATCGCCTTTCTGGGGACGATTGTGTCGGCAGTTATCAGTGTACCCTTTGCTTTCTGGGC
Source organism: Levilactobacillus lanxiensis (assembly GCF_016861655.1). Classification (GTDB taxonomy): domain Bacteria; phylum Bacillota; class Bacilli; order Lactobacillales; family Lactobacillaceae; genus Levilactobacillus; species Levilactobacillus lanxiensis. The sequence continues at coordinate 263,151 of NZ_BOLN01000001.1, read as the reverse complement.
GGCTCGTGGTGACCATGAACGGTTCTTCGTGCGTTCTGGTAGTGGGAAAGTCGTCTTGACGTTGATTCGGACCTTTCCCGAAATTGTGTTGGCCATCATGTTTATCAAGGCCGTGGGGCCAGGCTCATACGCGGGGGTCTTGGCCGTTAGTATCCATTCGATTGGGATGCTGGGCAAGCTCTTTAGCGAAGCGATTGAGAACATGAATCGGGGACCAGAGGAGGCCATCGTGAGTGCAGGCGGTCGTTCCGGACAGGTATTTGGCCTAGCAACGCTGCCAACCATTATGCCAGAATTTTTTTCCTATACGTTGTATCGTTTTGAAATCGCTGTTCGATCCGCCTCCATCTTGGGGATGGTGGGCGCTGGAGGAATCGGGACGCCCATGATTTTTGCCATTCAAACGCGGAACTGGCCTAAGGTCGGTATTATCTTGTTGGGCATCGTCATCATGGTGCTCTTGATTGACTCGCTGTCCGAACAGTTACGAAAGCGGCTGATTTAAATGAAAGTCAAAATATTATCAACGAGTGACGTTCACGGTTATGTGTTGCCAACGAACTATAGCCGGCGGGATGACCACCAGGACTATGGTTGGTTGAAGGCGGCGACTGTCATTCAAGAGGTCCAGCAACGGGCGACGTCAGATGAAATTGTGATTACCATTGAGAATGGGGATTGGATTCAAGGGTCCGCATTTGCCAGCTATTTGGCCCAACAGCCGGCTGACCAGCAAGCGTTATTTACCCAATTGACGCGGTCAATTCACTATGATGCCGGGGTTCTTGGCAATCATGAATTCAATTATGGCTTAGATTACCTAAGGAACTGTGAACGTCGGCGGAACTATCCGTTGCTGGGCGCCAATATTCAAGGTGGCGTTGCGCAAGGGATTTTAGATGCCCCGTACACGATTGTTGAAGAACAGGGTATTAAGATTGCCATCCTGGGATTGACGACCGCGTACGTCCCCGTTTGGGAGCGGGCAGACCATCTGACCGGATTGAGTTTCACCTCCGCATTGACGACAGCCAAGCGTTTTGTCCCGCAACTACGGGCACTAGCTGATGTTGTCATCGTGGCCTACCACGGGGGATTTGAGGCGGACCTGGAGACCGGTCAGCCAACGGAACGACTGACCGGGGAGAACGAAGGATCTCAGCTATTAGCAGACGTGCCGGGGATTGATGCGTTAGTGACGGGTCACCAGCACCGACAACTGGCAGGCGTTTACCAGGGCATTCCGACGACACAGCCCGGTGAAAAAGGCGGCGCGGTAGGCGAAATTACGCTAACACTGAATCAGGAAAAGAAGGTAGTCGACCGGTCGGCAACCCTACTGACGACGGCGACAGCCCAACCGGATAGCGCCCTAGCCGCGTTAGTGGCACCTATTCAAGAGCAAGTTGAAACCTGGTTAGATCAACCGGTCGGCCAACTCACCGGCGAATCGCTGGCAGTCACGGATCCAATGGCGGCACGATTGTGTGGTCATCCGTATCTCCGGTTTATCAATACGGTCGAGATGGCCGCTGGTCAGACAGACATTGCGGCGACCGCGTTGTTTAACGATGAGGTCCGGGGCCTGGGGGAACAGGTTTCGTTGCGTCAACTCCTCAATAGCTATCCGTATGCCAATACACTGGTTGTTGAACGAGTGACGGGGGCCGAATTGCGAGCCGCGTTGGAGCGGTGTGCCAGTTTCTTTACGGTCACAGATGATGGTCAAGTTGGCGTATCACCAGCGTTTACGACCCCTAAACTGGCACTATACAATTACGATATTTACAGCGGCATTGAGTATCACTTTGATTTGACTCAGCCAGTCGGTCGGCGCGTGACGCAGCTGATGTACCACGGGCAACCAGTCGAAGCGACGCAGACATTAGCCATTGCGATGAATCAGTACCGCGGCAATGGTGGCGGGGATTACCCGATGTTTTCGCCGGACAAGGTCTGTCGCGAGGTCAATGTCGACATGGCGGAGCTGATCCGTCAGTACTTTGTGGCACAGCCAGTCGTTATTGGTCGACCCCAGACGAACTTTACGATTAACCTTACCGCTGAATAACACCTTACGAAAAGAGCTCACACCAGCAGCCGGTGTGAGCTCTTTTTAATTGTCGTAAATTAGGCGATGCGGACGACGAGCTTACCCAGGTTATCGCCGCGCTGGAGTAATTTCAAGCCCTCGGCCGCATCGTCAAAGGCCAAGACACGGTCAATAACAGGGTCAAATTCGCCGGTCGCCAATTTCTGACCAACGACGCCCGCCATGAAGCCGAGGTCGGCAATCTCCTGAGGATTATTTGAGCGGTAGACGCCACCAAGCGCGGACCGCGTGAGGCCTAATGCCTTGTCGTCTAAATTCAAGTGTGCCGGAATCCCGTCGCCGATGGCAATGATTTGGCCATTGTAGGCCATGCGGTCGACATCGGCTGCGAGCTCGTCGCCACCAATAGTGTTGAGACTCAGGCCCACCCCGAGGCCATTCGTTGCCTGCAGAACAGCCGTGGTCACATCCGTTTCGTGGTAGTCGATGATGACATCCGCGCCAACGCGCTCGACTAAGGACCGTTTTCTCGCAGAGGTGGTGGCAATTGTTTTTAAGTGTAAGTCATGGGCGAACTGCAGGGCAGCTAAGCCCACGGCGCCGCCACCGGCATGGACTAAGACGGTCGGTAATTCGGAGAGGTTGGCCTTACGGTAGAGGGCCTGGTAGGCGGTCAGGGTGCCACAAAGACTGGCCGCTGCCTGTTCAAAGCTGACGTTGCTGGGAATCGGCGCCAGACTCAAAGGCGTTGTCACGGTAAACTCGGCCAAACTGCCAGATCGGCATAAATCCCCGTGATACATCACACGGTCACCCACGGACCAGTCCGTGACGTTGCCACCGACCGTGACGATTTCGCCGGCACAATCCATGCCAACCACGCGAGAATCAGTGGTGGAACTCCCCTCGATGACCTTGTAGTCGGCCGGGTTGAGGCCCACGGCACGCACGTAAACCTTGACCTCATCGTCTTGCGGCGTTGGTTCGGGAACTTCCGTGAATTTTAAATCGTCTAATGTATGGGGTGCGGGCCCCGTAATAGTCCAAGCTTTCATAGTGGTCATCCTTTTTAAATGTTTGCAAATTTCAGACGCTAATTGTTGCTAACAACAATTTCAGTAGGTCTCAGTAGTCAGTATACTACACCGATTAGGGTAGCTGATTTTTGTGCCTGAGAAAAGCCACTTGTTTGATTGTGACCGTTATCAATTCAGCCTATTATTAAAAGTATGTTGCAATCGACTCTAATGGGATGCATTTTTCATGAAAACTTGGTAAAATTAATTAACTAAAAATGAGATTTGGAGGTGGACGCCTTGCACCAACCGTACGCTGCATTCCCGATTCCCGACCGCTAAACTGAATTTTCAAGAATAGAAAGGAAGACCCATTTACATGTCGAAAGACCCTAAAGAAACAGTCACCACACCAACTGAAGCAGAAACCACTGACCCTGGACCCAGCCAGCAGTCGCCTCTATGGCAACGCTCGACTGAGTCCTTACTCGTCGACTTTGCCACCAATGAAGATGAGGGACTGACCACTGCCGAAGCCGAAAAGCGGCTCAAGCAAAATGGCCCCAACGAGTTAACTGCCAAGAAGCAATCCAACTTATTACGCTTCTTGAAGCAATTTAACAACTCCATCATCTACATTTTAGCGGCGGCTGCCCTGATGACGTTCTTTATGCACCATTACTCCGATTCCATTGTTATCGGGCTAGTGATCGTTGCGAACGCCTTTATTGGTTATTTCCAGGAACGCTCAGCGGATAATGCTTTGGACCGTATCAAGGCCCTACTGGTCTCCGAGGCTGTCGTGATTCGTGACGGTCAGAAAATTACGTTGCCGGCGCGCGAGCTGGTGACGGGAGACATCGTTCAACTGGAAGCCGGGGATACTGTCCCCGCTGACTTGCGGTTGATCGACGCGGATAACTTAAAAATCCAAGAGTCGGCCTTGACCGGTGAAACGGACTCCGTGGAAAAGGGGGAAGACCCCTTAGACGTGGCGGAACTTGCGTTAGCCGAACGAAGCAACCAAGCCTTTGCCTCAACCGCCGTGACCAACGGTTCTGGGCGAGGAATCGTGACCGTGACCGGGGCACAAACCGAAATTGGTCATATCCAACAAAATGTTGCCGAAGTTAAGCAACAGACTACGCCATTGATGAAAAACTTAAACAGTTTAGGTTTAGGCTTATCCATCGCCATTTTAATTGCGGCTGTCCTGCTGTTCGTCCTGGGGATGATTACCCACGTCTACAGTTTGCCAACGTTATTAATTGCCGTGATTACGATGGTCGTGGGGTCCATGCCTGAAGGCTTACCGGCCAGTACGTCGGTGGTTCTTGCCATGGGGACCCAGGCCATGACCAAGCAAAACGTCATCGTGAAGACGTTGCCCGCCGTGGAAACGTTGGGGGCCGTCGACATCGTTAACACCGATAAGACCGGGACGTTGACCAAAAACGAAATGACCGTGACCGATATTTTAACGCCGCAGGATACCTATACCGTCTCCGGGGTGGGCTACGATGCCACTGGTCAGATTCAAAACGACGAGGGTCAAGACGTCGACTGGCAAGCCGATACTGACCTAGAGTGGTTGGTTCAAATTGCCGGGCAGACCTCCGACGCCGAATTTCATGAGGAAGACGGCCAATGGGTGCTGACCGGGGAACCAACCGATGGGGCCTTAACCGCGCTCTACCACAAGATGGTCGGCGCCGACCCAGACCCAGCTGAAATTGATTCCTTGCCATTCGACTCCGCCATCCGGTACTCCGCGCGGCTGGTCGACCACCGCGGCCAACGTTACCTGTTGGTCAAGGGGGCCCCACAAACGTTGATCCGGTTAATGCAGGAACAGGGTGGGACTGTCGATGAAAATGCTTGGCAAAAACGTTTATCCCAGTTAACGCAACAGGGTAAACGAGTGGTGGCCTTAGGGTATCAACCGGTTGCCGCCGATGCCGACGAGGTCGATGACCTGCCAGTTGGGCAGAACTTCCATTTGGCCGGAATGGCCGGCATCATTGATCCCCCACGTCCTGGGGTTGCCGACGCCGTGCGGCAATTACGTTACGCCGGCATCAAAGTTAAGATGATCACCGGGGATGACCCAGAAACGGCCGCTGCCATTGCCGAACAGTTAAACCTGTCCGAACAGGCACGCGCCATTACCGGGCCAGAACTGGCCCAGATGAGCGATGCCGAATTGGCTTCGCAAATTGATAAATACACCGTGTTTGCCCGGACGACGCCAGCTGATAAGTTGCGAATCGTGAAGGCCCAACAATCTCGTGGTCACGTGGTCTCCATGACCGGTGACGGGGTCAACGATGCGCCTGCCTTGAAGCAGGCTGACATCGGGGTCGCCATGGGGATTCGGGGAACCGACGTTGCCAAGGACTCCGCCGACATGGTGCTGGCCGATGACGACTTCACCTCGATTCTGGGCGCGGTTCGGGAAGGGCGGCACGTCTTCGATAACATTCGCAAGACGATTCGTTTCCTGCTCCCAACCAGTTTCGCCGAAGGACTGATCGTGGTCCTGAGTATCCTGATGGACCAGGAGTTACCGCTATTCCCAACGCAACTGTTGTGGATCAACATGGTGTCAGCCCTGACGATTCAGTTTGCCTTCATCTTCGAACCGGCCGAGAGCGGCATTATGAAACGGGGGCCACGTGACGTGACGCGAGGGATTCTTTCCAAGCTGGACGTCTTCGAGGTCACCTACGTGTCGTTACTGATTTCGGGGCTGGGGATGTTTGCCTACGACCTCTTAACGGGCCAAGGTCTCTCCGCCGTAATCGGCAGTACCATGACGCTGAACGTGATTATTTTCGGGAAGATTTTCTACCTGTTCAACCTGCAAAATGACCATCCCGTTCTGTCGAAGTACTTCTTCAGAAATAAGATGAGTTTCGTGATTGTTGGCATCCTGCTGTTGCTGCAAGCCATGATTATTTACTGGCCAGCAATGCAGGGCGTCTTCCACACCACGTCCGTCAACTTCTTCTACGGTTGGGGGATTCCAATCATGGCCGGGGTCGTCGTCCTGGTGGTCACGGAAATTGCCAAGGCCATTCGCCATCGCCTTGACGCCAACACGGTCACCCGCGAACAACGGAATTTCTAATCCGTAAAAATAGGTGATCAAATGAAACGAAAAATTAGATGGGTGCCCATCGGCATCATGGTACTGGCGGCGGGGGTCGTTGACCTCAGCCGTCACAGCCTACCAGACTGGCTAGTGACGGGATTCACGGTCGTGTGGCTGCTGATTGTCGTCATCGGTCTGTACCGAATGATTACCATTAAACGTTAATATGGAGGGAGCTCAGTCGTTGTGGCTGGGCTCCTTTTTCTGTTGAGGTGGAGGCGACAATGGCAATTTCGTTATTACTGAAATATTGATTGGAATATAACAATTCGTGACTAAGGGCAGAGAACCGAATGTGTGTCTGGGGCTAAACAAGTGTAGCCGCAGGGATGGTGAAAATAGGCTCAGCCGTAGGAATTGCCTTAGTGGTGGGCTGGGCCGCTTAGGCAATTGGTATCTTTGAGACGCGATTCTTAGCGGCTCAAAGTAAGGCGGAAGACCGCCCTTTGGCTTCCGCCGTCCGCCTACAGTTTGCACCATCCCGGAGGCGGGGGCAATGCATTTAGCCCCAAGCACACAATCTAGGAATATTTTGGGAAACCTCTGGCTCTAATCAAAACTTAATCCTATACTGGTAAGAAAGGGGGCGGAACAACAAAATGTTGAAGAAGAGTTCCGATTGTACCGAGATTTTAGTGGGTAAGGCCGCCAGTATTGACGGTTCTACCATTGTGGCGCGTAACGAGGATGGTTACGGCCCGATTAATCCAATTAAATTTGTGGTCCACCCAGCGACGGACCAACCGGGCGCATCGTTTACGTCAATTACCACTGGCGTTAACGTTCCCTTACCCGATCACGCTTTCCGCTACACAGGCACGCCACAAGCTGACCAGAGTGATGGCCAGTACGAAGAATCTGGGATCAACGAGTTTAACGTTGGGATGAGTGCCACCGAAACCACGGCCACGAACGCCCGCGTCTTGGGCTACGACCCACTGGTTGACGATGGTATCAACGAAGAAGCCATGGTCACGTTGGTTTTGCCGTACATCAAGAGTGCCAAAGAAGGGGCCCAACGCTTGGGTGCCCTGCTCGAAAAGTACGGGACTGGCGAAAGCAACAGTATCGCCTTTAACGATAACGATGAAATTTGGTATCTTGAAACGGCCGGTGGTCACCACTGGGCCGCGATGCGGTTGCCAGAAGACAGCTACGCCATCGCGCCTAACCAGACGTTGATGCAAGAGGTCGACCTGAATGATACCGACAACTTCTTGGTGGCGACGGACCTGGTCGACTTCGTGGAAAAGAATCACTTGAACCCGACACCGGGGAACTTTAATTTCCGCGAGATCTTTGGAACCCACGGCGAAGACGATGCTTACTACAACACGCCACGGACCTGGTACGGCCAAAAGTTGTTTAATCCAGAAATTACGGACCAACAACCTACCGACCAAGACATGCCATTTACCCGGGTACCCGCTAAGAAGTTAGCGATTGAAGACGTCCAGTTCTTCTTGAGTTCCCACTACAACGGCACGCCTTACGATCCATTTGGCACCTACGCTTCCGGCTCGGCTGACGACCAGAAGAAGTACCGGCCAATCGCCATGGATCGGAACCAATGTTCATCCATTTTACAAATTAGAAATGATGTTCCTGCCGATCACGCGGCGATTCAATGGATTGCTATGGGCTTCTTCGCCTATGCACCCTATGTACCATTCTTTACCAACATCAAAGATACGCCGGTGGACTACCAAAACACCACTACTGACGTCGATGTTGAGAATGTTTACTGGCTAAATAAGACGTTATCTGTTATCATTGAACCACATTTCCACGAATATGTGGAAGCCGTCAATGCCTTCCGTGAAGGTTGCCAGTCCTACGCCCGTTCCCGGGTGGCAGCGACCGATGCAGCTATCAACGGCGACGCGACGGACTTCTTGACACAGAGTAACGCTGAAACGGCCGGTGAAATTTCTAAACGGACGCACCAATTGTTCGATGACCTGGTCAAGCACGGCTTGTTATTATCCAAGACGGCTTGGGAAAAGGGTCAGAACCTGTAATTTCTGTTTAGCTTCACTAGTCTATCCTCTGACTAAGGAAAATTTGGCGTTACTCGTGCGTAATAGTTAGCTCCAGCAATGGATTTGACGTAAAAAGGGTGTTGGGTGAATTATCATCCGCGCTCGACGGAGTAGGGACTTAAAAGTTGAGGATAGATATAGGAGGAGACAACCATGAAATGGGCGAAGTTAATTCTGGCTAGTGTGGCGGGGCTAAGTTTATGGGGCGGCGTGACGACTGCAAATGCGGCCAAAAAGGTCACGTTACCCGCGTACCCGAAGCAACGCGTGTTTACGTTTAAGGCAAAGGGGACCAAGGTCTACAGTTATCCTCGCGCGGCGTATAAGCACAGTAGCGTTTTGGGTACGGATCAAAGCACCACGAAGCAGTGGACGGTCGACAAGGTGATTACCGTCAAGGGTCAGCGCTACGTGCGGCTGGCACGGGTGAGTGCCAAGTCCCTGCCTCACGGGACGATTGTGCCGAACGCCTCTAAGGCCAATGTTAAATTGGTCGGGGGTTACGTCGCCTTGAATAAGCTGAAATTCCACCAGCAGATTGCTAGCATGAAGTCGGTGAAGAAGACCGCCTATTGGACGCCAACCACCAAGCACGATTTCTGGAACATGCCCGCTCATTCCTTAGGGAAGACGGCGGCTAGCCACTACGGTCACACGTATGGCTACCGGACGTTGTATGCGGTTGAATCGTTGACGACCACCAGCAAGAAGTCCTACTTGTACTTCGAAACGACGGATGGCAAGGCGATTGGCTGGTTACCCAAGAGTGCCGTGATCAAGGGGCAATACCCTGATTTACTGAAACGGGAACTGGACCGGAACCTCTCCGCGGATTCGACGGCGTTAACCACCGTTGATAAGGCGGGTCACGTGAAGGTCGGCGTTGCTCTGAAGGCTGGTCAAGTCCAACGGGTTGCCCTCCTGAAGCAAAACAGTGAAACGGCGGTCTACGATTTTACTGCCGGCAAAGCCGTTAAGCTCACAACGCGGACGTCAACGGGCAAGGTCAAGCAGACCACAGCCGTGACGCAAACCACGAAGAACCTGAAGTTCAAGGCCCAATCGGACTTTGATATTCAGGGGTACACCTACAGCGTAAAAGTCACGCCAGCCGGTAAGGTCAGCGTGATGAGCGTCGGCGGGTGGATGGCTTAAAGGCGAATTAACTGAAATTAAAAAGTGGTCAGAGTGTTTGAGATGAAATTCTCAAATACCCTGACCTTTTTCGTTGGGGCCTTTGACTGAGACCCGGCTCTAAGTGGTAAGCTAATCTTGAGGTGATGGACAATGTCAAAAACAGAGTTACAGAAGCTCGAAGCGGGGGAGCCATACCATTTTCTTGATTCTGAGGTCGCTGCGCGTAAGGCTCGAGCCGCACAGCTGTGTCAGGAGTTCAATGCCATTCCAGCGACTGATCCGGATGCACAAACTGCTAAAATCAAGGAAATCTTAGGGAGCCATGGCGAGCGGGTCTCAGTCCAAGCAACATTCAACTGTGACAACGGTCAGAACATTCACGTGGGTGAGGATTTCTTGAGTAATTATAACTTAACCATTCTAGATATTGCACCGGTAACGATTGGGTCACATGTCATGATTGGACCTAACGTCGATATCTACACGGTCAATCACCCGTTGACGTCAGTGGGTCGGCGGGAATATCTGGCCCAGGCTTCGCCGGTTATAATTGGCAACGACGTTTGGATTGGCGGAAAGGTAGCCATTATGCCCGGAGTCACGATTGGCAATAATGTAGTGGTCGCGGCGGGGGCTGTCGTGACGGCTAATGTTGCTGACAACACACTAGTTGGTGGGGTGCCTGCTAAGCCGATTCGTTCACTCTAAGACGGTTATTTTTGTACCACGTAAAAACGACCAACTTGTCAGAATCTTCGGACAAGTTGGTCGTCTTTTGACTTAGTAGGTCTACAGTTGCTCCCCCGCTGCCAAACAATCCGCACGCAACAGCTCGAAAATCTCTGCCTTCAGTGGTGCCTGTGTCGCCAGCCAGGCGCGGTCGCGGGTGATCGGCGTCAGGGCGATGTCTTGGACCACGTGGGCCGGTCGCGCCGACAACACGAGAATCCGGTCGGACAGGTAGATGGCCTCCTCGATATCGTGGGTGACCAACAAGGTTGTCCGTTTCAATTCGGCCGGCAGTCCCAGCAACCAGTCCTGCATCAAGCCCCGCGTCATCGCGTCCAGGGCCCCGAACGGCTCATCTAGCAAACGGTAGTCGGCCGGGTTGAGCATGGTGCCCAACAGGGCGACTCGTTGCCGCATGCCACCGGACAGCTGGTGGGGCAGAAACTTGCGGTAGGGCAGCAGGCCACAGAGCGTGAGCAATTCGGTGACCCGTTCCTGGTCCACGGGTTGATGGTTGATCCGTTGATACAACGTGATATTTTGGTCGATGGTGTACCAGGGAAACAACATGTCCTCCTGGGGTAAGTAACTGAACGTGGTATTGAGCCCCGTAATCGGCTGACCCTCGACCGCTAGACTACCAGTGGAGGGCGTCAGTAGCCCGGTCAACAATTTCAAAATGGTGGATTTGCCCGCACCACTGGGGGCAATCAACGACACGAAGCTACCGTCCGCAATCGTTGCGGTCACGTCATTTAAAATATCCAACTTATCCAGCGTGAGACTGACATTTTGCAAGGTAATCGGCATGGCTAGTCCCCGACGTACTGATTGGTATAGAGGGTATCGGCCGGGATGGTCTTTTTGATCAGGCCATAGTCCTTCATGAAGCCGGTGTAGTTGTCCCAGACCTTCGCGTCCATCTGGCCCCATTTGGCCGCGTCATCCGTGTAGTTAGCTGAGAGGAAGGCTTGCGATTCTTCCAGGAAACTCAGGTCGGAATCCTTGGCGTACTTGTGTAAAATCTTGGCGTCGGCCTTGGGATGGGCCATGGCGTCTTGGTAACCCTTCTTGGTGGCGCTCATAAAGGCCTTGACCAGCTTGGGGTCCTTCTTTAATTGGGTATTGTTGGTGATAATCACGGGCGTATAATAGTCCAGCCGCTTATCCAATTTGCGGAGGGGCATGTAGTTCACCTTGATGCCATCATCCTTGGCACGAATCACGTCCCAGCCTTGGAACCACCACTGCAGGTCGTTCTTCTTGCCCAAACTCTTGGGGCCATCACCGGTCGCGCCGACAATCTTCAGGGATTTCGGATCGACCTTGGCCTTGCTCATGACGGCCTTCAACACGGCCTCTTCACTAGGTGTTTGCCAACCGGCGTAGGTCTTGCCCGCGAAATCCTTGGGTGAGGTGATGCCACTGGACTTGAGCGAGACGAACCCGGACGTGTTGTGCTTGATGACGGTCCCAATCGCCTTGACGGGGATGTTCTTGCCGTCGGCGTGGGCGAACGTCACGTCTTCTTGGTAGCTGACCCCGAATTGGGCCTTGTTGGCGCCGACCATGCCGATACTGGTAGCGTTGTCGCCGGGTTCGATGATTTTGACGTTTAGGCCGGCCTTCTTGAAGTAGCCCTTGTCCTTTGCCACGTACAGCCCCGTGTGATTGGTATTGGGCACGTAGTCGAGGACGATTGACACATCGGTCAATTTCTTAGCAGATTTAGAATCAGACGATTGATTTTTAGCGTTGCCACAGGCTGTCAGTGAAAGTAAGAGTGGCACCAGGAACCAAAGCTTCGTTAATTTCATGATAATCTCCCTTGGATAAACGTTTTATAATATAATTTTTGAAAAATGCGCGTCACGATGTTTAACCCTAAACTCAGAACAATCACGCAGAGAATAGCGGCGAAGACCTTATCGATTTGGTAGCCGTTCTTCACGCGGATCATGTAGTAGCCCAGTCCCGCCTCGGCGCTCAGCCATTCCCCGATGATGGCACCGCTGACGCAGTAGGTGGCGGCGATTCGCAGACCGGCGAAGAATCCCTGCATACCTTGTGGAATCTTCAGGAGCCGGTAGACCTGCCAGCTTTTGGCACCCATGGTCTGGAGAAAGCGAATCTGCTCACCGGACACCTTTCCCAGCGCTTCCGAGAAGGCCACGATGATGGGAAAGTAACTCATGAGAACGACCAGAATAATCTTGGGCGCCATGCCGAAGCCAAACCACAGGCTCAATAAAGGTCCCAACACCATGACGGGCAGGGTTTGTGAGATGACCAGCAGCGGGTAAAATGACTGGTACAGGAGCTGCCAGCGGTCCATGATCAACGCCGTACAGAAGGCTAACAGGCAGGCGATACCCAAGCCAATCAGGGATTCATATAAAGTCACCCACGAATTTTGCAGGAGACCAGGCCCGTCCACCACCAGTGCCTGAATCACGGCCACCGGACTGGGTAAAATGAACGCCGGTGTGTGCAGGAGGGTGACCGCGAGTTGCCAAGCGGCCAACAGCAGGACCAGGCTGCCCAGCGGGTATAACTTACGTTTCATGTAAAACCACCTTTCTTCACTAAAAAAGCCCCATCCGGGGGAGTAAGTCCGCCTGGATAGAGCATCCGCGCGTTTCTCCCTGCGCCAGTGTTAGCTGACAGGTTCAATGGGTCAAAGTTCACAACTTACTCTCGTGCCGTTTAACGGTATCCCCAGAAACTTTTTAAGTTGGATTTAGTATAGCATGGCAATTCTACCGGAACAACTCAATTTACTTGTCCCAAAGTGAATCCTACGAAATTTGATTGTGGCAATTTTTAGGCGCCAATCCCTTGGGAAACAAGGATTTATCCCGGGACTAGAAATCAAAAATAGTCAATTTGGGGGGCAGCGCGGGCCGAATCTTTCGTAGCGATGGGGCAAAATGTCCGAGTCCAAAATCGTTTGGCGCTTAACCAGTCGTTCCCCTTAATTTGCTGGCCAAGCTAACCGAATGACTCTACGGGAGTGCTGGCGGCGAGTATCGTAAAATGAATCCAAAGTCATGGTTAAAGTTATGACGTGACTTGGTTACTCAGCTTTATCAGAGAAATTGTGGACCGTGTCTAGTGACTACCATCAACGTGACTGGCGGGTTCTGAGCTGAGATTGGGGGGCTTCGCGCATGCGAGGTTCCTTTTTGGTTTTGGGGGTAAATTGGTCGTTGTTAGCGCCTCCGGGCTGGGGAAAATGAGCCGTGACGCTGTGGGCGCCGTCTGGAGCCGAAGGGCGGTCTCCAGACTTACTTTGAGCCGCTGAGAAGCGCGTCTCAAAGATAGCAGTTACCTAAGCGGGAAACCCGCAAAGGTAACTCCCACGGCTGAGCTCATTTTCCCCAGCCCTGCGGCTAAGACTGGTTTAGCTCCAAACCAGCCGGACTCTTTGGTTTTTCTGTTGGTTGAGGGGGTTACTGGTGCGCGCCCAAGGTGCCCTGCTGTGGGGCCGGTTCCAGCCTGAGAGGCAGGCTTCCACCTCAACTTTGAGCCTGAGGGGCGGTCTCAAAGGTTGTCCCATGCTCTAAGCTGAGGAAAACCGCTCAGCTAAGACCATCGACACAGCTAGTCACCTTGGCTCACCTCTGGTCACTTCCACGACTGGCTCATTTTCCCCAGCTCTGCGGCTAAGACTGGTTTAGCCCCCAAACCAGCCGGATTCTTTAGCTACGTCGTCATTGACTATGATTGTGTGGGCTAAGAATAAGTTTGTTTTGGACGAGGCTAACTGTCAAAGGTGGCCTCGTTTTTATTTCCCAAAAAAGAAAACGCTTAAGACTAAGAATCTCGTGAAAATTCCCTGAAATGGGCGGGACTTTTCGTCATTTTTGTTATACTGGTCAGTGCTCGTTAATTTTAGAATGCAAGAACGGCGATGGTTGGCATAGCCTTGCCGTTTATAAAATAATGCATAAATCGGCACAAAGAGAGGGAGACTGATTATGAAATTTGGACTGACACGGGTGGGGCAGCTATGACTCCACAACATCATTTACGCGGCGTGTTACTGGCAAGTGTGGCCTGCATCTTGTGGGGCATCTCAGGGGTTGCGGCAAGCACGCTGTTTACGATGAACCCCGAAGTGACGGCACTGTGGCTGACCCAGGTCCGCATGATCAGTGCCGGGATTATTCTACTGGTCTTTGGCCAAGTGATTGGCATCAAGCCATTTGAAATTTGGTGCCAGCGGGGCACGGCCCTGCGCGTCGTCAGCTACGGCCTATTGGGATTGGTGCCGGTTCAGCTGTGCTATTTCGAAGCCGTTAAATTCGGCAATGCACCGGTTGCCACAATTATTCAGTTCCTCGGACCGTTCATCATTAGTATCTATTTCTTAGTATTCAAGCACGTGACGCCAACGCGGCCCGAGGCCATGGGGATGGCGATTGCCTTCATCGGGACGCTATTGATTGTGACGCACGGGCACCTCAACAGCCTGGCCATTTCACCGGTCGTCCTGTTCTGGGGTGGACTGTCAGCCATCGGAGTTGCGACGAACACGCTGATTCCGCGGCCACTGTTGCCCAAGTTTGGCGCCGTTTCCGTGACCGGCTGGGGCCTGCTAGTGGCCGGCATCTGTTTAAATGTTTTCGGACCCGTTTGGCAGGAACACGTGACGTTGTCCTGGGCCGGCTGGAGCATGATTGGGATTATTATTGTCTTCGGAACAGTTATTCCATTCCTGATGTTTGCGCACGCGCTGGGCTACATCTTGCCAACCACGGCCAGCTTGCTGGACGCGTTTGAACCCCTGTCCGCCACGGCATTTTCCGTGATGTTCCTCAACGTTCAGCTGACCAAGTTCGACTTGATTGGCGGCGCACTGGTGATCTTAGCGGTGATGGTGCTGTCGTTAAATGGGCGCCAGATGATTCGTCTAATCCGCCGCTTCCGCACCAATCCGGACTAAACGGGTCTGGGTCGCCTTGCCGGGCGGTGAAAATAGGCCGGAACGCGGTGGTGAGGACGCCCAGAGCCGAAGAGCGGTCTCTGGGCTTGTTTTGAGCCTCTAAGAAGCGAGTCTCAAAATCACCATTTACGTCGCTATGCGCCGTAAATCCCACGACTGAGCTCATTTTTTATGCCCTCACGGCTTAGACTGGTTTAGTGCAGGTGGTGAGTCCACTTGGTTCCTGCATTTTGTGTTTTCTGAATCATTAAGCAAATTCAATTATGTTGTACAAAAATAGCGTAAGACTTGTCGAGTGAGTGACAGGTCTTACGCTATTTTTAGTTGCGTTAGTAGAATTTAAAGCTGGCGCTGAAGTTAAAGGCTAGGGGTTCAACCGAATGATTGGTTAGCCGGAGGATTTCAAGGCGAGGGCGAAGACCGTTTCTCAGGCTTCGCGCGGGCCCCACCGGGTGGCGTCCCTGACAATCCGTAGGCGGTAAAGCCAATCTATTCCGTTGGGACCGCTTTGATCTTTAACGTCATGGCGTTGATGGCGACGATGATGGTGCTCAATGACATCACCACCGCCCCTAACATGGGGTTCAACATGAACCCAATCGGTGCCAGCACACCGGCGGCCAGTGGAATAGCAATCAGGTTGTAACCAGCGCCCCACCAGAGGTTTTCGGTCATCTTGCGGTGGGTGGCTCTTGCTAAATCAAGGAACTGGATGACGTCGCCGGGGTCACTCGAAACCAGGATGATGTCGGCGGATTCAATCGCCACATCGGTCCCGGATCCAATGGCCATCCCGATGTCTGCCCGGGCCAGACTTGGCGCATCATTTACGCCATCCCCAATGAAGAGGACCTTACCCTTTTGTTGGTATTCTTGGACCAAACGTTCCTTGTCTTCCGGCAGGAGGCGCGCTTGGACCTCGGTGATACCCACGCTGGCAGCGACCTTGTTGGCCGTTTCCTGGTTGTCACCGGTCAACATAACCGGCGTGATGCCTTGGCGTTTCAATGACGTGACCAGCGTCTTGGCAGCTGGCTTGATCTGATCACCCTGTGCGACGAGGCCGAGGACTTGGTCGCCGGCAAGCAGGTAGCTGATGGAGTTTCCTTCGGCAGCGAACTGTGTGAATTGGTCGTGGTCGTAGGTCAGGTGTTTCTGGTCCAAATAGTTGACGGAAACGACGCCGTACGTGGTGCCGTCGATGGTGCCGAATTGGCCGAGACCCGTTTCTTGATGGGTATCGCTGGCGGCGGTGACCGTCAGACCTTTTGCCTTGGCGGCCGTTAAGATCCCGGTTGCCAGGGGATGGCTGGAGCCACTTTCGAGGTTGGCTAAGTGTTGTAAGACGGCTTGTTCATCTAAATCAGCGGTTAAACTGACCAGGTGATTGACCTTGAATTCACCCATGGTTAACGTGCCAGTTTTGTCCATCAGAGCGAACTTTAATTGGTTAACCTGTTCCATGGCGTTCCGGTTACGAATCAGTAAACCGTTCTGAGCGGCCAGCGCGGTACTCCGGGAAACAACCAAAGGAACGGCCAGGCCCAGTGCGTGGGGGCAGGCGATAACGAAGACAGCCACGGCCACGGGCAAAGCGACGGCTAAATTAGCCACGGTCAACCAAACGATGAAGGCCAGGATGCCGGCAAAGAGGGCGGCGTAGAACAGCCAGCCCGCAACCCGGTCGGCCAGGTTTTCTGACTTGGACTTGGCATTCTTGGCGTCACTGATCAATTTCATGACTTGGGCCAAGTAGCCGGAGTCCCCGGTGCCCGTGACGGTAGCGGTTAGGGTCCCCGTTCCGTTGACGGCCCCACCAATCAGGGTGTCGTCTGTGGTCTTCTTAACGGCCTTGGACTCACCGGTAACTAAGGATTCGTTCACGTCGGAGGTCCCACTGAGAATCTTGGCGTCGGCGGGAATTTGTTCACCGGCCCGAATAACCACAGTTTCACCGATTTGTAGGTCACTTAACTTAACGTCGGTAATGTTGCCCTGGGCGTCCTGAACGTGGGCTTCTTGGGGAAGCAATTTTCCCAGTGCTTCCACGGCAGACCCGGCGTTCATGACGGTGTTCATTTCAATCCAGTGACCCAATAGCATGATGACAATCAGGGTCGAGAGTTCCCAGAAAAAGTTGTTCACGGTCGGTGTGACGTGGAAGAGGTTGTTGGCGATAACGGCGTAGATGCTGTAAACGTAGGCCACGCCAATTCCCATGGCAATCAGGGTCATCATGGCAGGACGCTTCATTTCCAGCTCGGCCTTGGCACCACTGAAGAAGGCACCACCGCCGTAGAAGAAGAGAATCGTGCCTAAGACGGCGACGACCCAGTCACTGCCGGGGAAAATCAGCTGGAAGGGGAGCGTCATGCCCATCATGGGGGACATCAGAATGACGGGAATCGTCAGGATGAGGGAGACCCAGAACTTGCGTTTCAGATTGCCCATGTGCATCATGTGGCCATCGCCCATGTCCATATCCATGTGGGCCATGTCCATGTTGCTCATGTCCTGGTGTTCGCCATTCGCGGGACCATCGCCCATGTCCATGTGATCCATTTTCATATTTCCCATGTCGTGGCCGTCCTTCATATCTTGTTGCATGTTCATGTGAGACATGCCTAAGTCGCGTTCATTTTTCATTCTGCACAACTCCCTTCGCAGCCGTCGGGGAGGCAGTCGCAGTGGACTGACTCGGGGGCGGTTGGTAATTTCTTAGCGAGCACGTCGATTAAATTTTGGACGTCGGCGCGGCTCATTTCGGTGTCTTCTAACACGTGAGCAATCGCGGTCCCACGGTGCATCGCGCACATTTGACTGATTTCATTGGTCAGCGCGGTATCCATGGCAGCTTGTTCCGGAATCAATGGGGTGTAAATGAACTGGCGGCCCTGCTTGGTCGTGGCCAGCGCGCCCTTCTTGACCAGCCGGCCAATCAAGGTTTTGATGGTGGCGGGCTTCCAATCGTGTTGTTGTTCGAGCAAATCAATGATGGTGCGGCTGTCGGTCTCTTTTAACGTCCAGACGATTCGCATGACGCGCCATTCTGCGTCGGAAATGGTGACGGCTAATTCTGCTGTGGCCATGGTGAACACTCCTTTTTTAGTGGAACGGTTATTGGTTAGGGGAAGTGGTGCGGGTCAGCCGCGGTGATAGTGAGCGACTGAGGGGAAATCAAGGTGGTGGTTTGAGCCAACCTAACCTTGATTGGTGACTTGAGTTTACAACTGTAAACATAGCCTGTCAAGGGGGAAGTCTCGGGTGGAAAATTGGGAGTGGTGGCTGGTCGACACGAAGATGAGCGCCGAGGGACCGGTAGTCTTTCTTAGGGTAGCACTTCCGCATGGTACCCGATGGGTGGTGGACTCTTTCTGTTGGGGTGGGTGCGGGGACTTAACAATCGGGTTAACTAGGTCAGTACGCCCCGAAAAATAACACTATGGTAATAATATGACAAATAGATTTGTAAGAAGTTAAAATTTTAGCAAGTTTGGATTTTAGCGCGCCATCAGCCCCTGGGTTTTGTATAATAGAACGTACGAAATTGAAAGGAGCGTTGACGCTCGTGGTTCTATTTAAACATTGGCTTCGGCGGGGCGTGATCCTGGGCCTCATCGCGGTCATTTTAGGTGGCGGGTCCACAACGACCGCGGCCGCTAAAACCGTCACGAAGGTTGCGGCGCGGTCCGCTTACGTGATGGATGCGCAGAGTGGGCAGGTGCTGTACCAGCAAAACGCAGACAAGCGCTACCCCATCGCATCATTATCAAAATTGTTGACCGTCTATTTAACGGTCAGTGCCATTAATCAAGGAAAAATTAATTGGGATGATCAGGTACCCATGAGTCACGACCTGTTGAAACTCAGTCACAGCTACGCGTACTCTTCCCTCCGCATGAAAAAGGGCGAGACGTTCACGGTCCGGCAATTAGTGGCAGCGGCAATGATTGCTTCCTCCAATAGTGCGGCGACCGCATTGGGCGAGTACGTTGCTGGCAACAACGCTAAGTTTATTCAACTCATGAATCAACAGAGCGCTGACTGGGGCATTGAGGCCCACTTTATCAGTTCATCCGGCCTCGACAACACCGACCTGAAGGACTACAACCTCGTCTTGCCAGGCACCGGGAAGAAGGAAGAAAACCTGGTTTCGGCTAAGGCCATTACAATTGTGGCCCAACATCTGATTCAGGCCGATCCCAGCATCGTCCAGGTTTCTGGGAAAAAGGAAGCCAGCGTCAACGGCACCAAAATTTATAACGAAAACTCCTGCTTGAAGGGCCAATCGCATTACGACAAGAACGCAAACATTGACGGGTTGAAGACCGGGTACACGGAAAACGCCAAGCTGTGTTTTACCGCGACTTACACGGTCAACGGCCAGCGGATGATCGCCACAATTCTGGGTGGGGATACCACGTTCACTGCAATGAATAAGCTCATTAAGCAATTGAAAAAACAGTACCAATTGGAAACGACCGCGTTGACGGATCGGCGGATCTCCCTGGCAACGGGGCTAGCCACGACCGTCACGGCGGCACCGACCAATAATCAAGCGGGTGTGTGGTACCAGGACAAGAGGGCTGGGTTGACCACCACGGTCGCCACCAAGCTGACGCCCGCCCAGATGAGTTCCGGGACCGTCAATGCTGGCGAACCCGTTGCCCAGGCCACGGTGACGGATACGCAGACCGGCGCCAAGCAACAGGTCACGTACCATTCGCAACAATCGGCCACGCTCTTTGCGGAGCGGGTCGTGTTCAAGACCCAGCCCCAGGTGGACCAGCTGTTACAGACGTTGGTTAAGCCGATGGGCTCGGCGTTTGAAGGTTAAATTGAAAGCAGTTCGATGTAAATCAAACAGGCTTCACCCCGTAACTTTGAGGTGAAACCTGTTTTTTGTGGTCGATATAAAATTTGTCAAATTAGAATTTTTTCATTTCTAATCCACCGAAGCCAACGCATCCAACATATTAATGTGCTTCAACTTGCGGTGCATGATGGTCATGACCAACAGGCTGAATGCCAGCGTTAACAGGGCCGCGTAGACGTAGCTGACCCAGTGAATGCCGGGCGAGAACATGAGACTGTCGGTCTCGGCGGTATTTAAAATGTAGCTGTGCAGCCAGTTTCCCAGGAAACAGCCGAAGAAGATGCCCAGTCCAGTTAGGATTAGATTCTCGCGGAAGATGTACATCGTGACCTCGCCGTCGTAGAAACCCAGCACCTTGATGGTCGACAACTCACGAATCCGTTCGGAAACGTTGATGTTGGTCAGGTTGTAGAGCACGACCAGGGCCAGCGCGCCGGCCGCGACCACGAAGATGACGACGACCAGGTCCATGGTGTCGAGCATCTGGAAGTTGTTTTTCTTCTCGGTGCTCAGCAGGGTCACGTTCAGCATGCCCGGCGTCTTCAAGAGGTCGTTGGCAAAGGCGTTCTGCCGTTTCTGACTGTGATGGGTGAACTGAACCAGGTTGCCGTTATAAACGGGCGTCGCCGCAAACAGTTGGTGGTAATAGCTAGGCGAGACATAAATGAAGTGATTGACGTAGTTTTCCGCAATGGCGGCCACCCGCACCCGCTTCACTTGGCGGTTGCCGAGCTTCACGGGGAGGGTGTCGCCTACCTGAACGTCATAAAGCTTGGCCAGTTTTTCATCGATGATGGCGCCGCGATTGTTCAGGTGGTAGGCCGCGTGGGTTTGTCGATTGCGCAGGACGACAAATTGCGTGAGGTTCTGGGGATGCTGCGGCACGCTCAACGTGGCCGTTTGGTTGGCGACGTCCGACCGTTCCACGGTGACCTGCGCCTGTTTCACAACAAAATCATTTTTCACCAGAGACTGGCGATGAAGTGCTCGGCGTTGTTGCGCGGTCTGTGAGCCGTTTCGTACGACAATGGCGTCGTAGTGCCAGAGCTGGTCAAATTGTTTCACGCTGATATCGCCGATGGAATCCTTCAGGCCAAAGCCCGTGATCATCATGGCCATACAGCCGGCGATGCCCAGCACCGTCATGAGGAGGCGCTGTTTGTAACGAAAGAGGTTACGCAGCGTGACCTTGTGATTGAAATTCAGGCGGTTCCAGAGGCCATGCCAGTGTTCCAGCCACAGCGTTTTCCCAGCCTTGGGCGCTTTCGGTTGCATTAACGTCGCCGGCAGACTGGTGAGGTCGACCCGCAAGACGAGCAGGGCGCTGCCAATCGTGCAGGCCAACGCAATCACAAGTGCGATTAAGATGTCGGCCCAGATGACCTGCACGTTGATGGCCGGTAGATTGTACATGCTGCCGTACGCTTGGGCAATGAAGCGAGGGAAGAAGTTGACGCCAAAGCCCACGCCCAGCACCGTTCCCAGTAGACTGGCAAGTCCGCCGTACAACAGAAATTCACTGCCAATGGCGGCATTGCTATAGCCCAGGGCCTTGAGTGTGCCCATTTGGACCCGGAGTTCAGCCACCATCCGCGTCATGGTCGTCAGACAGATCAGCGCCGCAATCGCAATGAAAAATAGCGGAAAGACCGTCGACAGGGCGACGACTCGCTGTGTGTTCTCGTGGTATTCGCTGTAGCCGGGATTGGCGGCGCGGCCAGTGACTAAGTAAGTCGGGCGACCAATCGCGGCGATTTTAGCCTGGGCCTGCTTAATCTGGGCTTGGGCCTTCGTCAAAATTGGCGCGTTGGCCGGGAGTTGTTGGGCCAACGCCTGGACCTTGGCAACCTGGGGCGCCAGTTGGGCGCGAGCCTGTCGCTGCAATTGGGCCTGGCGTTTAGCCGCCTGCGGTTTTAGCCAGTGCTTGAGTTTGGCCGTGTTGGCGCGATTCAACCGCTTATATTTGGCCGTGTAAGGCGTCACACCCCGCAGGTTCTTGAACCCCACATCGATGCGGCTAGCGACGGTCTGTGTCAGCGTCCCCGGCTTGACCAGCGCAAAGTAATCCAGCGTGCCCTTGCCGACGGTCGTCACGCCGCGGGTGGCCTTCTCGATGTAGCGCGGTGAGTTGACGAAGCCCACGATTTTAAACGTCCGCCGATTGAACTGGCGGTTCAGCGCGCTGGTTGTGGCAATCCGGTAGGTCGACCCCAGCTTGAGCTTCGGCTGAAGCGTCCGCGCCTGTTGGTCCAAGACGATTTCGTTGGCCCGGCGCGGCAGATGGCCACTCACGACGGTCACCCGATTGAGGGACCCGCTGGGCATCTCCGCGACCCGCACGACCTGATTATTGTTTAGTTGATTGATGTCTAAGTATTTTACGGCTTGATAGCTTAATTGATCCCGATGCTGGTGTAAAATGGCCAAGTCCTTTTTCGTCAAACCCGCCGTAGATTGCACGCTGTTGGTCGCCAAATTCTGGTCGGCATAGTAATCCGTTGCAGCCTGGAGCATGTCCGGACCGGTCGCCCGAATCCCGGTATAGAAGGCCACGCCAAGAAAAATAATCAGCATAATCGAGATGAAACGGGCCTTGGAGTGGCCAATTTCACGCCATAAAACGCGCCAATAACTCTTTGTCATGGTCATCACCTACCATTCAATGTCGGCAATCGGTGTCGGCTGGGAATTCTGCTGGATCGACTGGACCTGGGCGTCGTTGATGTGAATAGTCTGGTCGCCCATCTTGGCAATCGCGCCGTTGTGGGTCACGATGATGACGGTCATGTTGGTCTGACGGGCGCCGTCTTGAATGACCTGCAGCACCTGTTTGCCCGTTTGGTAGTCTAGGGCGCCGGTGGGTTCGTCACACAGGAGGAGCTTGGGGTTCTTGGCGATGGCCCGGGCAATGGCGACCCGTTGCTGTTCACCGCCGGACAATTGCGCCGGGAAGTTCTTGGCGCGGTCGGTCAGGCCGACCAGTCCCAGCGTCTCATCCACGTCGCGGGCATCGCTCGTAATCTGGGAGGCCAGCTCGACGTTTTCCTTGGCGGTCAGGTTGGGGACCAGGTTATAAAATTGAAAAACAAATCCCACGTCCTGGCGGCGATAGGTGGTCAACTGTTTGGCGGTAAATTGGGCGATGTCGGTGCCATCAATCAGGACTTGCCCATCCGTGGGGCTGTCCATGCCACCGAGAATGTTGAGCAGGGTGGACTTGCCGGCACCACTGGGGCCGAGAATCGTGACGACCTGGCCACGCTCCACGCTAAAGGAGATATCTTGGTTGGCGGTGGTAGTCTGGTCGCCTTGGGTGAATTGTCTGGTTTCGTGTTTAACTTCTATGTAGGCCATAATCAGGTCTCTCTTTCTAAATTGATTTTGGGCTAAACTAGTCTTTGTCTGCGCCTCCGGTCCGGTGAAAATGAGCCGTGACGCTGTGGCCTGTGGCATTCGTTCCCGACGGCGGATTCAAAGCGCCCTGCTGTGGGGTCGGTTCCAGCCAAAGAGCGGGCTTCCACCTCAACTTTGAGCCTGAGAAGCGGTCTCAAAGGTTGCCCCATGGGCTAAGCTGAGTGAGAAACCTCAGCTAAGACCATCGACACAGCTGGTCACTTTGATCCGCCTCTGGTCACTAATACTGACGGGGTGGCTAATTTTCACCAGCCCTGCGGCCGGAACTGGTTTAGCCCGAATGTAGGTTGTTGCCTGGTAGTGTTGAACTGGATGGTATGGGGGACAGATTTTTGTGTTGAAATTAGGTTTAGCAATAAGTTAATTGTAGGCTGAAACCGGGACTAGCACAACGGAAAACGGTTACAAAAGATGACAAAAACAAGCAATCCCCAGTTATGAAGGATTGCTTGTTTTGCGTGAATCTATTTAGAGTGTTACACATATCAAAGTTGATTAGTTGCCTCGTTGGGCTAAGTGGCCGTTAGCCGGAGGGCGGGTGAAAATGTGGCCAGCCGTGGGAATTGCCTTAGTGGCGGTCTTGGCCGCTTAGGCAATTGGTATCTTTGAGACACGACTCTCAGTGACTCAAAGTAAGTTCGAAGACCGTTCTTTGGCTTCGGGCGTCCGCCCACCGCGTTCCGCTCTCATTTTCACCCGCCCGGAGGCGCTGAACGTCACTTGTCCTAACGAGGAAGAACGTGGAGGGTGGCGTAGGTGGGGCCTGCCGAGATCATCTTGGGCAGTGAGTTTTGCTCGTCATACTTGGCCTTGTAGGCCGCGGTGATCTTAGCGTCCAGCTCGGCGGAGTGGTCAGCCATTTCAAATTGGGCCGCAAAGTCGTGGTCGCCGACACAGATTTCGCCTGCGTTTTGGGCAGTGGCGGCCATGAACCACTTGGTCTGGTCGCCGTTCCAGCCGCGGGAGTAGACGTTGCCATCAACAACGACTTCCCAAACGGGAGATTCTTCTTCGAAGGTGGCCATGTCGGGGTTAAAAGGCTTCATGGTTAATGTTTTGTTGTTTAAAAAGATGTCTAATTGTTCAGTAGTCCATTGCATAGTAGTTGTATCCATAATTAAATTCCTCCATTTAAAAAACGAGTTCGAGTCAGCGGTTGATTATCCGCGTCTGCGAGAACACGGAGAACTTTTAACTTTTCACTTACAATTAGTGAGTATATGCCATTTGAATATAATTGCAAATATCCATAGCGATTAAAATGACAAACACGAATGGAATATTGAGGGTGATTCAACGGTGAAGTGTGCGTAAGAATCCCGCTATTAAAGGTGTTTTAGCGATTTAGCATGTGATTAGTGAACAGATAGAAAAATTATTTAAATAAATTAACTGATTGCGTGATAAATCAAGAAAAAAGTTGCCGATTTCTCTTGCCTTAGACCAACACGAAGGTACTATACTCAGAAATATAAGCGATAGGCTTGGTAACCAATTAAGTTTAGATTGTAGCAGATTGGCTAGTGAAAATGAGTGATCCATGTGAGTGACCAGAGGCGGGCCAAGATGGCCAGCTGTGTCGGTGTTGTTGGCTGGGGTTCTTTCCCAGCCTAGAACACGGGACGACCTTTGAGACCGCCTTTCAGGCTCAAAGTCGAGGTGGAAGACCGCCCCACAGTCTGGAACCGACCCCACAGCAGGCCGTCTTGAGCCCGCCGCCGGGAACGGCAACATACCACTCTTTATTTTCACGAAAACCAAGCTTATTAGCGTTGAAGGAGGAACTAAATATGCCAACAATTACAGATACGTTTGACTTAAACAATGGCTTAAAGATGCCTAAGGTTGGATTCGGAACCTGGCAAACCAAGCCTGGCAAGGAAACGGTCGATGCCGTCAGCAATGCGTTGCAGGCTGGCTACCGGTTTATTGATACCGCTAAGGCTTACCAAAATGAACAGAGTGTCGGCGAGGCCATTGCCGCTAGCGACGTGGCGCGTGAGGCTATTTTCGTTCAAACTAAGTTGCCCGCTGAATCCAAGACTTACGATGAAGCTATGGCTGATTTTGACAGTAGCTTGGCCGCACTGAACCTGGACTACGTGGATTCTTACATTATCCATGCGCCATGGCCATGGGCCCAAATGGGTTCCAACCATGATGCCGAGAACCGCGACGTCTGGCGGGCCATGCAAGACATTTACAACAGTGGCCGGGCCAAGTCGGTTGGGGTGTCCAACTTTAATTCACATGACCTGGAAAACCTGTTGACTTGGGATGGTCTGACAGTCAAGCCAGCCGTTGATCAGATTCAATACTTCGTCGGCCACACGCAGGACAGCATTGTTAAGACCGCTGAAGCCAATAACATCGTGGTTCAAGCCTACTCACCATTAGCTACTGGTGGCTTGGTCGACAGCCCAGAACTGGAACGGGTCGCTGGCAACTACGGCGTCTCAATCCCACAACTGGCCTTACGTTTCGTTATCCAAAATGGTGTTGCACCACTTCCAAAGGCCCGGGCAATGGCCCACGTCGAAGCCAACGCCCAACTCGATTTCGAAATCAACGACAAGGACATGGCATTCTTGAACCGCTTGACGGACGAGAATAGCTGGCACCCGGTTGGTGATTAGAGTGCGGAGAGAGGCGGTTAACTGGCGAGCATTAATGGCGTTAAGTGAATAACCCCGGTCTTTGGGGTTGTTTGCTTAACGGTATTAAGCGGAACCAGTTGCCTCTCGTAGCACGTTTCGGAGGCTGCCAGGACCAGGATAGTTCTGTGAAGAACCAGTCAAATGCCCTAAAGCAAGGTAGAATTTAAGGCCTACCCTGAATCGGGGTTAAGCGCAGGAACCTGCCCCGCGTAGCACGTTTCAGAGGCTGCCAGGACCAGGATAGTTCCGCGAAGAACCAGTCAAATGCCCTAAAGCAAGGTAGAATTAAAGGTCTACCCTGAATCGGGGTTAAGCGCAGGAGTCTGGCTCGCGTAGCACGTTTCAGAGGCTGCCAGACTTGGGATACAAAAGGTGATAGCAAGATTAATGCCCCAAACCAGAGTCATGGTTAAGCGCAAGGAGTTCAAATCACTTAACGTTATTAAGTGAAACAACCTCCTAAATGCACAGCCAGTCCCATCCCGCCAGCCCCAAAAATCACCAAAGCCACAAACAAAAGGAAGCTATCAACAATCATGCAATACACCAAACTAGGACACACGGGTCTGGACGTTTCCAGGCTCTGTCTAGGCACCATGGGTTTTGGCAACGCGTCCACGGGAATGTTTCCCTGGGCCGTTGACGAGGACCAGAGTGAAGCGGTCATTCGCCAAGCCCTTGACCTAGGCATTAACTTTTTTGACACGGCCAACATCTATTCCCACGGGGATAGCGAGCGGTTCGTGGGTCACGCCTTAAACAAACTGGCTGACCGCGATAAAATCGTGTTGGCGACGAAGGTCTTCTTCACGCCCGAAGCCGGGCCAAACCTGGCTGGACTTTCCCGCAAGGCCATTCTGTCACAGATCGACCAGAGCCTCGAACGCCTGCAAACGGACTACGTGGACCTCTACATCATTCACCGGTGGGATTACAACACGCCCATCGAGGAGACGATGGAAGCCCTGAACGACGTGGTGAAGTCCGGCAAGGCCCGCTACATTGGCGCCTCCGCGATGTTTGCTTGGCAGTTTGAAAAGGCCCAAGCCATTGCCGAAGCTCACGGTTGGACCAAGTTCGTGTCCATGCAGAACCATTTGAATTTGTTATACCGCGAAGAAGAACGGGAAATGCTGCCACTGTGTGCCGACCAAGGTATCGCGGTGACCCCATACAGTCCGTTAGCTTCCGGCCGTTTGACCCGTGACTGGGCCGGCGACTCCAAGCGCTACAAAACGGACAAGGTTGCCCGGTCGAAGTATGATGACAGCAAGCAATTAGATCTGCCAATCATCAAGCGCGTCGGTGAAATTGCCGACAAGTACGGTGTCGAACGGGTCCAGGTCGCTTTGGCCTGGCTGTTACAGAAGCCAACCGTCACGGCACCCATCATCGGGGCCACGAAGAGCAGCCATTTAACGGGCGCGGTCAAGGCACTGGACTTAACGCTCAGTCCCGAGGACGTCCAGTACCTGGAGGAACCCTATGTGCCCCACGAATTAGTCGGGCCCTTAGCTTCCGATGACATTAATTATCAACGTTAATTTTTAAAGAACGAACGCAACAGGTTTCCCATCAAGAAACCAGCAATAACGACTAACATAACAACCACAGCAGCCGTCCCGACACTCCCCCGTGTTGGAACGGTTTTTGTGTGCAGAGTGGGACAAAAGGCGGTTAGCCGGCGAGCATTAAGGCTACTAACCGAATAATCCTGGTCTTGGATTGTTTGGTTAGTAGTTTTAAGCGGAACCGGCTGCCTTTTTGTCGCACGTTTCGGCCATGTAAATGGGTACACAAAAATGAGCCTGGGGGTTGCCCCAGACTCGTTTTCGATTGCAGTCAAAGAATAGCTTGGTTGCGACTATTGCTGCCAACCGACGTAATTTTTATTTAATAAGTTCGGCGCGAATCCAGGTCCAGCCGCCCAGCGTCAACAGAATCAAATCGATGACGACGGAACCAATAGTCGCTGGGACTCCCATCATGAGTACAGTCCCGGCGATGCCCACACAGAGCCACGTGACCTGTCTAGGCGCGATGGGCGTGACGTTGTACAGCTTAGGTGCGGTCAGTGCCAACAACGCGCAGAGAATCAGAGCGGTCACAATGAGTAGTCCGCGGTAGTAAACTGGATCGTTGGACTCCACCGTTTGGGCAATAAAGAAGGACTGTAGCGTCAGGCAGGCAATCAGAAAGCGATGCACGCCCCGGAACAGAGAAATCGGCCAGTAGCGGTGGGCGGTGATTTCCCGTTCGTCCATCAGCGTGTAGTAGAGCAGCCAGGTGCCGATGATACAGACCATGGCGATGACAAAGTGGGTGTAGTCGGTCAGGTGGGTGTGCTCCTCGGACATGTGCTCGATGATGCCGGCAAGAGATTCGCCCAGCACAATCATGGTGAACAACCCGTAGCGTTCCAGCACGGCCGAGTTGAGTTCAAACGGAATGTCTCGCAGTTTAAATTCACGGTCAAAATTACCGCTCTCGGCCATTACCGTGCTGATGAAGATAAGCAGACTCAGGATGACGACTCCTTGCTGGACGGCCAGGCTAGGTGCCCAGATACTGCCGATGAACAGCGCTTCGCCGACCACGTAGGCAATCAGGAAAGGTCGCGTCGTCGTGGCGTGGAGCGGGTCGGCAATCATGGTTTTTAAGTAGAGGTACATATAGATGAGCTGGTTAAACGAGTACGCCAGGATAAACCCGGTGTAATGCCCCGCGAAGACGTCTGGCGTGAAGGTGGCGGTGACGGCTACGGCCACGATTTGTAGCAGGGCGAAGCAGACGTTTCGTAGGTTGTTTTCCCCGTGCAGGTCGAAGTACAACACCATGTTGGTCCAGGTGTTGAAGAAGAACAGGAACAGCACCCAGAACGTCACGAAGCCGTAGAGGTTGAAATGGGCGGAGAGGTTCTCCACGAAACTGTGAATGATGACGACGTAGACCAGGTCCGAAAAGAGTTCGAGCCAGGAGATTTTTCGATTTTCAATGGTATTGGTGATGGTCCGAGGTGCACCCCACCAGGATCGATGATTGGCTGTCAAATGAAGGCCCCCAAAAGTTTTTAGAATATACCAGATATTATACACGTTCCCGCTGGAGAGGCGACAAGGGAAGACTGACCAATTTTAGCCGTTCCCGGTGTCATCGGAAATATATGCAATTTAGGCATAGGATAGGATTTAATTTAAGTATTGGATATAGTTGGTGCGGACTTCTATACTGAAGAACATTCAAAACAAATGGAGGAATCGTGACATGCCAGAACCCGCAATTTTTCAGCAAGCCCTAGCCGGCGAGCCCTTAGACTTTAACGGTGAGGACTTTCAAAACATCAACCAGACTGTGCAGCGGACACAGGAACTGTTAAAAAAGTTCAACCACATTGACCAAACGCCGGAACAACGCCGCGCAACGCTAAGTCAGGTCGTGGGCTACTCTGTGCCGGAGTCGGCGGAAATCAATGCGCCAGTCCACAGTGACTTCGGTCCGCATATCTTCATCAAGGATAACGTCTACGTGAATCAAGGCGTGATGTTCGTGGACCTCGGGGGCATTTACCTGGACGAGGGGGCCTTGATTGGACCCGGTGCCATGCTGATCACGGTCAACCACCTGGAGGACCCGGCAAAGCGCCGCAACGTCCAGGCCAAGGCCGTTCACATCAAGCGTAACGCCTGGATTGGCGCAGGCGCCATGATTCTGCCAGGCGTCACGGTCGGCGAAAATGCCATCGTGGGCGCGGGGTCCGTCGTCACCAAGGATGTCCCAGCAAACATGGTGGTCGTCGGTTCCCCGGCCAGGGTATTGCGCCGGGTGAAGGGCGCAACACAGGAATAGGGTTATGTTAGCAGAATAGAATGAATAAAGGTTATTAGAATAAAAGCAAATGTAGTTATAACTGACGGCAAATTGAAAGAAGTCAGCATAGGAGACCAGAATCACCCACACTGAAAATTAAAGGAGTGTCAGCCGCAGGGGTGGTGAAAATGGGCCACGCGTGGCAAACGTTAGTGACCAGAGGCGGGCCAAAGTGCCCAGCTGTGTCGATGGTCTTAGTAGCGTGGTTTTCCGCTACTTAGAGCATGGGACGACCTTTGAGACCGCACTTTGGCTCAAAGTCGAGGTGGAAGCCCGTTCTCCAGGCTGGAACCGGCCCCACAGCAGGGCACTTTGAGCCCGCCGCCGGGAACGGCAGACGGGCGCCCACAGCGTCACGGCCCATTTACACCGCCCCGGAGGCGTACTCCCACACGCCAAGCTTAATTTTCAGTGGGCGTTAGTTCGGCGCGAATCTGCGTCAGCAGCGCCTGTGCCGCCAACGACAGCCGCGCCCCCTTCAGCCAAACCAAGCTAGTCCCAGAAGACGTCCGTGGCGCCAACGGCACGAAGGTCAAATCAGACTGGTTGGTATTGACGATGCCGTCGAGTCCCAGCGCGTTTCCAACGCCGGCGGAAACCAGCAGGGAGGCGTTGTACAAGAGATTGTAGGTGGCGGCGACGTCGAGATCATCTTGGTCGAGACCGAAGACAGCGTGAATGCGGCGACTCCCCCCCTGTTGCGGCAAGATGAGTTTGGTATGGTCGATATCGTCGAGGCTGACGGTGGCCTGTTGGGCCAGGGGTGAGCTATTTTGGACCAGCAGGCCCCAGCGGCTCTCACCGGGTAGCCGGAGAAAATCGTAATCGGATTTGTCGAGGGGTTCCATCACCACGCCAAAGTCAAAAACGCCGGAGGTCAAGTGCTGGTGAATCTCGGCGGCATCGGTGCTGACGACATTGATTTGAATGTGGGGGTACTGGCGGTTCAACCGGCGAATGGCCTGGGCCACCGTCAACATGCTGCGGGCCTCGGCGCTGCCGATGAAGACGGCGCCGCGGATATCGCTTTCCTGATGAATATTGGCCACCGTCTTGTCTGTCAGGGAGAGAATCTGGCGGGCCTGGTTAGCAAAGTATTCGCCATCGGAGGTGAGTTGGATGGTCCGACTGCCCCGTTCAAAGAGGGTCGTGCCCAGTTCATCTTCGAGATCCTTAATCTGGCGTGACACGGTCGGCTGTGAGACGTGTAGCCGTTCCGAGGCTTTGGAAATGTTTTTTTCCTGAACGACCATTAAAAAGTAGCGTAGAACACGTAATTCCATGAGACACAACTCCTTAGTTTGGTGGGGTGACGAGGGAAGTTTTCTATTGTGATTAGTATACCTCAAAAGCATGGAACTTGATTTAAATTAAGCATTAGTCATAGCACAGAACAAGTCTTATGATAGTCCCTGTAAAGAACAGCGAAAGGCGGTCAGCGACATGCAACAACAGAATAAACAGGAATCACCGGCTTGCCACTGGACGCAACAGCGGGCCCAAGCATTTGCGGTCGCCGATGATCTGCGGGTGTCCCCCTTTTACAGTGACGGCCGGACGTACGGCACGCCGACCTGGATCTGGTCCGTGGTGGTCGCAGGACGGTTATACGCCCGGGCCTGGCACGGTCAACAGTCGTCCTGGTACCAAGCGGCCGTTCAACAACGCGGCGGACGGATTCATTTAAGCGGTCACAATTTCAAAGTGGCCTTCGCCGCGGTTACTGGCGACGCCCAACTACTGGCTCGAATCGATGCGGCTTACCGCGAAAAATATGCGGCTAGCGCCTACTTGTTACCAATGCTACAGGCCCGGCCGCGGTCAGCGACGGTCGAAATTTTACCAACGAACTAGGACGAAAGGGAGGACTTCACGTGAAAATCAACGAAGCGGCAAAGGCGTTGCACACGAGTGCGTGGACGCTGCGGTACTACGAACAGATTGGCGTGGTTGCGCCGGTGGCCCGCGTCAGTGGGATGCGCGACTACAGTGCGGCTGATTTGAACCAGTTGCGAGACATTTTAGACTTGCGAGACTGTGGCGTCACGCTGGCCGAAATCAAACGGCTGATTGCGTTACGGGATAGTGAAGACGACTTGACGGCGCAACGGGAAATCCTAACGACCCAGGCCGACGTCCTCCACGACCAAATCGACCAGCTACAGGAAACGTTGGGGCGGCTGGAAAATAAGCTAGCCACATTGCCGGTCGCGATGGTGGCGGGCAACCATTAATGATTGTAAAATGAACACGAAGTTTACTCAAAAAGGAGCGCTTAAAATATGTTAACTGAAAATCAACCGAAAATTGCTTTAGGAACCTGGGCTTGGGGCGACACGCCGGATGGGCAAGTCTTTGGGAATCATTTGACGGCTACGGACCTGAAGCCGGTCGTCACGGCGGCGATGGACGCGGGTTTAACCCTGTGGGACACGGCCTACGCATACGGTTCCGGGGCCTCTGAGGATAAATTGGGCGAACTGCTCCAGGACTATCCGCGCGAGAGCTACCAACTGTCCACCAAGTTCACGCCCCAGATGGCTGCGGGCGACAGCGATCACGAAGTCGCTGACATGCTGGCGGGCAGCCTCAAGCGCCTGCACACGGATTACATCGACATCTACTGGATTCACAACCCGGCCGACGTTGAAAAATGGACGCCTCAACTGATTCCGCTGGTGAACAGCGGCAAAATCAAGCGTTTCGGGGTCTCCAACCACAATTTAGCCCAAATCAAGCGGGCCAACGAAATCTTGGGCGAAGCCGGTATTCAGGTGTCCGCCGTGCAAAACCATTTCAGCCTGTTGTACCGTTCCTCAGAAGAGGCGGGCATCATTGACTACTGTCGCGAACACGACATCACGTTCTTTGCTTACATGGTGCTCGAACAAGGCCTATTGAGTGGCCGCTACAACGTGGACAATCCACTGCCAGCCGACAGTATGCGCGGAAGCATTTACAACAGCGTACTGCCACAAGTGAGCGCCTTAACGGCCGGCCTGCAGGCAATTGGCGCGAAACAAGATGCTTCGGCCGCTGAAGTGGCTACGGCCTACGCGATTGCCAAGGGCACCACGCCAATCATCGGGGTCACCAAGGACAAGTACATTCCGAGCGAGGCCAAGGCGATGTCCCTGACGTTGACGGACGCTGAAATTACCCAATTAGAAACCCTGGCCCAAGCCGCCAATGTTGATACCAAGGGCTCCTGGGAAGCTCCCATGGCCTAATTGGGGTACAATGAAGCTATTGCGGGACTGAATAAATCAGTCACACACTGAAAGACTCATTAAATCAAAAATAGTTGGAGGAATTTTACATGACAAAAATCATGATTCTCGGTGCCCATGGTGCCATGGCACAACTGTTGACCCAACGTTTATTAGACGAAACTGATGTCACGCTGACACTGTTCTTGCGTAACGCAGACCGACTGAATAAACTGGCCGCCAATCCCCGGGTAACCCTGGTCGATGGCGACGTGCATGACACGGCGGTCGTGGCCAAGGCCATGGCTGACGCCGACATCATCTATTCCAACCTGGGTGGCGCGGACCTTGATGTCCAGACCCAGAGTGTGGTTGACGCAATGAAAGAAACCGGTAAGCAACGCCTGATCTACATCAGCTCATTGGGCGCGCACCATGAAGTTCCCGGCAAATTTGGCGAGTGGAACGAACAGATGATTGGCGCCTACCTGCCAGCCTTCCGCCGGACCAGTGAGCTGGTTGAAAAGTCTGGCGTGACCTACACGGAAATTCGGCCAGCCTGGTTGACCGACAACGACGAGGTGGCTTATGAAGTCACGACCTTGGCCGATGGTTTCAAGGGGACCGAGGTTTCTCGGCAGAGTGTCGCGGACTTCGCGCTGAAAGTTATCGCCGACCCCAGCACGTATCAAAACGCTAGCGTGGGCCTGGACAAGCCCGGTACTGATGGCGACAAGCCTAGCTGGTACTAAGGGGGATTCACGATGACGGTCATTGATGTCTTTGCGCACGTCTTACCCGCAAAATTTTTAGCCAAAATGAATGCGATTCACCCGAATATCTTAGACAACTTTCCGTACATGAAAAATGATCTGTTGACGGATGTGGCGCAACACCGGGCCAGTCTGCCAGCGGATCACCAACAGATTATTTCCGCGGTCAATTTGAACCCGGAAGACTTCGTGGGTCCGGATCAGGCGGCCGAACTCTGCCGACAGGCCAACGCGGAAATCGCAGACCTGGTCCGCGCCAACCGTGACATTTTTCCGGCTGGTGTGGCTATGTTGCCACTGAACAATGTGCCCGCCGCCTTACAGCTGATTGACGAGCAGGTGGCCGGTAGCGATGCCTTGGTTGGGGTGCAACTATTTACCCAAGCATTGGGTAAGCCCATCACGGACGCGGCCTACGAACCGATCTTTGCCAAATTAGCGGCGGTCGGTGCGCCCATCTGGCTCCATCCCGTTTTCGATACGCACAAGACCGACAACGAGCTGACCTTTAGCTGGGAGTACGAGCTGACGCAGGCCATGAATGGTATTGTGGCGGCCAAATACTTCCGCAAGTATCCCGGCTTAAAGGTTATCGTGCACCACGCCGGGGCCATGGTGCCGTACTTCAGCCAACGCATCAAGTACATCCAGTCAGCCGAAAATTACGCGGACTTTAAAAAGTTCTACGTGGATACTGCTATCCTGGGCAATCCTAAGGCGTTGGAACTTGCGGTCGATTTCTTTGGGTTGGACCACGTGCTGTTTGGCACGGATTCGCCGTTTGGAATTCCACCGGTGGGACCGACGGCGGTGATCGAGCAGGCGGTGCGGGATATGGACTTGACGGCGACGCAGCAGCAAGCCATCTTCACCACCAACTGGCAAGCACTCATGGACTAAACTGGCCGTTGTCCGCGCCTCCGGGCTGGTGAAAACTGGGCCTGGCCGCGGTGCTGGTCGTTCCCGGCGGCGGCCTCAAGGTTCCCTGCTGTGGGGCCGGCTCCAGACTGAAAGGCGGTCTTCCACCTCAACTTTGAGCCTGAGGGGCGGTCTCAAAGGTTGTCCCATGGGCTAAGCTGAGTGAGAAACCTCAGCTAAGGCCATCGACACAGCCGGGAACCTTGGTCCGCCTCTGGTCACTGACACTGGCCTAGTCAGTCCAGTTTTCCCCAGCCCTGCGGCTGACACTTGTTTAGTCCGTGGGCTGGCCGGTTTGTTGTGAGTGTGCTGGGATGCTTATAAATTTGTTTATTGATGCCGGCTGGCTTTATCTGGTCGGCATTTATTGGTTGATCGTTTATGTTGGAGATGAATTTTGTTAGAAGAGCAGATTTATATAGATAAAAATTGACTAGGGCTAAATAGAATCGAAGAGCTGGTAATCAGTGCCAACTAGCTATTAACAAGGAATACATTTATGGGTTAAACACATACTCATCAGTGGTTTAGGGGTGTGATAATGACATGGTCGATGTGAGTGACCAGAGGTGGGCCAAGATGGCCGGCTGTGTCGGCGGTCTTGGCTGGGGGACTTTCTCAGCCTAGTCCGCGGGACGACCTTTGAGACCGATTTTTGGCTCAAAGTCGAGGTGGAAGCCCGCTTTACAGGCTGAAACCGACCCCATAGCAGGGCATCTTGAGCCCACCACCGGGAACGGAACTGTCCTTGCATTCTCGTTACCCCCAGAAGCATTAGCCAAAGTATCTTTAACCCGAAAAGGAGTCTGACTATTTTGAAAACGGAACATGAAAAACTCTTAGCCGGTGAGGATTACGATTACCGGGACCCCGAACTGCAGGGCCTGATTACCAAAGGCAAGAGCCTGCTTTCAGTGATCAATACCAGTCAGGACACTGCCAAACGGGCCGATGCCATGCAACAGTTCTTTGGCAAAACCGGGCAACGCTTCGTAATCAATGGGGCGTTTAGCGCGGTCTATGGCGTCCACATTTCAGTTGGCGATGACGTGTTTATCAATGGGAACTGCACGTTTCAGGATTCCAACCGCATCACCCTGGGCGACCGGGTCGTTATTGCGCCGGATGTGAAGCTGTACTGTGGCGCTCACTCGTTGGACGCGACGCAGCGGTTCGGCGTGCGGCCGGATGGCAGTCGCTACCTGATTACGACGACCAAGCCGATTACGATTGGCAGCGACGTGTGGATTGGGGGCAACGTGACCGTGATTGGTGGCGTGCACATCGGTGACAACGTCGTGGTTGGGGCCGGGGCGGTCGTGACCAAAGATGTGCCAGCCAATACGGTGGTCGCTGGCGTGCCCGCGCGCATCATCAAGCCGTTGCCTGCACTCAAGTCACTGTAGAAAGGGAGAGAGCAGATGACCAAGCAATTAGGTGCCCCCTTATTTCGCTTATTCAAGTTAGAAATTACCGCGGCGGAACGAGAAAACTTTGCCGCAGTGGGGACCCAAAATTTAACGACGTCGATTCAAAATGAACCTGGGACGTTGGCGATGTACACGAGTCACGTGGACCCGGCCGGAGTACATAACCGGGTCATTGAAGTGTATCGCGATAACGCTAGCTACAACATTCATGCGCACTCACCGCAGTTCGCCGCGTTTCGGACGGTCGCCAAACGCGCTGTGACCCAGCAAACGGTCGTGAACCTGACACCGAAATTGTTGTTGGAACAACCGCAGCCGTTATACCGTAGTCCGGCGAATGAGGCCTTTATCCAGCTGATGGAACTAACCGTACAGCCAGGGCAGACGGCCGCCTATCAATCAGTAGTGGTGCCGTATTTACAGGCGGCCATGGCGGATGAACCGGGCTTGCAGGTCAGTGCCGTGGGACAGGTCGTGGATGCGCCAGATCAGTGGGTGATTTTCACGGTTTACCAGGATTTGGCGGCGTTCAAAGCACATTGCCAAACGGCTGGATTCAAGCAGTATCAAGCGTCAGCCCAACCGCTGATTCAGACGGCGGATGCGACCGTTTTGACGGGCGACACCTTGGTCAATCACGGTGGCCTGGCATTTACGGCGGAGTAAACCAGGTAGTTGCCTCCGGGTTGGTGAAAATAGGGATTGGCCGCGGTACTGGTCGTTCCCGGCGGCGGATTCAAAGTGCCTGGCTATGGGGCCGGTTCCAGCCGAAGGGCGGGCTTTCACCTCAACTTTGAGCCTGAGGAGCGGTCTCAAAGGTTGTCCCGTGGGCTAGGTACTTTGATCCGCCTCTGGTCACTGACACTATTCTAGTCAATCCAATTTCCCCAGCCCTGCGGCTAACGCTGGTTTAGCCCGCCGTGATGTGGCCGTGTGAGTGCTTTGATTGTTACTAATATTAACGTAAAAATGGTGCCACCCGATTTTTGTGGGTGACACCATTTTGAATACTCAGATAATGTGTTAATCGGATAGCTCGTGACCATAATTCTTTCCGTCATCGGCTAAACCAATGCTTTGGTTAAAATCAGCAATTTCTCGTGGATCGTCATGCCAAATAGCCGGAAAGTCTGGACCAGTTGGGTTGAAAGGCAACTGGTTGGTGCGCACAAGCTCGGCTAAAAATAAGTTGATGACCGTGTCTATGTCAAGTCCCATATCAGCTGCAACTTTGATAGCTGCTTTTTTGACATCCTTGTTGAGACGAATGGTTAGGGTTGTTTGCTTATCCATGATTACGCACCTCATTGTGTTTTCCTGTCAATCGACAAAGCAATTGGCGTTGATCCGGTTCAGATTATTGAGAGAGAGTTTATTTAAACGTCTCATTCTTAAACGACTGCACGGTCCCAGTCTTGGCCTGCTTGTTGACGTTGGCGGTCAGTTTGACCTGGTCGCCGGCCTTGAGGAGCGCCGCCTTGGGGTAGTCACCGGTGCCGACCGACCAAAGATAATCGTTGCCCTTGATGGCGAACAGCACGCTTTGGGTACTGCCGTTGGGCACGATGGCGACTCGGGTGACGATACCGTTGACCTTGGTCAGTTTGGTGGCAGTGGAACTGGCCGTGGATCCGGCCGCGGCTAATTGCACGCGGTACTGGTCCAGCGCCTGGGCCGCCGTGGTGGCGTAGGCCTTGACGCTTTGGTCGGCCGCCTTGATATAGGCGTAGCTCCGGAAGGCCCCGGTGGAGTCTAACAGGGAAACGACCCAGGTCGGCGTGCCGTCGATGTTGTACATAATTGGCATCGTGGCCGACCATTTCTGAGCGACATATTCCTTTTCAGCAATCTTTTTGGCCCCATCACTGTCCATGACCCCGATATTTTTACCGGTGTAGTAGGTCAGTGTCCCGGTCCGGGCGTTGATCATGGAGTACCCCATGGTCGAGTCGGCGCTGGTCTTGGGCGAGGTGAAGTCGTTGAAGTAGGAAATATTGCCGTGCTTGTCGGCGACGGGGGTGACGCCATCCTCGGTCCCATTGCTGTTAGGGAGCTTAACGCCGGTCTTATTGAAATAGGCGTTGAAGAACCCGTTGCCGTAACGACCGAAAATCTGGTTCATTTCCGCAGCGGTCGAGGAGGCAATCGATTCATTAATAAATGCGGGGGCACCGGCCGCCGTGTAGAGGTGGGTGGCACCAGTCTTGGCATTTAACACGACCACGTGGAGGCTACGGTAGTTGATCCGGCGGGAAACGCCGCGCGCCTTGTAGACGGTTTGGATGAAGAAGGGCTCACCCTGGTCATTGACCTCGAGTTGGGGTTGGCCTTCCTGAACCCAGCTGGGGAAGCGGTTGTAAATGACCCGTTGCGCGTCGTCAAAGAGGTAGGCGCTCGGGGTGTATTTCATAGATTGCTTAACGAAGTGGGGTTCGGCGTTGACGTTGGTGGCATCGATGATGAAGTACCCTGGCGTGTTGCGGGCCCGTTGCCAGCGCCAGAAGCCATCGAACTCGACCGGCGCGATGTAGACGGTCTTGCCTTTCACGACTTGCGTCTGCAGGTCGCCCAGCTTGTAGTAGGAGGTGTTGGGCACGGTGCTCATCGCCTTGTTCATCTTGTTACGGACGGTCTTGGGCGAAATGGCGATTGGCGTGGCGTTCTTGTCCAGCAGAGGCGCCGTTTTCACGGTCTTGATGCGCAGAGAATTGTAGACGGCTTTGACGCCAAAGCGCGTTTGTAGGGATCCAAACAGGCCGAGGACCACTAACACGGCTAGTACACCAGCGGCCAGTTTGGTGCCGAAATTAATGCGGGGCAGGCGGAAATTGAAGTTCTGTTCAAAAAGATTGCGGGGGCGTTTGGCCTTCTGCTCGACTTCCACCTTGGCCTGGGGACTGCTGATGAGGAGCAGGGGCAGGTAGAGGATGCCGTAAATCAGGTTCATGCCAATCAGGCTGGCGGGCGTCTTGCTGGGCAGCGAGCTGAAGACGATGCTCAGCGCGACCAGGTAAAAGATCACGTAGGTGCTGACTAATATTCGCCAGCGGGTGGGCCGCTGAATGCAGGCCAGAATGGTCATGCCCAGTGCGGTCAGGGTGCCAAATAATGCAACTAAAAGCATAGATAAACTCCTTTGTGAGTGACTGTGAGGTGGAACAATTACCTCTAGTTTACCGTAGTTAGGGGGTGGGGTATAGGGGAATGAGTTGGATTGTGGGGATGAAGGGATCATTGAAGCGGAGCAAAGCGCTGTGAATACCCCAAACTCAAGTCAAACACAATTTCCGTGTTGATCCTGAAGAATTGTTGATTTGGTAGAACTCACCCTTATTACCATCGGCCTTGATTAAATCACCATCAGGGTCGGTTGAATCGGTGTAAGGGTTAGGGTCGGTACCTTGCTTAGCGTGACCAACTTGGTGGTACCACTTAGTTCTGTAGTACCAGTAGTGGATTTGCTTGTCGTCACCATTAGGGAACGTCTGATATGCTAAATATTGATAAGACTCTGTAATTGGTTTACCTTTTTTGGTATACCCTACAGTTCTAGTAGCAGTTTTATAATGATTAACAATCTTGATTCTAGCTGAAGTCCACTTCATTTCGGATGGCGTTGCATATGTACCATCATTAGGACCATGAACAAGCTTGTATAACTTACCGTTATCTGGCGCTACTGCTTCCGCTAGTGGCGTAATCGTCTTTTGACCTGACGTTACACCTGAATCATAAATTTGTTTAGGTGTGAAGATGTCGTAACCCTTAGCAACAGCATGGTCGTGATGGTCAAAATCAATGAAATACCCCTTGATTTCTTCGTTCTTCAACGTCCACTTTGCTGTGTTTGAGTTTTTTGTCTGCCACTTAGATTTTGTGATTTTACGTCGTGATGTGACATGGTTGTTGAAACTGGTATGACGTAGAGCTTGGGACTTTGTGGTTGATGACGCAACGTAGAAGTTATAAGTATGCGTCGTCTTATAAACATTCTTGGTTGCCTTAAATGTTACTTTATTACCTGAAACTGATTTGGACCAACCAGAAGGTGAGGTTACTGATGAAATTGAAGTTCCACTTGGTAACGTATCGGTGATGGTATACCCCTTGCCAGAGAATTTAGCCTTCTTAGTCTTCTGTACAATCTTCCATGAGAAGGTCTTCGTATAATCAGCTAGAGCTGACTTGGTTGCTTTGTAAGTTGATGGTTTTGAAGATTGAGGACCGACGTACTTTTTGGGAGCGGGTTGTTTTGGTGACTTTGGAGGAGTAACCGGGTACGTACCACCATTAATTTCAAGAATATCTGATAATGCTGCATGTCCGCGCCAACTAAAGTCAATACTACCAGTTGACCAACGACCCATTACTGATTGCTTAACATTACCACCTTGGAAGTCTATACCACTACCGATAATACCACTAGGAAATGTTGTTCGTTTTTCAATTCCAAGAATACCCTTCTTGGCCAAAGCACGGTCAGCTGAAGATGAACCATTACCACCAAAATTACCAACCATTGTTGGTTTTGTATAAGCTAAAACACGTTGAGCATAACTATAAGCACGAGCTTTTTGACCTTTAATATGGAACCAAGGTGATTCCATTTCCATGAAGTCAATGCCCACTTGATTATCATTATCTAATGGGATTGTCTTTTTTGATTTATCATAGTACAAGTGAATCTTAAAGTTACCACCAGTTTGTTGGCGAGATACTCCACTAACCCTATGCAATCTACTCTTTGGTACCTTAGCGCTACCAGTATCAGTGCTATAAATACCCTTGGTATCAGCGTATGTCCAATTAGCTGTAGCATTCTTAGGAATAGCTAGACCTAATCTTTTAGTCATGAAATAAACTTCATTTCTACCACCAAGGCCTGCAGCCTTCTTAGTTATACTTAAAGACATATCAACTACTTTACCATTGAATTTACCAACATTCTTATAATAAATAGTGCTACCTGGTGTATTTTTAACTGATGTTACAGCAGCTCTTGATGAAATTGATGCGGGCCTACCTGTTTTAGCGCCTTTACTAAATGTAACTTTAGTTTTACCGGCTTTAAACACAGGGAAAAACTGGGCTGTAATATGACTACTTGTAGGAATATTACCCCAATCACGTTTAGCAACATACCCATCTTTTTTTAATTCAGAATAATAAGTAGTGAAGTCTTTGTACCGAACACCATTTACTTTCTTATTTACAGTTTTATCGAAACCATCAGCATGTGCCATTTGTGGTGCAGCAATACCTGCAAAGGTCAAAGCTGTCATTGCGGTGATTGATACCCCTATACCGAGACGGGATAGGGTACTTAATTTGAAACTATGACTATGATTATTGAGACTGGATTGTGATTCTGGACTTCTAGGACGTCCAGTTGAATCTTGAGTTACGTCAGTTAATCGTGGACGTTCTCTTTTGTCATTGAACATTTTCTCACCCCTATAGTATGTATTTACTAATTAAGACCTCATCAAATTGAGGTAAACGATAGATATTGATAGCTTGATACCATTTAAGAATATAAAGACGTGTTGTCTACCCTAAATCTACGTAATCGATTAATAACGGTTTATGAGTAAGAATCAACGTCATTGAAGATAATTGAATGGTTTATGTTACTTGAATTTAGGTATTATTGTCGGCATCAAGCTAAAAATACCAACACTGTAGTAAATGAGTGTTGGTGAGTGGTCTCTATAGACATTAAAAAAGCAATCACGTCTGTTGTGATTGCTTCAGTGAAGATAAATACCCCACAAGATTAAACTATCCTGTGGGGTATTGTTGGTTTTACTATTTAAAATCATGTTGTGTTGATTTTATTTAAAGGTTACTTGTAAGCTTTTACAGATACCTTCTTATGAGCGGAAAGTAAGTGGAACGTGTAGGTTACCTTACCATGCTTTTTAACAACCTTACCGTGCTTCATGTTCTTGGTGTAATACCCAGCTTTAGCCCAAGTATTCTTGGCCTTTGGCGCCTTGATAGTAGCTTTG
This sequence comes from Levilactobacillus lanxiensis, assembly GCF_016861655.1. Lineage (GTDB taxonomy): Bacteria > Bacillota > Bacilli > Lactobacillales > Lactobacillaceae > Levilactobacillus > Levilactobacillus lanxiensis. The sequence goes on along the minus strand of NZ_BOLN01000001.1, from coordinate 220,917 downwards.
AAGTTATTGTGCTTATTGAGACGTACGTACTTGTAGCCCTTGTAGGTAGTAATACGAGCCCATTTTGCGTGATGTTTCTTAGCCAATGCCTTAGTGCTGACCTTGACTTTACCGTTGACCTTGACGTACTTGTTGGACTTTGTCTTCTTTGAAGTCAACTTGGAAACCTTGTAAGCGTACTTCTTAGTTGCTTTCTTCTTTGAAGTCTTTTTCTTAGGTGTTGTCTTCTTTTTTGAAGTAGTCTTCTTCTTTGAAGCGGTGTTTACAACTGATGAAACTGATGAATTTATAGCCGCTTCAGTATCGGCATTCTTCAAAGCAGTCTTAGCCTTATTTTTATCAATCTTAGCATTATCACTAAAATTGCCTTTAGCATCAATTTTAACACCAGTATACTTAGTCAATACTGCATAAGCTGCGACCATCGATTTTGCATCTGATTTCGTTTTATCATAGGTATTGCTATATGCAACATCTGCCTTTGTCTCAATAGCATCCGCAACATTTTCACTAAGGTGGTCATGTAACCAACCTTCGATAGCAATATGAATGTCTTCATTCATATAATGTTTAACCTTAACTTGAATAACCTTTGATGAAGCATGGGCTACGGTTACGTTAGAGCTGGTAAATGATGGAACAACTGTTGCTAAGCCCATCAATGTTGATGCTAACATGATTGAAGTCATAAGCTTCTTTGAACGTTTTGAAGTAAACATTTTAAATCATCCTTTCGATTTTTGTTTCATTCATTATCAAATTTTGTTTTGGTGTTTGATTTGATATTTTGTTGTTTGATTCATTGGTTCATTGCTCCGTTTGATGTGGTTCTCATTTAGCAACAAAGTTATCATACCGCGTGTTGGTTCTGTTGCAAACCCATTGTTGATTATTTATGTAGTAAAGATAGTCATGAACGTGATGATGTTCGTGAGAACTTTACATGTGACTAATTTGGAGTGGGTGACGCAGTGCATAGGGTGATGATTGAAGAAATGACACGAAGGTGTCGGGTGTAATACCCCTGTGGTTTGTCAGGGACGTTAGATGACGACATCTTTCACTTGCAAACTGTCGGTTTCGTCGATTGCTAACTCGTCATTCTTTAGTTCGACATCGGATTGTGGGTCGTTATCGTCAGTTAACTCTTCTCGCTCGTTTGTCGCAAATGAATCTGTTAGGTCTTCGACCGTTAAGTTGAAGTCATTGTCATGTCCCAAGAGGTTCAACAGAAGACGCTTACGATTATGATTTGGGTCATGCCCAAAGAGGGTGGTGACTAACTCGTTCACCGTTTGTGTCGTTGGGTCAAACTTGATTTGGACTAGGTTCTTTCGGTGGGTGTAGATTGGATTGACAGTGGTAGTCGGGAGATCATTAAGGTCAATTGCTCAGATTGGACGATTGTAAAAAACAGATTGATTTTAGTTAAGCGCAAGATCAAGATATTGGTCTTCTGAGAGCGAAAATTAAGGAAGATTAGCTAATCTAATAGATGTATTTGGTGATAATGTCTATTATCTAAAAATTAGATACCTCAGATTACTAAAATTCTTAATTCAAATCGTCATGCAAATGAGGATCCGTCAGATACTGGGCGGCATTGGATAAATCAGGGTAGATAAATGCCTGATTGATGCCAATTGCATCCAGGTCCTTTAGTAATTGCGCTTTCTTCTCGCCTGGAATTTTGATTCGAAACCGAATCAGGTGTCGAATCTTCTTTCGCACAGTTTTTGGTTTTGAGAGAAGTATTGGCATTAAGAAGGCCCCAGATTGGTTACGAATCCGCTTATCAACGGTAGGAGATGAAGCGAAGACGACTTCTTGCAATTGATCCAAGTTTGGAATTCGGCCAACTACCGGTGAGTCCAACTCAATGTTGTGATAAAGATTTTCGAGCTCGAATGAGTTTCTAAAGTTATTGTATTGCGTGTACAGCTTGGAGAAGGCATCGGATAAGTCTATCTTCTCATCATCCGTCAGGTTCTTGAGCCGTAGCGAAGTCGTGCCCGATTTATCTAAGTCGTTGGCCTGTGTAGCAGTGAACCACTGGTAGAATATGTTGAATAAAGAAAGCTTTTGATAGCCTTTCGCGTCTGCTTCTCTGAAGGAGATGACGACGGTTGGGTTGCGCTTAGAATCGTAGATTGTCTTGCAAGCGGCGTAGCGGTCAGCGTCGCCGAAGACATTTTTTTGCTCAATAGCAATCTGGTGCTTAAACTTGTCGATATCTTTTTCCAACCTTTTTTGCCGGTCAGGGCGCATCAGACTGATGCTAGCACCAATGTTTAGCAAGTCACTGTTACCGTTGCGGTAAGAGTCAAAGCTAAATTGATTGGGTTTCGGGTAAAAGGCAGCAATCTCGCCTTCCTTTTTCTTACCATCCGCATCGACGGGAACCTCACTGACGGCGAAGTAAAGGGCAACCAAGGGATTGCTGGTGATGTCTAGCAGCCGGGTAGGTAATTGGTTGTGTTGCATAATGGCCATGCGCTCAAAGTTATTTTTGTCCTTAAATACTTGCGGGAAACGCTTCAACATATTGTTGGTATAGTTGAATTCGTTCCGTCGCACATGCTTGCTTTTTGCCAAGCCATTGTCTCCCCGATAGAGATTAGGCAAGTAGTCGGTTTTCCCGAATGATTGGGACTGACCGCGATAGAAAATGGGGACGTGATCCTGATTATTATGCTTTTCATGTTTTTCCTTTTTTTCGTGTTTTTCTGCAACCAGGGCTATGTACTCACTTAAAGATGAAATGGAAATGGATTTAGTTTCGACGATGATGCGCAACTCCCTTCGATGATGGGCCGCAAACGGGTCCTATCAGTACTTTTTAGACCGGAACAAGTTCAGTATACCATATTATAATGCGGTTAAAGGTGCGTACGTCGTTGCAAAATAGAATTCAAAAATAAAAGAGTTTAGCCAGTGTGAAGTGGGCTAAACTCTTTTGATTTGGTTATTAGCGAATGACAACCTTCATCCCAGCAGGCACATGTCTGTAGATCCAGTGGGCATCGGCAACGGTCAGACGCACGCAGCCGTGACTTGCGCGTTTGCCCAGCTTGTGAGCCTCACTGACGACGTACTTGCCGTGCACGTTGACGGGAACGGAGTGGAACAGGTAAGTCCCCCAGTCCTTGAAGGACGTCCAGTAGTTGGCGCCTTCCTTAGAGCTGGCGTTGTAGAAGTGCTTGCCGTGGTTCTGAATGTGAAAGGTGCCGGTCGGGGTCGGGGATGATTTCTTCCCGGTCGAGCAGACCATGGTGTAGAGCACCCGGTGCTTACTGGTCTTCACGTAGACGCGTTGCTTGGCGATAGAGACCTTAAGATAGGCGTGCTTGTATTTCTTTAAATTGGGGTAGGCCTTGCTCTCGGATGGCTGTTTCCAGCTGGGAGTGGTGCTGGCCGTGGCAGTGACCGCGTTGGCCCCAATGCTACCCAGCAGACTAACGATGGCCAAGAGGGTCGTGATGATGATTTTTACCTGTTTCAATGGAATTCCTCCTTGTAGAATACATTATCATTCTATTAGGAGACGCCAGACCTGTCAACGCGACAAAATAAAAAGGCTGCCAACTATTTTTGAGTTGAATGGCTGATGGGACAGGTGTAGTAAGGAATCAGGGTGCTTTACTTTGCCACGCGGATTCGGTATTCCACAGACAGTTAAAATTGGAGAGTTGCTGCCGCAAGTGCAAGCGATAAAATGGTGAGCCACTACCGCAAGTGCAAGTTATAAGGATTGACGTTAGTTAGCGTTGATCACAAAAAAGGAAGAGGCCGACTTGGCTTCTTCCTTTTGACTTAACAGCAGTTTAATTTATCCTTTAAACATGAAAATTCCCCGAACAATTTCGGCACCAATCAAAACAATCATTGCGGACCAGGTTAATAATGTGGCTAAGCTCCCCATAATGTTGACCTCCTTGTGCACGTCTTAACTAACTTCATTGTACGCCGAAGCGAGTAAACTAACAATGGGTACGCTTACATTTCATCAAACATTCGAGCGGATAGTCAAAACCCGTTCGGAAGAAACGTAGCGCTTAGGAAAATGGGTGATCCATGTAAGTGACCAGAGGTGGGCCAAAGTGCCCGGCTGTGTCGATGGTCTTAGCTGAGCGGTTTTTCTCAGCTTAGCCCATGGGACGACCTTTGAGACCGCATTTTGGCTCAAAGTCGAGGTGGAAGCCAGCTCCACAGGCTGGAACCGACCCCACAGCAGGGCGCTTTGAACCCACCGCCGGGAACGAAATGAGTCATCCGTTTGCCTTAAGAGTTCGTGACCTGAATCAGGTCGGCAAACGTGGCCGTCGTCATGCCCGGCGCAATCCGCAGCCGTGACAGGTTGTAGCGGCCCTCAGACATCTGGGCGAATCCCTCCTGGGTGGTCAACGCGAGCTTATAGCCGGCCTGTTTAGCCAAGCGATGCGTGGTCTTGTTGGCCCGACCAGCCGGGTAGCACAGCATTTGCGTATCCTGATTGAGCTCGTGGTCGAGCCAGCGTTTGGAATTTACCAGCTCTTGGCGTTGTTGCGCGGCTGATAAACTATTCAGGTTCAGGTGCTGGACCGTGTGACTGGCAAAGTCCACGCGGCCGGTCGCCTTGAGCGCCTTCATTTGCGCTAGAGACAGGTGATTGGCCTTGTGGGTGAAGCCCGTGATGGCATTGATGGTCACGTGTTGGTGGTACTTTTTCAACGTCGGCAAAATTTTCTGATTGTCCTTGTAGGCGTCGTCCAGCGTGATCCAGACGACTTTTTTCTGTGGCACGGTATTCGTGGTCAACGCGCGAATGGCCTGGGCCGTGGTCAGCGTTTCATAGTGGTGCTTTTCCAAATAGGTCAGCTCCGCCACGACCTGTTTCTTGGGCACCCGCAGCTGATTGCCGGTCGCCACGCTATGGTACATCAGAATCGGCAACTTCAAGGGATGCTTGAGGGTGATCCAGGGCTCGGGCTTTTTTACCGTGACCTCGGTTGCGGAAACATCTTCCTGGGGCACCCGATTATGCGTCGCCGGAGCCGTTTGAACGTTCGTCTTGCGAAACTGGGTGAGCGTGACCGTCCCCAAAATTACGGCCACTAGCGCCAGACAGCTCCCCAAGAGCCACCATTTCTTTTTCATTTGTGATTCCCCCAAAAATCTAGTCTTACCTCTATTATAAATATTTTAATGAAAAAATCTTGGGCTAATCAGCACGTTGGCTCAATCGCCGGTAATAATCGATGGAATCCGGTGGCAGGTTCAACGCCGCGGTGACCTCTCTGTCGGTCTTTTGCGGGTGGCGCCGGAGATAGTTAACTAAGTAACCTTGATAGAGGACGGTGGGGCTGAGGGCAAAGCCAATGACCGCTTCGTCCGGCTTTAAATACTTGTGGAGGCCGGGCAACGTCAAATGGGGGTCGGCCGCGGCCCGTTGCTTGAGAAACCAGTCATCGCAAAGAAACCGCTGTTGGAGCGGGTCGATGAAGTCCCGGAAGGTTTTGAGAAAGGGCTGGACGGTAGCTGGCCAGTCGTGGGTATCGATTTTTTCCGTCACACCAGGCTTGAGAAAACTTTGCACGGGATAGCCTTGCGACACCAGCAGGAGGGTCAGGCGCGTATAAATGTGGAGCCGCTCATCGGCGAGGTAGTCGGTCAGGTCGTCGACCCAGCGATAATTGATCGGTTGCGGTGCCTGTTTGGGCTTGCTTTTAAGGTCGAGTGTTGGCAGGTAGGGTGTCCAGCGGTGCGAGAACAAAAATTTGAAATAGATGTTCAGGTGCGACAACACCTTGTTATAGGTCTGGTTCTGAATTTGACGGGCGGTGAGCAACATGCTGAGGTACTGCTCGACGTCTTGCGTTTGGAGATCACGCACGCGGTGGGTCTTCTGATAAGTTGGGTTGAAGTTCTCTAAGTAATGGAAGAAATCCTTCAACGTGGTCGTGTACTCGTCGCGCGTGGCTTCGGCCATGGCCCGGTCGGTTAGTAACCGGTTGAAGGCATCTTGGTAGGGGTATTCTTGCGGCATCCAACCGCCTCACTTTCTTTAAAAATAAATGGTTTTGTGATTGCGTTCCCGGCGGCGGGCTCAAACCGGCCTGCTATGGGGTCGGCTCCAGCCAAAGGTCGGGCTTCCGCCTCAACTTTGAGCCTGAGGAGCGGTCTCAAAGGTTGTCCCGTGGGCTAGGCTGGCACAGAACGTCAGCCAAGACCACCGACACAGCTGGCCGGTTTGGCCCGCCTCTGGTCACTCACAGCCACGTTAATTTTAAAAGATGTGGTCGTGGGTGGCAGGTGTGTTGGTGGTTGGGTGGTTAAAATCCTTCTGCTGGCAAAAAAATTACTGTAAGTTCGCTAAAAAATAATTACGTTAACTTAAGTATACCATTTAGCGGCTGAATACCTGTAGTCGGGCGCTTTGGGACCAATAGAAAGGGCACGCTAGAATTAACCAGTGTGCCCTAATTATTTCATGTCATTAATGTCTAAGCCGTGACAGTTTCTGCCGCCCGGACCTTGGCACGGAGCTGTTCCTTTTGGTCTTCGGGGATGAAGGCGCCGTCGATGGCGTTTAGCGTGAGCCGTTCCAGTAGGGACCAGTTCAGGCCGAATTGGTCGTGCATCTTCATGATTTCACTTGTTAGCGTGACATCGGAGACGGTTCGGTCGTCGGTGTTTAGCGTGACCTTCAGACCGGCACTGAGGAACTCTGCCAGTGGGAAGTTTTCGTAGCCGTCGATGGCCTTGGTCTGCACGTTGCTGGATGGGCACATTTCAATCGTGGCGCCCGCGCGTTTGGCTTGTTCGATGGTGGCAGGGAAACCGCTCATGTGCACGCCGTGGCCGATACGCTTGGCACCTAACGTCAGGGAGACCGCCACGTTGTCCACAGGACCGGCTTCGCCAGCGTGCAGCGTGAATGGCAAGCCCGTTTTGAGACCGGCCTCGACTGCGGGCGCAATTTCCAAAGCTGGGTGGTTGAATTCATCGCCGGCAAAGTCTAAGCCGACCACCCCCTGGTCCTTGAATTTCGCTGCCGTCTGGAACACGTCGATGCATTCGTCCAGTGGGCGATCACGCATGGCGCAGACGATGGCGTTGACGGGGATGCCAAAGTGTTTGGTGCCGGCATGTAAGCCGTCCAGCAAGGCCGCGATGACTTCTTCAACGGAGAGGCCCTTAGCCGTACAGATTTGTGGGGCGAACCGGGCTTCTAAGTAGATGAGACCATCTTTAGCGGCCGTTTCGACCATATCGTAGCCGGCAATCTTCAGTTGTTCCGGCGTCTGCATCAGGTCGGTCACAATTTGGAATCGTTTCAGGTATTGGATGAGGCTGTCCGTTTCTAGGGGTGCCGTGGTTAAATCGTAAAGCGCGGCATCGTCGGCGGGCAGCTCGGCCCCAGTGACGGCAGCCATCTTCCGCAGGGCGGCCAGAGAGAGTGAGCCATCGAGGTGGCAGTGCAATTCAACCTTGGGGTACTGTTGGACATTTTCTTTAGTAAAAGGTTTGACGTGGGACATTGCTGAACTCCTCCTTCAATATGTAGCGTGCTACGCCATTCTGGGCTAGACTTGGCGTTGGTTGGCGCCTTACCGGGCGGAAAAAATGAGATCGGAACGCTGTGGGCAGGACGCCCAGAGCCAAAGGGCGGTCTCTGGACTCGCTTTGAACCGCTAAGACCGCGTTTCAAAGTCGCCATTTACGCTGCTAGCGCACCGTAAATCCCACGGCTAGACTCATTTTTTCCGCCCTCACGGCTAACACTGGTTTAGCCCAGATGGTGGGTGGCTGATTGTTTTAGTCATGATCAAATAAAATTTCAGCCAATAGCTTCCTTCCAGTATACCATGTAAGCGTTTAACTACCAGGACAAATCTGCCTGATTCATGGTGGTGAGGGTGGTTTTATTTTAGAAATTCGTCAGTATTTGGCGGCTGCTTGCGCACGTCCTGAGGCAGTTGCTTCGCTGACCTAATTAAGGCTTGCATCAGCCAAAATATTTTTTTGCGAGTGGACGGTGGCTTGGGTTCCCGTGACCGTTGGCTTGGGGGCTGAGCCGACCTCCCCGCTGAACGATTAAGGGGTGCTATTTATCGGGTTTCGTGCTAATATTTAGGCTTACCCAACTGTTTTAAGAACTCTTGGTTTGCGATTCTTGCAGCTTAGTTGACAGGTTTCGTGCAAGCAACTTTACCCGTAAAAATGCCGATTAAGATGTCAAATTTTACATTTTTTTTAAATGGCGCAAAACCATTGTTTCCGCGGGGTAAACATTATATGATTAGTTTAATTAAAAAGACTAATTTGGCGCGACTTTGGCCGCTGATTAGGTCGTCTTGGACAGCTATTAGTTTGGTTGGCAAGTGAATCACCATAAAACAAATCAATATCATAAATAACATTGGCAACTTAAACAACTTGGCGTACCACCATTCGGGGGAGTATGACCAGTCTTAGCAGTTACTGGTTTCAAAAGAGAAGGAGCAATTAAAATGGATCAATCTTACACGCGGCTTACGCGGGAGCTCATCCGCAACCGGCGCGCGGGCAAGCGGCGTTACATAACCGGATTTGATGGGATTCGGACACTAGCCGTTTTGGGGGTCATCATCTATCACCTGGCGCCATCGACGCTACAAGGGGGCTACTTAGGGGTTCCTATCTTCTTCGTAGTTTCTGGCTATTTAATTACTTATTTACTGATTCAAGAATGGGATTCAACCCACAGCATTGATATTTTAGGCTTTTACGGGCGCCGGCTAAAACGGCTGTATCCCGCGTTGGTCACGATGTTACTGGGAACTACGGCGTATATCACGTTGTTCCAGCGGAGTCTGTTGGCCAACATTCGGGGAACCGTGTTGACCAACATGATCTACGGGTATAACTGGTTTGAAATTAAACACGGTCAGTCCTACTTTGACCGGTTCAGTGGCGAGTCGCCGTTCACCCATTTGTGGTCGCTGTCTATTGAAGGGCAGTTCTATTTAATCTGGCCGTTCGTTGTGCTGGGACTCCTCTGGTTCCTGCGTAAACGGGCACGGGCAGCCGCTATTCTGTTTGGCATTGCCATCTGTTCGGCAATCGCAATGGCTGTGCTGTATGATCCCGCCAACACCAATCGGGTTTACTACGGGACGGACACGCGGATGTTTGCGATTCTGGTCGGGACCGCCATGGCCTTCCTATGGCCAGCGCACAAGCTTAATGAAAATGTGACGACCGCCCATCGGGTCATTTTAGATGTGGCCGGGGGCCTGTCCTTACTGACTTTAATTTACATGTTCTTTACCATGAACGGCCAAGCGGCCAGCACGTACCGGGGCGGCATGTTCTGGTTCACAGTGCTGTCCGGCATCCTGGTCGGCACAGTGGCCCATCCCGGGAGTGATTTAAACCGGGTCCTGACCAACCGCGCCTTCAGCTACATTGGCCAACGAAGCTATGGGATTTACCTGTATCAATTTCCCGTGATGATTTTCTACGAATCACGGATTAATATTGGGAATCATCCGTTGTTAAACTCACTGATTGAAGTGGCCCTGATCATGCTGGTCACCGAGCTCAGTTACCGCTGGATCGAAAATCCTATGCGGCACTACCACTACGGGCAAATCACCAATGACGTGGCGACTTACCTGCAACAACCTCGTGCGCACCGGCTGGTCAACAGTTTGGGCGTTGTCGCGGCCTTGTTATTTGGCTTAACGGCGGTCGGCTTTGTCCAACAACCCGCCGCAGCCAAGCCAACGGCCCTGCAACAGACGATTACGCAACGGTCTGCCGCAGCTAAGAAGAAGAACGAGGCGGCCGCCAAGAAGCAGAAGGCCTTAGCCAAGGCGGCTTCCAAACGTAAGCACGAAAAGGCTGTGGCGTTCTCCAAGATGTCCAAGGCCAACCAGAAGACGGCGAAGTATTACTTCTTAACGGCCGATGAGTTGATGACCAGTAAGCAAACGCCATTGACGGCGGTCGGGGACTCCGTCTTACTGGATGACTCCGGTGACCTGCAAAAGGTCTTCCCAGGCGCTATCGTCGACGGGGCCGTGGGTCGTCAGGCTGATGCCATGCCAGGCATCATTAGCAGCTTATCGCAACGGGGTCAGCTTGCGAAGAACGTGCTGGTCAACATCGGGACGAACGGATACGTGACGCCAGCGCAGGCTGATCAAATTGTCCACGCCATTGGCCCGAATCGCCAGATTTTCTGGGTCACGGCCCACGTGCCAACGCGTGAATGGCAAAATTCCGTGAACAATCGGATCAACAAGACGGCGGACAAGTACAAGAACGTTCACGTGATCGACTGGTACACGACGGCGCAGAACCACAGTAGTTGGTTCGTTAGCGACCACGTGCACCCGAACGACCATGGGAATCGCTACTACACCTCCCTCATCGCCAAGACCATCACCAAGGTCACTAACGCCAAATAGTCTCTGGCGGCGCCTTACCGGGCGGTAAAAATGAGACCGGAACGCGGTGGGCAGGACGCCCAGAGCCAAAGGGCGGTCTCTGAACTTGCTTTGAGCCTCAAGAAGCGAGTCTCAAAGACACCATTTACGCTGCTAGCGCATCGTAAATCCCACGGCTGGGCTCATTTTTACCGCCCTCACGGCTGAGACTGGTTTGGGGCTAGTGAGCTTGAACTGGACGTTGGTTTTGAACTCTTAAATATAAAATGACTTTTACGACAGGACGTTTTACCCGCTTTCTTGGGTGAACGTCCTGTTTTGTTTTGGTCAGCTTTCACTGAAATTTTGTGCAGTGTGTGAGGTGAACTGGGTTCGCTTTCAGGACAATCGCGTTGTCAAAAAACAGTGAACTTGCTGGGAAATGATGGGGCTTCATCAATCACCAAATACCGGTTTAACAGAGATTTAGCGTCTTTAATTTCCGCCACCTTTTAGCCCCTTAACGTTAGTTGGTTTAATTTACCGTTGGGGTCAGATTTTTACAGTTTTTCAGTCGTTTTTAGGAGATTATCCCGGTCACATTTTTCCGTGCGTGATATGATACCTAGTGAATTCAGGGATGGATTCACCATATAATCTACGGGGGGAATTGTTATGATGAAGAAAGTTGCAATGATTGCTGCGGCAGCTGCGATGGTATTACCTTTAGGGTTAGGCGCCATCGCACCCACCCAAGCTGAAACGACGGCCTTTGCGGCTACTAAGGCAGCTGCGAAGAAGACGACGTTGACGTTAGTAAGCAGCAAAGCCATCAAGAAGGCGGCCTTCCACGTGAAGAGTGGCAAGCCAGCACTGTATAGCGCAGCGTTTGCGGCCGACAAAGCCAAGGTCACCATGGCTAAGAAGGGGACCTTAGCTGGCAGCACCACTTACTACGCAACCAAGAAGATCGTGGTAAAAACCAAGGCAACTAAGACGGCCAAGGCCAAGAACGTCACTTACGCTTACATCAAGAGCGCTAATGGCAAGGTCAAAGGCTGGGTGGCCCTTTCTAAACTGACCGCGGGCAAGTTTATGGCCGCAGATGGTAAGAAGGTGGCCAAGGCTGCTGACAAGATTGCCGGCAAGACCTACACGCTGGTGAAGGCAACGAACCTGAAGAAGGCCGCTTATCACTTCAAGTCAGGTGACCCGGTTGTCTTTAGCGGCAAATTCGCTGCTGACAAAGCCAAAGTAACTTTAACGAAGAAGGGCGTTTTACCAAACAGCAAGACCTTCTACGCAACGAAGAAGATCACCATCAAGCAAAACAAGAAGAACGTGGCCTACCTGTACATCACCAAGGAAGGCTGGGTTAAGGCTTCTGCGTTGACTGCTGGCAAGTTCATGGCGGCTGACTAAGGAAAGACCTCAGTAGGTTTTAAAATGGCGCGGGAATGCGGTCCCACGCCATTTTTATGCGGCCAGCCAGTATAACAAAATTTGTAAAGGGTCCGCCGTGCTATTTGGGCAGCATCATGGTAGACTTAAGCCAATCAAAAAGGGCCGCCGCGTATCAGCACGACCACCCTCCCTGGCTTCGGTTGCAAAACAGTGGCTAGCGACAAACGATAAAGATAACCTTCCGCCGCAGAGCTAAGTGTTTGGGAAGGTTATTTTTTTTGTAAAAAAACCGTAGAAAATTAACGGTTACTGTTAGATCAAGGGTAGCCAGATTGATTACATCCAGCTAATCATCACGGTTAGTCTGCCTGGAATCAGACAAAAAACTGTTGAGCAAACGGCGCCCAATTCGACTGCTATGGGTAGTTGCGGGTTAAACCAGTGTGAGCCGCAGGGACGGTGAAAATGAGCTTAGCCGTGGGAGTTCCCTTGGTGGCGGAGCCGCTTAGGGAACTGATATCTTTGAGACGCGGTTCTTAGCGGCTCAAAGTAAGTTCGGAGACCGCTCTTTGGCTCCGGACGTGCGCCCACAGCGCCCCGGCTTATTTTCACCGTCCTGGAGGCGAATGAACGAAACTAGTTTAACCCGCATCTAATTATTTAGATAAGCCGGCAATCAAGATTGGACCGTCCAATTTCATCAAAAAATTGTAACACGACCTGTTGCAATTGCCGTTAGATTAAGCTTTCCTAGCGTTTCTTAGAAATGGCTAATTTTCAAAGTAAACGCTTTACAATGCATGACAAAGCAAGCATAATGGAGTCGTAAAAGGCACATGAATCTACGGAGGTGTTTTTGATGGTAAAGACAAAAGCAGTAATGATCGGTGCAGGTTTAGGGAACATGGCCGCAGCGGTTTACCTGATTCAAGAGGCCCATTGGAGCGGCAAGCAAATTACGTTCTACGGGGTCGATATGCATGGGGCCAACGATGGCGGCACGACCAGTGAATTCAATGATGAATACTGGAACAAAAACCATCCTCTAGACAACCAAACGGGGTACGTTGCCCGTGGTGGCCGGATGCTGAATTACCGGACTTACGTTGATTTGATGGACTTACTGGACCGGATTCCTTCCGCTACTGAGGACGGGATGACGGCCGCTGAAGATACCCACGACTTTGATTCCCATCACCAGACCTACGACAAGGCCCGTCTGTTGCAGGGCGGCAAGGGCATCATCGACGGCGGCAAGCTGGGCCTGAACAACAAGGACCGGGTCTTGCTCTCCAAGTTAGTCTTAATGCCAGATGAAGAAGAAACTAAATTAGACAATATTACGATTGCTGAATACTTTAAGGACGATCCACATATGTTCCAAACCAATTTCTGGTACATGTGGGAAACGACTTTCGCCTTTAGAATTGAAAGTTCCGTTCAAGAATTACGGCGTTACATGCACCAAATGATTTATGAATTCACGCAAATTGAACACCTGGTTGGGGTCAACCGGACCCGTTACAACCAATTTGAAAGTATCATGCTGCCATTGATCAACTACTTGAAAGATCAAGGCGTGACCTTTATTGATAACCGTATCGTCACGGACTGGGAGTTTGCGGACAGTGCCTTACAAGACGAAATCACGGTTACCGGCTTACACATCAAGAATTTGGAAACGGACAGCGAAGACTTAGTCGACATCGATGATGACACCGCCGTTATCTTTACTAACGGGTCCATCACCGACTCCGCCACCATGGGGGACTACGACACGCCAGCCCGGGAAAACATGGAATACGGCATCAGTGCCGCTCTCTGGAAGAAAGCCACGGAACGCTTCTACAATCTGGGGACGCCAGACAAGTTCTTTAACGACCGGAAGAATTCCGAATGGGTCAGCTTCACGTTGACCACGAAGAACCACCTGCTGTTGAATGAAATTACTCGGATCACCACGCAAGTTCCTGGGAACGCGCTGAACTCCTTCCTGTCCACGACACCAATCACGCCACTGGGCCAAAAGGATATTAACATGTCCATCGTGGTTCACCACCAGCCGCACTTTACGACCCAGAAGCCAAACGAATCCGTTATCTGGGGCTACTTCCTGTACCCACGTCGGACGGGTGAATTCGTCCACAAGCAGTACATCAAGATGACTGGTAAGGAAATGGCCCAAGAATTGATTGGGCAACTGTCCAAGGTCGACCCTGGTCCCGTTAACATCAAGAGTAAGGAACCAGAAATCATGGACAGCATCATCAACAACATTCCAGTCTACATGCCATACGCCTCAGCCCTGTTCAACAACCGGGCTAAGACCGACCGGCCAGAAGTCATTCCGGCACATTCCACGAACTTGGCCTTCACGGGTGAATTTGCGGAACAGCCTTACCAAATGATCTTCACGGAACAAAGCGCCGTTCGTTCGGGTGAAATTGCTGCATACCACTTCACGGGCATTTCGATGGATAACTTAGTCGACACGCCACGGTATGACAAGGATCCGAAGACGTTGCTGAAGGCGACGAGAAGAATGTTTAGCTAAAACACTCACGGGTAAGGGCCGGTTAAGTGGTGCAGTCCTCCTTGCGACGGCCGTCACTTATGCTGTGGGCACGACGCCCTTACCCTGAAATGAAGGAACCGACCTGCTTGGTTGGCTCCTTTTTTGTTGGGAATTTAAAAAATAAACGGGCGTTCTCTTTTGAAAAAAGCTGGCTTTGCTATGCTAAGAAAGAGGGGAGAAGAAAGTGGACCTAAATTCTTGAAGTGTAATTTTTTGAGCTTATAGGGGTAATCAGTGAAAATGACAGATTTTACTAAGGGGGAACGGTTTGCAATTTGGGGATATCGCAAGTCTTTTAAAGCCATTCAAGCCAAATGTTTACCATAGAGGCACATATCGGTGCTATAATGGCAAAAACGAGGTGGGAATAATGAAAAATATGGAAAAGGATCGAATCAGTATTCGAGTTGATCACGATAGAAAAGAGGCTGCTCAGTCTATTTTGGACGACTTGGGCCTTGATTTAGGAACGGCGATTAACATGTTTTTGGCGCAGACTGTTCGTGAGCAGGCACTTCCCTTCCGACCAGCTAAACACCCATCTGCTCTAAAACAAGCGCTGGATGACGTTAAAAATGGTGATGTGACGACATTTGATTCGGAAAAGGACTTCTACAAATATTTAAATGAGCAGGAGGATTAAATGCAGGTCAGGGTCACGCGGACGTTTAAGAAGAGTTTGAAAAAATTAGTCAAGAAACATTATGATAAGGCCAAGTTGATAGAGGTCATTGAGCTAATTAAGCACGGCGATAATGAAACGCTTGTCCGACAGTTTAATTGTCACTTACTAAAGGGTGACAAAATGGGTATCTATGAATTACATTTAGAGCGAAATTGGTTGCTACTTTATCAAATAATTGGTACAAATCAATTGGTTTTGCTCTTAGTGAATACGGGAAATCATGATATTCTAAGATAAGAAGGACTCAGTACCTATAGATAATCTCGTTGTTAGCTTTTAATTCTGTATGACTAAGTTGAGAATCGTTTCTGTTGTGATATTTTTAAGACTAAATACCGTAGCAGGCCAAATAAAAATGGCAGCCCAATCATCTCTGATTGTGGCTGTCATTTTTTATCGACGGGATTAACTCGCCAAGCTATTCACATTGGTTCGATGTTCTGTGGTTCCTTGCCAGAACGGTACTTTGACCACGCCCATGACCTTGTTGGCACTGACGTAGCCCCAGGCCCGACCGTCCTCGGAGACGCTGCGGTGGTCACCCAAGACGAAGTAGTGACCCTTAGGCACGCGGTTGCCCTTGTAGGTCCAGTTGCCCTTTTGTGCCAGGGAACTCAGCGTCCAATCGCCGGTCCCCGTGGTCCGCTCATTCTGGTTGATGAAGGACTGATTGATTTTTTTATTATTCACATAAATGTAGCCATTTTGACTGACGACCTTGTCGCCGGGTAGGCCAATCACGCGTTTGACGTAGTTGGTGTTCTTGGCCGCAGCGGGATCCTCGCCGTAAGCGTCGAAGACAATCACGCTGAGGCGTTTTAACTTAAGCGGCTTGACCACGACCATCCGCTCCTGGTCGACGAGGTTGGGCTCCATGGAGTCCCCAGAAACTTTGACGACCTCAAACAGGAAGGTCCGCACCAGCACTACTAAGACGAGCGCCACTAAAATGGGGATGATCCAACTAAAAACACTGCGTAACACTTTCATGAAGTTATTTCTCCTTGGTTAATTAGGATTAGGGGCTAATCACCAGTTATCGGTGATTCTGGGGCAGGCAGGATGACCACCACCCACGGCGACCGCTAAATTCAAGTTACGGATATCTGTGGTCAATTCTAGCATAGTGGACCCCCACGTTAGCCCGTTTAGGTGGCCGTTTAGGAAAAAATTAAGTAAACCCCAAGAAACTTCGTTCAAATGGTAGCGTTTCCAGTGAAAATATGTAACAATAAGGACGTAAACCGTTTTATTAACGAAGGAGGATTCATCATGGCTGATAAACAAGAATTGTTAAAAGTCGCAACTGACATGCTCGACAAGGCGTACACCCCATACTCACATTTCCACGTAGGTGCAGCAGCGGTCGGTGCCAGCGGCAAGATCTACGGTGGCTGTAACATCGAAAACGCTTCGTACGGTGCCACCAACTGTGCCGAACGGACGGCAATCTTCTCCGGTATCGCTGCGGGTGAAAAACACTTCACGGCTTTGCTGGTGACCGGGAACACGGACGGTCCAATTGCCCCTTGTGGCATCTGCCGCCAGGTCATTTCTGAATTCTTTGATGCCGATGCGCCAATCTACCTGACCAACCAGAAGGGTGCTTTCACGGAGACCACGGTTGAGGGCATCCTCCCCGGTGCCTTCGTCGACTTGAACTAACCATAAATTGGTCCATCCGAAGTTCGCTCCCGGCGTCGGGTTCAAGGTGCCCTGCTATGGGGCCGGTTCCAGCCGAAGGGCGGGCTTCCACCTCACCTTTGAGCCTGAAGTGCGGTCTCAAAGGTTGTCCCATGCTCTAAGCTGAGTGAGAAACCTCAGCTTAGAGCATCGACACAGCCGGGAACCTTGACCCGCCTCTGGTCGCTAACACGTATGTGGCCATTTACGATTGATTCAAGGAGCTTGGTTTTGTCCTTTTCAATTTTCCTACGACTAGGGACGACACCATTCATTGTTGGTGTTGAGGGCGTGATCACTTGCGTCTAATGAGCGACCGCAGATTGTTAGGTTTGTTAGGCTAGTTAAATTTTTGAATACTTAGAATGTGACGCTCAGTAGAAACTTGCTGAGCGTTTTTTGTCGTGGAGTGGGAAGGTGGCTATGGATTTGGTGTGGGTTAAACCAGTGTTAGCCGCAGGAATAGTAAAAATGAGCCGTGCTAGGGGATGTCAGTGACCAGAGGTGGGCCAAAGCGACCAGCTGTGTCGATGGTCTTAGTAGAGTGAACTTCTCTACTTAGAGCATGGGATGACCTTGGAAACTCGCGAATTTCAGCGAGGTTTCAAGGCAAGGTGGAAGCCCGATTCTCAGGCTGGAACCGGCCCCACAGCAGGGCACTTTGAGCCCGCCGCCGGGAACGAATATCACCGCGTTCCGCTTCATTTTCACCCTCCCGGAGGCGAAACTAAGCTCCAACCCCAAACCTAAAGCGAATTAGCTGAAATCGTAAAATTCAACGCACAACCTGAGCCGGAGGAAGCCAGGACGGAGCCAGCTGTGTCGAGGGTGTTAGTCGGCGTTTCTCAGCCGGCTTACAGCCTGGGGCAACCTTTTAGACTTGTGGGTTTCAAGGCTAAAAGTTGAGGTGGGAGCCTGAACTTTGGCGGGAACCGACCCCACAGCAGGCGCAGTCCTGGAAGCCGCAGGCGGCCACTCCCACACAACCTGCACTAAACCAATTTTACTATTTCAGATAAATTACTTTGACACACACAGTAGTACGTGATACAGTAGTCTCATCAAAACAGAAAAGGAAGTGGCAGCATGGCTGAGGTTATTTCCAAAGATTTAATCCGGGGCCATACGGATACGATTATTTTAAACATCCTGCAACAGGGGGATAGTTACGGCTATCAGGTGGCTAAGCAGGTGAAGGCGCTGAGTGATGGTCATTACGAGTTGAACGAAGCCACGCTGTACACGGTCTTTCGACGGTTAAAAAAGAACGGCGCGTTGACGGATTACTGGGGCGATGAGTCGCAGGGGTCGCGACGCAAGTACTATCACATCACGGCAGTCGGCACGGAATTATTGCAGGCGAACACGGCGGCCTGGCGCGTGGCCAAGCCAATTATTGATGATCTGATCACGGGCAAGATTACTGAGGAGGAAGACTAAGCATGGACGATATCACAATGGAAATTCGCACCCGGCTGGACCAACTATTCAGCCAATACCAACCATCACGCGCACTGACTGAGTTGAAAGAGGAATTGGTCGGCGACCTGACTGAAGCGGTGACGGACAAAGTCAATCAGGGCCAGGACACCACCAGCGCCATCGACGAGGCTATGGATCAACTGGGCGACATCGACACGCTGCTCAAGGAAGTGGCTGGCGATGACAGCACCACTGAAAATGCCGACACCACGGAACGTGACGACACGACCGCATCCGGTTCTGATCAAGACAACGATGATGAGACCATTCACATCGACAACACCGGTGACGAATCCCGCGTCCAAATTGGTAAGCTCCAGATTCACGGCGATAAGGTGACCTGGGGCGACCACGTGCTGGTCGACGGGGACAACGACAAGGTTGATTTTGGCAAATTGGTTCAGGTCGATGGCGACCACGTCACGGTGGCCGATGGCCTGGTTGACGTGAACGGTGACGACGTGAAAATTAACGGCGAGCGGCCCCGGCGGACCTATGTGGAATCTCTGCGGTTAGTCAACACGCAATCATTTGCCATCGATGACATCAATGAACTCGACATTAACTACCGCGATGCCGCCATCAAATTAGGGCCGGCCAGCGCCGACAAAATTGTGGTCAACGAGTACATGAGCCGCGACAACAGCCGCTACTACCTGCGAGCAGCCCGGCACGGTAAGCTGTTGGCCATCAAGCAGGGCGACCGGCCGCGGCTGTGGCCGCTTCACGCCCGGACTGAAATCTTCCTGCCGACTAGCTTAGCGGGTAAGGTCACGGTTCACGCCGGGAACGGTAGCTTGGAAATCAGCGACTTGCGGGCCGACTTAGCCGTCGATGCGCACGCCACGAACGGCAGTGTGCGGGCGTTCGACGACCACTTGAAGCAGTTGAAAATGCACTCGACCAACGGTTCCGTGCGGCTCGATCAGGTGACGGCCGCCACCGATTTATTTAGCAAGAACGGGAGCGTCACGGTGCGTGAGGGTGCCGGGGACGTGCGGATTGAATCCAGCAACGGCGCGGTCCGGCTCTCCGACCATGTCGGGAACGCCGACCTGCGGAGTCACAATGGCGCCATCAAGCTGGATGGCGTCACCGGGCAAGTGCACGCGGCTACGGCCAACGGCGCCATTCGCGGTCGGAACGTAAACGGTGGGGGCATCTTCAGTACCGGCAACGGCAGCGTGAATTTGCAACTGACGGGGTTGACCAGCGACGTGTCCGTTGAGAGTGGTAGCGGCAGTGCCACCTTGCAGATGCCGTTACTGACGGACTATCAATTTGACGCGAAGAACTGGAGCGCCAGCGTGAAGGTGCCAGAAGAGGCGAAATTAAGCCTCGATGACCACCACCACAAGATTGGGACTGTGGGGGAGAACGCCGAACACCGCGTGACCATTCAGGCCAGCTCTGGTAGTATTCGGTTAAGTTAGAATGCCTTAAAAAAATCCGTGGATAGTCAATCTAATTGACTGTGCACGGATTTTTTAGGGCAATTGGTTTAGGCCACTCAATTAATCAATCTATGTAACTTTCTAATTGTTACCAGTTCACTTAAACTGTGGTCATTCTTTTAGGCCGTGAGGGTTTATAATCTAGGTAGACTAGGACTAACTTAAAAGGGGTTTTTTCGGAATTTGCGGATTGCCGAAAAAGCCAGACGGATTAAATGAAGACAGCGTTTTCTTTAAATTGTAAAGAAAAAGCCAACAATTTAGCAAAAAGGGGTTTATTTTTTGCTGGGGAGAGGCGATACTAGAAGAAGTTACTGACGAGAGCCCTCGTAGAGATGCCACCAAGATTGTAATTGGTGTAATCGCACTTGGCTGATTCCGGTCAAGGGAATTTCCCGCGAATGGCCCGCAGCTAAACCGAGGTAAACGGTGGAAGCTGAAACGTAGTCGACGGTTCCCGTATACGTAACGTTATTGAATATTAGCGTGGTCACTTGATTGTTTTGATAGGCTAGTTGGAGTAGGTGCTTAATTGGCTGGCTAACACGTTGCATGATAATCATCACGTCCTTGATGAAATAAGATTAATTTCATTATAGAACATCCGTTCGCTTTTTGAAACCCGATTTTTAAATATTACTGGATAACTTAATTTCATGGTAAAATGTACGGAGGGTTGTCCATTTGGGAAAAGCTGACCGGTGACGGGCGGAATTTCATCAGCTAGAATTAAGACCCGTAGCTGTGCGCAATCAAAGGACATAAATGACAGCGCCTGGCGCTGGACTAGAAGGAGTAATGGACTGATAATGACAGAATCGACTAATGAGGCTGTAACCGAAGCTGAACTGAAAAAAGAATTTGACGATCTTTACATGCACATTTTCAAATATATTGGTGACTTTGTCTCCATCCCTACGCAGAAGTATAACCTCACCTTCGAAGCGTTCATGGTCATGGACAATGTCGCCCGAAGCAAGAACGGCCAGACGTTGGTTGAACTCGCTAAATTAGAAGGCGTCTCCAAGAGTGCCATTGCTCGCCAGGTCAACGTTTTGTTGAAAGAAAACTACGTGATGCAAAAGGTTGATCCTAACGACCGTCGGGTGAAGTACATTACCTTGACGGCTGCCGGGAGCCGGGTTCAACGCAACCTCTCCCAAGCCACTGACGAACGGTTCCACCGTTGGTTAGAATTTTTCGGTGGCAAGGACGAAGCCGAACGCTTCATTCGCGTGCTTCACCAAGCCAACGAACGGGCCGTCGCTGCTGGTTTTGTCGGTTTCGACAGCCTGCACGACAAGCGCCGGAACTCCAACCGGAGTCACACGAATCACTAGTAAATAAGTAAACTGTTGAAAAGACGTGGGCATTCCACGTCCTTTCGACTGCGTAAAATTAAAAACGGTGTGACCTTGAGAAATTTCTCGGTCACACCGTTTTTTGTTGTTGAAATGTGGGTTGTTGGTAAATGATTGTGGCAAAAAAAGGTTCAGTTAGCAGGAGTGGTCACAGGAATCAAAGGATAGGTAAGTGCTAACTGAACCAGTATGACGGTTTTAATACATAACTAGTAATAGAAACTAGAAACCACACGGTAAATAAACGCCAGTGTAGGGGATGGAGGCGGAGGCAGGCAAGGATGAGACCTGGTGCCCTGAAGACCGTCCCGCAGGCTTCAGGGCTGCCCCACCAGCGTCGAAATCCTTGACCTGCCGCAGCCGGAATCCCCGGCATAGCTGACGTTTAGTTACGGCGTTGGCTCTCGCGGGTTAGACGGCGGTAGACCTCCGCGCCCACCAGATCATTCGTGACCATCCACACGATGTGGCCCAGCGATTCGGACACGTGCTCTTCCGTAGGCTGGTCCTCAGCGGCGGGCACGGTACCCATGGCTGGCATGATACCGAGGTGGAAGGCAACCCAGATGGCGAGGCCAAACCAGGTGCCAGCGTCCTTTTCCACGGCCGGAATCTTCTCACCGATGATTTGGTAAAGTACGGCAAACGTGGTCGAGAAGCCAAAATGAATCACGTAGCTGACCCACGGCAATTGTTGGCCGGAGTAGGTGTAGGTGGCGTGCGTCACCTTAGCAGGGATGCCAAATTGTTCCAGCAAACGCTGGGGTGGGTTGGTGGCGTTGCGTTCCTCGGTGCGGGGTGGCAGGACGTTTTCCCAGCCGAGCTTAACTAAGCCGGAAACAATCCCGGCCGCACCACCAGCGATGACGGCTGCGCGGAGATTCAATGGATGACGTTTAAAAAGAGACATGGAAGATTCCTCCTTCGGAATAATTGCTACGATCTAAATTATAGCCTTTCGGGGATAGGATTGTGGCTGATTTGTTTGTGGATTTTGGAATAGACAATTTAGGGGGTGACGGAGAAACACAGATTTTAGCCAGAATGGATAATGTGTATCCGCAAAATTATTTAAATATAGAACGTCAGTTATTGTATCGGTGAATTACATAGTTAGTCATGGATTAGCCATGCAAATGGTCGTCTTTTAAAACATTTTTGACATTTAAGCTTGCTTTTAGTTTAGGGGAGGCGCATTATAAGAAGCAGTTCGAGTTTATCTTTCAACTTTTTAATTGATAATGAATGTTGAGTGAAAAGTGTGATGTCATGGCATTTGAACGATACATGGGATTCATGTGGATATATATGTGAATTACATAACAATCACGACTTTACACCATAGTTCTTCACCTGTGCGAATCGATTCCATAGTTAAGTTAAGTAAACATTCAAGGATTTTATCAATTAAAAAATCAGAAAGATAGGCTTCACCAAATAGTAGGGGGACTGACTTATGCAGTCAGGAAACAAAGTCATGGACACTAAAAACAATGTTCAGGTAAAAAAATGTACAAAGTCGCTAAACTACGGTCTGCTGGCCGGTACGATTCTCTTAGGCCTTAGTCTGGGCCTGGTTCCAGCTAAAGCGTCAACGACTGATGATGCCGCGGTTAATGCATCTACACCTAAGGTAGACGATACACAAACGGTGGGTGAAACACCCGCGACGCAACCAGCCACGGTCTCGTTGGGCAAATCCAATGTCGATACAGCAGTTGTGTCTAAAGCACCTGCCCAATCAGCAGAGAAGCCAGTCGCAGCTGTTCAGCCGCAAAAGCCTGTTACCGTGGACTCCAAGACAGACGCAGATGATTCAACATCCGAAGCGCCAGTTCCAGCCGACAAAAAGCAATTAGCCAGAGAGGCACCAGTGGCTGCTGATGCACCAGCGCCGGCTGATACGGATACACCGACCGATACAGACACACCAACTGACACCTCAAAACCAGCTAATGATACGACTACGCAAACAGATTATGCTAGTGCCACACCCATTACGGACAATCCCAAGGCCGTGGTTCCCGATGGCACCCAAAAACTTGATGGCAAGTACGCCTTCATTCCTAAATTCAACGGGAGTGGAACGACAGCGGTTTCAGTGATTGGAACTGAAAAGGCCGTAACTAAGAAGAATACGATTGCCGCAGACCTAGTCAATGCGACCAAGGGTCAAGTGGGCTTTAAATACACCAATATCGGGTTTGACGCCGCTGGCAACAGTATGGACATGAACATTCTCTATACTGACTGGGGTCGTTTGGATCAAACGGATCCGGCTTACGTGGAGACCTATACCACGATGATCTACTCAAACTTCCGGGGTGCCGGTTGGGGCGATGTGACCTACGAGTTTGTCCGTAGTGATTCAGGCAATCCAGAGAACGTTACGGGCTTAATGACCTTGACCGATATCGATGGTAATCAAACGGTTAGCGTTACGGATAGTCAATGGGCCGGTATCGATAACCTCTATATCCCCAAAGGCGATGACCCAATGAGCGGTCAAAATGATAACTGGCTACGGTATACGGAGAATGATGGCTACGTGACCATCGTCTCACCAGATTCGGGGAATACACCTTCTGATGGGCAATACTCAATGTTGACCTTTACTTATACCAATCAAAGTTCCTTAACGTTCCGGTACAGTGATGGGACTGATGGCACGGTACCAACCAAGTTGACGGCGTGGGGCGTTAATTACATTCCCCAAAAGCCGTTAGCCACGGCAACGGTTACGCCAACCATCACCGTCAGCGACAGCGATGAAACGACTGTCTTACGGGATACTGTTAAGGATGGCGAATCTACTTATACATACAACATCAATCAGGTCATTCCAGATGAGTGGGCGCAATTTTATTATGGCAACGTGGCACTCACGGGCACCTTGCCTAAAAATACTAGTGTGACCGGCTTCAAGGTGTTGGATGAGGTCGGTAATGACGTCACCCAGCACTTTACCAATGAGAGTACCGGGCAAACCTTTAAAGCCACCGTTAACGCAGATTACTTACAGAGTGGCGATTTTTATGGTCACCGGTACACGATTCAATTGAATATGAGCGTGCCACAAACCGATAGCGTGCAACAACTGAGCTTTAATATGGCAACCACGATTGACGGCGATACCAAGGCGTCTAATTCAGTGACGACATTGGTTGATAAGAAACATTATTTGGTGACCCATTATTACGTTCAGGGAACTACCACGTCGGTCGCTCCCGACCAACGGCAACGAGTCATCTATGGATCGAGCTATACGACGAGTGCCCAGACGCTGGATAATTACCGATTAGTTGGTCAGATTCGGACTAGTGGAACCTTTACTGATGAAAGCCAGGCAGCGATTTATGAGTATGCACCACTAACGGTCTCGATTCCGGTCAAATACGTTGATCAAAGAGGTAAAGAAATTTCACCCGCAACGAGCCTCACGGGACGCTTGGATACTAGCTATGACGCCAACAATTTGAAGCGTGATTTGACCGGCTATGACTTGAAGTCTGTCGAAAATGCGACGGGAACCTATGCGGAGAACAATGCCGCAATTATTTTCCATTACCAGGCCAAAACCATCACAATTAAAATTCATGACATTGATAATTACGAAAACAACTTGGATAAGGAATTAGGCCTTACTCGTACGATTCAAGGCTTGTACAACGATCCTTACCAGTTGTCAGTCTTAGACGTGCCGCAGTGGAGTGAAATCTATTCGGGTGCGAAGTCGTTACTTACGGGGACCTATTCGGAGAATCAAACGATTACGTTGCATTACAAACAGGCCTGGAATCAAGACTATGAGGGATATGATGGTTCAGAGACAATTCCAGTTTTTAATGGGCTTGATAAGCTTATTGGTGTTATGCAGATTCACCCGGATGTTAATGAAGATAATACAACTGTGTTGATTCAGTCAGGTGGTAGGTATTTGGTTGGTACTTTGGATGATGATGTGGATGTTAGTACTTTCCGCAAGCAAGCGAGTGTAACTAAGGGCAAGTCAGTGACAATCACCAGTAATACTGGCGAAAAAATCCGTGTATCAGTCTCGAAGTCTGGTGAGATCACGATTGCCCATTTGAACAGTGCAAGATTGCCGGTGGCTGATAGAGCAGTGATCAGTGCCAAGGGAACTCGCGTGGGTCAGTACGTTGATACTAAGAGTGCCATTAAAGGGCTGAGCACCAGTACCTATTCCTTGAATAGTGAGTACGGTTTCCAGCAGGCCGTTCAAAAGTGGCCTAATGGCTATACCAGTAGTTATGACAGTACCGATCCGCAAAAAATAAAAATTATTATTCGTAATGCTAAAGGGAAAATTGTTTATAGCAAAGCCGGTTCTCAACTAACAAAGGCAGCGAAGATTAAAACTGGAGCAGCTCACTGGATGTTTAAAAGTAATGCCTACGGTGCTTTAACCAGTGAATTGCTGGTAACCGATAAGCGGGGCAATGGCAAGTTGTATGTCCAAAAACTCACGACGATGGGTACTTTGAAGAGCACAACGGTAGCTGTGGTAAAACGTAACCAGATTACCAACATGAAGACTTTGACGTATGGACAGTATCGTGGGCAAGAGTATGATGATGAGCCCGAAGCAAGTTCGGCAAATAGTGGAAAAGTCATGGGCACACAAACGTTAAGCCGAATGAAGAACGGTGAATTTCAAGTTGTGGACTACGATAAGGATGGCCAACGAACTGGTAGAACAGTTTACCAATTACGCTCCAAGGCGGAAATTCCAACTAATTTTGCAAGATTATCAGCTGGGAAACAAACAGATTGGTTGATGGAACACAGCCTGTCAGCCCATAAGTATGATAGTAATGGACGAGTAATCTTACCGTATACGGCAGACGCCAAAGATGGGCTAGGTCAGCAGTCAAGTGAAGTAGCTAAAACGCAATCAGGGGCGAAAACAAAGCAGGTTAGACATGTGACTGTACTTCCGCAGACTGGTAATATTTCTGGTGAGAGTTTGTCAGTTTTAGGGGTATTTGGGTTGTTATTGGCCTGGATGGCTGGAATTGCTGAGGTGTTAGGAGGAAAGAAGAATGATTAACAAATTTTATCAGAAGGTACTGATTTCGGGATTGAGTCTCATGTTAATATTACCCTTGGATGTAGATGCGTTTGCTAAGGCAAGGCCAACAGTTTATGCAACAGAAGATATAGGAGCAGGAAAGACCAAAAAGGTGAATACAGAAAGTATCACTAAGATTTGGTATAGACCCCGTGCCAACAAGAGAGAATACCAGCGTGAAAAGTTATCAGGTAAGAATAAGACGTACAATGGGAAAAGAATCATTATTAGTGAGAAGGGTAAACACTATGAATTTAAACGTTTCGCCTTCTTAGCTGATGGTAAGCCTAAAAAAATGAAATATTATAAGACTGGAATTTTAAAGAAGAACTCTGAAGTACAAGGGGTTGCAATTATCGGCAAAAATTCTAAAGCTAAAATGTATATTTTAGTAACAAATAGAAGGAGTGGTAAGAATACAAATCATAGATATGGCCATATTTTAAAGTATAACCTACATACTTTGAACAAGTACGTGAATAAGAAGGGCAAACACGATAAGATTGTGCGGGCACTTGTAAAGAGTCGTAAGTATATGTATACGACCTCTGCAAGTAAATCTAAGAAGAAGCATCTTAGAAATAAGGCAAAGGACAAGTTGACCCCTACCAACTATAAAATCTATAGATCGGTGACAATTGGGCCCCGCTTTAAAGCTGGGCATGGGCAGAGCTTTGCGTATAATCCATATGACAAGTATCTATATAATGCAGCATATTGGTTGAAAAAGGATACGGGTAAGAAGCACCTGGTTACTATGCAGCGGATTGGATTAAATAAATTAAAGCCAGTTAAGCGTTGGAAGTTCTATATTCGTATCAAGAAAAAAGCGTGGCATCAAATTTGGGGAGTGAAATTCCGTTGGCCATTCCAGGATAAAAATGCTGGTTATTTACAAATTAGAGATTTAACGTTTGATAAAAATGGGAATTTTTATTTTGCAAAATTATTGGGCAGAAATAAGTTGAAGAAAAGGAAACGCTTAGCAATCGTTAAGCCAAATAAGCATGAGTCAAAATATGCAAACCAAATGGGAAAAAAGGTGCAAGTCTATCGTGGTAGATTGTCTTCTCATTCAGTTAAGATATCTGCTGTCCATCAGATTTCAAACTCGATTGGGTCAGTGAGTCAAGGATTATCTTATCGAAAAAAAGGAAACAGACTGTTCTTTATCTATGACAGTGCATTTATGTCGTTACCATTAAGTAAAATTAATCAAAAGTTTTCCAGAAAATCGATGCACTTTACAGTTTTAACCAGACAATACTATCGTGAGTCTGAAGGGATGGGAATTACTAGTGATGGAGACGGTTATCTTATCATGAATAGGTATGCCGAAGCAGTAAAATCGGTTGGCAAAGTGAGGTAGATATTTAATGAAGTTAACGAAGATTGGGGTAGTATTTTTATTGAGTTTAGGGACTATTGTCGTTGGTTGTACAAGTCAAAAGGAAGGAGCAATAAAAGCGTCATCTTCTGCAGCATCGTCAAATAGTAATAAAAAGGTCGGCAAGATTGAATCCAGTACAATGATGGATCCGGACGTGGCCTACAAGGTTGCCAATAAAAAAGCAAAATTTTACCGGAGCTTAAAGGAGTATGGCACTGAAGATGGAGTTGTGTCGGATAATGAGACGGCTCAAGGCGCTTTCTTTGGCAGTGTGAGAAAAGTGAAAACAGCTACTGGTGTGTATTACCATGTTTTCAGATACTACGCTAATGGATTTAACAACAAGTCAAATCCTGAGGGGTCGGCTGGTTATAACGAGGATGCTGACTATGGGTACGTTAAGGCTGTAAATATGAAG
Source organism: Levilactobacillus lanxiensis (assembly GCF_016861655.1). Classification (GTDB taxonomy): domain Bacteria; phylum Bacillota; class Bacilli; order Lactobacillales; family Lactobacillaceae; genus Levilactobacillus; species Levilactobacillus lanxiensis. The sequence continues at coordinate 192,979 of NZ_BOLN01000001.1, read as the reverse complement.
CGGGTTAAGACGATTAAGTCGGAATGGACTTATAAATCTAAGCAGTTATATTACGTTGGCAATCCTTATGCTTATCATATCTGGTCTAATCCGGTTAATACGAAACACTACGTCTACGTGACGCACGTCTTTGATCGACTTACGACGACGCAACTGTATGCCACTAGGGAAATGATTAAGTCTAACGGAGATCATTACGTCTATCTTAAGACTGCCAAGAGGTCATTAGGGTGGGTCTACAAATCACCTAAAGCTTTAATTGCTGGTCGTTATAAAGGATTAGGTCATCAGCTATTGAAGATTAGAGGAAAAGAAAAAATGGTCTTGAAAGTGCAGAGTAAGCGTTCGACTGGGAATCGGGTTGACGTGAATGACAGCTCTGCACTGCCACAGAAGGTCTATTTGATTAAAAATGGCCGTCAACATCGACTACGTGTCTTGACTGTTGGGATGGATAACCGTCCAATCCGATTTGATTTTTACCGGGGAGTTGCCACTCGTGTAAAAGCATATGAATATTGGCGTAAGCCTTGGAAGACAATCTCAAGTCAGAAAAAATTGCGGAGTCATTTTACGATAACGCATGAATTTTCTGAGCCGACCTACACTAATGTTCATTTCTTTTCCAAAAAGAGTAAGAAGTTAGTTCGGGTAAAAACGTATGGTACTGATAGTCAGGGGACAACCTGGATTTATCGAAATGGTCAGGTGAAATTCAAGACACATATCGATCATGATGTCTCTACTTATCCGTTAAGCGACTTTAGGTAATTAACGGTTTGTTACGTGGCTGGGTATTGCTGAATTTATCCGGTTAGTATGGACTCTAAATGAACACTTTCAACCTTTGGTTCTTACCAGGGAACCGATATGTATAATTTTAGGTAACTCTAGCATGGAGGAGTCAAATAAGACAGGACTACCCATTCAGACTAAGTGTCTGTAAGGGCAGTCCTGTTTCATTTCAGAGATTAATCTGACGAAGTTATGAGTCGCTGGCTGGTCTTGATAGTCGCTATCCCCGCACAAAATTTTAGAATATGGTAAGGTGAAACGGTAGCGCTGATGGCAGGGAAAGTGATTATCTGACTAATATCTTGAGACTATCTGTCATTAAATCAATTAAAGGGTTATCCATGAATTAAGTACAGACTAACGCTATGTCAGCCGCGGAAATGCTGAAAATAAGCCAACGCGGTCGATGTAAGTGACCAGAGGCGGGCCAAAGTGACCAGCTGTGTCGGTGGTCTTAACTGAGTGATTTTCTCAGTTTAGTCCACGGGACGACCTTTGAGACCGTTCTTTGGCTCAAAGTCGAGGTGGAAGCCCGTACCTCAGGCTGGAACCGGCCCCACAGCAGGGCGCTTTGAGCCCGCCGCCGGGAACGGACACCACCGCGTACCGGCGCAGTTTTCACCATTTTTAAAGGCCATAACACAGCGTTAGCCCAAAACCATGAGAGGGGAAGAGAAGATGCAACCAACTTTCAAGCAAGGCTTCATTGAGATCAAGGATGCCACGCAAAACAACCTGCAGCACGTAAACCTGCGGGTGCCCAAGTACCAAACGACGGTGTTTGTCGGGCTATCGGGGTCCGGCAAGTCCTCGCTTGTGTTTGATACGATTGCGGCGGCCTCACGACGGGAACTGAACGAGACGTTCCCCAGTTTCACGCAACAGTATTTACCCAAATATGGCCAACCGCACGTCGGCGACATTGAACACCTACCGGTCGCCATCGTCATCGCCCAACAGCGGCTGGGGAAGAATGCCCGGTCGACGCTGGCCACGTACACCGGGATCTATTCGTTGATGCGGCTGCTATTTTCGCGCATTGGCAAGCCCTTCATCGGCTACTCCGACAGCTTCTCGTTCAACCTGCCACAGGGGATGTGTCCGGCCTGCCAGGGCCTGGGTTACGTGGACGACATTGATGAAAGTAAGCTGATTGACCCCGAAAAGTCGTTGAATCAGGGCGCCATCACGTTTGTTAGCTTTGGTCCGGACACCTGGCGTTGGCGGCGGTACGCGACCAGCGGGCTGTTTGACGACGATAAGCCCATCAAGGATTACACGGCCGAAGAATACGAGTTACTGATGCACGCGCCGCAACAGAAGCTGGACCACCCGGGCGAGGGCTTTCCCCGCACGGCGCTGTATGAGGGCGTCGTGCCGCGGGTTCGCCGTTCCGTGATTGGCAAGAAGGAAGCCGAACACCACCGCGAGGCCATTGCGGAAATTGTGACGCGCAATCCGTGTCCCGTTTGCCAGGGCACGCGGTTGAAGCCGGAAGTCCTGACCAACCACCTCAACGGCCACAACATTGCCGAGGTCACCGCCATGGATCTGCGCCACGTGCTGGCGTTTTTGCAGGGCATTACCGAACCGTTGGCCGCCGACGTGGTCCGGGAGCTCAGCACCAAGATCCAGTCGTTGGTCGACATCGGTCTGGGCTACCTGACGCTGGATCGCGGCACCAGTTCGCTGTCCGGTGGGGAGGCCCAACGGATCAAGATTGCCAAATACCTGACCAGCGCCTTGGTCGATATGGTCTACATTTTAGATGAACCCAGCGTCGGGTTACATCCGCACGACATTCAGTTGGTCAAGCAGGCGTTGACCCGGTTGAAGGATAAAGGCAACACCATTTTGGTGGTCGAACATAACCCAGCAATGATCGACTTCGCGGATTACGTGGTTGAGATGGGGCCGTTAGCCGGCAAGGGCGGCGGGACCGTCACGTTTACCGGGACCTATCCGGAGCTGCTGGCCTCGGACTCGCTGACCGGCAAATGGTTGCGCCAGGCCCATCACTGGGGCACGGAACGGCAGCCAACCGGGCATTTAGCCTTACGACACGTCACGCAGAACAACTTACAAAATGTGGACGTGGATGTCCCACTGGGCGTGATGACCGTCATCTCGGGGGTCGCCGGGTCCGGGAAGTCTTCATTAGTTACGGCGTTGAAGTCGCAGCTCACGGAGGATTATATCGACCTGGCCCAAGCGCCCGTGGGCATCAACATCCGCTCGACGCCGGCCACCTACTTGGGAATTTTGGATGAGATTCGCAAGCTTTTTAGCGACGCCAACAATCGGGTCGGCACCAGCCTGTTCAGTTATAACGGCAAGGGCGCCTGCCCGCGGTGTAAGGGGAAGGGCGTCACGATTACCAACATGGCGTTCATGGACCCGGTCGTGCAGACGTGTGAGCTCTGTCACGGCCAGCGCTACAGCGAGGAAGCCCTGCAGTATACCTATCAGGGCAAGAACATTGCGGCGGTGCTGCAGCTGTCGGTCAAGGCGGCAACGGCCTTTTTCCAGGACACGCCTAAGCTCGCCAGCCAACTGGCCAACCTGGACCGCGTGGGTCTGGGCTACCTGACGTTGGCGCAACCCCTGACGACACTGTCCGGTGGGGAACTCCAGCGGTTGAAATTGGCGGTCGAACTGGGTAAGTGGGGAACGATTTACCTGCTGGATGAACCCACGGCCGGTCTGCATTTGCAGGACACCGCGCGCCTGTTGAAGCTGTTCAATGAACTGGTCGCGGCCGGCAACTCGCTGATCATCATCGAGCACAACCTCGCCGTGATTGGCCAGGCCGACTGGTTGATAGACGTCGGCCCGGATGCCGGGCGTTACGGCGGTCACATCCAGTATAGCGGCACGCCACGTGAATCCGTCAACGTGGCTGATTCGCGGACTGGGGTGGCGTTGAAACGCTGGATCGCTGAAAATTAAAAGGTGTGGGAATCCGCTGTCCGGGAGGTTGGGACGGCGGATTTTTTTAAAGTGGCAGAAATAGCCTGAAATTGACAATTATCAAGTTATTTGGCACCGTTTCGTAGTAAGCTAAGTTCTGTTGTTAGCGTGTCGCGTCGGATGTGATGGCGCGAGTCGTGCAAACCAGTTACCGAAGCCACCCGTGGTAAGATTCAGGGTGGAAATGAAATCAGAAAAGGAGTTTTTACGATGCCATTAATACGGATTGATATGTTTAGAGGCCGCAGCAAAGCCGAAATCAAAAAGATTCTGGATATTTCCTATCAGGTTGCGACGGAAGAACTACACTTGTTGCCCCGTGACCGGTACCAAATCGTGACCCAGCACGACCCGGAAGAAATGATCATTCAAGACGTTGGCTTGGGCTTTGAGCGGACGAATCAGTTTCTGATGTTCAGCCTGACCTCCAGCCCCCGCGCCGAGGACGATAAGCAACGCTTCTACGCGCGGCTGGTAAAGGAACTCGCGGCTGGTACGGGTGTCGCCCCCGCTGATGTGATGATCAATATCGTGGGGAATACGCGGGCCGACTGGAGCTTTGGCAACGGTGAGGCGCAGTTTATGAACGGAAAACTGAAGTAACTTAGCGTGGCACTTAATTAAATAAATGAGGCGAATGGGTTTGACACAAGCAAAGACGATTATTATTACGGGCGCAACTAGTGGCATCGGTCAAGCAACGGCGCTGCTAGCTGCGAGTCATGGGCATCGCGTCGTGTTGGCCGCGCGTAAGGAAGCGGACCTGCAAGCCACCGCGGCGGTCATTCACCAAGCGGGTGGCCAGGCGATTTTCAAGGCGACCGATGTCAGTAACCGGGCTGAGGTTCAGGCGTTGATTGATTTTGCCTTGGCTGAATATGGCCGGATTGATGTTTTAGACCTAAATGCTGGCGTGATGAGTTTCGCGCCAATGAATGAGGGCCGGGTCGATGAGTGGGAAAAAATGATCGACATCAACGTGAAGGGTGTCTTGTACGGCCTGGCTGCGGCGATTCCGGTCATGGAGAAGCAGCAGGGTGGCCAGATCATTGCGACCGATTCGACAGCTGGGCATCAGGTCGGGCAAAATAATACGGTTTACGCCAGCACCAAATTTAGCGTGCGGGCCATCATGGATGGCGTTCGTGCGGAGGAAGCTGACGCACACATCAGGACCATGATGGTTTCCCCAGCATTTGTGAAGACGGGGTTCTTTGCGGACCAGCGCAACGCTAACCTGGAATCGGTCCCGAAGTTGCGGCCTGAGGATATTGCGGCTTCGGTGGTCTTTGCCATTGAGCAACCAGCGAACGTGGATATTAATGAAATTGTTTTGCGACCGACTTTATAAGTGAATATGTGTGTTAGGTAGACCGTTCATCTCACTAGGTAGTTGTGAAATGAGCGGTCTATTTTACATGGTTAGGACATCCATAGTGGTGAAACCAGTCAGAATTTCAGCAGGCAATAATCCATCCGTGCGCAGATGGGAAGTAGGATTGTGGGTCAAACCCGTGTCAGCTGCAGGGCTGGTGAAAATGAGCTGACCGGGTCGATGTGAGTGACCAGAGGCGGGCCAAAGTGACCAGCTGTGTCGATGGCCTTAGCTGAGTGATTTTCTCAGCTTAGCCCATGGGACAACCTTTGTGACCGCCTTTCAGGCACAAAGTTGAGGTGGAAGCCTGTTTCTCAGGCTGGAACCGACCCCACAGCAGGGCGCTTTGAGCCCGCCGGCGGGAACGGCCAGCACCACTGCGTTTCGGCTCAGTTTTTACCATCCCGGAGGCGAAAAGAAAAAATAAACATATGTTCCCTATTTTGCGGCGAGTTATGGTAGACTAAAAGAACGCGAATTTGAGACGAAAGGACGTTACGCATGGCAACCACCATTTTGACGCCGGCCGAGAACCGGTTCCTACAACTGAGTCAGCGTGCACTGGCGTTGCCGGGATTGACCCGACTAATGCCACTGCTGCGCGACCACCCCACGATTAAGGACAGCAGTGATTTTCTCCCCCGCTCGGCGCGAGAAGCCTTGTTGGAGCAGCGAGTCGACTGGTTAGTTCAGAGCAGCGAGGCGTGGAAATTATTGGCGGACTCGCCGTACGTGATCAATCCCAGCAATAACCGGCTGGATTGGCGGCATTGTGCGCTCTGTCACAAGCCGGTGCGCTACGAATACCACGTGGTGTTGCGCAAGGACGGCCATAAGATCATTGTTGGCTCCGAGTGCGTGAAGAAGTTCATGAGTGATGAAATGCAGTACCTGATGACCATCACCACCGAGGATAACATCCATGCGGTCGCCCAATACGACGATTTGACCGCCCACTACCCCCAGGTGCCAGAAATTTTGTGGGACCCTGAAGCCTTGCCTAACTTGCCTCAAACCCACCAACGGCGCCAGCACTGGGTCCGGCATGGGACCAAGGATACGGTGACGGGGTATTTGAAACGCCCCCAAACGACCTTGCCGGAAACCCAGTTAAAACCATACCTGACGGAGTATGACGTCCTGACGGGGATTGACCAGGAAGCGGCTACGGCTGCGCAACAGGCGGCCCAGCGTCGGGCTGAACGGGAGAAACAGTTGGCCGAGGAAGAGGCGCAGGCGGCCTGGCAACACGCCGAGAACCAAGAAAGTACGGCGGTTCAGGAGTTGCGGGCGTCGGCACCGTATCGGAGCTACTTACAGCGGGTGGCCAATCTGATTACCCAGCACTTACCGTTGGCTGCGTTTAAGGAAAACCTCGCGGCCCTTACCATGCCGGCTAGCCTGAAGAAGCTAGTCAACTCCTATCAACTAGGGGTGATGGCCACGGAATTTGCCAGGACCGGCCAGATTCAGGCGGCGCGGCTCCAAATCGTGCCACGGTACCTGGTGGCGGATTTGAACCGGGCCAGTCGCCAGCGTGCCCACCAGCGCCAACGTGATTGGTGGGATGACTTGTTTAACGCGGCGATTGGCTTTGACCTGACGCCAACGGAACGGACGGCTAGCTTGGTCAAGCTCCAACAATCCTGGGAGGGTCAACAGGTGCCAGTGAGTGTTTACCGAGACTGTGAAAGCTTGCGGGCCCGGTTAACGGCGGGGGATGCGTTGCCAGCCACTTGGCCGGCGGAATTGCGGCAGGCCTTCACGCAGCGGATGGCGGTTCAACCGGCAAATGACTGGGTGCCAGCCAAGAAAAATCACGTGACGACCACCCAACTACGGGGGCTGGTTCGCGAGAATACTGAATTTGCTCAGATCAAACAGGCTTATCATCGCCTGTATGCCTTGCCAGCCGAGGCTGAAGCGGCCACGTTGTCGGCGCTCCAGCAGGTTGCCCTGCGGCGGGCTGATGAGCGCGAAAAACGCGAAAGTGTTACACAATCGTTGGTCCGGAAATTACTAGAGGACTAGCTTGAAAGCCAGTGCTGACGGGAGATGCCGTTGAGCTGGCTTTTTTGTTTACCCGTAAATGTTTGTGAAAAATGCGGAAAATAAAGATTTTTTGACTGTAACCACCCTAATGATAGTTTATAGGGTTCTTTCTATGGGAATATAGTATGAATGATTGTTCGCCATTGATTGGCACACTATTCACGGCATACCGGCGCTTATCGTGATTATAACGAATAGTCTCGTTGATTGGATAATTGTGGGACTTTGTTGTCTAGTAAAGTGCTTATTAGACATTATATGAAACATTTAGAATGGCTACAACAGCCGAACTGCCGGCGTTTCAACGTTTTTAAGTTAACTTTAAAAAAGTTGAATATATTTTAACAGAAAAGGTTTACACACACGCTGTTTTGACATATACTGACGTTGTTACATAGTTAGTTGATTGTAACGCGATTTGAAACGATTTTTGTCTCAAATTGTTAGTCATCGTGGGTGTATCCGTTACTTGGGAACGTAAGCCCATTAAGGATTAATGCAACAACTAGCATATGGTGCTTAATTATGTGGGAACCATGCAGATAACAAATACAAGAGGGGTGTATTCTTCATGAAGAAATCAATTAGTAGTATTTTATTAGCCAGCGCTTTGTTGTTAGGTGCCGTGGCACCAATTACGGCCAATGCGGCTACCGGGGACACTGGTCAGATGACTGGTAAGACGGTAGGTTCAATTTCATTTAACAAGCCAAAAGCCACGACCGACCCAGTTGACCCAACTGACCCAACCAAGCCAGATCCAGGTGACAAGGGTGGGGTTGACACCACTAATCCTGCCGGTGACTTGGCTTTGCTCTACGTTTCTAAGGGCATTGACTTCGGATCACATGATGTTTCAACGAATACCCAAGATGCCACTGCTGAAAAGGTTGATAATAGCCGGACCTCTGGGACTGGGACTGCTATTGCAGACAACACCAACCTGTTGACTGAAGTTACGGATACTCGTGGGACAAACGCCGGTTGGTCAATCAGCTTGAGTGCTGACCCAATGACGGTTGGCGGCAAGGCTGATGCCACTACTGACAAGTCCAACACGTTGACCGGTGCCTTACTTAATTTGAACAGCAAGACTGCTGCCACTGTTAAGAGCTCTTCCGATACTGAAAGCGGAATTACCCAAAGTGCTGTTAGTGGCATGACCACTGATGGGACCTCGACACAACCTATTTACGGCGCCAAGGCGGGTAGTGGGATGTTGACCACGACCTTCCAAATGGATCCAGGTGACGTCCAATTAACTTCGATCCCAGCTAACACCAAGAGTGGTGTGACCTACTCTGGTGACATCAACTGGACGCTGAGTGATACCCCAGCTAAATAAGTTTCTTATATGGTAGAGGGTGTTCATTGGTTTATGGATGAGCACCTTTTTACCTTACATAACACGGTTATAACCAACACATAGCAATAATCATCATAGATAAAAACTAACTAGGGTAGTCAGGGGTGTAGAGATGCAAGAGTTTAAGAAGATTCAATTTCTCGTTTTAGCAGTTTTTAGTTTGATTTTAGGTGGCTTGGGACTCACAACGGTGGCCAATGCGGCTGGGGAAAACGAAGTCGGGTATAGCGTGAAGGCATCGATTCCCAAGAATCAGATCAACAAGAAAAACTCGTTCTTTGATTTGAAAATGGTTTCAAACCAAACGGAATATCTGAAGGTCCGCGTCTACAACGTAACCAATCAAGATATTCAGGTAAAGACCGCGATTCATACGGCCTGGACCAGCAGTGCCGGTGCCATCGAATACGTGAAGCCAGCCAGTTCATTTGACCCCTCACTGCGTTACAAGATGAGTGATATCAGTAAGATTCAAGGCAAGTCTACACTGACGATTCCGGCCGGTAGCTCTAAGGTTGTCACGGCGAAGGTCCAGATGCCAAAGACGTCCTTCAAAGGGGTTATCTTGGGTGGCTGGTATTTCAAACGAGTCGACAGCAAGGTCACCGGTGACGTCAAGGGTGCCAGCAACCTGCGGAACAGCTATTCCTACGTGGTTGGGATGAAATACACGATGGGCAATACGACGCCTAATCCCGATATGAAATTGGGCAAGGTCGCCGCTGGATTGGGTGACTATCACCGTGGGGTGTTCGCAGACTTGCGGAACCTAACAGCCGTGATTATTCCTAATTTAAACATGAAGACGACGATTACCGACCGTGATGGCGGCAAAGTTATCAAACAAGCAACTAAGAAAAACGTTCAGATGGCCCCAAACACGACCTTCCGTTACCCAATGTACTTTGGGAAGGAAGAATTGAAGGCAGGTCATTATCACCTGCACATGGTCGTCAAGAACACGGACCGGACCTGGGTCTTTGACCGTAACTTTACGATTACGGCGGCTCAAGCGGCCAAGTTTAACCGTGGATCGGTTGAAAGCTCCGGCATCAGTTTGTGGTTAGTGCTGGCCTTAGGGGCTCTGGGTATGCTGATTCTGATTCTCTTGATTTTACTGATCATTTACCTGATTCGGCGGAACAAGAAGAAGCAAGAAGAACAAGCCGAAGACTAACGAGTCTACCTGGAAAGGAGGGCGTTGATCATGAAGAAACTCATCATGCAACTAGTGTTGGTGCTCACGCTGGCCTTGGGTCTAGGCATGGGGACATCAGCGCTCGCTGACAACGTGGTTAGTCGGGGTGAAACGCAGGTGGGTATTACCTTTACGGGCAATCCCGCAACTCGGATTTCCGATGATAAGATTCCCAATGGCAAAACGCCAACGAAGACTTCTGGTGCGGCGACCACAGCGACCCATGGGCATGACTTGCGGCGGAATGGTAGTGGGAGTGATACCACTGATAATGCTAATCCCAACAAGAAAGAGACTGGTGTCACGGCGTTGAAGGCCGCAGCGGCTGATGTTTTAGCTGGACGATTGCCGCAGACGAGTGAAGTCCAATCTTTACTAGCTGATTTAGTGGGTATTCTACTATTGATTGTGTTGATTTTAGTGGCAATTATTTACCATCAAGCACGCCAGCTACGGGAGAAGGAGTGAGTCAAAATGAAGTTTCGTAAATTCATCATGCAACTTGGCTTACTGCTGGCCGTAGTGTTGGGGCTTTGTTTGGTTGGGAATTGTTCAGCCAATGCTGCAACAATGCCAGCGGGTGCTAACCCGGTAAATACCGCTAGTGCCTACTATTCGGCGAGGTCAGATAAAGGTGCGATGTACATGGGACAGATAGAGCCGACATGGTCGGTTCCAACAAGACCAAAGTTGGGGGTCGTTGCGGCCAACGGACTATCAAGCACAAATAGAATTACAATGAGCACGACTAAAATTTATCTACAGGTGTCTGGAAGTTTTGGAATGGCTAGTGGTGCGACCAGCAAGATTAAGAGCATCAAGCCAGAGGTTATGCGATCTAATATGGATCCCAATGCACCAGCTGGAGATGCCAAACCTTTTGCTGTGGGAACTGATTTGATTAGTGGATCTGCTGTTCCTAGTGTGACGACGTCGGGTGATTATTATGAGATTGATGTCAATTTGTCAAAGCTTTATACTTTGCTCCCCTTATCTCTGGGATTTGCCATTACCTATACCAACTCAACGAAAACGGATTATTTGGTTTATGCCAGAATCACTGAAGATGATGCGCTTGAAACTACCTGGAAAGGGACCGACTGGCTGTTTGATCCTAAGATGTATATCAATTCGACAGTTAAAGCAACAGGTGCAGGGAATGTTAAGAACATCATGGCGTCGGACAAGAAAGTTACAGGAGTCGGGTATCCGGGGCTAAAGATTGCTGCGACCTTGACCAAGGGTACCGAAGATACGGACTATTCTGGCGATAACGTTAGTGCAGATGGAACATTTGAAATTGATTTTCCAGATTATATTGGAAATTTAGTCAACATGCCTGATACGGGAACAACTACGCTTGGGGTAACTGAATATAATGACATGGGTGATCACGCAACTGCTGGAGCGACAATTAATCCGGCGCTGAAGATCACGCCACCTACGAATAGCCTAGACATCAATCCAGATACCTTGGAGGATTTGCAAGGGATGTCTTCTGATAGTCAGGTATTAAACTGGATTGCTAAACAGGCGGGGGTCACCGTTTCCTATCTGGGAACGCCATATGATTTAAGCAAGGTGACGCTGAAGTCTGATCAGACCGATATTGCAACGCAGCTTGCTGAACTAGCCAACGATGGTAGTCTAACCGTTAAAATTGGGGCGACAAATTCAGATGGTGTTGGGACGACAAGTACGGCTGATATTACCCTTAAACGGAATGCGGGTGAGCTTTACCTAAGTCATGTTGATAACGAGATGAACTTTGGTGCAATCAGTGTGCCATCTAAGGAAACACTGATTGCACCAAAAACACTGCCACAAATACTGGTGCATGATACACAAGCCTCAGGTACGCAGTGGACGGTGTTGGCCCAGGCAACGGATTTAACTTCTACTGATGGGAATCAACGGAAGCTAGATGGTCACATGGTCTACGTTGACGCTGACGGCAACCGTGAATCAATGGCTTCTGCTGTGGCAGTCTCTGCAGGTGCCCGTGACCGTTCAGTTACTCAGGACGTGAACGCGACGGACGGTTGGTCGACAACGACACAAACGCTGAACCAACCGGCTACGGGAATGTACCTGGATGCGATGCCGACAATCTTTTCGGGTAGTAATACGACAACGTACCAAGGCACAATCTATTGGGAGCTGACAAATGCGCCCGGTTCTGTTGCTGGCACGGATATTAGTGCAGACTATGCTAAGGAACATGACAGTGAGAATGCTGAATCCGGTGGCAGTAATGCTATTAGTAGTCCAGCTAGCGATAGTTCAAGCAGTTTACCCGTTAACACTGCTCTTAAATAAACCGAACTAGCATAATCCACAAAAATTTTGGGCTTGATTTGGGTTTGGAGCCGAGAAAAGCCATGATGACCTGGTAATTAAACGAGCAAAGCAAAAGCCACTAGAGCTTCTTACCATATCGATAAGGGCTCAAGTGGTTTTTGATTTGTCGCAGAGGACAAGCAAGGTGAAATCAAGTGCGAAATTTTAAGCTTTTTGGCTAGGCGAGGGTAGGCCGAAAGTACGGTTAATTAAAGACAAAACATTTAAAACGTTGAGTATATAATAGGAAATTCAAGTCAATCAATTGAATTGAATTTTGAAAACATCATAATAACGGACTTGCTGATGATACAGTATTGTAAGCGGAAACATTCACACGTAGTCGATTAACTTTTTGTAGCCAAACTAGTCACCTAAGCGTTACACTATAGATAAGAGGTGAGTGTGATGACTAGAAAAGTAATAAAAAAAATTCTGTTTAGCGTCGGGCTTCTCCTAGTGGTGTGTAGTTTCGGTTTCTTTAAGGGTCCTGGGACAGTTGTAGCCCAGGCAGACTCAAATTCAAGATATATATACGATATGTATTTTGAATCAGAGAATGACAGTACGAACAGGGTTTGGGTTGATGGTCGCTCTGGTGGTGATAGTACCAATATTAACCCTGAATCATTCCAGGACAGTGATGTTAATGGCGTAACTTATAATGATTTCTATAAAAAGCTATTTTCAGAACAATTCAATTCTTCGTACACAATGTACGATATTGTCAATACTTATTTTGATTATTCAAATAATGTTATCAATCAAGATACGGCTCTTTCTAAGCTCTCTAAAATGTTTAAAGATCCTGACATGGCTCCTGATGCAGACACGTTCCAGTTCAATGTAGAGCAATATATTTCAATGTTCCCAAAGGCATCTGTTGATATGGAGAAGACGCGTGAAGAAGCTGCAAAACCGATTGTGCCAGAACCTGCTGCGGATCCTAGTACAGCGGGATATGATTATAGGATACCGGATTTTAATATCTATATTGTTAATAATGATTATCAAATGACAATTAAATACGTCTTACCAGATGGCACAGCGGCACATGCCGATGATGTAGTGACTGGTTATGCCGGAAAGACGCCAATCATGATTACCAGTCCCTCCGTGGACGAGTACGTTCCTGACCAGAAGGAAGTTAAGATTAATTTCGCTAAGGAAGGGAAATACGTTACGACCGTGCATTACGTTAAGCCGGGCAGTCAGACAGGGACGACGAACGCGTCTGATCAATCTAGTTTAATAGCAAATGATACTGCAACTGTTAAGGTGGGACAATCTGTTGATGCGGCTACTTTTGATGCAAAGGCAACTGACAGTTCGGGAAATTCTATTCCGGTTACGGTAGATACTAGTACAGCCAATCTTCAGAAACCAGGGACTTATTCAGTCGTTCTCAAAGCAGCAAATGGGAAAACAAAGACGGTTTCATTAATCGTAACGGCAGGTGCAATGTCCGATATCGATGCCCCTAAGCAGTCGGTTATTTATGGGCTGAAGACATTGTACCTGTATCAAACGCCAACGTTTAATAAGAGTCAGCGGCTTGTGAAGTATTCTAAAACGACCAGAACCAATCGGCCAATGTTTGTCGTAACGGGCTACGATTACTCTAAGTCAGGTTTACTCCGTTATAAAGTTAAAGATGTAAATCATACCAGCAAAACTGCTGGTATGACGGGATACGTGACAGCCCGGAAAGGCTTTGTCGGATCAGCTTATTATCAAAAATCGGTTAAGCAGATTAAGGTTTTAAGCAAGAAGGGTGTTAATTTATACCAGAATGTCAATTTAACTAAGCGGACGAAACATGTGAAGCAGGGCAAGGTATTGAACATTGTTGGTTTAAAGCAGCATAACTTAACAACACGGTTTGTCTTGAGTAATGGTCAATATTTGACTGCTAATAAGAAAAGTGTGATAGCAATTAAATAGATTGTTAATTGTGCGTCCAAAGTGGTGGTCCTTGTGGCCATCATTTTTTATTGGAATTTTTACGTTATTAAGTGATGAGTGCCGAGTAATGAACCACTTATAACCGATGAAAAATTCAGAAATAGGTTAACTTTAGCGTGGGTTAGTAAAGAAATATCCATGAAAAATTTTTCAAATAATCCAACCTTTAGCTACAATATAAGTGAAAACAATCAACTGACAAAAAGTCAGTTGAAGCTTACTCCGATAGATGATTGAGGCCCTGTTACAATGATGAAAGCGTTATCCAAATGGGGATAAATGGATAGTTAATATAAACCGTAGATAGCTGATACTGTCATTTCTTTAATGACTATAAATGCCTAAACAGCGGTAATCATAGCTTCTTTATCACCTGATTAAATTAATTTAACATATTTGACCAAAAATGGTTTACAAGCCAATCTTTTGGTCATATAATAGCTTTGTTACATAGTTAGTGAAGCGTAACATCCTTCTAGGGGGAGTTACTTTTCCACAACTGGTCTTAATGATTGAGGTGCTCATGCGTTACCAAAATCATGACGACCCATAAGATGTGTTGTCTGTCACAGTGTTTTGGGAATCCATAAAAGATAAATCTAAGGGGTGCTTTATTTATGAAGAAGACATTAAGTACAATCGTATTAGCAAGTGCATTGTTGTTGGGGACGGTTGCGCCAGTTGCTGCTAATGCGGCTACAGTTGACGGAACTTCTGGGACTACGAAGACGACCGCAGCATTCACGGCACCAAAGCCTGTTACGACGCCAGTCGATCCTGACAATCCAGATACACCATCTACTGGTGATAATGGTGGTAACGGTGCGACTACTGGTGATGGAAACTTGACTTTCCTGTATGTGACTGACGCTCTGGACTTCGGTTCAGCCGAATCAGTTAGCAACAACACACAATCATTGGACTTGAGTTCATTGAGCACCGGTTCATTTACGGATGCGAAAGTTGCCAACACAAACTTCGTGACTGAAATTTCTGATACTCGTGGGACTAATGCTGGCTGGGCAGTATCATTATCAAGTACGCCAATGACCAACGCACAAGATAAAGATGCGAATACGAATACTTTGAAGGGTGCTACCGTTGATTTTAATGGTGGCGGCGATGTTACGAAAATTTCAAACAAAGCCAGCACGACTGGAATCACTGCTAACACAGTAAGTGTGCCTACTGAAAGTGCTACTGCTAAGACTATCTACCAAGCCTCCGCTGATAACGGTGCTGGCCAAACTGCTTTCCAACTGGATCCTTCAAACATCAAGTTGGCTAACGTTGGTCCTAACACTAAGACTGGTACCTACAATGGGACTTTGAACTGGACTTTAAGTGATACCCCAGCAATCCCAGCTGAATAACAATTATCTAATTGCGATTGAAGGTGTCCATTGTTTAAAGATGAGCACCTTTTTCGCCTACATATGTAGTATCATGAAATTGATATGACAAGAGTGTCTAACTAGGGTAAGGCAGAGGTGTAAGTATGTCAGAATTTAAGAAGATTCAACTCATGGTACTCGCAGTTTTGAGCCTCGTGACTGGTGGGCTCGTTCCGGCTACCGCTCATGCGGCAACGGCCAGTAATGATATTGGCTACAGTGTTTCGGCCCAGTTGCCGAAGAATCAGATTGATAAACAAAATTCGTTCTTTGAATTGAGAATGAAGTCTGGGCAAACACAAACGCTGCGGACTAAGATTTATAATGTGACCAACCAAGAAATTAAGGTGAAGTCGGCTATTCATACGGCTTGGACCAATTCTGGTGGTGCGATTGATTACACGAATGTTACGAAAAATTATGATCCTTCTCTGAAATATAAAATGGCTGATTTGACTAAGGTGCAAGGACAAAAGACAGTCACGATTCCTGCTAAGGGAAGTAAGACTGTTTCGGCCAAAGTGAACATGCCCGAAACTAATTTCAATGGTATTATTCTGGGCGGTTGGTACTTTGAACGTGTAAATACCAAGGTTACGGGTAATGTTAAAGGCAGTAACAACGTTCACAACAAATACTCTTATGTCGTTGGTATGGAATACGTCATGGGTAAGGTCCCCAGTGGTGATTTGAAGTTAGGTAAAGTGGCGGCTGGTGTTAGCAACTACCACCGAGGCGTTATCGCAAATCTGCGAAACCCAACGGCGACCATGGTTCCTAATCTCAAGATGAATACGACCATTACCAATCGTGATGGCGGTAAGGTTGTTAAGAATCTCAAACAGGAAAACGTGCAAATGGCGCCCAACTCAGGATTTAGCTATCCGATGCTTTATGGGAAGACGCCTTTAGCAGCCGGCAGCTATCACCTGCATATGGTTGTGAAGAACACGAATCGGACTTGGGTGTTTGACCGGGACTTCACGATTACTAAGGCTCAAGCCAGCAAGTACAATGGCGATTCCGTGGATAATCCTGGCATTAACATTTGGTTGTTGATTGGACTAGGTGCCTTAGCCATGTTGATTTTAATTCTACTAATCTTGCTAATTATCTACCTGATTCGTCGCCGTCGTCGGGATGATGAAGACACTGAAGAATAAGACCGTTCAGCCTGAAAGGAGGGCGTTGGTCATGAAAAAGCTAATCATGTGGGCCATTCTGACTTTGACGTTAATCGTTGGGGTTGGCATTGGCACACCGGCGCTCGCCAAGACAGTGATTGGGACTGGTGGGAGCACGCAGACAAAGGTCTATATTGTTGGTAATCCACAGCAAGGTCGTTTGGCCGCGTTAGTTGACAATATTCCGAATGGGACGAAACCAACAACCGGGTCTGATGGTGATCAAGTCGCGGGTACCCAGAATGGTAATAAGAAAAACGGATCGCCAGCCGCTGCCGTGGCAACAGTGGTTAAGTCCGGTTCAGCTGATTTGATTGCTGGCCGGTTACCACAGACCAGTGAATCGCGGATGTTTTTAACCAGTATTTTCGGGTTGTTATTGTTAATCGTCCTGATCTTATCGGTGACAGTTTATCGGCAAGCACGCCTATTACGGGAGAGGGAGTGAGCTAAGATGAAGTTGAAGAAAATTTTACTACAGCTTGGCTTGCTGCTGGCTTTTGTTGGTGTGGGGATTGGTATTCAATCTGTTCACGTGATGGCAATGCCTAGTCTTCCAAGTGGGGCAACGCTTTTATCTGATAGTAAGGGCGTTGAAATGAATCCAAATGGGACAGCAAGTATTGCACCTGGCTCTGAGGTTGGGGACATGACGTCCTCTTATCCATCATGGGACACTGGACAAAATGTTGCGGCTAACTTCACAAGCGATGGACGAGTGACTAATAAAACTACGAAGATTTATATTTACTTTACTGAAGGTTCACTTAAGTTAAAAAATCCTAATTATGGATCTTACACAAAGGTTTATGCAGATGTTTCGGCTAATGTAAATGGTAAGCTAGTTTCACTTGTCACGAATCAGCAACCCTGGACACTTAATAGTAAAGCTACTGTGGCAACCCCGCCTGCGAATAAATGGATTGAAATGGATGTTGACTTTACACACTTAGGTGTCAATCCTCAAAAAAAAATTTACATTGGCTTTTCGGATGAGTATACGGAACCTTACATTATGCCTGCTGGTGCTGCGAGATATGCAACTGCTTCTTTAGTAAGTGATGATGCAACGTTTGCAGGGATGGCAGGCGTCACAATTGATGGTGGCGGAAGTGTGGCAGCTAGTGCGCATGAAGTGACTGGGAAAGCTCAACCAAACATAGATGTCTTTCTTTCAGGCGTTGATGGTGACGATGGTACGTATCATACAACTGCGGATTCAAGTGGTAATTATACAATATCTTTGGGTGATAGCACGTTAGACTCTCTACATGCCAAAAGCCCAATTAAGGTTACTGAATATAATGAGTATGGTGATGTTAAGTCTGCTACTGCGAATGTGGTTAATACAGTTCCCTTAACAATCACACCGGCGACATCAAGCCTAACCATCAGTCCGGATGACTGGGACGCAAATATCAAAGGTAAAAGTTCTTCAGATATTGCTACTTGGCTAGCAAAGCAGTCGAATTTAGTGGTGACAAAGCAAAATTCGTCTACAGCTTTAACCGCTAGTGGTGATGGACTAGCTTTTGATACTGCAAATGACCTATCGACGTTAGCCGGTGGTGCTACACAAGCTGTTCAAATTAATGCTAGCGACAGTGCTGGTGACAAATCAACTGATCCAGCAACAATCAATGTTACTCGTGGATTAGGAAATATGCAGTTCACGACTATCTCTCAGTTAGTATTTGGTAACGGTGTAAACTTAGCTGTTCCTTCAACGCAAACCTTATATGCGCCCGGAAAATACAACGTCGACGTTTCGGATTCACGAGCAACCGGTTCACCTTGGTACCTGACGGCGCAGGCTTCGACTTTAACCGATGGTGATGGTGGACACACGTTTAGTGGTCACGTGGTTTACGCAGATGGTAATGGGACTGTCACGCCGTTAGATGATGGTAATGCTGTGCAAGTGGCTTCCGGTAATCGTTCCACTAGCACGTATGATTTAGCTAGTGATTGGAACCAGAAGGGTGATTCTTATACTGGAAGTTCCGTACCGGCTGGCGTTTACTTGCAGGCTAATCCCAACGTTTATGCTGGGTCAGGTACTGAATACACTGGGTCGATGACTTGGACCCTGTCTGATGCGCCTAAAGGCAATTGAATATGATGCCTAATAATAACCTCTTCGACCAACCATTCATGGTTGGCTGAAGGGGTTATTTTATTGAAAAAATGCAGTCAAACGAAAAAATCACCCCAGTCCAACCGGACCAGAGTGATCACTATAATCCATTACCGCCGTACCAGCCGCAGTCCCGCACCAACCAGCATCCCCCCCGCCATGCCCCACATTGCCAGCATGTCCAAGTGAAACGCCACCAGCAACAGGATCACCGCGTAGTAGCCGGTCGCCACGATGGCATCAGTTTTCTTACCAGCCATCACAGCTCCACAATCTTACCCACCGCAATCGGCAGGGTAACGTGAGTGGAGTAATGCCCGACCGCACCGGCAACCGTGTCTGGCAGGACGACATCGTGGTTCACGTCCTGGGCACTGGTGGCGATGTCAGCGGCCTTGCCATCCGGGAAACCGTGGAAATGTTCCCAGTGCTGCAGGTTGGCTGGGGTGTCAAACATTTCAATATTAATGGTCAGCGTGTCCCCGTTGATGGTGAATAGCGCCGTCCCGTGGGCCGCGGTCCCGATGACCTGTTCGTTGAGTGGCACGATGGTTGCTTGATAGATTTTCATATGAAATGACCTCCTCGAAGTGATGAATTTAGTATATAATGGTTTCAAGAAATAAAAATTGATAAATATCAAGAAAATGTGAAAAGGAGCGAAAAAAGATGACTCATTCGCCAGTTAAATGTGTGCGGAGTACCCCCATTTTCAAAGGGCTGGATGACGCCGCCATTGCGGAGCTTGCCAAGATTTCCGTACACCAGCAGCTATTCAAGAAGGGCACGGTGCTCTACGACCCGACCAGTCAGCTGGACCGGATGATGATCGTCGATTCCGGGCGGGTCAAGGTGTATCAGCTTAACGAAAACGGCAAGGAGAAGGTGCTGTACATGCTGCGGGCCGGGACCATCGACAGTGAGGCCGCGCTGTTTGCCAAGCGCCAGCACTTCAACTACGCCGAGGCCGTGGAGGATACGCGAATCTGTTCGATTGGCCGTGCGGACTTCCAGGACCTCCTGCGCCGGGAGCCAGATGTGGCGTTTAACTTCCTAAATATCCTGGGTGACCGCTTGACCGAGCTGGAGTCGGTGAGCGCGCTAACGGGCAATCTGACGGCGAAGAACCGGGTGTTGGCCTACCTCCAGCAGATTGGGCAGGCACAGCAGGCCTCCGAGTTCGATTTACCCGTGAAGAAAAAAGAGCTCGCCAGTTTTCTGGGCATCACGCCAGAAACGTTGAGTCGCCAGCTGGGGCAGTTGGTGGCGGACGGCCTGTTGGAGATTGTCGGGAAGCGTGTGACTTTGTTGGCAGAGTGAAGATGACTGGGGGACCATGTTGGCTGAGCGTATATGTTCGGCTGGCGTGGTCCTTTTGCGTTATACTGGGGATGATTGTTCTAAGGGTGTAAAGTCATTGGTGATAATTATTTTTATAAAACGTCGTGACTTGACCTAATCAATTTGGCATAGGAAGTGGGAGTCGTGAAGACTGGAATTAAGGGAATTCTGGTTAGTGTTTTAGTGGGAGTCGCTTTGTTGATGGTAGTGGGGAAACCAGTTGTCGTACTGGGCGAAGCCGTCACTGGGGAGGACCCATCGGATCAGCCCCAAGAAACGACATCCGGCAGTCAGGTGGTCGTTGAGGATGCGACTGGCGGGTACGTCACGACGCCAGTGATTGAGATGGGAAATACGACATACGTGACTCATCTTTATAACGATGAAGATGAACTGATTGCGGGACGCGCCTTAGCGCAGGGAACAGATTGGTTCGTGAATTCAGAAAAACTGAATCTCATGGATGGTTCCCAAAGCTGGCGAGTTAGTGCGCATGATTGGGTTAGAGATAGTGATGTTAAATTCCATTTTTCTATGGATCCTAATCAGGTTGTACCCGATATGCAGAAGTTAACCATTAATTTTGTGGATACCGCTGGGAATGTTTTACGGGCGCCAGAGAACGTGACGGTGGCCTTCGATTTTACTTCTGAGCTGAAAAAGGCAGTCTTGCCTATTACTGGTTACGATTTAGCGCGAACGGATGCCACCAAGCCTGGCGAATTCACCTACATTTACCAGAAGAAGGCGCCAGCGGAAAACGGTGGTGGAACGGCGGTTACCACGCCACCAACGACAGTCACACCCACACCATCGATCTCGGAGCCGACTGATCCGGTCAAGGTTGTGCCCAAAGGTCAGGCTGTATCGGCGTTTAAGAGGATTGGCCTTTATCGCACGGTCAACTTTAATCGGCAAACCCGCCTGCACTGGTATGCCAAACGCCCACGGAATCAGTGGCCACAGTTTGTGGTAACGGGGTACCGGCGGAACACTGCTGGTGTCATGCGGTATCGGGTTCGCGATGTGAATCACCAGTCCAAGACGGACGGTCTGACGGGTTACGTGACGGCAAGCGATAATGATGTAACGAGTACCTATTTCCGCGTTACCCCGCGGCACGTTCGGGTGCTGAATCCGTTGGGAATCAACGCGTATCGCCAGGCTGATCTGAGTGGTCGGCGTCTTCAGCATTTCAAACGGGGAACGGTACTGAAGGTAAAAGCCATTCGGCATTATCATTTGACGACGCGGTTGGTCTTAACCGGCGGGCGTTACATGACGGCAAATAAGACGTTAGTTGTTAAAAAATAAATTGTATGCAAAAACGAGATGATTGGTCTGAAGCGACCGGTCATCTCGTTTTTAGTTAATTGATTGTTTTGGTGTAGTGGCGGTTGGCCGTCACATACCCATGCGCCACGCGATAACGTTTAGTCCCATGAGCACTGAAGTCCCAGCCTTTAACGGTGAGGGTAGTGTCTTTGCGGTAATGTTTTTGCCGATGCTGAAAGTTCACATCGCGGTACCGGTTGATAGCGGTCTTAGCTTTGAGCTTCTTTGGCATAGCTACTCGTCCATTCTGCACCAGCTTCTTGTTGGCGGTGATGTAGTGGCCATTGGTGAGCACGTATCGGGTGGTCAGGTTGTGTTTGACCAGCTTCTTCACCCGCAGTGTCTGACCCTGACGGTAGTGCGTCGCCTTACCCGTCAGCGATTTGCTCCGGTAGGCATTCACGCCATTAGGATTGATCACCGTCACCCGCTTAGCCGCCTGTCGGTAGTAGGTCGGCGTCACAAATTTGCGATTGACCGTGATGTAACCGGTCTTGCCCGCCGTTTTCGAGTGGTGGTTGACGTCCTTGACCAGGTACCGCGGCGTGCCGTGGACCGAGCGCGCGTGGCCGGTGACTTTGAACATCGGCCGGTAGACGCGGGGCTGGCGGCGGTAGTAGTGTTGGCGGGTGGTCCGTTTGAAAGCCGTATCCGTGTACAGCCCAATCTTTCGGGTGGCCGTGACCACCGTTCCCTCAGGCACCCCACCGTCGCCATCGCCGCCCGAGCTGAGGGATGGGCGACTGGAACTCGTACTGCCGCCGCTATTGGACCCACCACTGGAACTACTGGACGTCGAGGTGTCGGGCCAGGTCAGGGGAATGGTGTAATCCTGCGTGAAGCCGCGGAACGTTTCGCTGTAGAAGTAACGAAAGGCCGCGCGGACCTGAATGAACGGCGTGCCAGAGGGGATGTTGGTGATCTGCGGGTCGGCGCGAAAACTGTCGGTGGCCGAGTAACCATCAGCTGCCAGACTGCTGAGACGGCTGGCTTGTTCTGCCGGGGACAGCCACTGCCGGTAAGCTAAGGGGGTGGTGTTTTGATAGTCGAGCACGCCAAAATTAGCTAAGCCGCTCACTGTTTTCGTCCCTTCATCAATCGTCAGCTTGGGTTCCGGCTGGGTCATGGGGATGTCGCGGTATTGCAGGACGGGCTGGCCCATTTCCTGAGCCGTCAGCGCATTTGGCACAAACGAATCCGTCGTTAGTGCGTGGAGGCCGTCCGCGTTCAGCTCCGGGTGAACGCGAAACACAGCCATTTGGAATCTAGGATCGTCAAAAGGCTCCGCCGGTGTGTGGTGGTAAAGCCGTAGCGGTAATAGGTCATTGGCTTTTAGTGTGATTTGGTTGTGAACAACGCGTTGTGCCGGGAGTGGGTTCAAGTGGCGGGATTGCCCCCAAGCCACCAGCGTTCGGATGACCCGACCACCGGGGCGCGTGCTGTCGGCGAGGTCGGCTACGGGAGTCAGGTCGTTGATTTGATTTTCGCTCAGGTTGAGTCTGTGAACGGGTAGGGTGTCATCGTCTGAAGGCAGTGTTTTCAAATAGTCAACGAGCACGCTGAGATCCGCGTCCGTCAGCTGGTTGCGATAGAGTAAAAACGAGCCATCGGCCTCAGCTGGCAACTGGTTGAGGGCCGCAATCACCTGACGAAAGCCGGCACCGGCAAGATGTGTTTGGTTAGAAATTCGCAGGGACCGCGGGTAGGCGACGAGGTGGCGGAGGTCCTGATAGTCACGGATGCGGGGATCACTGAGGATTAGGGGTGTGGCGCCGCCAAAGGCTTGGGTCGCGTTCACGGGGGAGTCGGCCGTGACCTCGTAGCCGTATCGTTGGAGGGTGTGGACGATATCTGCCTGGAGGTAGGTGTCATGGCTGAAGGCCTCCCGAATGGTCAGGGTGTCAGCCGCGGGAATCTCACGGGTCTGCGTCGCACTGGAGGTCGATCGGGCGTGAATGGGTGGCAGCACGACTGTGGCGGTGCCGAGCAAACAGCCAGTAAGAATTAAGAGGAGGGGACGGAAGGAATTTGGCATGGGAAACGCCGCCTTTCTGGATAGTAGTGTAAGCGCTTTATTCAGAAATATCATATCATGGCGACCAGCGCTATCGATACCGTTAGGGCTCCAGTGAGACCGATTTTCGTTTTACCCTAGTGGATGGTTAAAAGATAAATTGATTAATCTGGATAACTAATCGCCAAAAAAGCCAGCTCACAGTGTGTGGGCTGACTTGGTCGGCACTATTTGACTTGCATAACCAGGCGCTTATTAGCCGAAACATACCGGCCATTGGGCAACTGGTACCGCGTAGTCAGGTTGTGGGTGACGAGCTTTTTCACGCGGATGACTTGGTGCTTGCGGTAGTGGACTTTCTTGCCGGTGAGAGCTTGAGTCTTATAGCTGTTGAGACCGCGAAGTACCTTGATCTTCTTAGCCTTTGTCTGGTAGTAGGCGTGGCTGACAAAACTGTCCTTGGCTGTGATGTAGCCGGTTTGACCATGTGTTTTGGCGTTCGGGGTCACGTCCTTGACCTTGTAGCGGAGCACACCGTTCTTGGAGCGAGCGTAACCAGTGACCTTGAACATCGGCCGGTTGGTCCGAGTTGCTTTGTTGTACCAGTGGCTGCGGGCCTTATTGGTGAAGGTTGGGGAGGTGTAGAGACCAATTTTCTTGGTGGCGTAGACGATTTTGTTTTCTGGCTTGGCCTTGTCGGCAGCTGGGGTGTCGACTGTTGTAGATTCATTGGATTTGTCGGACTCGACACTGGTGGCAGTATTACTTGTCGTAGGTGATTTCAACGGGATGGTGTAATTCTGAACATAGGTGGTCCACTTCATGTTGGAGTCGGAAATAAGTCTTGCAATCTTAAGGGTGAGTTGACGGCTGCCTGCTGGAATATTATTGATTGTGAGGTGAGTCGTATCGGCTGGCAAAGTATATTCCTGTATATCGCCATCAGTCAGCATGCCCTGTAGTGATGATTGACTTAACATTGCTGTGTAGGTATCTGGACTTAAGGCAATAGTGTACATATCTGAAAAGTCTGTTTTAGGAGGATCTAGGTACAGATAAAAATTGATTGCGGGGTTGTTTATATCGTTTAGATAGGGGACTGACTCAGGAGAAAGTCTGTCTTGATCATCAAAATTATCAGTCTTATCAAAGTAGTCTTTATTAGACGTGAGCGATGCGCGAACTAGAGTGTATGCACTATCATAAAAATCATTGGATGTCAGTTCTGGAAGATTTGTGAAGGGAATCTTAATGCTGGTGCCAGTTAAGTCCTGTGCAGGTAGGGTAGTCGTGGATTCGGGATCTTGCATGGGTGCGTTTAACCCGCTGATGACTTGACTGGCGTCTGAATTTTTGAAATCTGACCAGGAAGTAAAATTACTAATTTTGTTATGGCTTAGGTCAAGCAAGAAAATGAAATGACTCGTTTGGGTGGGGGCCTGCTTCTTTGCAAGACTTAGAAGTAGCTCTAGGTCCGCGCTAGTTAGGTCGTCATTGGGAAGTTCCAAGTTGCCAATACCATTTTGATGATTACGATCAGTCATGAAGGCCTGAGCGATGGAGGAGAGGTTTTTTGACAACTGTGGCTGGTTGGCTAGGTGCAGAGAGCGAGCAAGGCCGACCACTTTAATAAGGGGCGCATAGTCTGTCATTGGTTCGGTGATGATGACACGGGGAACGCATTTTTGTACATCCTCCAAGGTACTGGTTCTGTCGATTTGACCCGTATATGGGTACGGATATTCCGCTTTAAGTAGAGCTTCTCGGACGATAGCTTCATTTGGATCTGTTAGGTAGTTGGGAAAGGCTTGGTCAATAGTCTGGTTCAAATCAAGGCTAGTGGCGGCATCGGTCGGGGGTGTGGCGGCATGTGCCGAGGCAGGGCTAACCAATACCAGGCTGGTTAACAGGACGATAGTGCTAAGTATACTGAAGCAAAGCGTTCTAAACAGTTTTCCTTTCATTGGAATTCACTCCTTATCATGTGCAGTTAACTACAAGCTAAGCATACCAGGTAAGTGTGAGGGATAGTGAGACTAGTGAATGGATTGTGGACATGAAAAATCACCCACCAAAATGATGCGTGGTAAGTGATTATGAAAGCTTGATGTCATAAGGACTTGTTGATGTTCAGACAAAGCAAATTAGGCAACTCGGTTAGTTAGGTGAAATGACTATTTAACCTGCATGACCAATCGCTTGTTAGCTGAAACATAGCGGTCATTGGGCAACTGGTACCGCGTGGTCAGGTTGTGAGTGACCAGCTTCTTCACCCGAATGACTTGGTTCTTGCGGTAGTGGAGTTTCTTGCCGGTGAGGGCTTTGGTTTTATAGCTGTTGAGGCCGCGGAGAACCTTGATCTTCTTTGTCTGAGTTTGGTAGTAGGCGTGGCTGACAAAACTGTCCTTGGCTGTGATGTAGCCGGTTTGACCGTTCGTCTTGGCGTTCGGCGTCACGTCCTTGACCTTGTAGCGGAGTAGGCCGTTCTTGGAGCGAGCGTAACCAGTGACCTTGAACATCGGCCGGTTGGTCCGTTTAGCCTTGGTGTACCAGTGAATGCGGGCCTTATTGGTAAAGGTTGGGGAGTTGTAGAGACCAATTTTCTTGGTGGCGTAAACGATTTTGTTCTCTGGTTTAGCCTTGTCTGCCTGTGAGACAACGGTATTAGAGCTGCTAGACGTGTTAGACGAAGAGCCTAAATTATTGGTGGGCACAGCGGTTTTCGGAGCCGGATAGAGCTTGATCGTGTAATTTTGAATGTAGGTAACTGTTTTGAATGGACAAACTAGGACGCGGAGGTGAAGGGCGGTGCTATGGGCTGGGACGTTGGTGATGGTCAGGTAATCTGGGTCGTTTGGCGGAAGAATTGTGTAGGTTTGGGCGGGAAAGTATGCGCTAACGGAATCTATTTGTTTCTGCGGCAGGGGCTGATAATAGGTGTTACTTTGCGCATCAATCCGATCAGTCTGTCTGAAATCAAGCGTTGTGGGGAAATCGCGATACTGATCACGGTACGTCGTTAATGGGATAACTTTCCCAGCGCCGAGGGCACCATTTGGGATGAAATTGGTCGGATCATCAAAGAAGTCGGGACTGTTAAACACTTTAAAGGCAATTTGGCCCTGACGTGAAAATGGGTCGCCAATTAGGTCTGGAGAAAAAGGTGTTGTGAGTTCATCAAATTTGGTGAAAGGAATTTTCGCGGTGGTTCCATTGAGCACGACATCTGTGAGCAGGGGAGCGTCCGAAGAGGTTGAACTTGGGGCATATAAGTTGCCAATCGGACTAGTAGCGCCTTGCGCATTTTTGTAGTCCATCCAGGGAGAAAAATCGCTAATATCATTTTGATTGAGATAGAGATTCGAAAGCACCGTGGTTGAGTGAACGTGTTCGGCAGCGCTCAGCAAGGTCGTGAGATCAGCGTTTGTTAACTGATCATTGCTCAAATCTAAAGAGTTCACGTTCTTATATTTGTCGGGACGAGTGGCTAGTAGGGTAGACATGATAGCAGGAAGACTGGCTTCAATTTGACTAGTTTGATGGGTTAGAGATAACTCGTGAAGTACGGGCGTGATTCGGGTGAGGGGTTCATAACTAGTTAGTGGCTGATCAATTGTAATGGCGGGGTACTCGGCTTGGACCTCGGCTAGGGTGCTATCGCCGGAAATGCCGTAACCCTCAGTGTGGTAGTTTTGATGGTCTAGCATGGCAGCCTTGACGACAGCAGCAGCGCTATTTGTGTCGGCGTCAGGAAAGGTTTCATCAATTGTTTTCGATAAATCAGTCGTCACCACCGGCGTCGTTTCCGCGTGAACAGAACGCACATTAACTAGTAATAGGCCAGTCAGCAGGGCAACGAAACTAAGTATACTGAGACAAAATGTTCTAAAGACTTTTCCTTTCATCAGAGTTCACTCCTTATCAAGTGCGATAATCTACAAGCTAAGCATAGCACCTAGTTAGTTGGACAGTAATCGATTGGCGGTATGAAAAATCACCCATCGCAATGACTCGCGGTGGGTGATAATGAAAGCTTGGTAGGATAGGATTTGTCGGCTAAAACGATGGCTAGTTAACTGCACTAAATCGTTAGGTAAACTTGCTTACTTAACGACGTGAATAAAATTAAAAGGGCCAGCCAACTGGCTACCCCTTAGGTTCGTGCAAAATATTTCCCAGTGAAATGCCCAACGAGGCCAGCGTTAACGGCCAGCTCATGGTCAGGGTATACAGCCAGAAATGACTGGCATCACTGGGTTTGAAGAATGACAGAATTGATAAATGGGCGCCCGCACTCACGGCCACCAGTAGGCCAAACATGACCAGCTGGCACAACAGGCCGCCATACGTGGAGAACCGGTATTTGTGAACGATGGCCATATCGTGGTCAATCTCCGGCGCCCCGTACAGCGTGGCGTTGATGGTCGGGTTGTCGTAACCGACGTACAGGGTAATCAGCAGAATCCCCACCACGTAGGACCAGCGCCACGGAATCAGCAGGAGCACATGCCCCGCCAGCAAACTCCCCTGGCTGAGCCGTAGCGCCCGTTTGGTCGACCCGCGTCCCAGTTTATTAAAGAGGGGATAGCCGGTCTCAAACCCGACCAAGTACAGCGCAAAGACCACGTACATCCCCGCATGCCCAAAGTAGAAGTAGGCGAAGAAACCGCTGAACAGCAGGACCAGACTCATCAGGAAGCCCCGGTTTAACAGGCGAATCTTGTAATTAGGTAGCACGTGGCGGTCACCGTACAGCTCGATGGCGAGAATCACCAGCGCCACGCCGATAATGGCGAGCACTAACCCGTTTGGTAGGTTCAGCGCGGCCTTCCGCAACGTCGTCAGTAAGGCGATAGCCGCAAAGCCAATCAGGGACAACGCCCAGCGCCAGCCCTGTTGGAGACCGTGGGGATGCGTTGGTCGATTCTGGTAGAAGTCGTTGGTAAAGTTGTCCAGCAAAATGCCGCCGGGCAGCGCACCCAAGTACAGCAGCGCCAGCACGCTAAAGGTCAGCGTATAGCTCCATCCAGCCGCCAGATCGATGGCCAGCATGACGCCAAGGCCCAGGAAGATGAGCCAGTACAGCCGCTTCATTTTAAATTCGCTCGACTGACTAAGATGTAACTTGAGGGTCAAAAAGTACGGCCAAATCGTGGCGGCACTGTACCCCCACAACAGACTGCCAACAACGAGCCAGCCCACGGCGTTTGTCAGGGCAAAGATAAAGCTCCCCAGCGCGCCCAGCACCAGGCTCACGATGAGGTAGGTGCTCGACCGCAGATTTAAGCGTTTGGTATAAAAAATACTAGCCGCTCGCGAAATGTAGAAGGCCACCAGGGCAATCAAATACGTCTCGCTCTGCGTTTCCTGGTACTTCAACAGCATTAAAATGTAGGGCAACATGAGACCAATATTTGCTAGAAAGTTTAGGGTGCCGACGGAAAAGTCGATACCCGCTTGCCGTAACCGCTCCACCCAATCATCTCCTTGATTTTCTTTTTTTGTGTTTGGTTCTAACTTTGCCGCCTGCGTCAGCTAGGTGCTCTCGTCCCATGAGGCACGCCCGAAGCCTGAGAAGCGGTCTTCGGACTTGTGGTCAAGCCTTACTGAAACCCGTAAGTCTCGACCACAGCCTGTGCTGTAAGGCCGAGAAGACCACTCGCCCTAACAACCACCGACACGGGACTTCGCACCTAGCTGACTCCGGCTAAGAGTTGTGCACCACCCCTAAAAGAAATTCAAGGGGTGATTGGTGGTTTGGCCGGGTGTGATTGTGGTTGTTTGACTTGAGCTAGGTGCTCTGTCCCATGAGGCGCGCCCGAAGCCGAAAGGCGGTCTTCGGACTTGCGGCCAAGCCTTACCAAGCCCGTAAGTCTTGCCCACAGCCCGTGCTGTAAGGCCGAGAAGACCACTCGCCCTAACAACCACCGACACGGGACTTCGCACCTAGCTGACTCCGGCTAAGAGTTGTGCACCAACCCCAAAAGAAATTCAAGGGATGGTTGGTGGTTTTGCCGGTTGTGGTCATGGTGTTTGTTCAGGCGGCATACCTAAAATTCAGTGTCGTAGTAGTTAACGCCTACGAATATTACTTTACACAGTATAACATTAATTATCCGCAAAGGTGGTTGGGGAGCAAGGCCAATTCACGGGCAACAAAAAAGCGTCATCCACCTCGTTCAAACGAAGCAGGTGACGCTTAAATTATCGAAAATTAACAACTAGCGCGACAGCCGTCTAGCCAACCACACTAGCGAGCAAATGGACCACGACCACGGCTGCCGTCTAAGACTTCGCCAAACCAACATCGGATTGGTGTCGCAATCTGAGCCGGAGGAAGCCAGGACGGAGACGGCTGTGTCGATTCTGTTAGTCGGCGTTTTTGAGCCGGCTTACAGAATGGGACAACCTTTGAGACTTGCAGGGTTCTCGCAAGGCTCAAAGTTGAGGTGGGAGCCCGCACCACAGGCGGAAACCGGCCCCACAGCAGGCGTAGTCCTGGAAGCCGCAGGCGGCCAAGTTTACACGCACTTGACCCAAACCAATATTACCGTTCAGAAGAAGTCTTAGGCGTTAGGCGCTTTTCGATGAAGGAGAGGACCAGGTCCGTAATAATCGCCATCAAAGCCGTTGGCAACGCCCCAGCCAGGATAATGGCCCCGCCATCCGTGGCGTTGGTCCCGCGGACGATGATGTCCCCGAGCCCACCGGAACCGATGAACGAGCCGATAACGGTGATCCCGATACCGATGACTAAGGCGTTTCGAATCCCGGCGATAATCACCGATAGCGACAGGGGAATCCGGATGGTCATCATGACCTGAAAGCGGGTCATCCCCATGCCTTTCCCGGCGTCCAGCACGTCGGCGTCGACGCTCAGCATGCCGGTGTAGGTGTTTTTAATGATTGGCAGCAGGGAGTAGAGGAAGACGGTCACGATGACCGTGGTCTGGCCCAAGCCTAATCCCAGCATCAAAATGGACAGCATCGCTAGTGACGGAATCGTTTGGATCACGTTGGCAATGCCAATGATGACGGGCGAGAGGCGCCGGTACTGAGAAATCCAAATGCCCAGCGGGATCCCGACGATGGCGCCCAGTAGCACGCCGTAGATGGAAACGAGGAACGTTTGGTTAAATTGACTGAGGACGTACATCCCGTTGTGGCTAAAGTAGTAAACCAGCTGACTGAATAAACCCATGTCTTTCATAACTAGTCGTTCCCCCCTTCAAAGTAGTGGTGTTCTTTCAAGAAATTGTTGGCAACCGTCTGGGGTTCTTCCAATTGGTCGTCGACTTGGTAATTCAATTGTTGCATGGTCTTCAGTGAAATCTTGCCGACCAAGCGGTTCAACACGCTGCGTAGTTCCGGATGCTGTTTCAAAATGGCATCGGTGGCAACGGCGCTCCCATCGTAGGGTGGGAAGAAATTCTTGTCGTCCTTTAACAATTTTAAATGGTAGCTGTTGACCCGGCCATCGGTGGAGTAGCCCAGAATGGCGTCCATCTTGTCGGCGGATAACGCGTCGTAGAGTAGCCCGGTCTGCATGGGCAGCACCGTGCCGAAGCTGTAGCCGTACATCTTCTGGAAGGCGGGGTAACCGTCGCCTTGACGGTTTTGCCAAATTTGGTCAATCCCGACTTTCATAGTGGGGGCCAGCTTCTTCAGGTCACTGACGGTCTTCAGGTGGTGTTTCTTCGCGAAGGCCGGCTTGACCATCCAGGCGTAGGTATCGGCGAAACCGTATGATTTGAAATAAGTCATCTGGTAACGTTGCTGAAATTCACGGGTGACGGTCGTGTTGACCTTGGCGGGGTCCCGCTCAAATTTTTCATTCAAGATGGTCGTCAGATCGGTCCCGTTGAAGCGGATGGACGAGATGTCCGCCTGCTTGTTCTTCAAGGCATTGAAGCTGACGTTGCCGGACCCCAAGTTATTGATGATCGTGGTGTTTAAATTTGTATAGTGCCCAATCATGCCCGCAATGACGTAGGCCATGATCTGTTGTTCCGTGGTGTTCTGTGACGCGATTCGTACGGTGTTATTGCCCGAGCCAGACAGTCCCGGTAGCGCGCACCCGCCCAAAGGCAGGAGGACGACCGCAACCAGAAAGGCAGCGAGCCATTGACGTAAATGTTTTCGCATAGCGGCCTCCTATCGTAATTGGCGTGGCGTGACGGCCACTTCCACTTTACCCAATAAATAGTCGACGAGAAGCGCCAACAGGATAACGGGAATCGAGCCGCCAAGAATCAGGTCAGAGCGGTACAGGTTCAGTCCGTTGAAAATGAAATCCCCCAGACCACCGGCACCGATGTAGGACGCCAGGGTGGCCCACGCAATCACGTAGGTCGCGGACAGCCGGATACCGGCCATGATGACCGGTGCGGCTAAGGGAATCTCGGCCTGAATCATCATTTGCCACCAGGTCATGCCCATGCCTTTGGCCGCGTCACGCACGGTCGGGGAGACGCCTTGCATGCCCAAATAGGTGTTGCGCAAAATGGGCAGCAGGGAGTAGATGAACAGGGCGACGATGGCGGGCGTTGAACCGATTCCGAAGATGGGAATCATCATGGCTAACAGTGCCATGGCCGGAATCGTTTGGAGCACCCCGGCCAGGGTGATGACAAAGTTGGCGCCGTGTTTCATCCGCGTCAACAGGATGCCCAGTGGCACGGCCACGATGACCCCGAGGGCCAGGGCGGCCGCCGAGATGTACAGGTGTTGGCCGGTCTTGGCAATCAGTTGGGTCCCATAAGTTGCTAGAAAATGCATCATTGTGGGATTTCGCCCCCTTCATCGTGGGTCGCAGCGGCATGGATATCCGCGTTGATCGGGGAAGCGGGTTCTTCATTGGCTTCCGGTGCGCCACGCAGGGCATCGTAGACGATGTCGACCAGCGCCGTCCGGGTAACGATGCCGACCAGGTGCTTGTCCTTGTCGACCACGGGCACGTTTTTAACCCCCTGTTTCAGAATCCGGTCGACGGTATCGCCAATCAGCGAGTCGGCCTTCACGAAGAAGACTTGACGGTTGGTGAAATCGCCCACGGCCGTGTGGGGGTCGGTGATTCGGTTGATGTCTTCCAGGTCAACGTAGCCTTGGAGTACGCCGGCGTCGTCGGTAACCAGCAGCGTATCAACTCGCCGGTCATGCATCAGCTCGATGGCATCGTCGACGGTCTTGTCGGGCGTGATGGAAACGGGGTTCTTTAACATGATTTGGCTAACGGATAAAATGTTGGGTTGCGCCCGGATCAATCGTTCCTCACCAATCAGGTTGGTGACGAAGTCGTTGGCCGGGTGGCGTAGAATGTTTTCGGGCGTGTCGACTTGGACCTGCTTGCCTTGACTCATGATGACGACCTTGGTGGCCAGGTGTAGCGCTTCGTCCATGTCGTGGGTCACGAAGATGAAGGTCTTGCCCAGGTCTTCTTGTAAATGCTTGACCAGATCCTGCAGCGATTCCCGCGTGATGGGGTCCAAGGCACCGAAGGGTTCATCCATTAAAATGATCTCTTGGTCGGCGGCCAGGGCCCGCACAACACCGATTCGTTGCTGTTGCCCACCGGAAAGTTCGCCGGGATAGCGTTGCAGCATGTCGTCGGGGAGTTGGGCCAGCTCGATCATCTTGTGCGCTTGTTCGGCCCGCTTCTCCTTGGACCAGCCGAGGAGCTTGGGCACCATTTCGATGTTTTCCTGAATGGTCATGTGGGGCATCAGGCCAATGTTTTGGATGACATAGCCGATGGACCGCCGGAGCTTGACCGGATCCATTTTAGAAATATCCTTGTCGTTGATCTTGATGGTGCCAGATGTTTGTTTCAGCATGCGGTTAATCATCCGCATGGTCGTGGTCTTCCCCGAGCCGGACGTCCCGATGAACGCAATAAATTCACCGCGGCCGACTTGCAAATTGAAGTCGTCGACGGCAATCTTGCCATTGGGATATTCCTTACGTAGATGTTCCATTGAAAGTAGCATAGATTAACCTCCTGTATGATGGTGTCGCGTATTAAATGGTACGTTGTCAGTGCCTCCGGGAGAATGAAAATAGGCCGTGACGCTGTGGGCGCCCGTCTGGAGCCAAAGGGCGGTCTCCAGACTTACTTTGAGCCGCTAAGAACGCGTCTCAAAGATAGCAATTATCTAAGCAGCAAAAACCGCCGCTAAGATAATTCCCACGGCTGAGCCTATTTTCATTCTCCCTGCGGCTCACACTAGTTTAATGCGCCGGCGGAAGTGTCGGTGGTTAAACTAGTGAGGCCATGGTAATGCGGTTGTTCTTGAGAGTGATGATGAACTGTAACGAGTAAGCCAGTGCTGTTGTTCTGCGGTCTAAATCCGTGTTGGCCGCAGGGCGAGGGAAAATGAGCTTAGCCGTGGGAGTTCCCTTGGTGGCTCGGCCACTTAGGGAACTGCTAGTTCGAGACTCGGTTTGTGAGGCTCAAACTAAGCCCGGAGACCGTTCTTTGGCTCCGGGCGGGTGCCCACAGCGGACCGGTCTCGTTTTCCCTCGCCCGGAGGCACTGACAACGCGCAGTTTAGCCCGCGTACAAAAATAACGATCGGTGTGCCGGGAGCACACGTCAAGACGGGCAGCCTGGAGACCGGTCGTATTTGGTTTTTCGTTTCGCAGTTACGTCTATTGTACATGAAAGAGTTACATTTACCAAAAGATAACTATTCCTTCTGTTGATAATCTTCTAGTGTAAACGGATTCGGGACGCAACCGTATCGTTGCTCTGCCAGGCCTGCAGGGTATTTCGTTACGTTAACATATTTATATGAGTTTTTAATAAGTAATTACTTATTTATTTCCTCAGAATTTTTTAAAATAGGGGTTGCCTTCGACCTACTGTAACCCTTTATAATCATTAACATTGGGTTGGGCGGGTCACGTTATTTACTAGTCAAAAGAGACTGATAACGGGCGCCACTGTGGGAGTTTAACCACTGCCCAATCACTTGAAGATGCACATATTCGCTGGTTATCTGATACGCAAAGAAAATAACCAGCGCGCTAACTGATACATGAACGAAAGGAAGTTACGACCTTGAAACGAATCTTACTCGCTGGTGCCCTTGATGCTGCCAGTCAAAATTTTGTCCGTCAATTAAGCCAAAATAGTCAGTTGGACCTGACCGTTTACACCTCCAGCGCGGTGAGTTTGCCCGAATCCGTGATGGCGCTGACCGAAGAAGTGTTGGACGAAGGTGGTCTGAGCGCCGCCATGTTGGATCAAGACCTGGTCGTGGCCTTGGTGCCAACGATTCGCTTGGCCAAGATGGCGAGCACATTGGCAACGGCGGTCCAAGCCGCTGGCAATCCACAATTGATTATCAGCCGCACGGATGACATCGAAGAGTTGCCGCTGGAAGAGCGCCATGCGCGGCAAACGTTAGCCGCGGCCGGTGTGGCTTTCGACATAGTCGATGGCTTCGGCGGCATCAGCAGTTTACTCGGCGTCAGCACGACGTCGGCAACGGTTTTTGGGCCGGGTGAAGAGGTTCCCCTTGAACGTTTTGCCGGGTAAATAGCCGTTGAAGGTCTTTCTGGGCTACCATGAAATTTATCCACAAACTAGCTGATGATTTTCACTAGCGCCTTCTAAGTTGTTTTAAAAGCGCAATGTGATTTGCCATGTAAATTAAAATGTCAAAAATCGACAACCTACAAGCTGAGAATTGCTTGAAGGCTGTCGATTTTTTATATGTCTAAAGATTAGGGAATTTTTCGTGAATGCTAGGTAAGACACCGTCTTCGAAGCTTTCCATAATTAGTGAAATGAGCTCATCTTTACGTAACAGTGGTTTTTCAGTATGTTGCCACCTAATTGTGGTTAAGATATTGCCAGCAATTAAGCGGGCATAAAAAGACATAATCTGAACCTGCTTCTCAGAAGCATCAGGTTCTTTGACGTTAAACGCGGTCAGCAGAACTGACTGAAAAACGGTGAGCATGTCATCAAATAAGGTGATGGGCAATGGTCGGTGGAGCAAGATGAGCAGGGTTTCTTGATTTTGTTCAAAGTAATCAATAATGGGTATCAAGTAGGAAGGGTCGCCAGTCAAAATCGTTGGCTCACGGTCAACTACCTGGATGTAATGCCCAAGCAGATCCGTTGAAACTTTGTTTAGTAAATCGTACTTATCAGCATAATTTCTGTAAAAGGTTGTCTTATTAATTTGGCAAGTTGTTGTCAGCAACTTTATGGTGATGTCATTAAAATCGAATTGACTGAGTAGCTGAATAAAGTGGGATTCAATATTACGTCTAGTTTTAACGATTCGAATGTCCGTAGCCATGACTTCTCCTCCTTTAAGCAACCTTCTCTATTTTTTCGTTGCTTAAGCAACTTTTTAGGTAGTTCTTGTGATTGTGGCAACAAGTGAATTATAGCACAATGAAAGCGTATTCAAATAAACGATTTAAGGAGATCTGACTGATGAAAAGTAGCCATTATCCAAAATTATTTACAAAAGGCAAAATTGGTAATGTCGTTATCAAAAATAGAATTGTGCGTAACTCAATGGGAACTTACTTAGGAAATCCTAATGGGACAGTCACGGATAGACAAATTAAAGCCTATGCCGAAGCAGCAGATGGGGGTGCGGGGTTAATTTTCATGGATAATGCGACACCAGTTCCAATGAAATCCTGTGGTTTGCGAGCAGACAAAGATGAATTTATTGCTGGGCTATCATTGTTGGCAGATGCCTTGAAAGAGCATGGCGCTGTGCCTGCCATGCAACTAGCCCACCCAGGCCGTGATGCAGGTTTCGTAGGAAGTGCAGATGTGATTGGTGCTTCACCAATCACTTACGAACCATGGTATCAAGCTGGAGCAAAATTACCACGGGCTTTGAGTGTTGATGAAATTCATGATTTGGTACATAAGTTTGGTGATGCTGCATTGCGATGCAAGCGTGCGGGATTTGAAGTTCTCGAGATTCATGGGGCAGCGGGTTGCATTCCAACAAATTTTTTGTCGCCACACGATAATCAACGAACAGACATGTATGGTGGCTCACTTGAAAATCGGATGCGTCTTCTGCTAGAGATTATTAGAGACGTTAAGCAAAAGTGTGGACCTGACTTTCCGGTCGGCGTGAAATTGTCAACGGACGATTGGGAGCCAGATGGCATTCGATTGTCAGAAACGATTAAGGTTTGCCAGGCGCTTGAACGGGAAGGGGTTTCCCATTTGAATTTGATGGGTGGCACCCACGCTACGGCTTCAATGGAAATGTTAAAGCCTAATGCCTTCAATGCAGGAGATACACAGAAAATTAAGGAAGCCGTTCACATTCCCGTATTTGCGGGTCATAATGTTTTTACGCCAGAGATTGCTGAGCAGCTTTTAGAGGAAAATGCCGGAGATTTTGTTGCTCTGGGTCGAGCATTCTTAGCAGATCCTGCATGGGCAAAAAAGGCTCAGAGAAATCAGGCACAAGATATTAATCCTTGTATCAATTGCCTAATTGGCTGTATGGATCGCGGCTTGTTGGCAAATACGCCGATTCATTGTACGGTTAATCCAACACTTTATAAATATGAATCAAATCCTTATGAACCAGCAAGCGTTAGCAAAAATATTGCAGTGATTGGTGCTGGACCTGCTGGATGTGAGGCCGCCTTGGTTGCGGCAAGTCGTGGTCATCAGGTCACACTCTATGAGCGACGTTCATTTGGTGGAGCCATGGTTGAAGCCGCAGCGCCAGAGAGCAAAGCCAATATTCGTAGACTGACAACTTACTATGAAGAGCATGTGACGCGGAGTAAAAATATTAAATTAGAAAAGAAAACAGCAACTTATGCGGATTTAGTGAATCAAGGTTATCAAGCCGTGATTGTCGCAGTAGGGGGTGCCGAACGTAAACTTGACGTGCCAGGAATTAATCAAGATAAAGTGATTTCCGCAATGGATTACTTAGGCGGTCGTCAGGATGTATCTGGGGATGATATTGTCGTTATTGGTGGCGGCGTGACGGGAGCTGAAACAGCTTTGGAATTGAAAGCTGCTGGCAAACAAGTCACAATTGTTGAAATGATGGATGAGTTTTTAGCAAGTCCCGCACAGTCCTCCCTAGTTTATAAAATTGCAATCAAACAAGCACAGGTCAAAGTACTGACAGGTCTGAGATTGCAAGAAGTAACGACCAAAGGGGTTAAATTAGTGGATCGGTTTGGCAATATAACGACTTTGTCAGCGACAGCAGTTGTGACGGCGGCTGGTTTCGTCCCACAAACTTCATTGGCAGATAAACTTGAAGAGCAAACGGATATGGATGTTTATAATATTGGGGACTCCGAACGTGTTCGTCAGATTTACGATGCAGTTCATGAAGGATTTGTTGTAGCTCGACAATTGTAAATATGGTGAATAGAAAAAACGGACACGACATTAAAAAATTGTCGTGTCCGTTTAATTTATTTTAACCTAAGCCGTTTTGACTCGTGCCTTACGAATCTCTGGGACTAACCACCAGATTAATGCGAGGTTGACCAGCATCAACAGGGCCGTGGAGAAGAAGACCGCGTTGTAATCGAAGACCCCGGCAATCCAGCCGCCGAGGAGCGAGCCCATCATGTTGCCGATGGCTTGGAAGGATTGGTTCCAGCTGAAGACGGTGGAGGTTAATTCGACCGGCGAGTTTTTCGTCAAGAGGGTTTGAATCTCTGGGAATAGGGCCCCGTCGGAAATACCGATCATGAACCGTAAGATTCCGAGCATCCAGACGCTGGTGACGAATCCCTGTGGGAGGTACATGAGAAAGGCAAACACGTAACCGAAGATCAAGACCTTACCAGAGCCGTGCTCATCCCCGTAACGCCCGAGGCGCGGGGAAGCAAAGATGTTTGAAATCCCTGGTAAAGCCGCGATGATTCCGGCGACCACGGTGATTGGGCCGACGTTGTGCATTAACTCTTTCACATACAAACTAATGATTGGTGAAATTGAAATGTTCCCGAATTGAACAATCATGGTTGAGGATAACAGAACCAGAATCAATTTGGGATTGGGGAAGGCGGCCAATGGATTGTGGCTCTTGGGCGCATCCGGTTGCTTGGTGACCGGCTTGAATTTTTCTTCAACCAGCACCCAACTCATGATGAACGTGAGGAACAACAAGGCGGCCGTGATGAAGAAGGTCAGCCGAATCGAGAAGACCTGCGCCAGTATCCCACCAATGACGGGCCCCAGCAACATGCCGCTGGTCACCCCGGTCATCAGGGTGCTGAGTGAAGCGCCACTGTGTTTCCGCGGCGTCTGTGAGGCGACTAAGGCCTGTGCGTTGGAAATGAATCCGGCGAAGACCCCTTGTAAAGCTCGCAAGGCCACTAACTGCCAAACGCTGGTGGCAAATCCCATCAACGCCATGGCGCCGGCCGTTCCGAGTGAGGCCCGCATCAGCATTAATTTCCGACCCTTCCGATCGGCGACCATGCCCCAAAGTGGGGAAGCAATCGCACTCACGAAGAAGTCCGCGGCGTAGACCAAACCACTATACATGGTCACCTGTGATTTGGTGTAATCGCCTAAACTACTAATATATAACGATAAAAATGGCATGATTTCACTAAAAGCCATGCCGGCAACGAACGTACAGAACCAGAGAACCCGCAAATTACGCCGCCATGGGCCGGATTCTCTTTCAGACTCGTCCAAAATAGTTCAACTCCCTATTGATTGAATTGATTGGTGAGATTACCCAAAGTAACGCAAACCAATCGTGAATTATCCGTAATGGTAACTCTACTAAGATACGCCCATAATGCCGGAACGTCAACGTTAGCGACTTGATTGTATGCGCTCGCAATTGGTTTGAAATAAGGGATTACGGCAATTGAAA
The DNA here is from genome assembly GCF_016861655.1 of Levilactobacillus lanxiensis. Lineage (GTDB taxonomy): Bacteria > Bacillota > Bacilli > Lactobacillales > Lactobacillaceae > Levilactobacillus > Levilactobacillus lanxiensis. The sequence goes on along the minus strand of NZ_BOLN01000001.1, from coordinate 153,653 downwards.
AGTTTCGATTTGGGCCAGTTGATGTGATGAAAGAAAACCGGTCCCCGGTCACGTGAAGGTAGAACACGTGATTGGGAACCGGTTTGTAGTTATGACAGAATAGAATCAAGTTAGTAAATAGTTAGCACGGCCACACGGGGTTAAACCGGTGTCAGCCGTGAGGGAGAAGAAAATAGCTTCAGCTGGGGGATTTTATGAGTGGGCTGCTCATAAAATGGTGACTTTGAAACGCGGTTTTAAGCGGTTCAAAGCAAGGACGAAGACCGCATTTTGGCTTCGGCCGTCCTGCCCCAGCGTTCCAAGCTATTTTCTTCTCCCGGTAAGGCGAATCGGAGGCAAGTTTAAGCCCCGTAGTTGCCGTTCGCGATGGTTTCGAGGAGGCGGCGGGATGGGATAAAGAATGCCGCACCTGTAATCGGCGTACTAAAGTCTAACAGCCGGTCGCTCTGGCTAAACATGTTGTTCAACATCCGTTGGGTCACGGTAAAGTGACGGGCATAGCCGATGAAGTAGGTGCCGACGATGCCTTGACCGGGTAGCGCATAGGGCACGTTCATCCGCACAATTTTGTGTTCAATGCCGCCCTCGTTGTCTTGCGAGGCAATGTTGTGGGCGTTGGGGAGCTTTTCGTCGTCCTCAAGTTCGCGGTCGCTAAATTTGTGCCGACCAATGGATTTTTCCTGGCCTTCAGTCTTCAAGGCGTTCCAAGCATCCATGTTATGCTCGTATTTCTGAGCGAAGGCGTAGGAGCCATTAACAAATTCCGGGTCTTCATCGCCAATCAACGCGTACTGGGTGGCGTCTGGGCCGGCTGGATTTTCGGTGCCATCGATAAAGCCGATGATGGCACGGCCTTCGAAGTAGCGGAAGCCAGGAGTCTCATCCACGACAGTCGTCCAGTCGCGCAGAAATTCGCGGGCTTGGTCCATGACTTCGTAGACCACCGCCGTATCCTTGGCGCGGACGTGCATGAACAGGTCGCCAGGGGTTGCGGGCGCCGTGTACTTGGGCCCTTTGACTTCCTGAAAATCGACGAGTTCCTTGGGTACGTTGGCGTTCGGGAAGAGGTCTTTCCAAGCGCTGGCACCAAAGCCAAAGGCCACGCGGAGATTGGCATCGGGATAACGAATGTCCATGCTCCGTTCGATAGCGGCTAGGCGGTCGGCAAATTCGGCGATGGCTTCGCGGTCAGCCTCGAGGTGATCACGGTCGATGACGTAGGTGGTAAACATAATATTGTCGCCGGCGTCACGGTAAACATCTTGGGCATCAGCTGGGTTGATTGGCATAATAAGCATCCTCCTTTAAGGTCGTGAAAACGATATCAAATTCAGTATAGCACGGGACTCACTGGGACTCACTTATTAAGTTATCAAATGATAACCTGTCGGCAAAGAAAAAACGCCCGGACGTTAGGCTAGCTAACATTCAGACGCTGGAATTATTTTTGTTCAAAGGTGTGAATGCCTTGGGCTAAGCGGTTCAAGCCATCTTGCAGGCGTTCGGCGGGGCAAGCTACGTTGATTCGCACAAAGTCGTGACCATCGCCACCGTAAACGGCACCGGCGGTAATGAACAGTCCGGTCGTTTGGCGAATGACATCGCATAACGCTTGGGTATCATGGGTCACATCGCGGCAGTCAATCCAGACCAGGTAAGTAGCATGGCCCTTGATGACGTGCAGGTCCGGCAAGTTCTTTTCAATGAAGGCCGTGAGGGTTTGCTTGTTCGCAGTAATCGTTGCGTTTAACTCGTGGACCCATTCGGCACCTTGCGTGTAGGCCGCAATGGTCCCAGGAATGGCAAAGGCGTTGGGTTCGGCCAGCTCTTCGCTGTTAATGCCACGGTCAACACTATCGCGTAAGAATTTGTTCGGGATGATCAGTGTTGCGGCATGCAGGGCAGCCACGTTAAAGGTCTTGCTGGGGGAAACGGCGGTGATGCTGTTGTTGGCAGCGGCATCACTAACGGAGGCAAACGGGTAATAGCCGTGACCGGCATCCGTAATGTCGCCGTGAATTTCGTCGGAGAAGACCGTGACGTGATTGGCCAAGGCGAGATCGGCTAAGCGCCGTAACTCGTCTGGTTGCCAAACCTTACCCACGGGATTGTGAGGGTTACAGAGAATCATCAGCGTGGTCAGTGGGTCGGCCAGCTTGGCTTCAAGGTCAGCCCAATCTACCTCATAGTTGCCGTCGTGAAAATGCAAGTCGTTGGCTAAAATGTGCCGACCATTGTTGACGATGGAATTATAGAAGATGTTGTAAACGGGCGCCTGAACCAACACGTTGTCGCCTAGGTGACTCACGCGCCGAACGGCAGAGGAGATGGCGGGAACGACACCAGTCACGAAGCGCATCCAATCAGTGTTGGGTGCCCAGTTGTGTTCCGTGGCGTACCAGTGTTGAACGGCTTCAAAATAAGCTTCGGGGACTTCTTCGTAACCGAAGATGCCGGCGTCCGCCTTGTTCTTGATGGCATCGACAATCGCTGGTGCCGTCCGAAAGTCCATATCGGCTACCCACATAGGGAGCTCGTTGTCCTTAACATCCCACTTGACGGAGTTGGTGTGCCGTCGGTCAATCATTTCTGAAAAGTCATAACTCATTGATTCAAGGCCTCCTTGGTCGTGATAATGGTCGTTTTCTGCGGGTCAATGGCGGGATCATCAAAGATGACTTGGCCAATGGCCGGTGCTGTAATTTTACCATTAATGGGGTTCTTCACGCTATCGATGGCCGTGTTGATAGTGGCGTCGATGTCCGTGCAGTACTCAAATGAGAGGTCGGTGTTGATCAAGGAACAGTTCTTCAGCGTCAGGTGGTCCACGTAACAGAGGCCTTGATCGCTTTCGAGCCAACAGTTGACGAAGGTAATGTTCTTGGTGTTCCAGGCCAGGTATTCGCCGATGATGGTGGAGTCGTACACGGTCACGTTATCACAGTTCCAGAAGGCATCATGCGTGATAAACGTGGAGTTGTGGACTTCAACATTTTTACTGCCATCAAAGGCATAGTTTCCAGTGATCTTGAGGTTATGGGCAACGACGTTCTCGCTGTTCATGCCAAAGTAATCACCGGTCGCCGTGACGTTGTCGAGCTGAACATCTTGGCACCACCAAAGGGTTTCTCCGGCGTCGGCGAAGGTCACGTCATCTAGCTTGATGTTGCTGGCATGACGGAATGTCTTGGTGGCCCGAACGAGACTGTGATGCATGGTCAGGTCGTCTGTGTACCAAATACCAGCGTGGGCATCCGGCTGCCAGGTGGTGTGATCAAGTTGGGCGTGATTTGTGTACCACAGGGGGTACTTCCACTTGAAAATAGTGTGGTCAATGGCCACGTTTTGGCTGTGCTTTAATGGCGATTCGCCATCAACGAAGGTGCTATTTGTAATGTGGAGGTCGTGTCCTTGAAAAAGGGCCCGTTCTCCCGTTAAGGTTTGTTGATTAATTTCTGTTGTCAATTGTTGTTTCGACTCCTTTTTTACCGATGAGGGACTAGAATTCGGGGTCAGTCTGCGACCCTATGAAGATTATTCTAGTACCTTCGAGTGGCCTTAAGGCAAGTGATTTTAACAAAAAAGTTAAATTCGCCGACGATACCAGTAGAAACGGTCGATAACTAGGAGACCACTTAACCACATGGCGCCAAAGAGCAGCCAGAATTTTCCGTTAGAGAGCACGGGGGCCACACTTTGCTGGGTCACGGCAAATCGCAAGTACTGGTCGGGATGGGCGCTGAGGGGTTCCAGTAGGAGTCGGTACGTGGCTGGGGCCGTGGTCAGCGTGATGTCCTTAGGACTGCGATTGGTGACGGTCAGGCGGTAGCGGCCGGCGGGCTGTAAAGGCAGCGCTTGGTTGAGCCGGAGTTGGCGGCCATGAGACTGCCAGACCGTCTTACCTAGGGCGTTCTTTAAGGTCAGCCGTCCAGTCAGTCGTTCACCATTGTTGACCGTAATCTGGTCAAAGGGGAGAGACGCCGTGAAGGGCTGGGTCAGGGAACGATTTGATTTGAGCGTTAGCTGATGATTTTGAAAGTATTGTCCCTCGTTTTGACTGATAACGCTGACTGGGTCGCTGTTAGAGCGGACCATCAGGTTGGTATTTTGCCAAGCAGCGAAGCCCAGTAACGTGGTGAAGGCTAGGGCCATCCCCAAGGGCAGCCAACGTGAACGCTGTGAATAGCGCAAAATATTGAGGGGTTGGCGATAACCCGCGGCCGTGCCTGCAATCAATAGGAAGAGAACTGGCAGGGCGTAACGTTCTTCCGTTTCCCAGAAGATGACGTGAAAACAGATCAAGCCCATGAAGAAGAGACCGCCCAATAAATAAGCTGAGGTCAGATGGTACCGACGAATCTGTTGGACGCCCCAGCCTAAATTGACCAAGATCAGTGCTAGATAGCTGATCTGACACCAGTTGGCGAGGAACCAATCACTGGTGGCGCGGTGCTGGCGATACCAGTTAGGTGCGCGGTCAAAGGCGGGATTGATTTGAAAACTGTCGAAGGTCCCGCTGGAAAGAAACAGGCGGGCTTTGCGGAAGAGGTGTTGGAGAATTCCTTGCCAGCCCAGGTCGTGGAGCCGCGTCGTGAGCGTTTGGCTAGCCAATTTTTGCTTGGCCGCCTTGGTTGGTTGTTGGCGAATGGCGTTGACGTCCGCCCGTTTGTATTGGCCATAGGAATGGGGATTCCAACTCATCGCTACCCAACTCGTTGCTGGCAGTGATTGATTGGCGTCAACGGTATAGCCGTTGGCCTTTTGCCATTTGGTCGTGAGACCACCACCGACAACCAGCGTGGCTAGGAGGACTAGCGTCAACAAACAACGGGTAAAGCTTTGGTGCGGGGATTGGTTGGGACGTAGCCAGATAGCCACGAGGACCGCAATCACTAGCACAATAAAGTTGGCTTTTAATAGGTAGGCCGCAACCAGTAAGCAGCTTAACAGAATGCTCCGCCAGGTAATTTGTTCCCAGCTCTGCGCCCGTTGTAGATGACGAAAGGCTACAAGGGCTAGGAGACCTAGCGGAAGGACATAGGTATCGCTGTAAGTGTTTAGCGCGTAGGCGTAGAGCGGTACCGTGGTCATGATGAGAACCAGAAATAGATTAGCGCGCGCTGGATTGTGGCGCCGCAACTGCTGCCAGATGGCTAGGAGACCGACATCCAGCCAGGCAAATTGGACCATGTTTAGCCAGACGCCAGAATAACTGCCGGTTAGAAGGTGGCCCACCCGCATGATGCCACTGAGTAGGAGCGTAAAGGTCACGTTATTTGGGTACACGTAGAAGTAGGATGACCAGTCCAAATGACCGTTCAAGAGGTTTAGGGCCTGCTGATGGACAAAGTACAGGTCGGCACGGGGGGCCGCTACCCAGGTGGTTGCGACCCATAGCTGAATCACTAAGAAGGCCAGCCAGAGGCCCCCACTCAGCCACTTGCCCGTTCGGGGCTTGATCCGGTGTAGGTAGCGAAAGAGCAGGCCAACACCGCCTAAGTACAGGGCACTAGCCATCAACAAAGCCAGTGGTTTGAGCCAATCGTGGTCCACCCGAATCGTGACGGGCCAGAGGGCCAATAGAAAAGTTACTAAGAGCAGGCAGCTGATTAGGCCGCCCAGGGTTACGGTGAGATAATGACGGATTTTCATGAGCGTTCTCCTGATTTAGTTCTGAGTTGACTTAAGTGTAACGTAACGGCCGCAGAATTGCTCGGTTCCCGGTAAGCCGCTGTGAAACTCGGGGTATAGGTGTCCGTTTGAATAATGAACCGCGGCCGGTGCTTGACTTCCGTGAAGGTGCGGCCAACGTATTCGCCAATGATGCTGATGGCGACCAATTGAAAGCCACCTAAGAACCAAAGTGAAGCCATAATGGAGCTCCAACCGGTAACCACGGTTCCTCGGAAATGCTGGATGAGGATCCAAAGAATCATGAGGAGGGCACCGCCACAGATGGTTAGGCCGGCGACCAGTAATGCTCGAATCGGGGCGACGGAGAAGGAAAGAATGCCGTCTAAGGCGAAACGCAACATTTTTCGCAGTGGGTACTTGGAGACCCCCGCCTGGCGGGGTTGCCGCTTGTAGTAGAGCTTAGTGGCTGGAAATCCTAACTGGGGAATGATGCCGCGAATGAACGGCCGGGTCTCGTGGCAACGCATGAGGGCAACCAGGACGGGATGAGTCAGTAGGCGGAAGTCAGAATGATTGGGAATCAGATTGACGCCGAGTTTACCCATGACCCAGTAAAAGCCGTTGGCAGTCGTCCGTTTGAACCAGGAATCTGTGGACCGGTCGTTACGGACCCCGTAGATGACATCGTAGCCAGCGTGGGCTTGCGTCACCATGGCGGGGATGAGCGTGGGGTCATCCTGGAGGTCGGCGTCAATGGTAATGACGTAGTCGGCTTGCCGGGCGGCGGTTTCCATGCCGGCCATGAGGGCAGCCTCCTGACCGTAGTTGCGACTGAGTTTCAGTCCGGTGAAATGGGAGTTTTGGGTGCGCAACTGGTCAATCAGTTGCCAGGTCCGGTCACGACTGCCGTCATCGACAAATAAAATGCGGCTGTCCGCGGTTACCAAACGGTCATGAATCAATTGGGTCAAAATATCTGCGAGAATGGGTGCCGTGGTTGGTAAAACGGGTTCTTCGTTATAACATGGGACCACTATAGCCAGTCGTGGCAGTTGCTTCAATGTCATTTTAAATCGTCTCCCCCGAAAAAATCTAAGCATGTAATCCCCTACGTGTCCCAATGATAAGCTAAGCACAGTGTTTTGGGGTGTCAGGGACTTAGAATTGGGCGATTTTTAAGGGTGATTAACTTTGCGTGTTGCATTTGATTAGCGGTTGATAAGTAAATCCGGTATAATTATATTTGTACATAAAATCACAAAATGGAGGTTTTCCAAGATGGGTAAATTAGATGGCAAGGTTGCAATCATTACGGGTGCTGCTCAAGGAATGGGCGCCGCACACGCGAAGCTATTTGTTCGTGAAGGGGCCAAGGTCGTCATCACTGATATTAAAGAAGCTGAAGGTGAAGAACTGGCTAAGTCACTCGGCGAGAATACCCTCTTCATCAAGCACAACGTGGCGAGTGCTGCCGACTGGGATAACGTGGTTGCCCAGACCAAAGCGAAGTTTGGCCGCATTGATATCTTAGTCAATAACGCCGGCATTACGTTTGCGAAGCGCCTGCAAGATATCAGCGAAGATGACTACCTGAAGATTTTCCAGATCAACCAATTGGGCACCTTCTTGGGCCTGAAGGCTGTCGCCAAGGAAATGGTGGCGCAGCATTCCGGTTCCATTGTGAATATTTCGTCGCTGAACGGGTTAGTCGGTGGTGCCGTGGGTTATACGGACACGAAATTTGCTGTCCGGGGGATGACCAAGGCGGCCGCCCTGGAACTGGCCCCATCTGGCGTCCGGGTCAACTCTGTTCATCCAGGAGTCATTGAAACGCCAATGATATCGCAACCCGGAACGGAAGAAGCCGTTAAGCAATTTGCTAAGGCTATTCCGTTACGTCGAATCGCTAAGCCAGAAGAAGTCTCTAAGTTAGTGCTGTTCGTGGCTTCAGATGACGCTAGCTACGCAACGGGCTCAGAGTTCGTTGTCGACGGTGGGATGTCTGCCCAATAATTATTGGTGGTTTCATTCGCCTTACCGGGCGAGAAAAATAGGCTGGAACGCGGTGGGCAGGACGCCTAAAGCCTGGAGAACGGTCTTTAGGCTCGCTTTAAGCCACTGAAAGGCTCGCTTTAAGCCGCTGAAAGGCGCGTCTTAAAGTCGCCATTTTTTGAGAAATTCACTCAAAAAATCCCACGGCTGAGCCTATTTTTCTCACCCTCACGGCTGATATGGTGGTGACCGGAAATTATTGCGGAGTCCCTTGGTATTTCTGCTTTTTTGAGTTACTGACTACCTTAACCCTTTAGTGTGAAGTTGATACATTTAATTAAAATTCAAATGTTCTGGTCACAAAAGGCCGTCGCGTAACCTTTAATTGGGTCGCGACGGCCTTTTCTTGTGGCGTCAATTTAGTGGCGGAAGTGACGGTTGCCCGTGAAGACTAGGGCGATACCGAGTTTATCTGCCATGGCAATGGAATCTTGATCACGGATACTCCCACCGGGTTCGGCAATGACCGTGATACCGTGTTGGGCGGCGTATTCGACGCAGTCTTCCATGGGGAAGAAGGCGTCGGATACCAAGACGGCTTGGTCGTAGTTCGGTTTCACTTCGGCTTTACCGACCGCAATCTTTACCGCATCGATTCGGTTCATTTGGCCGGGACCAACGCCTAAGGTTTGATCAGCCGTGTTGATCAGGATGGCGTTACTCTTGACGAACTTGATGGCCTTGAGACCAAAGGTAATGGCAGCCAATTGATCAGCGGTTGGTTGCGCGTGGCTGACAACTTGGAATTTAGCTGGGTCGTCGTAGACGTTGTCGCGTTCTTGACGAAGGAGTCCACCACGGACACTGACCAGTTCATCTTCTTCTGGATCCTTGGCTGTGCTGAAATCAACCGTTAATAAGCGCAGATTTTTCTTCTTAGCCAGCACGTCGTAGGCATCGTCGTCAAAAGCTGGGGCAATGATGATTTCCAAGAAGAGTTTGTGCATCTTGGTCGCAGTTGCTAAATCTACGGGCCGGTTTAAGACAATGATGCCCCCAAAAATAGACATTGAATCAGCTTCATAGCACTTATCCCAGGCCGTTGAGAGATCAACGGCAGAGCCAATGCCACAAGGATTCATGTGTTTTAAGGCGACAACGGTCGGGTCATCGAATTCGCGAATCAAGCCCAACGCAGCGTCGGCGTCCTTGATGTTGTTGAAGGACAGCGGCTTACCGTGTAACTGAACGGCGGCTGCGATGGAGAAAGGAATCGGTTCACAGTTTTGGTAGAAGGTCGCTGTTTGTTGTGGATTTTCCCCGTAACGCAGGGCTTGTTTGCGTTCGTAGGTCAGGGTTAAGGTATCAGGCTTGGCTTCATCCGTTAAGTAATTGGCAATTAGGGCGTCATAGTGCGCAGTGTGGTGGAATACCTTGGCTGCCAAGTGTTTACGCAAGCGAAGGTCAACGTGTTCTTCGGCAAGGGCGTGGCCAACCTGATCGTAATCGGCAGGGTCACAAACAACCAGCACATCCGCGTAGTTCTTTGCGGCGGCCCGAATCAAAGAAGGTCCACCAATGTCAATTTGTTCAACGGCTGCGGCCAGGGCGACACCAGGTTGGGCAATGGTTGCGGCAAAGGGGTAAAGGTTCACACAGACCAAGTCGATGGGCGTGATGTCATGCTCACGCAATGTTTGTTGGTGTTCGGAGTTATCCCGTTTGGCCAGAATGCCGCCGAATACCAATGGATTCAGGGTCTTAACGCGGCCGTCCAACATTTCTGGAAAATGGGTGACGTCTTCAATAGGTAGAACGGGAATCCCGGCCTGGGCCAGGACGGACTGGGTGCCACCAGTTGAGACAATTTCAAAGTCATGAGCAATCAGCGTTTGCGCAAATTCAACTAATCCAGTTTTATCAGAAACACTTAACAAAGCACGGCGCATAAGGGGCCTCCTAATAGTTTTTTTGAAGTAACCCCATCATACGTGATTTCATCTGAACAATCAACAAGAATAAATTATAAATATTCGTATATTAGGCTATATAAAATTTATAAAGGACAGTTAACAAATATAATTTCATTAATAACGGAACAATACTTGCTTTAATCAACAAAATTGTTTTTATCTCGTGGTCCGCCCGCCTGGCAGTTGAACAACGTTACACAAAATGGGAGAATTCTGCATTTTATCGGGGCAAGGAACGAACCGTTATCTGTCCGGATTATCACGACTATCGTTGATTTAGCGGCCTTCCTGTAATAAATATAATCGTAAAATCTGGTAACTGAACTGCAATCGCCCTGTTACGGAATGCACACTTTAATCGGTTATGGTGGAAAAGGACTGTGAAACGAGGAGGTGGCGCAACGCCAAAAGGGACTCACATTGTGCGAACAGAAAATCATTTTTTAGATAGGGAAGTGTCAACAATATGTCGAGCAAACATCAATGGGCCAAGCGGCTGACGCAAGCCATCGTTGCGGCGAGTGCCCTGGCCGGTATCGCAGTAGCCGGTGGCCAGACCGTTGCCCAAGCGAGCACCTTAGCCATTCCGGATATTTCTGAATGGCAAGGAAAATTAACATCGAGTCAAGTTGCCAATTTGAAGAGTCAGGTCTCCTTTGTCATCAACCGGCGGCAGTATGGGTCCTCGTACACAGACCTGTATGCCACCAATAACACCGCGCTTTACGTGAAGTACGGGATTCCGTTTGGTGAGTACGACTATGCCCGGTTCACTAGCGCGGCGAGTGCTAAGCAGGAGGCCAAGGATTTTTATAACCGGTCGAATAAAAACGCGAAATTTTATGTTTTAGACTTTGAAGAAAATGACGTGACGTCCGGAACCACGAACGCCGCCGTTAAGGCCTGGTATGAGGAAATGAGTGCGTTGACCAATAAAAAACTCGTTTTCTATTCTTACCAATCATTTGCCACAAGTTATGCCAACACTGCCCGCCAAAATTTTGACGCCCAATGGATTGCGAACTACTCCACGACGCCGACAATTTCCTACGCGTTGTGGCAGTACACGGATCATAATTATTTATCCGCGTTGGGTGAATACACCGACAACAGTAAGGCTGTGACGACCGTGCACCCAATTTCATGGTGGACCAATGGGATTGCGACGTCGCTGGCCAATACCGCCACGACCACGAATTATGCTTACAGTAGTTATAAGAAGGGTCAACACATCTACTTACATAATGGGGCGACCAAGTATGCTGACGGCACCGCCATTGCGGCCTCGGACCGGCAGAAATTCTATGCGATTTCTAAGGTGAAGAGCGTGACGACTGACAAATCTAAGCAGGAACTCTACATTGATTCACTGGGTAAATGGGTCTTGTCGCAGGATGCCACGGGCTACTGGGTCGGTCAACACGGCTCGTTTAAGCTGAACCACAAACTGAATATTTATGCTGATTCGAGTTTAAAAACCAAAACTGGCGGCTATTACGTCGCTGGTGACACGGTGGCCGGTCAAGTCGTCAAGGCGCCGAGTGGGAAGTCGTACCGTATCAAGACAAAACTGGGATACTTGTCCGCTAGCACAGAATATTCGGATCACGCTTACTATGAATCACTGGGGTCGAGCACGAGCGTGAAGACCAAGAAGAAAGTTTATGAATACACCAAATCTTCCTTTAAGAAGGCTAACCGATCGACTGCCGTTAAGAAAGGAACCACGCTGAAGGTCACTGGTATCAAGAAGCGCTCGACGGGGTCGCGGTACCTGGTCTTAAGTAATGGCAAATATGTGACGGCCCAAACGGCTTACGTCACCAAAAATTAAATGAAAGAAGTTGAATATATATGCAACGAAAGACGAAAATCATCACGACCGTCACGGCAACCCTCGCGCTGTTAGCATTGGGGTCGGGCACGGCCTTGCAAATTCATGCCGCCAATGACGTTAGTTCTGTGAGTCAAACGACGGCACCAACCACGGCGACGGCTGATGGCACCAAACTGACGGCCAATAGCGCCAGCGGAACGAAACAGAACTATCAGGTCGACTATTCTGCCAGCGATAACCAGTCTGCGACCTATAAGAAAACGACGTACGGGAGCACCAATACGGCTGCGAAACAGATCGACTACGTGGGTGGCAACACAACGGGGACGACCGTTAAACTGAACAAGCAGACGACGGCGGTGGTTCAAGGCACCATGGGCCATACCTACGTTCACTGGAACAAAGGCGATTGGTCGGTCACGGCCGTCACCAGCAATGCTGATGAGAGTGGGACGCCAACGCAATTTGCCAAGCAGGTCAACCAACAGATCACCAAATCCAGCTTGCCAACCAGCGCAGACACGGGCGCCGTGACCGTCTACAGTCAGACCGATGACGACGAGGCCAATGAGGTGACTTGGCAGGATGGCAAGCAGGTGTACGCCGTCACTGGCACTACCGCCGACGCCACCGTCAAAGTCGCCCAAAACGCGGATAACTAAGGTCACTGGTTGTGCTTTGTTTATGCCTTACCGGGCAGTGAAAATGAGCCGGAACGCGGTGGGGAGGACGCCTGGAGCCATAGAGTGGTCTCCAGATTTGCTTTGAGCCTCATAGAGCGAGTCTCAAAGTCACCATTTTCTGAGGTGAACCCTCAGAAAATTCCACGGCTGAACCCATTATCGCCGCCCTCGCAGCTGATACTGGCGTAACTAGCAACTTAGTTAGAGTTGCCTGTTGGGCGATTGGACTGTGACTAATAGTTAATTAGTTTTCCCTGTTTATATGATACTGAAGAGGTGTTTGTCACTAGTATGGATTAGTGACAAACACCTTTTGATATGGGGATACATTGGGATATAGGCTGAAGAAAAGCTGGTGAGCCGCGCTTTTTTGGAAAGCGGAGATAAATAATTTTCCTGCATCGTGAGCGATAGCCGGAAGTAGTTGAATGCCTAGCCTGTGATAGGGCTGTTTGGTCGCCGGACTTGCGGCCTTACAGCCCGGGTCGTGCGGAAGACACGTGGGCTTTGCGGGGCTTCAGTGCGCCTTCGGAGACCGCCCTTTGGCTCCGGAGGGTTGCCCCATAGGCTAGGCGTTCGACTACTGGAGGCGGCAAGCGCCTGGACTCAGGAAAATTATTTTTGCTTTCCGGTAAAAAGAGCTAGTCACCCGGGTTCGTGAGACTTAAACTAGAGCTATGCACATTTACGGGAGGGGTCGCATTGAAAAATTTGCGTCAACCAGAATCGGGATTCTCCTGGTTCTACCAACGATTTTTAAATAATCACATTACAATTCTGCTATTAAATATCTTTTTATTACTCTTGGTGCTCAATGAACTCATGCAAAACGCTTGGATTCTCACGCCGGTTTGGAAGTTTATTGGGATTACCATGCCAGCCATCGTGGTCGCGGGCATTCTGTTTTACGTGCTGGATCCGTTCGTCCACTTCATGGAACGGCGGCTTCACATGCGTACTGGCCTGGCGATTGCCGTGGCCATGCTCCTGACTGCGGGCATCATTGTGCTGATTTTCCTCAACCTGATTCCGTTTCTGACCAAGCAGACCAGCGGCATCATTGGCGCGTTACCCCAATTTGCTAACGACATGCTCCACAACATCAATCACCTGAACCAGGAGCATCACTGGGTGTCCAACAGCAATTTGGCGGACATCAACGAGCGTGTGTCGACCTACTTTTCTAAACGGGGGCTGAACCTGTTGACCGGGACACTGAGTTCGCTGGGCAACGTGGTGACGACCGTGAGCGACTGGGTCATCACGATTATCACGGCGCCACTGGTCTTGTTCTTCATGTTGAAGGATGGGTCACGCTTTCCTCATTACATCAGTCAGGTCGTGCCGACCGCTTACCGGAGCCGATTCATCACGATGCTCGATCAGATGAACGCCAAGGTGAGTTCTTACGTGCGTGGCCAACTGACGGTTGCGCTGTGCGTGATGATTATTTTCACGACCGGTTATTCCGTTATTGGGTTGCGTTATGCCCTACTGATTGGGTTACTGGCCGGGCCACTGAACCTGATTCCATATTTCGGGTCGGCCATCGCGCTGGTGCCCGCCCTGATTATCGGGGTCGTGACCAGTCCGTCCATGCTATTGGGCGTGGTCATCGTTTACCTGATCGAATGGGTCCTGGAAACGCAGGTCCTGTCGCCACTGATCATGGGTAACAGCCTCGCGATGCACCCGATTACGATTGTCTTCGTCCTGTTGGCCGGGGGCAAAATGTTTGGCCTACTGGGCGTCATCTTCGGGGTGCCAGGCTTTGCGGTCCTGAAAGTCCTGGCCACCACCACGTTCCAGTGGTATCAAGAATACTCGGCGCTCTATCCGGATGTCTTGCCACCGGACGAGCTCGAGCCTTAACGCTTTATTAACACACGTATCATGACAGAAAGCTTAACGAAACGGCGGTACCTTAAGGGGTTCCGCCGTTTTTGTGTCTCCGGGTTTTCCAAAATGCAGGCCGGTAATGCCGGAATTTAAGTTTCCACAAAGCCGACTTTGGCATACTCGAAAGCATGATAAGAAATGGAGGCGACCCTAATGAACTTTTTCAAACGGGCCTGGTTAAATGTGTGGGCGAAGAAGGGCCGGTCAGTCTTACTGATTCTGGTCTCGTCCGCCATCTTGATGTTTGTGTTAGCGGGCTTGCTGATTCGAAGCGCCGCGGTTAAGGCAACCGACCAAGCGAAAGCCGATGTTGGTGCGACCGTGACGTTGTCTGCGAACCGGCAGGCGGCGTTTAAGAAGATGCAGAGCAGTAGCAGTTCCACCAGCAAGAGCAGTCGGCCGAAGATGACGCTGACACCGGTGAAGCTGAGCGATGCGACCAAGATTTCTCAGCTCAGCAACGTCAAGAGCACCAACGTGACCAGCAGTACGACCGTCAACGCCAAATCCTACGACGTGGTTTCGACCAGCACGGGGATGGGCAGCAGTAACGGCGGCGGTCCCGGGGGCATGAAATCCAGTGCCAGCACCGGTGACACGCAGATTGACGGGGTCACGGCCACGAGTCTGACAACGGCCTTTAGCAACAGTCAAAGTAAGATCACCAAAGGTCGCGGCATCACCGCAGCCGACAAGAACACCAACAACGTGGTCATCGAAAAGGACCTGGCGAGCCAGAATGACCTGACCGTTGGCGACACGATTACCGTCAAAGAGACCGCGGGTGACAAGGCTAAGGTCAAGCTGAAGATTGTCGGGATTTATAAGGCTAGTTCGACCAGCACCAGTGCTAGCCCCATGAGTGCCGACCCGGCTAATACGATGTACACGTCGTACACGCTGGCCAACACCTTTAAGGGCAGCAAGTATGCGAATACCGCGGATTCCGTGACCTTCAATATTAGTAACCCTGCCAAGGTCAGCAGCGTGAAGAAGGCCGGCAAACAGCTGATCAACACCAGCAAGTATGCGCTGAGCACGGACGATGCCAGTTACCAAACGGTGAAGGCCTCAATGGCGAACGTGAAGAGTTTTGCCAATAAAATTGTCTGGCTGGTCGCCATTGCCGGCACGATTATCTTGGCGTTGATCGTCATCTTGATGATTCGCGAACGGCGCTTTGAAATCGGCGTTCTACTTTCCCTAGGGGAAGCACGCTGGAAAATTATGGCACAGTTCTTTACTGAGATGCTGATGGTCATTGTCGTCGCCGTGGCGATTGCAGGGGCCGGTGGTAAATTTGTCGGCGACCAACTGGGCTCACAACTCGTCTCGCAAAGCACGACCACACAGACGACCGCGACCAGTTCAACCGGACAACCCGGGGGCAGCGGTCAACCCGGTGGTACCCGTGGCGGTGCCGGGGGTCCTGGTTCAACTAACGCGACCACGAGCGCCAAGGCGGCCGATACCGACCTGGATATTAGTGTGAGTGCGGTAGACCTGGCGGAACTCGGTGGCTTTGGTTTAGCCATCACGTTCCTGTCGATCATGATTGCCTCCGGTGGCATCCTGCGACTGGAGCCGAAGAAAGTCTTAATTTCCTAAGGAGGAACGCGCATGTTGAAAACAGAAGGCCTGGGGTATTGGTACCAGGATAAAAGTGAACCGTTGTTTCAAGATATTAATCTGACGTTTGAGGTCGGCCAGTCGTACGCGATTCTAGGCCATTCCGGGACCGGGAAGACAACGTTTCTGTCATTGATTGCCGGCCTGGATAAGCCGAAAGCAGGCGATATTTTGCTGGATGACCGATTACTGAAAAAGATTGGCCTAACGACGTATCGGCGGCATGATGTGTCCATCGTGTTTCAAGCCTACAACCTGTTTACCTACATGTCCCCGTTGAACAATTTGTTAACGGCCATGGCGATTACGGAGGCGGAACATGCGGGTGATAAACATTTTGCCTTACGGACGCTAAATGACCTAGGGATCAACGAGGACCTGGCGACCCGTAACGTCCAACACCTGTCTGGGGGCCAACAACAACGCGTGGCGATTGCCCGGACGATGGCTTGCGACGCCCAGTTGGTGGTGGCCGACGAACCGACCGGGAACCTCGATGAGGACAACACCAAAGAGGTCATCGCGCAGTTTCAAAAGATTGCGCACGACCGGCAGAAATGCGTGATCATTGTGACGCATGAGCCAGACGTGGCGGCGCAATGCGACCACCAGTACCGCCTCGAAAACAAGCAATTCACCCAGCTCGCCTAAATGGGCGAACCGCGGTGCGGCACCTGCGGCGGTCTAGATAGCTCCGCCTGTGGGGGTGACCTCTGAAGCCTGAGAAGCGGTCTTCAGAGGCGGTTGAAAGCCGTGAAAGTGCCACGTCTTCCAACCGACCCGTAGCGTAAGTCGACAAAAAACGCTAACTAACGCTACCGACACAGGTCTGCGCCATCTAGCCGCCTCCGGTACCGCACCGCTGCTGATTAGACGAGCGGGGTGACTGGCATTTCCCAATAGTATTTTTCGGGAATATTTGTCAGCGTAACTGGCCAGTTTGCTTCAACAAAAGTAGAGAATTATTTTTCCATGAAAAAGGATGTCGACCGCAGCCATTTGGCTGGGGTTTGGCATCCTTTTTTGGCAGTAGATGAGTTATTTGCCGATTGTTAGGCAATTCAAGTCGTTAAACCTGTACTTTTATTAATTACGTGTTAGAATGATCACTGATAATGAACCCGTGCTGGTGGCCCTTGTGGCCATTTTTTCAGTGTTATTGACGGTTGGGGCTAGCCGGCACGCGAAACTAATTCTAGTAAAGAAGGTCTTCAGTGTGACAGTTTTTAGTGCTTATTCTGATGAAGAAATTTCGACCTACCTCCAAGACCAAGTCAAGGATGGGACGATCTACACGGATGAAAAGACGTTAAAGAAACAGTCATTCAATCCCAACGCTTCTGGCGGTGAGACCGGCTTGGCACGGGCATTCGTTGAGGCTGCCAGTGTCGAGGATATTCAAGGTGTTTTGCGGACAGCGCGGAAATTTCATATTGCCGTCGTTCCCCAAACCACCTTTAGCAGTACCGTGATTGGGTCCGATGGTATCGATGGCGCCATTATTATTTCGATGCGGAAAATGAATCAAATTTTGGAAATTAGTAAAGAAGATTCCGTGGCCGTTGTTCAACCCGGGGTCGTCAACGGGGACTTGGACCAAGCTGCCCGCAAACAAGGGTTATTCTACGCGCCAGATCCTGGTTCCAAGCCATTTTCATCCGTTGGTGGGAACGTGTCGACCAACGCTGGTGGGATGAGTACCGTCCGTTTCGGTGCGACCAAGGACAACGTCTTGGGCTTGAAGGCCGTGTTGGCTGATGGCCGCGTGGTCAAGCTTGGTGGCCGGACGCTGAAGCAGGCGTTTGGCTATGACCTGACGCAACTCTTCGTGGGTTCCGAGGGGACGTTAGGGATTATCTTTGAAATTACGGTGAAATTGATGCCGATTCCGCTAGGCAAGTCCGTCATGGGTGTGGCCTTCTTCAAGGATATGAGTGCGTTGGCAGCTGGCGTCACGGCGGTCCGCATGTCAGGCGTTTACCCAACCATGTTGGAAGCGCTGGACGGTAACACGGTCAAGGCGTTGGACCGGTTTGAAGGGACACACTACGCGGACAACAGTGGGTCCATGCTGATTTTCCGGTTGGACGGGAGCAGTGACGAAAGCGTGGGCGTTTTGAACGACCTATTGGCTAAGCATGATGCTCAAAACGTCCAGGTCACCACGGACCCCGACGAACAAAAGGCCTTGGAAAAGTTGCGGCAGGACATGTTGCCAGCCGTTTTCTCCGGAAATAACCATTTGATGGAAGACATGGCGATGCCGCTGTCTAAGTTAGCACCAATGATGGACTTCCTGCAGGATCTGGGTAAGGAACTGGGCATTAAGATTTACACGGCCGGCCATGCTGGTGACGGCAACGTGCACCCAACTTACACGTGGTCCGAAGACGAGAATGAGGTCCCAGAAGTCATCATCGAAGCCTTACGGAAGACCTTCTGGAAAACGCTGGAACTCGGTGGCACTATCTCCGGGGAACACGCCGTGGGCATGATGAAGAATCAATGGAACAACCCAGAATTAGGCGAAACAGTGGACCAATTACAACACCAAATCAAAACGCTGTTCGATCCAATGAACCTGTTGAATCCTAAGCGGAAGATTGATTAAACCTAAAAATTAAGTAGCAAACGAGCAGCTTCGCCATCAGCTATTCTGGTGGTGGAGCTGCTTTTGGATTTAGATAGGCAGGACCAACTGCATAAATATGCAGAGAAATGGTCAGCCGGAAAACAAGAAACGAAAAGATAATCAGGAGTCACGGAGAAGGTCAATTATGGTGGGCTGAACCAGTGTAAGCCGCAGGGTGGGTGAAAATGAGCTCAGCCGTGGGAGTTCCCTTGGTGGCGAAGCCACTTAGGGAACTGATATCTTTGAGACGCGTACCTTAGCGGCTCAAAGTAAGCGCGGAGACCGCTTTTTGGCTCCGGGCGTTCGCCCACAGCGACCCGGCTCATTTTCACCCGCCCGGAGGCCCGGACACTCGTTCAACCCGCAAAAATTAACGACTGAGCATAAAGTTTGCTAAATCAGCCGACAAATTAGATAATTATTGTTACAATTGGAGGCGAATACAATCCCCGGAATACAACAATTACAACCGGTTGCAGTTTAGCAACGAAAGGAAGACAGCAATGGCTGACGCACAGTGGTGGCAACACGCGGTCGGGTATGAGATTTACCCGAAGAGTTTCTTTGATACGAACCATGACGGTGTGGGCGACTTGCCCGGCATCCAAGCGAAAATCTCTTACTTACAATCCCTCGGCATCGACTTCGTTTGGTTGTCGGCCTTTTACCCCTCCAGTCAAGTGGACAGTGGGTATGACGTGATCGATTACCGCAACGTGGACCCGCAATATGGGACCCTTGACGACTTTATGCAGTTGGTTGCGGCGTTCCACGCAGCCGATATTAAAGTTGTTATCGACTTGGCGTTGAACCATACGTCCGACCAACATCCGTGGTTCCAAGCGGCACTGGCTGATGCCACCAGTCCCTACCACGATTACTATGTTTGGCGGTCAGCCACAGCGGATCAAGTGCCCAATAATTGGGAATCCATCTTTGGCGGGTCGGCGTGGACCTATGTGCCAGAGCTGGATTCAGCCTACCTACACACCTTTGCGGAAGCCCAACCGGATCTGAACTGGGAAAACCCAGCCGTTCGTCAGGCGATGGCCGAGACGATTCAGTGGTGGGCTGACCGTGGGGTGGATGGCTTCCGCCTCGATGGCGTGACCCACCTCAAGAAGCGTCAGGACTTTGCGAACGTTGCCCATCCGCGGACGGATTACTACCAGGACGTGACTGGAACGGATGCGTTTCTGGCTGATTTGAAGCCCGTGCTGCAACGCAATCAGCTCTTTGTGATTGGCGAAGCGGGGACCATTGACCAACAGACCGCTCAGCGTTGGTTGGACCCGGAACGGGGATTCTTTAACCTCCTTTTGGAATTTGACCACGTACATTTTTGGGAAAGAGCCGAACCTAAACTCCCGGTTGCCGCGTTGCGGGCCACGCTTTCGAAATGGCAACTGGGCTTGGAAAAGGTCGGTTGGAACGCCTTGTTCATTGAAAATCATGATTTGCCTCGTGCCGTTTCGTATTACGGGAACGCTAGCGATTATCGCCGACGTTCCGCGAAGGCCTTGGGGCTGTGGTACCTGTTGATGAAGGGGACGCCGTTTGTCTATCAAGGGCAGGAATTGGGGTTACCAAACGCCAATTTTACTCAGATCAGCGAGTACCGCGACCTAGATAGCCGCCTGTATTACCAACAACAGCGGGCAGCCGGTGTGCCGGAGTCGCAGGTTCTTGGCCAATTAGCCATGAAGAGTCGCGACAATGCCCGGACACCGATGCCGTGGACCCATCAGCAGTTTGGCGGTTTCTCAGACCAGCAGCCCTGGATCAACATGACACCTGGAACAGAGCAGATCAATGTGGAACGGGAAAGTCACGATCCGCACTCCGTTTTAACGTTTTACCAGCAACTCATTCGTCTGAAAAAATCCGTTCCAGCCTTGGAACGTGGGCGGTATGAGTTGATTGATACGCGGGATGACCAACTGTTTGTTTATCGCCGGACGCTAAACGGGGACAACTGGCTGGTCGTGGTGAACATGAGCAATCAGGTTGCGACCACGCAAGAATTTGATTTAAATACAAGTGAGTTAATTTTTACCAACACGGAAGTCGATGCAGACTCCGACGACCCACAGATTCAACCGTGGGAAGCCCGACTGTATCATTTACGGAAACTAGAATGAAATGGCGGGAGCCGAAAAACGAATCTTCGGTTCCTTTTTTATACCGTAAACTTTTTTAATAAATTGTGGTCGAATGCTTGCAATTCGGTAGCTTGTTCTTTATTATTAAATATATAGATATTTCTATGGGGTCAACCATTTTGCGTATTGCTAGTCGTGTTAACTATATCACGGGTTAGCAAAGTGAAGATAAGGATATGATAATACTATGAAGAGTAAGGTCGTTCATGCGGAGAGTTTCTTTGAATCTTTCATGGAGCTGAAGCGAGAACTAGAGAAAGCAGCAACCCGATTCCAACGAACCATGGGGATTTCAGTGGATCAATATGCGATTCTGCACCATATTTTAGAGAATCCAGGGAAGCTAACGTCGGCAACGGTTGCCGATAGTCGCGGCATTTCTCGGGCCGCTGTTTCTCGCGGAATTTCGCAATTGATTCGGCGCGGCTATGTCGTGCAAAGTTATCAAAGTTCAGACCGCCGGGTACGGCCACTTTCTTTAACTGCTAGTGGGGAGCAATTAGAAATTACTTGTCACGAAGCACTTAAGGTGGCAGCCGATACCATGAGTCAAGTCGATTTGGATGACAGTGGCAGCCAATTTACTGTGGGCCAATTGACCAAGATGTTGGGTGCGCTGACCGCCAAGGAAGACGTCGAAGAATCAGAAAAATAACCCCAAAATATGTTAATAGAAGGGATTAGTCGAACGCGACTAATCCCTTTTCTTATCCACTCGGCCAAATGTGTGCGAATAAAGTCGGATAACCAAAACGTTCACAACATTTGGATATTTCGGTCTCGCCAATTTTTAACAAAATTTGTTAGGGGACGTGGTACACTTAAGTTAACGACGGCAGAGAAGAGGAATTCCCATGATTGTTGAGCGAAAGATTGGGACGGGGGAGCAGAACCTCGTCTGGGTGATGGCCATGATCGAAGACGATTCTGACAAGGATTCGTTGCAGGTAACGTATGGTCTGACCGATGAAATTTTAACCTACGTGACCGACGTGAACGAACGCTCTCACTATGACCGTGACGAATACTTGAATACGCAATTATTTGTCCTGCACGTGCCGGTGGTGGTCGACCAAGTTTCCCAACGCTATATCACCCGGCCCGTGACTTTTTTATTGAAGGGTAATCAAGTTTTTTCCATCACAACGAAGCGCACGCAATGGGTAAATCAGACCCTGAGTGAGCGAATGAAGTTGGACCAAATTTCAGATACCAATGAGTTCATGTTAATTGGCCTGTTCATTTTGTTCGACCAATTCATTCCACCCATTCGTAAAATTAACGCGGAACAAAACCGACTGGACAAGCAGCTGAATCAGGCGCCGGACAACAAAGATTTAATCGCGCTGTCCAACCTGCAACAGAGTCTGGCCTATTTCGTCAGTGCCACCCGCAACAATGCCATGATGGTGGTCAACCTGAATAGCACCCCGTTTGGCAAACAGTTGTCGGACAAGAACAACGAACATCTGATGGATGCCGTTATTGAAGCCCGACAAACGTCTGAAATGACCGCGATTGAGGCGGACGTTGTCGATCGGATCTCGAATACATTTAACAATGTGCTGAACAATAACCTGAACGACACGATGAAATTCTTAACGATTTGGTCGTTGGTCTTGACCATTCCGACAATCATCACCGGATTTTATGGGATGAATGTGAAATTGCCATTCGCTAACGACGCCATTTCTTGGATCTTTACGGTGCTGATGATGGTCGGCATCATGGGCGTGGTGGCGCTCATGCTCCGCCACCGGCATTTCTGGTAAAATTGGTCGATGCGTGGACTGGTGAAAAGTGCCCGGTCCTTCCGTTCCCGGCGGCGAGCTCAAGGTGCCCTGCTGTGGGGTCGGTTCCAGCCTGTAGGGCGGGCTTCCACCTCAACTTTGAGCCTGAGGAGCGGTCTCAAAGGTTGCCCCGTGGGCTAGGCTGAGAAAGAACCTCAGCCAAGGCCACCGACACAGCTGGTCACCTTGGCTCGCCTCTGGTCACTAACACAATCGGTTTATTTTCTCCAGTCCTACGGTTGACGCAGGTTTACCTTATTTGTGAGCGGAAACTTGATATTAGTTAGTCGATTGTCAGTTGAGTGGCTGACATTATCGTATAAATATACAGTAACTGAGGCTTGGGAGTCTGTTCCGAGCCTTTTTATGTGGAGTTACTTACTGAAGAAAATCGTGTTCCAGCCAAATTTACCCTTGCAGTTTTGGAAATAACACGTTAAAATTGTTAGCTGACTAACAAAAAGGAGCGATTAACTGTGACTGAACGACGATTAGGGGCTTGGTTGCGTGATGCTGAGCACCAAATGAACCTAGAAATGAACGACTTTGCGCGGTCCTATGGCGTAACGGGGATGCAACTATCTGTGATTGATTTCTTAAGCCGGGAACAGACATCCGATGTGTTCCAAGTTGATCTGGAACGTGAATTTCATGTGCAACGTTCCACGGCGTCCTTATTAGTGAAACGCATGGTGGAACGGGATTTGGTGACGCGCGTCGTGGCGGCCAGTGACAGTCGCAAGCGGCAACTACAATTGACCGCGAAGGGCCAGCGCCTGGTGCCGATTGTCCATGAACACTTGGAACAACAAGATGCCAAGATGGTGGCTGATTTGACGCCCACCGAAGCGGCTGCGTTCCGGCGCGCATTAGCGAATGTGAGTCACTGGCAAACAACGAAGGAGTAGATTATGAGTAAAGAAAAAATTGACCCACGGGTCGTTGGTGCGGTCCTGGCGACCGGCCTGATGTCTTTGAGTGGGGTTATCGTTGAAACAGCGATGAACATTACGTTCCCCACGTTGATGAAACAGTTTAACGTGACCACTGGAACGGTGCAGTGGATGACCACCCTGTACCTCTTAATCGTGGCCTGCATCGTACCAATTTCATCGTATTTGAAACGCCGCTTCAAGTTGAAACAGTTATTTATTGTGGCCAACCTGCTCTTTATTACGGGGCTCGTCATCGATGCCTGTGCGGGTAGTTTTACCTGGTTGTTGCTGGGCCGGGCCATTCAAGGCTTTGGAACGGGTATTGCCTTACCGTTGATGTTTAACATCATCTTGGAACAGGTACCACTCAGTCGTATCGGCATGATGACCGGGGTGGGAACACTGGTCACAGCAATCGGACCAGCGATTGGCCCCACGTATGGCGGTATCCTTGTCACTAGTCTAAACTGGCGGTATATTTTCTGGATTCTTTTGCCGTTCCTGATTGTCTCATTCTTCGTGGGAATCAAGACTATCAAGCAAGTGTCCACCACGCAGTCGGAAGGCTTTGATTTTCTGAGTATGTTGGGCGTTATCGTGACATTTGGCGGATTGATCTTTGGGTTTAGTTCGCTGAGTGACCAGCCGTTCTTGAGCTGGTCCGT
This sequence comes from Levilactobacillus lanxiensis, assembly GCF_016861655.1. Lineage (GTDB taxonomy): Bacteria > Bacillota > Bacilli > Lactobacillales > Lactobacillaceae > Levilactobacillus > Levilactobacillus lanxiensis. The sequence continues at coordinate 129,822 of NZ_BOLN01000001.1, read as the reverse complement.
TGGCGGTGCCATTCTGTTAGGAATTTTAGGATTGGTCTACTTTGTCCAACGGACGCGCCACAGTGCGCACCCGTTGATCCATCTTCAGGCAGTGACTAATCCGGCGTTTGCTTGGCATTTACTGGCGTTTTTCCTGGTTCAGATTACGGCGCTAGGACTCTCCTTCGTCCTGCCAAATTATCTCCAGTTGGTCGACCAACAATCCGCCTTTGTGGCTGGGTTAGTGGTCTTGCCAGGGGCCGTGATTGGGGCGGCGTTTTCGCCAATTGGGGGAAATATTCTGGACCGGTTTGGAGCTAAGCGGCCAATCCTACTGGGCTTGGGATTAGTCGTCATCATGTTAGTGGTGATGACTGGAACAGCTCGCGGATTATCTGCTTGGGCCATTCTGGGCCTCTACGTGGGCTACATGGTCGGCATCGGATCGGCCTTTGGGAACATTATGACGGATGGGTTGAAACAGTTGCCGGCTGAACTGAAGGCAGACGGCAACGCCTTAATGAATGCGATGCAACAATTTGCTGGGGCGATGGGAACAGCGATTGTTTCGGCCTTGATTGCGGCCAGTCAGGCTGGGAACGTTGGTAGCACGGCGGTTAAAACGGCTGCCGGATCACAGCTGGCATTGCTGATTCTGGTGATTGCTGGAACAGGGGCATTTCTCAGTATGGTGGTTGCATTTAAAAAGAATAGAATCTAGTGCCTTTACGAAAAATTAACGGTCGCTAGAGACTCACGTTGGTAGCGCTACTTTCCTAACTATGGGAGGTGGCGTTATGTTTATTTAAGCTACCAGGTGCTACAATTCACTTCCAATAAAGCCCAAGCTGGCTACGGAAAGTGAGGCGATTGGCATGAAATTTGATTGGCGATATGCATTTCATTCCTTCTGGTTTCTGATGACCCTAATGGTGTTCCTGAGCTTAACGACAGCGGTTGATAACTTCCACGGCGTTCGGATTGCATTAGGCGTTATTTTAGGATTCTTGATTGTGGATGCGCTCTTAACGTGGCAGTATCCTTACTTTAATCGGTTAGGGCGCCAAGGCGTGACGGCGTTGATTAATTTAGGATTATTCGCAATTATTGCGGCGTTCACGCTAGCCTTTAAGCAAGAATGGTCGGCAAACATCTGGGGGTTCATCAGTTTCTGGCTCGCGGGTTTCGGTGGCATCATCGATGGGTATTTAGCTCAGCCAACCAAGATTTTAGCGGATCAAACGCGGGGCGACCTGCGCAAGAAAGCAGAAATTTTGAAGAACTCTTCCCGATTGTAGAAAAAATGAATTGAATTGATTAGAAGGCGGCTGGGAGGCCGTCTTTTTGTAAGCACCAAATAACTGACCGTCTATGATTGGCGGTAAATTCACTGTAAACATACTAAAATTAGCTCTGTAAAGCCAATTCAGGAGGCTTTGCAGAGCTAATTTTTTGAGCTTGTATATCGATACGGTCGGCTGTTAGATGCTTACTTTCAACCGTCAATTCTTAGTATTTTAGAGAAGAGAAGTGCTTTACTTTACTTTTGAAAAAGACTGAGTCCCGGCTACTGTCTGCGACCAGACACTTTTTGTACTTCCCTTTAACCTTTGCTTTTCCCAGCTGGTAAAAAGATGAGGCAGAAGTGCTTTTACGCTGTTTAAAGTTGTAAGCCATCTTTCCGCCAACCTTAAATTTTTGGACTTCCAATTTTTTGATTTTTTGGCCAGCGTAGGTGAAAGTGTGCTTGGTGATCTTTATCTTTGTGAATTTTTTGGAGTAAGTATCATAGCTATACCAAGTCCCACGCATTTTTGCGGGAGTAGTATGACCGATAGAGGCGTTTGCTGGTGTAGCTCCAGTCAGTGCCGAGGCTCCTGCGACTGAAAGTAGCGCGACTGCCATCATGGAAAATATTTTTTTATTCATGAAATTCTCTCCTTAAGGTTTTCTTAAGATAAAGTATAATCTTTTTTCTACCCCTGCTCAACACGAAAAGAGGCCGAATGTCATTAGGTAGACAAGTAAATAATCAAAGTTTTAGGCGGCTGTGAGGCCGTCTTTTGTGTTCCAAATGGCATGGGTGAAATTTTCTGGAACACAGAAAAGCCTCAACTGCCGAAATGGCAACTGAGGCTGAGTTAGCATTTTAGTTTTAAACTGGCACAGAGTTGGCAACGGTGGTTAACACCGTGTAAGCCGCAAGGTTGGTGAAAATAGACTCAGCCGTCCGCCCACCGCGTTCCGGTCTATTTTCACCAGCCTGGAGGCACGGGGCAAAACCACCGTTGTTTACTCGGCGGCGTAAGTCCAGTCGTACGACAGCAGCTGGTGGAACCGCTCGCCAACTGGCACCCAAAGCTTGGCCTTGGCGATGTTAGTAATGGATTCCCAGAACAGCGGGTCCTGACGCTCCTGGTCGCTTAAGTTAATGTTGACATAACTTCCAGCTTCCGTTTTAGCAATCACGAATGGGTAGAACACCTTCGTAATCTGCGCGGGCGTAATGGTTTTAATTTGCGGGTTGTCATCAATCAGCATATGAACGCTTCCTTTCACTTGTTGAAATCAGTATACCAAGCAAAGGTTACGGCAACCACCAAGTTTGATTAAGGATTGTCTGAGAATTTCTTAGTTTTTCTTTGGGGGTGCTGGCTGAAGGGTGACGGTGAAACGAGCACCGTGGGGGTTATTATCCGTCACGGCAATGTGGCCCTCGTTGAGTTGCACTAGCCGGGAAACGATGGACAGGCCGAGGCCGCTCCCTTCAATTTTAGTGGAACGGGAGGCATCGACGCGGTAAAACCGTTCAAAGATGTGTTCGCGGTCCGCCGCTGGAATGCCGGCACCATGGTCGGCCACGGTCAGTGTGACGGCGTCCTTGGTTTGGGCGATGGTCACGTTGATGGGTTGATCTTCAGGTGAATATTTATGCGCGTTATCCAGGAGTGCCGTCAAAATTTGGTGCAGCATGTCCGTATCGGCAAGCGCCATGACGGAGGTGTCGGGACTGTCAAAGGTCACGGGCTGACTGACCAACGGTTGGTAATGGTTAACCACGGCCTGAGCCAGTTCACGCAAGTTTAGCGGTTGCAGGCTGACGTCGGCGCGGTCGGCACGGGACAGGTGGAGTAAGTTTTCAATTAAGTGTTGCATCCGCAGAGATTCCTGGTCGATAAAGCCGAGGGATTCGGGGATGACCTCGGGATGCTGTTCGCCGCGGCGTTCGATTAATTTCAGATTGCCGCGAATCGTGGCGATGGGGGTCCGTAATTCATGGGAGGCGTCGGAAATAAATTGCCGTTCGCGTTCCAGGCGGCCGTTCTGGGCGGCCAGCAACTGGTTAAAGTCGCGCGCTAATTGCGCAACTTCCACGGGTTCCTCGGGTTGTGGCAGTTCGGCCTGGGTATTTTCTGGGTTTGCCGCGGCTTGTTGGGCCGCATTTGCTAGGGCCAGCGTCGGGGCGCTTAGGCTCTTAGCCAGTCGCCGGACGTAAAGCAACCCAATCAGGAGACTCAGGCCGATGGCGATGATCAGAACGGCAATCAGAACGTGTAAATTTCCAACCAGGACGTGCATGCCAATATAAAGATAGTAAGTTCGCGTGCCGGTTCGTAGCGTTTCCGAGAAGTACAGCCCGCTTTTTTTAATGTAGACCAAGTGTGTGAACGGGACAGAGACTGTGCTGGCACTAGCAAGCTGACTGGTGTGTGGCAAGAGTGAGGTGGTCGTGCCATCCGACTGTTTAATCAGGACAAACGTGTTGTGAGAGTTCAAACCACTCCCTTGATTGACCGCGAGCCAGTCCTTAAAATTACTGACCTGTGTGGTTTGCAGACTGGTGCTGAGTTTTTCCGCCTGATCCTGGGCCCGAAAGAGTTGGTCGACCGTTAGCGTGATACTGACGGTGAGCACGATAATGAGGCCAATGGTCAGCAGCAGGCTGGTGACCGAGTGACGAATGATATCCGTGTAGGTTCGTGGGGCGCGTTTAGTGCTCATCGGCGTCATCTTCCTTCAAGCTGTAGCCGACGCCCCGAATCGTGTGGAACAAATGGGGGGCACCGGCGACGTCAATTTTGTTTCGAAGGTAGCCGATGTACACGTCGACCACGTTCTGTTGGCCGAGAAAGTCCACGCCCCAGACGTTGTCGAGCAGTTCGTCACGGGTGAAGACTTGGCCGGGATGTTGCAGGAGAAAGAGGAGTAAATCGTATTCGCGTTGGGTCAGCTGAATGGTCTCACCGGCCCGGTCGACTTGGCGGGTCTTGGTGACCAGCGTCAGGTCGCCCAGTGTATAGGTTTGATCCAGGCCACTTTGATGGGCCGTGCGGCGTTGGATGACCCGGATGCGGGCGAGGAGTTCTTCAATTTCAAAGGGTTTCGTGATGTAGTCGTCGGCCCCGTTGTCCAGGCCAGTGACCTTGTCGCCCAGGTAATCGCGGGCGGTCATCATAATGACGGGGAGTTCATCGTGCTTGCGAATTCGCCGCAGGACTTCCATGCCGTCCATCTTGGGTAGCATCCAGTCTAACAGGACCAGCAACAAGTGATCCTTTTCCTGTTGGTAGGTCTCCCAGGCGGCTTCGCCATCGGCGGCGGTCAGGACGTTAAAATCTTCAAAGGTGAGTTCCTTAGCCACGTAACTGGCCAGACCCTCTTCGTCTTCAACGAGTAGAATGGTATTTTTCATTTGTAGTGGGCTCCTTTACTATCGCAGTGAGTTACGATTAGTGTAGCATGTAAACGCATTTATTGCTCGTGCTTATCTGCGCCTTACCGGGTGGCAAAAATAGGTCGGAACGCGGTGGGCGGACGGCTGAAGCCAAAAGGCGGTCTTCAGCCTTACTTTGAGCCTCGAAAGGCGAGTCTCAAAGATACCAATGGACTAACCGGCACGAATCATCGGTAAGTCCATTCCCACTGCTGAGCCTATTTTCGCCACCCTCACGGCTTACAGGGATTTAACCAACAACCGGACTTGCTAGTTTTTTTAGCAGGTCTGTTGGTGCTTAAATAGATGACCAATTGAAAATAACCGGAACCTAAGAAATTCACAGATTAACCTTAGCGTGCCTTCAAGATTTAGCGGGTAAACGCATGGTATAACTAATACATGCTTAATAACGAACGAAAATCAATGGAGGAGTGGTTGTAATGACTAAAGTAAAAGCAATGATGACGAAAGTAATGTTGGGGGCAATGACGGTGGCAACGCTGTTGGGAACGTCTGCTGGGGCTTCCGCGGCGACGACGGCAACTGCTACGGCGACCGCTCCTCGCATTGAACGGACGACGATTCAATTTAACTCCCGGCCCAATACGACAGTCCAAGTCGTTAAAATTAAGTTGCACAAGCCGACGACAACCAAGCAAATTTCAAATCAGGTTCAGACGGCCGTGGATGCTAGTGCGCTCAATCTGGACCGACAACACACGGATAGTCAGCTGAAGTAAGCATACCGGCAGCAGCTTAAAGTTAGCCAAAAAGATCAGCAGCGGCGGGACCGTTGCTGATTTTTTGGTTGAAAACGGGTAGAATCGGACACAAGAAGTGGTTCCTGTTTAGAAACTTGAATGAAGGGGATATCGGCTATGAAAACCGTTAAGTTTCAAGACCTATTGCAGGCACAAATGGCAGATTCTGAATTCAAGATTGGGTTTGAACAAAGCTGTGTGAAACTAGAGGTTGCCGTTGCCCTGATGCAAGCACGCGAAAAGGCGGGGCTAACTCAGCGAGGGCGGCAGAAAAGGCTTCGGTTCCACAATCTACAATTGCCCGAATTGAGCGAGGAGATAACACAAGTGTCGAAATGTTAAATAAACTGGCACTTGCGCTAAACAAACAATTAACGATTTCAATTGATTAGGTGAATTGGTGACGTTCAAAAAAGTAGTAGATAGTCCTTGGTGTACCCAAGGGTTATCTACTACTTTTTGAAAAAATCTAATTTAATGGTGGGATAAAAATCTTACTTAATCGCGTCAGCAACAGCCACATCACCGTTAACGATGGCAATAATCTGCTTGGATTGGGGATGCTTAACGACGGCCACAACGGCTGCCGCCACGTCGCTGCGCGTAATCTTAGAAGAATCGGCGTTAGCGGGATCCACGGAAATCTTGCCCGTTGAGTCGTCGTTCGTTAGAATGCCGGGACGGACAATCGTGTAATCCAGGTTGGTGCGGTTTTGGAGCCACTGGTCAGCGTAGTATTTAGCCACGTAGTAGGGACGAATCCCAGACTTTTCCCAGAAGCTACGGTCGTCGGTACCCAGGGCACTAACGATGATAAACCGCTTGATGCCGGCCTTTTCCGTAGCAATCATCGACTTGATGGCCCCATCTAAATCAATATTCAGGGTCATGTCGTCCCCGGTACTGCCGCCGGAACCAGCGGAGAAGACGACGGTGTCGACCCCGTTCATGGCCGGCACCATGGCATCTGCCGTCCCCATCAGGTCAAACATGCGGGCTTGGCCGCCCAGTTTGGTGATAGTTTCAGCCTGTTCCGCGTTCCGAATGGCCCCATAGACGGTTTCACCGGTTGCAGCGAGCTGTTGGACAATGTGCTGGCCGACCTGGCCGTGAGCACCAATAATTAAGGTTGTCATGAAAATTCCTCCTATACGCAGGTTAATTTACTAACTTCCACTGTAACGGTTTTGGGGGCTAATTTCAGCTATTGTGACTCAGAATCGCGTTGGCAAAGGGTGACATCCTTGGCAGAAATGGGAAAAATAACCCAAATGTTTTGACGATTTTTACGGGATAATTACCCGTGAAGACTGGTCTCACAACGATTCAATTGTGCACGGTTGATTTGTGAAATAGATTACGATAGTTCCGAGCTGGTTTTTCACCTGATAAGCCGTATAATAGAGACAAATATCCCTGACGAGTTAGGTCACCTGCTGGTTCCAAATGGGGGGAGCAGTGAGTGTTAACTAAAATGTAACCGTTTTAGTTGACGTGAACATTGTTAACTGACTGTACTTAGGGAGAACTTATTTAAATAGAAAAGGGGTCGTTTAATTATGGCAACGATTTTAGTTCTAGGTGGCGGGTACGCCGGTATGCGGGCCATCAAGTTCTTACAACGTGAGGTTCCCAGTGAAGACAAGATTGTTTTAGTGGATAAGACGGGGACTCATACCGAGAAAACCAATTTACATGAGGTTGCGGCCGGAACCATTGCGCCTGACCGGATTACTTACGAGATCAACGATGTGATTGGCAGCCGGGTCGAATTCATTCGCGACACGGTCACCAACGTCGATATCGACCAGAAGCAGGTCACGTTGACGGAGCACGAACCTTTGACCTACGATTACCTGGTCTTAGCGTTAGGCTTCCAGTCCGAAACGTTCGGGTTAAAGGGCGCTGCGGAAAATGCCTTACCTATGGATGACCTGGAAACGTCCGAAGCCGTTTACCAACACATTGAAGCCAAAGCCAAGCATTATGCCGAGACGCAGGACCCGAACGACTTGTCAATTGCCGTTTGTGGGGCCGGGTTTACCGGGATCGAATTGCTGGGTGAACTGAGCCAGTCGTTGCCAAAACTTCAGACGCGCTACAACACGCCAGCCTTTAAGGTGACCTGTCTAGAAATGGGCAAGAGCATCTTGCCAATGTTTGACAAGTCCCTGGCCGACTACGCGCTGGCCTTCATGGACAAGCACAATATTGAAATGAAACTGGGCGCCGCCATTACCGAAATCAAGCCGGGAGCAGTGGTTTACCAGGATAAAAATACGGACGACGAAACGCCCCACGAAGTCGCTGCCAACACGATTGTTTGGACCGTGGGGGTCAGTGGCTCTCAAGTCATTGCCGACTCTGGCTTTGACCAACGGCGGAACCGGGTCGTGGTAAAGGATGATTTGACCTTGGACGGCCATCCCGAAGTTTACATCATTGGGGATGTCTCCGCGGTCATGGATCCAGAAAGCAACCGGCCATACCCAACGACGGCCCAAATTGCCTTGGCTTGTGGCTCGCACGCGGCCAAGAACATTGGCTTGGCGCTGCGGGGCCATGAGACGCGGCCATTCGTTTACAAGTCCAGCGGGACCGTTGCGTCATTGAGCGACCGCGATGGTATCGGTGAAATCTTCAGCAGCAACAAGAAGATTCACGGCTACATCGCCTCGGCCATGAAGAAGATCATTACCGACCGTTCCTTGATGGAAAGTGCCCACCTGAGTACCACCTTAGCCAAGGGCCGGTTCGACCTCTACCACTAAACGGTTACATGGTCGTTGTTTGCCGCCTTACCGGGCAGTGAAAATAGGCCGTGACGCTGTGGGCGGACGCCGGAAGCTATAGAGCGGTTTTCCAGCTTACTTTGAGCCGAAAAGTGTGTCTCAAAGATACCAGTTGTCTAAGCGGTAAACCGCTAAGACAACTCCCACGGCTGAGCCTATTCTCACTGCCCTCACGGCTGATGTGGATAGAATCAGTAACGATTTGTGGGCTAATTAAAGAGCTTATCAGAGGTGTAGGCATTGTCTGGCAATCAGATGATACCTACACTTTTTGTGTTACGCTGGATGTTTATATGAGTTGGCTAGCCAGAACGGAGAGCTAAGGTCTCGGCCAGCACTTATGTCAGCCGATAGGGCAACGTCAATGGCGTCAGCCGCGGGAATTCCCTAAGTGGCACGGTTCGGGTGCCACTTAGGGAATTGGTATCTTTGAAACGCGGGTCTTAGCGGTTCAAAGTAAGTCTGAAGACCGCTCTTTGGCTTCAGACGGCCGCCCACCGCGTTCCGCCCGGCAAGGCACAAGAGTGATACAAGTGGACAGAGGGCGCTTTTGTCTAAATCTCTGATGGCATGGACGGCTAATTTTAGCCGGAGGAGGCCAGGACGGAGCCAGCTGTGTCGGCGGTGTTGGTCGGGGTTCTTTCCCGGCCTACAGCGCGGGGCGAACTTTGAGACGCGGGTTTTGTGGCTCAAAGTCGAGGTGGAAGCCCGCTTCTTAGGCTGGAACCGACCCCACAGCAGGCGGAGCTCCTGGCAGCCGCAGGCGACAATTTACGTCAATCTATCGGAGAAATGTGACAAATTGGTAACAGATTGGCCTAGACGAGTGGGCAAGTTAGCCGACGCGCTTTTTTAATGGTAAAATTAAAACAAAAAGGGGAATGACAATGCTACAAAAACGCTTGGAGACGCCCTTGGGACCGGTTACGGTGATGTCGGATGGCCTGTCCTTAACCGGGTTATGGTTTACGGACCAAAAGTATTATGGGAGTACATTACCTAAACTGACTTTAGTTGCGGAACGCCCTATCTTTGCGAAAGTTGAGACGTGGCTGACGGCTTATTTTGCTGGGAAACAGCCACCCGTTAATTTCCCGGTTCGGCCGCAGGGAACTCCCTTCCGTCAAGCCGTCTGGCAACAATTACAACGGATTCCCTATGGTCAGGTACGCACGTACGGTGAACTAGCTGCCGAAGTGGGCGAACAGTTGGGCCATTTCGTTGGCGCCCAAGCGATTGGTGGCGCGGTGGGGCACAATCCGATTAGTCTGGTTGTCCCGTGTCATCGGGTCGTCGCAGGTGATGGTGATTTGACCGGTTACGCTGGTGGCTTGCCACGGAAACAGACCTTGCTTCGGCTAGAAGGGTCGTTAAAATCAAACGAAATTAAGGTGAATTTCGAAGAAAACTGACCATTTTTCCCGAAATCTACGGAATTATTACCTATTGCGCGCAAATCTATCGCACAATAGGCCCCTAGTTATGCTATAATCAATCGTGTTCAAATACTGAAGAGTACGATTATTAATAGACATAATCGGTTGATAAAATTACGCGAAAGGGGTTTCTTCTCACCGAAGAACGCGTATAATTTTAATCAGCTTAGGACGTTAGTTAAAGTTGCTGACTGCCGGGGGGATAAATCAGCGACGATTAATACTTAAACTTAAATGGTGTGTAAATGATTGGAGGTATCACGATGGCTGCATCGGAAACTAAGGAGCGCATTGCGGAGGCCTTGGCTTCGTTGTTGAACCACAACACGTTCGATAAGATTACGGTCCGTGAAATTGCGGACGAGGCGGAAGTTCACCGGAAGACGTTTTACTATTATTTCGCAGACAAGTACGAGTTATTAGCGTTTGTCTACGAGCACTTCATTGTGGAAGCGCCACGTCGCGAACAACCAATGACGTTGACCTTAGAGAACTGGCGACCAGCAGTAATTCAATTACTGGAACGGATCGCAGACCATTCAAAGATTTTCCTGAACGCTTATCCGTACGACGATGGTGTTTGGCGGCAATCCACGAATGAATTTGTGGCGTCACGACTGTCAATTTTGCTCCACGCAATGCCTGAGTACCGTTACTTAAAAGAAGATGTCATTGACACTTCAGCGGAATTTATCGCTGCCGGGGCGTTAGGCATCATTAACAAATGGGCCAATGATAACTTCACGGCAAGTCCGCGAACGGTTTTGGACCAAATTACGACGGCTAACCGGCTGTTCAACGGGATTTTGGATCGTTGGAAGTTGAGTTAACGCCTATATAAGCGTCACCGCGGGTCACTGTCAGCCAGTGACTCTTTTTTTGCGAAAAATTTACCGACTAATTGTCAAATCAAACGATTGGTTGCGGGCCAAAATAGATAAAAACTTACTAGACCAATTACGAAAAATGCAACCGGTTGAAAGCGGTTTAGCTTGCCCGTTTCACTAATAATTTGCTTAAAACGTCACAAACAAAGCACTGGTATTGCGCTATTTTAAAAGGTATAGTAACTCTCGTAAGGGGTTACATTGTGAATTCAGGATGACCCCATAAGGAGGAAATTAGAATGGCCTACCAAACTACCAATCCCTATACCAATGAAGTTGTTAAAACTTATGAAAACGCAACACCAGAATATGTTGAAGAAAGTTTAGCCAAAGCACAAAAGTTGTACAAAGAGTGGCGGAATGACCCCGTGTTCACGCGGACCCCAGTTTTGCACAAGCTGGCCCAAATCTTCCGGGACGAAACGGATAGTCTTGCCAAAGTTTTGACGACTGAAATGGGGAAGCTCTACACCGAAGCCAAGGGTGAAGTGATTCTCTGTGCTATGATTGCCGATTACTATGCCGACCACGCCGGCGAGTTCCTGGCACCACGGAAGATCGAGTCGATTGCGGGTGAAGCCCAACTGGAAAACCATCCCCTCGGTGTCTTATTAGCCGTTGAACCCTGGAACTTCCCTTACTACCAAATGATGCGGATCTTTGCGCCAAACTTTGCGGCCGGTGATCCAATCGTTTACAAGCACGCGGCGATTACGCCTGCTTCAGCGTTAGCCTTTGAAGACGCTGTTCGCCGCGCTGGTGCACCAGAAGGCGCCTTAACCAACCTGTTCCTGTCCTACGACCAAGTCTCTGACGTGGTTGCGGACAAGCGAATCCAAGGGGTGGCCTTAACTGGGTCCGAACGGGGCGGCACTGCCGTTGCCGAAGTGGCCGGCAAGTATCTCAAGAAGAACACGATGGAATTAGGTGGGGTCGATGCCTTTATCGTCGCTCACGACGCCAACATGGCTGACGTGAAGGCCATCGCACCACGGGCACGGTTATACAACGCCGGGCAGGTCTGCACCTCATCCAAGCGGTTCATCGTGACGGCGAACCACTATGATGAATTTCTGGAATCTTTGAAGGCCGCGTTCTCATCCGTTAAAATGGGCGATCCCATGGACCCTGAGACGACGCTGGCCCCAATGAACTCCAAGAAGGCCAAGGAAAAACTCCAAGCCCAAGTGGCAGAAGCCATTGCGGGTGGGGCTACACCTTACTACGTGCACGAACCTATCGACGATGAAGGCCAATTCTTCATGCCAACGATTTTAACCGACATCGATAAGAGCAATCCGGCTTACGGCAAGGAAATGTTTGGTCCCGTTGCCCAGGTCTACAAGGTTGCCGATGACGACGCAGCCGTTGCCTTGGCTAACGATGCGGACTACGGTTTAGGCGGTATCGTCTTTGCTGGGAGCCAAGAGGCCGGTGCCAAATTGGCTTCTCGTATCGAAACGGGCATGGTCTTCGTCAACACCTTCTTCAGCTCCTTACCAGAGCTTGAATTCGGTGGGGTTAAGGGTTCCGGCTTCGGTCGTGAGTTAGGTCAAAACGGGATTTCTAGCTTCATTAACCAAGAGTTAGTGGTTAAGCGTGATCGTCCAAACGACGATGAAACTGGTGGTTTGATTCTGCCACACAAATTTTAAAAATTAAGTGAGCTTAAGGTGCGTACCAGCTGGTACGCGCCTTTTTGCGTACGCCCGTTTTACCCAGTAAGGGTGGTTATCGACAACTGGTTTGTAAGAATAACTAATTATCGATTTACTGTTTCAAATAGCATGCTATATAAATGGTGAATATTCCGCTTGTGACGCATATTAAACCGTCTAACGGGTAACTACGCCGGAAATTGGCTAAGACGGCTTAGATGGCCGGATATGTCCATATGGTAGTAGAAAGTGAAAAGGTTCAGTTCGGATTAAACTGATTTTTCTTTCTATATTGATTAAGCGATTGGCAGATGTCGGTCTCTTATTGTAGATAGTCAGCTGATCCCCCACACGATTTGAGTGAATTATTTTTTACGGGCAACATTATGTGATATTATGAACGAGAACTAAAAATCAAAAGGGGTGCGTATTTATGTCAGATCGTTTAAAAGGAAAAGTTGCTATTATCACTGGTGGGGTCGCCGGAATCGGCCTGGGCGTTGCGGAATGCTACGTTCGTGAAGGGGCGAAAGTTGTCCTGACTGCCAACCATAACGTGGACGGCGGGCATGCGGCCGTTGCCAAATTTGGTGATGCGGTGAGCTTGTTTGTCCAACAAGATGTTTCTAAAGAAGCCGACTGGCAAAAGGTGATTGATGCCACGGTTGAAAAATTTGGCCGCGTGGATATCTTAGTCAACAATGCCGGTATCGGTGGCGTTAACGGCGCTATCGAAGACTTATCCTTAGAAGATTGGCAAAAGGTGATCGACGTCAACTTGACCGCTAACTTCTTGGGTGAAAAGGCTGCCATCAACGCCATGAAGGAAACGGCTGATGCCAAGGGGTCCATCATTAACGTGTCCTCCGTTGCCGGCTTGGTCGGTTTGCCATTTGCCCCAGCCTATTCCGCAAGTAAGGGTGGCTCACGCCTGTTGACTCATGCCACGGCTTTGAACTTGGCACAACGGAAGATCGACATTCGCGTTAACTCTGTTCACCCTGGCTGGATCGACACGGCCATCGTCCCAGAAGCTGCTAAGCAACAAATTATTGCTGGGATTCCTGTGGGCCACATGGGTAAGCCCGAAGACATTGGTGAAGTTTGTGTTTACCTGGGTAGCGACGAATCTAAGTTCGCTAACGGGGCCGAATTCACCGTCGACGGTGGTCAACGCGCTTAATTTGGTTTAAGGCAGTTGCCGTTCCCGACGGCGGATTCAAGGTGCCCTGCTGTGGGGCCGGTTCCAGCCTGAGGAGCGGGCTTCCACCTCGACTTTTAGCCAAAGGTCGGTCTCAAAGGTCGTCCCATGAGCTAAGCTGAGTGAAAAACCTCAGCTAAGGTCATCGACACAGCTGGTCACCTTGATCCGCCTCTGGTCACTGATACTGGCCATGGTGGGGACCATTTTCACCAGCTCCTCGGCTGACACAGGCTTAACCCGATTTAGCGATTTTCACTTAAATAAACTGTAAACGGGCGTCCTTTCTAACATTCGATGGTTAGTGGGGACGCCCTTAGTTTAGTATCGGTTAACGTGATTATGGCCGAAGCAACTTCAAGCCACAAGAAAGGCGTTACCCATTCTGCTAATTCACAGAGTAGGTAACGTCTTTTAACTTGGCTGAAATTCAGATTTGAGTTTGGAGTAAACAACTGCATCGCTGTACCCATCACGGGTGGGAATGTGTTGACGCAGAATTCCGTCTTGGTGGTAGTGGTTACGCTCGGCGACGTGACGGCTGGGCTGGTTGTCTGTTGCCGCTAGGAGCTCCAGTTTGTGGCATTTTAGGCGGGTGAAGCCAATGTTTTCGGCCATGGCGAGGCTGCGCGAAACGATGCCCTGACCACGAAAGTCGCGGCCAAGCCAGTAGCCGATATCGGCGTGGTCATCCTTGAATTCGTGGAGGTCGATCATACCAGCGGGGTGCTGGTCGACCCAGATAACCGCGAGCCACAGCTGTTTGTCGGCGATTCGTCCCTGACAGTAGCGTAGGAAAATGCGCTCATCCGCTGTCGAAGTGGTTGTGGCGGCCCAGGGTAACCAGCGGGAAAGATTGTCGCGGTCCTGGTCAATCAAAGCATATAACGCTGCGGCGTCCGCAATTTTGGGGTCCTTTAACTGAATATTTGGCGTACACATTTAACCACCTCGTTAACTTTTTTCTTTAGGTATACGCGTGTCTTCGGCGAATGTCAAAGCCTAAAAAAATCCCCGTTCGTTGACAACGACTGCCAGCGAACGGGGATATCAGCGAGGTTACTTCACCAGGCCGACGGTATTAAGAATCAGGTAAATGTTTAAGATAATGAGGATGACCGCGATGATCCAACCGAGGATTCGGCTCCAGGTCCGGTTGGCGAATTCACCCATCAGCTTCTTGCTACTAGTGAACATGACTAGTGGAATCATGGCAAATGGTAACGCGATACTCAGGAAGACTTGCGACAGCGTCAGGAGATTTTCAATCTTCGCTTCGTTACCATGGTAGATAATGGCGAAGATGATTACTGGCGTTACGGAAAGTAACCGGGTGATCAACCGTTGTGCCCAAAGTGGCATCTTTAAGTTGATGAACCCCTCCATGATGATCTGCCCGGCCAGCGTCCCGGTAATGGTTGAGCTTTGCCCGGAAGATAACAGGGCTAAAGCGAACAGCATACTCAGGATTGGACTGGCGATGGCCCCAACAATTTGACTGTCGGACAAGGCGTTGAACAAGTCAACGAATCGACCGAGGTCACTGTTGGTACCAAAGAAGAGGGCGGCACCCAAAATCAGCAACAAACTGTTGACCACGAAGGCCAGCGTCAATTGGATGTTGGAATCAATCGTGGTGAACTTGATGGCTTGGGCCACACTCTTACGGTCCTTACGATCAAAGCTCCGGGTTTGTGAAATTGAGGAACCCAGGTACAAATCATGGGGCATCACCGTCGCACCGACAATCCCTAAGGACAGGTACAACATCCCATGGTTGGTGATGATGCTGCTAGAAGGCAGGTAACCCTCTAACACTTGGCTCATATGGGGTTGGGCGAGGATAACTTCGTACAGGAAGACGAAGAGAATCACGGCAACCAAGGTCGCCACAATGGCTTCAATCTTCCGGAACCCTAACTTCATCAGGACCAACAGGACCAGAACGTCCATGGCGGTGATGATGATCCCGACAATCAGCGGGAAGCCGAATAACAGCTTCAACGCAATCGCGGACCCAATAATTTCGGCGATATCAGTCGCCATAATAGCTAATTCAGTGACAATCCACAGGAAGAATCCAGTTCGCTTACCGGTATGTTCCCGGGTCAGCTGGGCCAAATCCTTTCCCGTGACAATCCCCAGTCGGGCCGACATGGCTTGTAACAGCATGGCGACTAAACTGGAAAGTAAAACCACGGCAAGTAACGTGTACTTGTACTGGGCACCACCGGCGATCGACGTGATCCAGTTCCCGGGGTCCATATACCCCACGGCAATTAAGGCCCCAGGGCCGGTGTAGGCCATCAGGGTTCGCCAGAAGCCCGCATTTTGCGGGACTTCAACGGTCCCATTAACTTCATCCAGGCTCTTTTGGTTGCCCCCGGTTGACTGAATCATATGGTGCTTCTTCTCGTCGGTTTCATGATTATTCATAAAATCCCTCTTTTCTATTGGCTTAGAAATTCAGGTAGTCGATTGACTTCTGCCTTTCCTGGTGAACGCGAGTCAGCGTCAGCGTGGCGTAAATGGTGCGAATAATGGCAAAATTAACGAAGCTAACTCTTGTGACGCGCTTCAATTCCATTCGTAAGTATAGGCCATTTAGCCGTAATGTCAACCGTGTTGGGATTAATTTTTGGTGGGCCAAAAAAGTTTTTATATGTTTGTAACTATAGTTTTTATATTAACTACGGGTGGGGGACTCCGGGCAAAAAGGAACGTGGTGACGGTTTCATGGTTGGCCCGCCTTGCCGTGTGAAAAAACCGATAAGTCGGTGGCCTGGTGGCTGTTCAGTGATAACTAGAGGAAGCGACTAATTACAGGATTAGAATGGGCTAAAATTTTAAGCCGAAAAATATTTTTTGATTGCATGGTTGGGTCCCATCATTAATGAGAACACTGGTGACTCAAAGGGCAACTGAAACGGTTCGTTACGTTAGATTTAAAACAAAGTATAGATAACCTAGTTTCCAAAACCAGATGATTGCGTTATAATCTTAGTTATTATCGAAGAGCGAAACTAGGAGAAACGAGGTAACCGTCATGCAACCAGAAAAAATTGCCATTTTAGTCGATTCCTGTTCGGATGTGCCGGCTGAAGTGTTAGCCGCCGCTGACATGGCATTGATGCCAATGAACGTGGTCTTCCGTGACCGGGTCTACGAAGACCGGTTAACCATTACCCCAACTGAATTTTATCGACGCCAGGCGACCGAGAAAGCGACCACGGCGAGTCCGACTGGTAAACGAATCTTGGACGCACTGGAGCGCATTCAGGCGTCCGGCTACACGCACGTGATTGCCGTCTGCATTTCTGCTGCCCTCTCCGGGACTTTTCAGGAGACCCAGCTGTTAGCGGAAGATTCGCCGTTGACGGTTCACGTGATCAACACCCGCAGTGTCGGCATCGGCAGTGGTTTTTCGGCCATCTACGCGGCTCAGTTACGGGACCAGGGATTAGCGTTTGCCGACATCATTAAGGAAGTTGAACGCGTAACGGCGCAGACGAAGGTCTTCTTTTATGTGCCCAGTCTGAAATACCTGCAAGCCGGGGGCCGTATTGGTAAGGTGGCCGGCATGGCCGGAACCCTCTTAAACGTGAAACCAATTATTTCCTGTGATCCAGAGGGCATCTACTACCCGATTGCCAAGGTACGGGGCGCCAAACGGACGATTGGCAAACTATTAGACTTGGTCGATGGTGCCATTGGTGATGCCACCAAGGTCAACGTGGCTGTATGTGATGGGGCCGACCCGGACCTGCGACAACAGGTCTTGGACCAGTTGAAGGCGGCTCATCCGAACGTCACCGATTGGTATGCCGGGGATGTCTCACCGGCGTTGGGCGTGCATACGGGACCGGGCCTCATCGGCGTCGGCGTCCAGGTCTTGGACTAACGTGGGTACTCCCATTCGCCTCCGGGTCGGTGAAAACTGAGCCGGGACGCTGTGGGCGCACGCCCGGAGCCAAAAGACGGTCTCCTGGCTTACTTTGAGCCGAAGACCACGTCTCAAAGATAGCAGTTGTCTAAGCGGTAAACCGCTAAGGCAACTCCCACGGCTGAGCTCATTTTCACCGACCCTGCGGCTGACACTGGTTAAACCCGCGTGTAGTCCAGGTGGGTTTTAACTAATGGTGATCGATATGGTCAAACAGTGGAGAGAACCTCAGCTAAGACCATCGACACAGCTGGGCGCCTTGATCCGCCTCTGGTCACTGATACTGTCCACGCTGGCTCATTTTCACCGACCCTGCGGCTGACACAGGTTAAGCCCGCGTGTAGTCCAAGTGGATTTTAACTGTGGTGGGTGATACCGAGCTAGGCTTCGCGCTAATTGAGCTGGTCTTGTATCGTGTCATTGCTGGATTTAATCGGCGTAAAGGTTAGCCGTAATATTTGAACTAGACACGCTATCAAACAATTTTTAAGAACCAAGAAGTATTCGGAAATTACCAACAAATTCGGCTAGAAACTTAGTCATCCTTACAATCTAAACGCGCAAAATTTTCCCACTAAAAAAGCCACGATTCGCGTCGTGGCTTGAGGGGGGATACGAGCAGGGTTAGATACTTTGGGGGAGTGCTAAGTGCTGCTCGTAAAAGAGTATTAAGAATTTGGTACGACTCCGTTAGCAACAGTCTTTGTTACTAACTTGATTGTAGTGTAACCCCTAATCAAATTAGGTGCAATTGATTGGTTTCATAAATTTACTAATAATGGCGTTGGCTGTCAATCGTTGGTAAACTTAATGGCTGTTTCCAGCTGATAAGACTAGTGCTCATAAATAAATCAATGCGGCAACATCCCGGTATGACAGCGATGCGGCCGCGTTTTTAGGCTGCCCGGCGATTAACATTTAAGGCAGTACTGACAACTGACAGTTTAGACGTATAATAGGAAACAAGCGTTGGATTGATCGATTGTTGACGACACATTTGCTTGGTTGGGCCAGGTCACTTGGTAAACCGGTGCTGGTCACCGATTAGCAAACACCGACGTAGACCAATTATGGATTCAGTTATCAGTAGATTAAGGAAAAATGGGAAAATAAAGACTTATCACCCGTTAATCATTTATAATGGTTTTATTAATGAAAACAATAGCTAATAAGGACTTTAATGGGTTCGATGGTGAAGCGTCCCGTCACCTAATTAGAAAACCGCAACAACTTTATGGGAGATTGGCCATCTAGGCCAAAGCGTGGCGACAATTCAAAGTAAATTCACTTATCGTTTAAATAAGGTGAATGACGGCAGCTTGTCGGCCACGACGGAGGGAGACGTAGGATGAGTTTAGTAGCGTTGATTTGGGAGATCATTTGGCACCCGTTGACCGTGTTGGTGCCCCTGACGAACCAATTAGGGACGGGCATCTATCCGGTCTTATTCTTTTTAATCTTTTTGGAATCAGGCATGTTGATTTTTTCCTTCATCCCGGGACAATCCTTATTGTTCATGGTGGGGTCGATTGCGGCTAATCCGCATTCGCAGTTAAATATTTGGCTGCTGGTCCTCATGTTCACGATGGCAGCGACGGCCGGCTCGGCGGTCAAGTACGTGACAACCTTGAAGTGGGGCGAGCATCAGGAAAAACTGATTAAGCGCCTGCCAGAAGACAAAGTCAAACAGGCCACGGCAGTCTTCACCCGTAACGAGGATCAAACGCTGCTGATTGGCCGGTTCATCCCCTTCGTTGGGTTATTTGTACCGATCATTGCGGGTACCACGGACATGAAATGGCGCCAGTTCCGTCTCTATAACTTGGCGGGCAGTTTCATCTGGGTCTTCAGCTGTTCGGCGGTCGGCTACTTCTTCGGCAACACACCGTTCATCCGCCAGAACTTCACGTGGCTATTCATCGGTCTCCTGGCGATTCCGTTCTTAGTACGCCAAGGCTGGCAGTATTACCGCGAAGTACGGACGGCGAAGACCAGCCGCTAGGTTTAATAGTAAAACAAATATTAATAGGATGTAAAAGAGGCCCCTTACGTAAAAAATACGTGAGGGGTCTTGTTGTTTAGGTAGTAGGAATAGTTGAGAATGCCCAAATGAAACGGGCTAAGCTAGTCTAAGCCGTAGGGTTGATGAAAATGGGCGGGCTAGGTAGATGTTAGTGACCAGAGGCGGATCAAGGTGACCAGCTGTGTCGATGGTCTTAGCTGAGGTTTTTCACTCAGCTTAGAGCATGGGACGATCTTTGAGACCGCTCTTTGGCTCAAAGTCGAGGTGGAAGCCTGTTCTTCAGGCTGGAACCGACCCCACAGCAGGGCACCTTGAATCCGCCGCCGGGAACGGCCAACTACCACGTCACGGCTCAATTTTCACCGGCCCGGAGGCGCAAGACAAAGCACAGCCCAGAGAAATTTGGGCATAGAAAGGGCCCTGAGCAACATGCGGATTACTCAGGGCCTCTATTTAGGAATCTGTTAATAAATCACTTGTTTTGGGGGGAGTGCATCTATAGACAGTGATTCCTATCATCTATCACAGTGCTTAAGGTCAGAACGTATCACGAACCAACTACGGGTATAATACCGAGTCTCGTCATTATTCGCAAGCGAATTGTAACTGTTCGAAAAAAATGGTTAGAAAGTCTATGGGCTAAGCGACTTAACGATAACTGACGGGAAATGCCGAGACAAAACCAGGCCAGGCCCCATAAGGATTGCGTTGCTAACGGTTGCGGACAATGGATTGCCAATCGTCAAAATAAATGAAAATCGCTTGCGGAGTAGACGGGTTACGGTATCGACGGTAGGTCTAAAAATCCACAAATGAGGCAAACCGCGGACTACCGGCATTTGTAAGCCTGTTCGTTATTTTGACGCTATTCTTTTTACGCTTTTTACTTATTGAATAATAAATTAACCGCGAATTTTTTTCGTGCAAAACGCACATGCTTTCACCATTTTAATGAAAGTGTGAGGAAAATGCCTGATTTACCGGGTTTTCCGAGACGAAGTCATTTATCTTTCGCTAACTTTCAAGTAGACTAGCTTTAGAATCGTTTTTCATGTAGGAGGGTAAACATGAAAGTCATCATTGTTGGTAGTACACACGCTGGAACTAATGCAGCGCTACAAATTTTGCGTGATCATCCGGACACAGATGTGACCATTTACGAACGGCATACGAACGTCTCTTTCCTTTCATGTGGGATCTCATTATTCCTTGATGGGCAAGTCAAGCATCTTGAGGACATGTTCTATTCTTCACCTGAACAACTTGCGGAAGCCGGGGCAAAGGTTTTGACCCGACACAACGTGATTAAGATCGACGCAGCAACGAAGTCGGTCGAAGTTGTTGATATGGAGTCTGGGGATGTGACCACAGACACTTACGACAAGCTAATCATGGCAACGGGGTCAACCGTAACGGTACCACCTATTTTTGGTATCGATGAAGATAAGGTCATGCTTTGCAAGAATTATGAACAAGCAGTTGCGATTAACGAAGCTGCTAAGGGTGTTAAACGGATTGCAATCGTTGGTGCCGGTTATATCGGAACCGAATTAGCTGAAAGTTATGCGCGGACTGGCCACGAAGTTCAGCTGTTACAATCACGAGACATCATCTTGAACCACTACGTCGACAAGGGTTTGTCTGACCATATCGTCAGCATCCTTGAAGACAAAGGGGTTAACGTGTTATTGAATCGGCGGGTGACCTCATTTACAGGGAACGATGACGGCGAATTAGTTATCGAAACCACGAACGGGGACTTCACCGCTGACTTAGCCGTTGTCTGCACGGGCTTTGTGCCCAATACAGAATTGTTGCGGGGCCAAGTCGACATGGATCGGCACGGCGCCATCATCATCAACGACTACGTGCAATCATCTGATCCTGACATCTTTGCTTGTGGGGACGCCAGTGTGGTTAACTTTAACCCAACTGGTAAGCCAGCTTACACGTCACTGGCAACGAACGCGGTCCGGCAAGGGATGTTAGCCGGGATCAACATCTTCGGCAACATTCAAAAGTACACGGGTACGCAAGCCACTTCCGCGATGCAAATCTTTGGCCGGACGTTGGCTTCAACCGGATTGACCATTGACCACGCGTTGAACGCGGGATTTGATGCTGATATGGTGACGTTCGAAGGCACTTGGCGGCCAACGTACATGCCATCAACGGATGACCTGACCATCAACTTGGTCTACAACCGGCAAAACCGGCGGATCTTAGGGGCACAATTCTTCAGCAAACATGAAGTGGCCCAATCCGCTAACGCCATTTCGATTGCGATTCAAAACCGTAACACGATTGACGATTTGGCCTTTGTAGACATGCTGTTCAATCCCAACTTTGACGACCCATTCAACTACTTGAACTTGGTCGCCCAACAGGCTGTGGAAAAGGAAACCAAGCGTGGGAACAACCATCCCCGTTTGACGGCCGGCATGGACGAGGATCCAGAACTGACGAAAGATTAACGAATTGGTAAATGAGACGTGGTGCCTACGGGTGTCACGCCTTTTTGTCTGCGCTAAAAACAAAAAGCTGGCGTCATCATACCCCTTGGGGTATACTGATGACACTGATTAAGAAACCGAGGAGGATGAATGAACATGCAAGCAATTACAAGCAAGGATTTTGAACACATTGGTGATGACACCGCGGTCACGGTCGTGGACTTTTGGGCTGACTGGTGTGGGCCATGTAAAATGCAGACGCCCGTTCTGGAAAGCTTAGACGAAGCGTACGGTGATCAAGTGAAGTTTGCGTCCCTCGATGTCGACCAGAACCAAGAATTGGCGCAGTCTCTGGGCATCATGAGTATTCCATCTTTGGTCATCTTCAAGAACGGCATGCCAACGGAAAAGGTTGTGGGCTTTCATCCCAAGGCCGCACTCAAGAAGTACATCGACGAAAAATTAACTGAGGTGAGCGCTTAATGGTCCAAACAACGTCCAGTCAATTAAAGAATCGGCTTCGGCGGGCGGATGGCCAGTTGCAAGGCATCCTGAAGATGGTTGACGACGGTCGGGAATGTCAGGATATTCTGACCCAACTTGCCGCCGTTCGTTCCGGCGTGGAACGCATGATCGGGGTCGTCGTCGCTGAAAACGTCAAGCAGTGCATCGCGGATGACCAGCTCAGCGAAGACCAGCAGCGCGACTTACAAACGGCGCTCGACCTGGTTGTTAAAACACACTAAATAAATCGTTGTCAGCGCCTCCGGACTGGTGAAAATGGGCCGTGACGCTGTGGGCGCCGTTCCCGGCGGCAGCTTCAAGGTGCCCTGCTGTGGGGCACGCTTCCAGCCTGAGGGGCGGTCTTCCAGCTCGGCTTGAAACCTCGCTGAAAATCGCGAGTTTCCAAGGCCGTCCCGTGCTCTAGGCCGGCAAAAAACGCCGGCCAAGACCACCGACACAGCTGGTCACCTTGATCTGCCTCTGGTCACTCACACTGGCCTAGTCAGCCCATTTTCACCAGCCCTGCGGCTGACGTGGGTTTACCCAATGACAATGTCGTCGTTATTTGACAGTGATTGTCGCTGAATTGACAATTGGTTTGTAATTTGTAATTTGTAATTTGTAATTTGTAATTTGTAATGCGGATAGATCTGGCTGATTGATATAATGCTTCAAATTTTCTCGGTCAATTCGTACCAACCAAACTAGTTTCACTAGAAGTCGCCTTGATGGCGGCTTTTTTGGTACAATGGAAAGATACTTTTGGAGGAGGCCAGCAAATGGCTAACGTGTTTGCAATTATTGTTTTTGCCTTTCTTGGGGGCAGTGGGCGTTACCTGGTGGGGCAAGCGTTGCCCGCGGCAGCCGGATTTCCCTGGGCGACGATTTTGATCAACTTGATTGGGAGTGGGCTGTTGGCTTGGCTGTCACATGCCAAACGCCTGACGGCTCGGTGGCCGGAAGCCGTGACCGTGGGCTTAGGTGTCGGTGGCGTCGGGGCGTTTACGACCTTCTCAACGTTTAGTGTCGACGCCGTGCGTTTGGTGAGTGAACAACGGTGGCTAGCGGCCATCAGTTACGTGCTGATCACCGTTATTGGTGGGATGATTTGCAGCGCTCTGGGTGTTTGGATTGCCCGGCACTGGTGGTCGTTTCACTTGGAGGAAAAGTGATGGCCGCGGTGGCTGGCCTGGGCGCGACCGTGGGGGCTCTGGGCCGCTACGGAATGACGCGATTGGTGCAGTCCTATCATGGCAATCGGTGGCCGCTCGCCACGTTGTTGATCAACTGGTTGGGGTGCCTACTGCTAGGCTTTTTAACCGGTTGGCAGGCAACTAATTTGACCGCAATTTTATTGGGAACCGGCGTCCTGGGTGGCTTTACGACCTATTCAACGTTTAGCCACGAGGTCGTTATGCTGGCGGACCAACGCCGGTATGGCGCCATGACGCTGTATCTCCTACTCAGTGTCGTCGGTGGCCTGATATTGGCTGCCGGTGGTAGTTGGCTTGGCTGGCTCTTTCGCTAGGCCGCGATAAATCAGTGGTATTCCGGGGAAAACTTCCCTATCATGGGGGATATTGAGTGAAACGAGAGGAGTGGCAATCTTGGCAGAACGCTTATCGATTGCGGAACAAAATCAAGCATTACGCGAGCAACTTTCGCCAGAAAATCAGGCTTACTGGGATGACCTAGTGGCGGCCTTGCGGCAACAGCCCAAGTTCGCTAACGAGGATACCCTCCAGCGAAAATTACGGGAAGTCTTGCCCAATTTATTAGTGGCGCAGTCAAAAGAGCAATCCGCCCAAGACTTTTTTGGAGCGGACCCGCAGATCGTCGCGGCGCAAGTGGGAGCGGCTTCGACGAAACCCGCGTGGTTGACCTGGGACTTGCTGGTGCCCGTTTTAATCTTTATCTTAGGGGTAGTTTTACCCGCAGCGATTCTACCAGCCGTGCCGTTACAGGGGTTACTGATCACGGTACAATTTGGCATCTTCGTGATTGCCATGATACTCGGTGTATGGTTGGCCGGGCGGGTGACCTCGCAAATGCAGCTAGTCGGCTGGTTGGTCATCGTTGTGGCGCTGTTTCTCGCGACGTGGCTGGCCGCACGAGTCGTCCCAGCGCGAGGGCTCATCTACCTGACCCGGGTTGGTGGTAGTGTGTTCCTGCTGGTCTTCGCCCTGGCCGTCACCGGACTGACCTGGTGGCATCACCGGCGGCACGCGGATTCCTGGTTCCCCGCAATTCTGGGGAGCTTGTGGATCACGACGCTGCTGGGCTTACTGGCGCGGTTCCCGTTGACCTCCGGGTTGATGGTGACGTCCGCGGGTAACCTGTTGATTGCGCTGGGGACGGTGCTGGCGGATGCTAGTATCCTAATCATCGGCTGGCACATCTGGCAACTCCGCCAAAATAAATCAGAGTAGTTGGCTAAAAATAACCGCCTCCGGCTTCCAGGGATTCCACCTGCTGTGGGGCCCGCCTCCAGCCAAAAGGCGGTCTTCCGGCTCGCTTTGAAGCCTGGCAGGACCAGCCAGGCTCCAAAGTCGTCCCATGGTGTAAGTTACCTCAAAAACGGTAACTAACGCCATCGACACAGCTGGCTCCATCCCTGGCTTCCTGCGGCTACGATTGATTTTTACCAAACTTCTGGTTTAAACCCGAGTAGGCTGTGTGGTGTCCAACTGAACTTAGTTGTGAATGGCTAATCAATTATGTAGCTAGCGCCATCGACACAGCGGGGAACCTTGACCCGCTTCTGGTCGCTCTTGGTTGTCTCTGATTTAGTTAGTCGGTTGTTTACCATTAGATATATCTCTTTAAAAATTAAATGTAAATAAAGTAAATGCAGACCGACAATTCCGTGAGAATTGCCAGTCTGCATTTTTTATTTGCCTTTAAGGACCTTTAAAACCCCATCGGGTCCAACGCGTCCGTTTGAAACGTGCTGGTGGTGGCTAAGCCTAATGCTTGGCGAAGACCCGTTGAGACCTTGGTGATTTCACTTTGTGGTGCGATTTGGTAATCGATGCCGTTGATAGTGGCTGGTTGGCCCTGGAGCGTTTGGGATTCGATATGGCGGCTGGCGTGGCCGTCCTTGGTACGTAGCCACATCAGGTCGTCGAAGGTCAGATTCGTTTGCAGATTGCTGTTGAGCGACTTCAAAACTGTTTGGTAGCGCAGAACCGAGCTCAAGCTGGCTTCCTTTAACACCAGTGCCTTGATGATTTGACGTTGGCGGGCTTGGCGACCGTAATCGCCGAGTGGGTCCTGGTCGCGCATCCTTGAGTAGGCCAGGGCGCTGGCGCCGTTTAGATGAATCTTAACGCCCTTGGTGACGTTGGCCTGTTGATAGTGGAAGGTCAGCAGCGGATCAATCGTAACGCCGCCAACCGCGTTGATCATTTTCTCCAGGCCACCCATGTTCAGGAGCACATAGTAGTGGATGGGGATGTTGACCAGGTGCTCCACGGTCTGAATCGTGGTTTTGGCGCCGTAGAGTGGGTAGGCCGCGTTGATCTTTTCCTCGTCGTTTTGACTACCATAAATATTGACCAGTGTGTCCCGGGGAATGCTGGTCAGCTTGGCCGTCTGTTTCTGCGGATTAATCGTCGCGACAATCATGGTGTCAGTCCGGCCAACCTGCGTCCGCCCAAGTGCGCCGGTATCGGTACCCAACAGGAGAATGGCAAACGGCTTGCCACTGGTAATGGTGGTATCGCTGGGCTTGCCCACGGCGTGATAGGTTGCTGAAAAGGTTTGTTGAGCCGTGTGCCAAGCGTGCCACCCGTAAAGTCCACCGCCCACCAGGAAGAGCGCGAGCAGGGTCAAAATGATGTGGCGTCCGCGGTGACGCCGACTGGTAAAATGCCGTCCCCGTGACGGCAATGGTGCGTTTTGCATGATGACTCCTCCCCCTTATACGCTGACAAGTATAGTCATTTACGTGGCAAATGGCGGCGACCTTTACCTAATTAGGTAGTCTCTTAACCAAATCTTACCTGGCGGGTTAGTCTTTTTTGCAGCGCCGCAGGGTGGGTGAAAATGGGAGCGGAACGCTGTGGGCGCACGGCTGGAGCCAAAGGACGGTCTCCAGCCTTACTTTGGGCCGCTGAGAAACGCGTCTCAAAGATAGCAATTTCCTAAGCGGTAAAACCGCTAAGGAAATTCCCACGGCTGGCCCCATTTTCACCCACCCTGCGGCTCACATAGACTTAGCCCGCTGGAAAAATTGAGTGGTGGCTGTCAGATTGTGCAGGTATTACAGAACTAGATGACTGTCGTTTAACTCGCAAGTAGGACAATTATGTTCTAATGAATCCTATCTAAATGTAGCCAAGTTACTGGCAGACCAGCGTTTACAAAAATGGTTATAATTCCCTAAAATAAATTAGTGGCCGGTAGCGGTTACTTTGGTGTACAGTAAAGGAAGTATCGTTAACAAGTTTCGTGTGGGTTAAGCCACTGTTAGCCGCAGGTATGGTGAAAATGGCCAACTAGGTTGCGGTTAGTGACCAGGGCACCTTGAATCTGCCGTCGGGAACGGACTTCACCGTGTTCCGGCCCATTTTCACCATGCCGGAGGCAAGTATCAACGCAGTCTACCCCACACCAAACTGGTTATTAACATATATAATGAAAAGGGAGTTGGCAAATAATGGCAAAAGTTGAAAGTTTTACTTTGGATCACACAGCTGTTAAAGCACCTTACGTTCGGTTGATTACTCGGGAAACAGGGACCAAGGGCGACGTCATTTCTAACTTTGATTTACGATTAGTTCAACCTAACGAAAACGCAATTCCAACGGCCGGGTTACATACGATTGAACATTTACTGGCGGGTTACCTGCGTGATGAAATGTCTGGCGTCATTGATTGCTCACCATTTGGTTGCCGGACCGGGTTCCATTTGATCACCTGGGGCGAACAATCCACTGAAGAAGTTGCCAAGGCTTTAAAGGCTGCGCTGCACCGGATTGCCTTTGATACGGAATGGAAAGACGTCCAAGGCACTGACAAATACAGCTGTGGGAACTACCGCGACCACAGTTTGTTCTCCGCTAAGGAATGGAGCAAGGATATCCTGGACAAAGGGATTTCTAAGGATCCTTTCAAGCGCGAAGTCATCTAGATTAAGTTAAACGCAAACCCCAAAGGAATCTGGCAGGCTGCCGGGTTCCTTTTAGTTTGTCCTAGCCAGTTAGTAATGTTGAATGCATCACATTAGCAGAATCTTTGTTTGCCAGGAATGCTTGCGATATAATTAATATAATGAACGCTTTGGGGATTGGTTACACTGGCGTTGTCAGTGTCTCCGGGCTGGTGAAAATGAGTCGGAACGCTGTGGGCGAACGGTTGGCGCCAAAGAGCGGTCGCCAACCTTACTTTGAGCCGCAAAAAGATGCGTCTCAAAGATATCAGTTGCCTAAGTGGTTAGCACCACTAAGGCAACTCCCACGGCTAAACTCATTTTCACCAGCCCTGCGACAAGACTTGAATGATAACCAAACAGATTATGAGATATTAATTATTTGGCAGTTGTTCGCAATCATGTCGCGGTGTTTTGCATGAACTGATTTGGTAGGCAATTATTCAGTGGACAAAGTTTGGATTCAAACAGTGTGAAGGTTTGTAAAACGAAAAAATGTTGAGGGGATTTGATCATGAAGAAGCTACATTGGGGTTTAACGGTATTGGTGGCCGTCAGCTTGGGGCTGGGCGGCAGTACGACCGCACAGGCCTACGGGACGTATCACCAGAAGTCATCCGCTTTAAGCGTGGGGCGGATGCGGCACGTGAACAATTCTCGCGTGCACTACGTTAAAGCACCCAAAAATTATCAGCACGCCAAGAATACGCATGGCATCAACACTATCAAACGGAGTCGGGGGACGGCAATCACTTTTAAAACGAAATATTTGTTGCCGCTACCCGGTTACCACAATCAGGCCTGGGGCAATCCGCAGGGTCTGACCACCAACGGCCGTTATCTCTACGTTTTGTACTGTCCCACGGCTTGGCACAATCGTGGGCGCATCGTGCGTTACGATATGAAGAAGCTGAATAAATTAGGCCTGACGCCGCAACAATTACAGACGGCCTACACCAGCAATGCCAAGGCGCAACTTGCCAGTCATGCGGCTGTCAAGGTTGGGAAGCCCTTTGAAACGGGACATGGTCAGTCGTTAGCGTATAACTGGAAAAATCATCATCTTTATATGTGGTGTGACAAGGAGAAGTCGGCGGCCACACCCGTCAATCAGTACGGGTACATCAAACAGATCAAGGCCAACACCTTGACGCCGCGGTATCAAATTCGGTTCCGCCTGAAGCACAAGCGGTTTGCGGTGCCGGGTGGCCACGTGTTAACGTTTGATAAGAAGGGCCGGGCCTACTTCTGGAGTCGACCAACGACGCATCAGGCCTACATTTATCAGGGGAGTATCTCGAAGCATCACGTGAAATTCCGACTGACGCGGCAGATTTTGAAACATGGTCCGGGGACCCACGTGCAGAGTATGGGGTACAATCCACACACCAACCGGGTCTACCTGGTGGCCGACGATTCAATCGCTAGCGTGCCCGTCAGCAAGCTCTCCGGCAAGGGTCATCTGACCAAGAATAACGTGCGCTGGACCAAGTTCTCATCCAAACGGGAATTTGAAGGCCTGACGTTTACCAAGGGCGGTCACGCCTACCTGTTGACCAATCACAATCCGGAAATTCTGCGGGGCAACCGGGTCAGTTGGTAAGTTTAGCAAGTTGAAAAAATCCTTATCTCCGCTAGTTGGCGGTCGGTGCAGTATACTGGCTGAAAACATTGAGGGGTGAGGGATTATGCGAAGAATTCATTTACTCGGGGCGTTAATCCTCAGTTTGGGATTGATGGGGATGGCGGTTCCCGCACAAGCAGACACGTTGGTGAAGCAGTCGGTCGCGGCCCTGGCCACACCGAAAAATTTGACGTCGTTAGATGATGCGCAGGTGCATTTCGTCACGGTACCCACGGCCTACGCCAATGCCACCAATCCACATGGGGTGAACACGATTGCCAGCAATCAGGGCAGCGCGGTCACCTTTACCACGAAATACCTGTTGCCGATTCCGGGGTACCAACACCAGGCGTGGGGCGACCCGCAGAGTTCCGCCGTGGTCGGGCAATACCTCTACGTCGTTTACTGTCCTACGGCTTGGCAGAATCGTGGCCGCATCGTGCGGTTTGATATGTCCGCTTTGGCCCAACTGAATGCGACACCGCGGCAGATCCAAATGGTCTACACGACTGCTGCCAATCATTCCGCCCAGGAACAGCAGATTCGGGCGGCCATTAAGGTGGGCCCGGCATTTGCGACCGGGCACGGCCAATCCCTGGCCTACGACTGGGCCACGCAGAAGTTTTACATGTGGTGCGACAAGGAGTCGGCACCGCGGGTCAATCTCAGTAAGTACGGCGTACTCCAACAGATCAGTGCCAGCACGTTGGCACCGGTCCACAAGATTCAGTTTCGGCTAAAGTCAAAGACACTCAACGTTCCTGGTGGTCACGTCTTGGCCTTTGACCAGGCCGGCCACGCCTACTTCTGGACGCGCCCCGACCCCGTGAACGTTTATCTTTATCAGGGAACGATTCAAAATAATCGCGTACATTTCCAATTGACCAAGCAGATTCTGGAACATGGTCCGGGCACCTGCGTGCAAAGCATGGCGTACAACCCGCACAACGACCGGTTATATCTGGTGGCTGACGATTCAATCGCCA
The DNA here is from genome assembly GCF_016861655.1 of Levilactobacillus lanxiensis. Classification (GTDB taxonomy): domain Bacteria; phylum Bacillota; class Bacilli; order Lactobacillales; family Lactobacillaceae; genus Levilactobacillus; species Levilactobacillus lanxiensis. The sequence goes on along the minus strand of NZ_BOLN01000001.1, from coordinate 99,706 downwards.
GTTTGCCGGTTTCCAAGCTGGGCCAGTTGACCAGCGATGACGTGACCTGGACGGGCTTTGACTCGACCCGGGAGTTCGAGGGGCTGACCTTTGGGGATGACGGCCAGGCCTACCTGATGAGTAACCACAACCCAGAAATATTAACCAGTAATTCTTTAAATTGGTAATGATTAGCCAAAATGGCGCCGGTCCGATGGGACTGAGCGCCATTTTTAGTGGGGAAATTGAGACTACGTTTTTTGCGGTTCCAGGTGTATCCTTATGGGGTGGTGGTTGAACCAATTGTTGGTGAAATTACCAACGTACATAATAAATGGGAGATGTTGGGCATGAAGAAATTGTTGATCAGCTTGATGATCGTTTTGGCCGCAGTTGTTGGCGGCAGTGCGGTGATGTCGGGGACGACGGCGCAGGCAGCTAAAACCAAATTTACGCACTTGAAAGCTACTCCTAAAAAGATGCGTGGAACTTGGTACCATAAGGATGCTAAGCGCGGTATGTTTAAGATTGTCATTAAGAAGCATTCGTTCAGATACAAATATGACGATCAGAATTCTTTAATCAAAAAGTTAGATGTGACGAAGGATTATCAAAAAGGGAAACTTGCTTTGTATGGATTTGATAGTAAGACGACCCCAAGTGGTGGAACAGTTCTTTTTAATTATACAAAGAAGATTAACGGGAAGAAGCGGCACGTCTTAGTTGAACTTCCTCAAGGCTCTGGTATAAATCCAGACGTTTTTACGAAGACTAAGCCTAAGCGAACTTATACTGTTTCTCAGAAAGTATTGAACAAGCGCCCTGATCCAATTACTCAGTAGGAAGGTCGTTAATGATGAAGAAATTTGTAATTAGTTTTGTTATTGTATTGGCAACGCTGGTTGGTGGCAGTGCCCTTAATGCAGGCACCACCACTGTGCAAGCAGCCACTAAGTATCGGACGGTAAAGGTGACGCCCAAAAAGATGCGGGGAACCTGGTACCACTACATGGGCAAGAAGGATGGCATGTACAAAATGGTTATCAAGAAGCATCAGGTCAGCTGGGGCTTTGGTAAGCTATACAAATTGCCGAGCTTGACGATTACTAAGACGATGCAAAAGGGTAAGCGTAGCATGTACAATTTCAATAGTAAAACGCATCCCGGCGACACAGGTAGTTACTTTACCATGACTATGAAGATTCGTGGCAAGAAGCGGACTGTGATTGCCTCACCCCAACAGGATCCCAGCTTGAAGCCGATGGTCTTTACGCACTTCAAAACGAAACACCAGTATTTTGCCCCACTGTCGATTCAAAAGCATTTAGCGTTCTAAGTTATTTCATAAAGAGAATTCGCCAATAAGTGACGGATTCTTTTTATTTCACAAAAAGTACGCGCCTTGCGAAAATAAGTGGACACCCAAGCCCCAGAATAGTTTAGACTGTAGGTAAGCAAAAATTTTAGGAGAAGGGAGGCTGGACGACATGGCAAAAGATGATTGGCAGGCGATTTACCAAGACTTGGCAGAATTAATTGGTGAGGAGAATACGCTTAAAGTCTTTAAGGATTTTCGGGGAAGCACGGTCAACTTCCCAATGCGGTTGATGCGGCGCGAGGCCTTGCAGGAGCGCATTCAGGGGGACTATTCAGCTGGCGCTTCGGTGCATGAGTTGAGTGCCCAGTACCAGTTAGCTGAGCGCACCGTGCGCAAATACCTCCAACACGAAAATAAAAACGACGGTATTTGACGTGCAACTATACAATCAATCCAGCAAATAACTGTGTATGCTATTATAGGTGTCGAAGCTATTACTATCTGCCACAAAAATTTGCTAACCTTTGTTTAAGAATCTTTAAACAACTGGGAAGGCTTGAAAAAACTATGGATATTGATACAGATGCGCTGCAAGGCGTTTATAAAAAGCTCGATGAACTGCTGGGAACCGACGAAATGCTCAAATTTTACCAGGAATTTCGTGGGACTCAGTTGAACCTGCCAATGAAGCTGTACGACCGGAATGGGACAGTTGCGGCTATCCAAGAAAAGTATCCGCAGATGTCGGAGAAACAACTCGCCGATAAGTATGGTTATTCACAGCGGTGGGTCAAGCGGGTCATCAGCGAGAGCAAGAACTAGTACATACAGAAGTGATAGGGAACAACGATAGTGCTGAGACTTGGACGACGAGTGTCGGCACTGTTTGGCAAACGGACGAAAAGATAGGGGAGCTAATCATGCAAACGAAAGCGAAGTTACTCGGCCTCGCCTTAGTGGCGGTTGTACTTGTAAGCGGTTGCCGTGCGAAATCTACCACGCAACAGAAACTAGCCGATCAGCCACAACCATCAAAACTGACGACGTTGCTGCAGCCAGTGCGAAAGAGTTCGGCGGAGGATACGGGAACCCGAACTAATCAGCAGGTGACTTACTCACGATTCACGTATCACCAGAACCATTGGCAGTGGGCGCTGACGACTAACAAACGCACCGTGATCAAAGGTATCATCACCGGCGTCAAGTCACAGGACGGCCTTAAAAAGTTAACGGTTAAGCTGCCAAAGAAGCAGACGGCCACGGTCACCTTTAGTTGGGGGGATGACGCCAAGCAGGCCTATAATCTGAAGAGTACATCACCAAAGTTCAACCGTAATTTTATCGTGGGTGATAACGGTAAGGGATGGACGGCGGGAGTCCCCGCAGAATTAAAGGGCACCTGGCAAACGGATCTGTATGCCGCCAAACGCTATCACCCGGGTGGCCTCGTTGACCCAGCGGGGGCCTATGAATCGTCGAGTGACGCGTTTATGCGGACGACCTTCTACGTGAATGCGGACAGTTTAGATGGCCACAATGATACCTATAATCAGCATAAGGAATTAGTTTCTGGCGGTTCCGGTTGGGGCGTTAATCAAGATGTGTCCTATAAGAAGCTGGCGCATAACAATTATTGGGTGAAATCGTATGGTATTGGCAACAAAACGGCCTTAAACATTTATCGCGTGCAGCTGACAAACGACCGGCTGAAGTTAATCGGGGTGTTTGGTAATATCCCAGCGATGACCCAGCTGACGGCCACGCAGGCCAAGGCCGACCGGCCATATGGCGCTGCGGCTGCCCAAAAGGGAGATGTCAGGACGGCAAGTTCTAGTGAGAGTTCCGCCACGACCAGCACTAGCAGTAGTTCGGCCGCGACCAGTGCGGTGGACACGCATAACTTAACGACGGATCAGGTCAACCAGTGGGTCTGGTTACACTTGAAGCAGGACTATGCGGGCAAGCACATCACCATTCAGGACATGTTCTTCACGCAAACAACGAATGATGATGGCACGTTGACGATTCGGGTCAAGGAAAATCACAGCACGGAGAACATGAAGAAACAAGGAGTCACGGATATTGTGGACCCAACCGTGGGGTGGTACGGCATCAATTCGAAAGGTGAATTGACCGACAACACGACGGGTGACAATAAAGTTATCGCCACGGAATATGGCAAATAAATCGCGCGGACTCACACGAAATTTGGCGGGCCGGCCTTGGAGGAATGAATAAGGATGACAGGAAAAAGATGGCTTAGATTCAGCATTGTGGGTGCCCTAGCGTTAGGGTTGTTGGGGTCCACGGTAACAGCCCAGGCAACGACGGTCTCACACGAAAAGGCGGCCATTAAGAAGGTCATCAAACGAGACATGGCACCGGTTCATGGCCGATGGTCGGTCCAGGTCACGCGCTTGGGTCAGCGGCCGCTAAGCGTGACCACGGGCAATCACCAGGTCCAGGCGCAGCGGTCGGCCAGTACCATTAAGGTCTACGTGATGCTGACGATTTTCAAACGGGCCCAGGATCACCATTTGAAATTGACCAAGACGGTGAAGACTAATTTGAAACGGATGATTTATAATTCCGATAACACGGCCACCAATGCCTTGATTCATCGGCTAGGTGGGTTCAAATTGGTAAACAAGACCGCCAAGCAGTATGGCTTTAAGCACACGCATCTAAAGCGGTATATGATGGATACGCGGGCCATCAGTCGTGGACATGATAATTACACATCGGTGCATGATTTGACCAGGTTCTTAACGTTAGTCTCGCAACATAAGTTGTTAGGGAAAACCCGGGACAAGCAAATGATGAACCTGTTACATCATTGCAAGAATCATAGCAAGCTCCCCAAGTTGGTGACGCACGCCGCCGTGTACAACAAGACGGGCGAGTTCCCAGCCAAGGGCGTCCAGAACGATGCGAGCCTCTTTAAGACGTCTCACGGCACCTACACGGTCGTGGTGATGGCGCAACAGGGCAATCAGTATCAGCAGTATCACGCCATGAATCGGTTGGGCAGAGACACGGTTACCTATTTGAATCAACATCATTAATGAATTAGGTCGGGAGTGAAAACTCTCGGCTTTTTTGGTGGTCGTATAAATGCTGTTATACAAGGATTGCTGTGCTTTCATTATTGTAAAATTTGTATGTAAATGTTGTGTAAATAGGCTATACGCCGGGGACTTTATCCGTTAACATTGGGGTAATCATTGGTGAGGGGGTGCAATCATTCCCCTGGGAAAAGCAACCCGGCAGGTCCTTCGGCCGGAACCGGGTTTGCTGAGCGCTCAGGGGATGACCAGCAACTGATGACGTGTGAGGGCCTGACAATGATTGTCAGACGAACGTGGTGCCAGAACTGAGTGACTTAGACCAGCAGCAATGAACCTGGGGAGGGACATTATGGACGCAACGAGTTACGCGTTTTTCCGGAAGAAGTTAAAGCACTACATGAAGCGAGTGACCAATAATCAAGAACCTTTGATGATTACCCGTAAGAACAAGCATAACGTCGTACTGATTTCCGTGGAAGAGTACAGTAATCTGCTGGAAAATCAGTTTATTTTGAGTCACCTAGAAAGCCGCGCTTGGTTACAGGCGACCGCTGAGCAAAAGGAAGCTGCCGCCGTCGTGAGCCAGGAAATGGTGACGGAACCGGCTGAAGTCGAACCGTCATAGGACAAGAACGCCCTCTTCACCAAGTTAGCTGTGAAGAGGGCGTTCTTGTCTTAACGGAGGAAAGTGGAAATGGGGGATGAATATGACCGCCAAAATCGTGTATTTGGAACAGACTGTTCCGGATAATACTACCACGCAAGAACACAATCTATTTATGTTAGACTATCCCGTTTATCAGGTCGAAGCCAATGGCCAATTAACGCCGGTGTTGAGCACATGGGGCAAGGTGCTCTCCATCATGATTGACAAGAAAGACCGGTTTAAAATTTTCTTCACATCGGGACGGACCTTTGTCCTAGGGAGCAAAAAAATTATGGCTTACGATACGGATGCGGATGGCTTGGATTCGGTGTCGCGGATTCACAGCCACGGCTACCAGTTTGCCTCGGAACACCCCACGCTAGTTGCCCAGTCCAGCGCGCAATTGCGCTCGGTCTTTCCCAACATTCGGGTGTTGCAGGAGATTCCACGCGAATACGTCGTCATTGACTGCGAGTTTGGAATTCTCTTTCGGACGCAACGAACGGGCGACCACATCGCCATGGATCGAACGACCATTGATGGCGAGAAGGCCGGGATCTTTCAGCTGGCCGCGTTGGGGTACCGGGGAAATCAGCCCCTGGATATTTATTTCAATCGCTATTTTGACCAGCCTGCCTTTGCTGCGGAAATGAAACTGCGCGGCCTCAAGGAGACAGGGACCTCTTTGGCGGACTATGAGCAGCAGGCCCGGCCGCTGACTGTATTGAAGGACTTTATCCAACAGGTCTTACGGCGGCAGTTACCGCTTGTTTTCTGGGACCAGGGCAATGATCTGCGCTTGCTTCGCCACACGCTGGCGGTGAATCTGCCGTACTTGGCAGAAGAGGACCGGGCGGCATTAATGGCGCCACTCTGCGTGTTTGACGGGAGCCTGTACACCAATCAGGTCATTAACCGTAGCAATCATCAAAAGGATACCCACCATTTCTTACCGTTAAATGGGATTGCGGGCCTGCTGAATATCTTCAACCCCAAGCAACACAATGCCCTATGGGACGCGCAGACCACTCATTTTGTGATCGATGAGTTGGCCCGTATCAAACAGGCTGATCCGGTGGTTATCCAGGAACCGCGGCCGTTAGCACCACCCATTTTGCAATTGCCAACGGTGGTTTCCGTGCCCATCGCTACCCAGCCAGCCGCCCAACCAGCAGCGACGACCTTACAACAGTTGCGAGCAGCGGGGCAGACCTATCGCGAAATTGCCGACCGCTTCGGCCTCAGCACCAGTACGGTATGGCGGGCGGTGAAACGGCGCGACGGGGTTCATTAACTAAAAAGCCGGCTGGAAATGACTTCCAACCGGCTGCGGGCTAACGCCCAATTCTATTCATGTATTGCTTACCCTTGTATTGATACGAGTAATCGTGGGCAATCTTTTTCTTGGTATAGACCTTGAAGTCAAACATGTTTTTGTAGGATTTCATAACTCGCTGGCCCTTAACCCGTTGCTTTGAAAGCCAAAAGTTACCTAGGCGTTGATAGTCAAACTTAAGCTTTCCGTTAAAGACGTAGTTGGTGCCACCGTAGCCCTTAATTCCGTCACCAGCGTCTTGGCCCTTCTTATACTTCTTAATGTACAGCTGGTGCCAACTCTTTTTCTGCGGGGTATATCGTAACTGGTTGTTCCAGTTGAAGGCATGCTTGGTGATTTTGATTTTTAGCCATTTGTGCTTGCCTTGGTATTGATACCAGGTTCCCCGTAGTTCAGTGGGGGTCGACGAATGGCCTTGGTACTTGGCGTTGGCGGTTACAGTGCCCGTTGCGCCCAGTAGTAGACCGCCCGTAAGTAGAGCCAAGGTCGTTAATTGTTTATGTAAATGCAAATTGCTCATCTCCGTTAATTATTTTGTGCATCTCGAGTATAACCCTGCTAAGAACTGATTAGTAGAGTTAGTTAGATGATGGCAGGTAGTCAGTATTCCTTTAACATTAATTAATTTATAAGGTCTGGAACGTTAATTTTTACGAAAAGGCCGTATAATGAAAACAGTTCAAGGGATAAGGGGATCGATGAATGATGGGAAGATGGCAACCGTTACGGGGATTGTGGCGGATTAATCAGCGAATGGAACAGTGGCGAGCCATGCGGGCAATTAAAGAGGCGTTGCGAGTAGCGTACCCCTTTATTTTAGTGATGACTTTAGTGGACGTTGTCTGTCAAAGCTTTTTAGCCTCCAGTGGTTTTTTTTACCAAATTTATCATATTGGGAGTTGGCTGCCTGGAATTGACCTGTGGCAGCAGTTCTTTCAGGCGTTAAGTCTGGTTGTTAACGGCGTGGTGGCGGTCATTGTGGCCTTTACAACCGGCCATTATTTGGCACGCACCTATCGTGGGGATGCCCTAGCAGTTGGTGTGATGAGTGCGCTAGCCTTTCTGGCGCTCAACGTGAATTACGATATGCTGGGGATGCCTAATTCCGAGAGTGATGGCATGTCGCTATTTGTTGAGAATAATTTAGGACCGCAAGGCATTTTCTTGGCCATTGTGGTTGGCCTGGCAGTGGGGTGGCTAGGAAGTCATTTAATGGCAAGCCTAACAAATTGGCAGCAACGGCATCCCCGTTTCGGACAGATGTCGTGGGCCAGTCGCGTGGCGTGGCCCACCGTTTTCGTTCTGATTTTAATGGTGGCGTTGGGCTATGGCTTCAGCTGGTTCACGGATGGCGGCATGAATGATCTGGTCTACCAGGCCCTCAGTGCGGCCGTGGTGAACCCTGGCCACCGGGGATTTGTGATTTTAGGTGTCACGACGTTGAGTAATGTTTTATGGTGGTTGGGACTCATTGGACCGATTTCATTGGCTGGAAACAGCTCGGTGACCTCCCTGCAAAATCTGGCCTACGCCGTTCAGCATGGGTCTGGTTGGGGCGCCCCGAATGCCGTGACGCTACATACCTTGGGGGATGCCTACGCCAACTTTGGGGGTGCCGGTATGACGTTGGCCCTATTGATTGCGATTGGTTTGGTCTCCAAGCAGGCCAGTTACCGGCGAGTGGCGAGCCAGACATTTTTACCGAATCTGGTTAACCTGAACGAACCCACGCTGTTGGGATTACCCGTCTTGTACAATCCAATCCTGTTGATTCCATTTCTAGTAGCGCCCGCAGTGAACATTGTGTTGGCCTGGTTTGCCATTACCTGGAAACTAGTCCCACCGATTGTTTACCCGGTGCCACGGACGACGCCGGGACCACTGATTGCCTTTCTGGGTACCGGGGGCGACTGGCGCGCCTTACTACTTAGCCTGGTGTGTTTAACTATTTCGGTCTTGATCTATGTCCCATTTGTTCGGCTACTGAATCATGAAGGGGGCGAGGACCATGCGGCATAGTTGGTGGCGATGGCTTCTCGGGGTGATTGTCGTCCTAGGAATCTTTCTCCCTAGTGTCGGTTGGATGCAGCAGCGCATCACCCAATATAAAACAAACTATAAAACGCCCTTGAACCCGACGATCATGGTGCCAGGGTCGAGTGCCAGTCAAAATCGCTTTGATACGTTGATTACGCAGTTGCGTAAAGAAACCAAGGCTAGTCATAGCGTGTTAAAGGTCAAAGTGGCCGAAAACGGCCAAATTTCCTATACCGGGTCGATTCGGCAGGGGGATAATCAACCGTTTATTGTAATAGCCTTTGAAAATAATCGTGACGGCTATGAAAATATCAATAAGCAGGCCAAGTGGTTATCACTGGCGATTAAAGACTTGGTGAAAACTTACCACTTCAATCATTTTTCGGCGCTGGGTCATTCTAATGGTGGGTTGATCCTCAGCCTATTTCTAGAGAAGGATTTCCCGCAGATCAAGCACGTGGCCATTGATAAACTGATGACCATCGCGACACCGTATAACATGGAGTCCGATAGTACAACGACCCGAACGGCCATTCTCAAAGAGTTGGTCGCGGGCCGGAGTAAACTACCCAAGAAACTGACCGTGTACTCCGTAGCCGGAACGGAGAATTACTCCAGCGATGGCACGGTGCCAGCGAACAGCGTCAACCAGGGGAAGTACGTCTTCCAAAATCAGGTGGCGCACTACACCCAAATTACCGTTACCGGGGACGATACGACCCATTCGGACCTGCCGCAAAACAAGCAGATTGTCTTATTGATTCGGCAATATCTCTTGAAAGAAAACTTGCCGGCAAAAGATCGCTATCAACGGCCCAACAAGAACCAGCAGCGTTCCATTACCGGAGAGACCGGTCTGCCTTGAAGGTTTGGTATAATGGAAAAAAACGGTGGGGGTCTTCTCGGTGAATTTTCGACAACTAGAATATTTTTTGGCGGTGGCCAATGCCGGCCAGATTACGGCAGCGGCCCAACAGCTTCATATGGCTCAGCCACCATTGAGTTATCAGTTAAAACAGTTAGAGACGGAGATGGGCGTGACCCTCTTGAACCGCTCCGCTAGTGGGACAACGTTAACGCCCGCGGGGCAACTCTTGCGAGATTATGCGCAACAACTGGTCGATCTCAGGGACCGGGCAGACAGCCAGGTGCGGTCACTAGGACAAGGGTTAGCGGGCGTGTTGTCGGTCGGCGTGATTTCGTCGTCGATTGGGGCAACGCCGAACGCCAAGCTTCGTACCCTCACGCGTCATTACCCTAAGGTTCAGATTCGCTTGTTTGAGGACAACACGTATGGCCTGATTGATCGGTTAGAAAAACATCTAATTGATGTGGCCATCGTGCGGACGCCCTTTACGGCACCGGGATTAGCCAGCAAGGACCTAGCTACGGAGTCGATGGTGGCCGTGGTGCCCAAGAAGTATGACCACTTTCCGGCGGCTACGTTAAAGGTCGAGGACCTAGCGACCGTTCCCTTGATTATTTATCGTCGGTTCGAGCATCTGTTCCAAGCCACTTTCGCTGAAAAGCAAATGGCGCCATTCATTGCCTGTACCTGCGATGATGCGCGGACGGCGGTTCAATGGGCCGAGTCCCGGATGGGCGTGGCGGTCGTGCCACAGTCGGTGGCGGAACAGACGAGTGGTCTGCAAACCAGTGTCCGGCAGATTCGGTATCAACCGTGGCGCACCACCCTGAAGTTGGTTTGGCCGGAACAAATCACGCCTAGCCCGCTCCTTCAGCGGTTTATCGACAGCTACTGAGGCTAAAGTTGCGGTTGCAAGCGGCGTTCTAACATATGTTAAATACAAAATAAAAGAAGTTGCCATATGATTTTTGTATGGCAATTTCTTTTGCTTATGAAAGCGATTGTAAGCCTGAACGTTTCCCATTAGTTAAGGGTGGAAATTGGCTGAAAAACATTGGGGTTAAGAAAAACATTATATTTGATGATGCACAATTTCGAATAGACTATTTTATAAACGCTGGTACCAAGCTGATTTTTAATGTGAAATATTTAACAAATATGCGACGAATTATTCCCTGGCAAACTTGCCGCCATCCCCGCAAAGGTTGATAATCGGTTAAGTAAATTGATGAAGGAGGCATTAGTCACTTATGATTCATACAGCCATTATTATGTTGGCCGTGGGTATCTTCGCCGGAATCGCCGGGGCCATTTTAGGTATCGGTGGTGGGATGATTATCACGCCAATCTTAACCCTTGGGATGGGGTTAAACATTAAATACGCGATTGGGGCTAGTATCATTGCCGTTATCGCCACTAGTTCAGGATCAACCATCGCTTACCTGCGCGATAACGTATTAAACCTGCGGGTCGCTATGTTTTTGGAAATTGCGACGACCATTGGGGCCATCGTGGGGGCCTTGTTAACCGGGGTCTTAGATCCCAAATACTTGTACCTGTTATTTGGATGCCTGCTCGTTTTCTCTGGGTGGAACATGTACCGCAAGTTGCGGCGCGGGTCCGAAGTCTTACAACGGGTCGAACCGGATAAAATTGCGGCGAAGTTGAAATTAAACGGGACTTACTTTGATAAGGCCGAAATGAAAGATATTGATTACCAGGTTGAAAACGTGCCAGCCGGTTTTTCCGTGATGTTTGGGGCCGGGGTCGCTAGTGGGTTGCTGGGCATTGGGTCCGGCGCCTTCAAGGTGATGGCATTGGATACCTTTATGAAGATGCCACTGAAACCTTCCAGTTCAACGTCCAACTTGATGATGGGGGTTACGGCAGCAGCGAGTGCCACGGTGTACTTCTTTAACGGCGCGATTTTACCAGGGATTGCCGTTCCCATGGCCTTAGGTATCTTGGGTGGTGCTGTGATTGGCTCACGGATCATGCAAGTTCTGCCAGCGCGGTGGATTCGTATTGTCTTTATTCCAATTATCTTGTACATTGGATTCCAAATGTTATTTAAAGGATTGGGGGTTCACTTCTAATGGCACAAAAACCAGCAACGACCGCCAGAGAAATGGCACAGGTCGAAACCATTATTGGGCGAATTCTTCAGGTTGGGGTTATTTTCTCCGCCATTGTCATGTTGATTGGCTTAGCTTTATTCCTGATTACCGGTTACTCCGGCTACGAAGGGGATTTCGTGCCCCGGCAAATGGGGATGATTCTGGCCGGAACGTGGCAATTAAAGCCCTACGCCATCATGATGCTTGGGGTATACTGCCTGATTTTAACGCCCGTCTTGCGGGTCGTCGTTTCCATCTACGCTTTTTATAAAGAAAAGGATCACCTGTACGTGGCCATCACCACGTTAGTGTTAATTATTTTACTCATCGCATTAGCGATTGGGGTTAAAGGATAAGCCACAGAATAGAAGAATGTGTGAAGCTCGAGGGGCGACTCTCGGGCTTTTTTTGCGGGAAAATGGGTTAGCAAAATCAAGTGACAGTTGGCTCGGTTATGCTAAACTAAAAGGTAAGTAGATTTTCAGAAACGAGAGGCGACTCACCGTGGGAACACGCAAGACCGAGCAATGGCGGCAAAATTTAGCTGTCTTATGGTTAGGGACATTTATTGCTGGCATGGGATTCAGTGAAATCATGCCATTTATTTCGTTATACGTCGATGATTTGGGGACGTTTACGAAGGGCCAGCTGACCATGTATAGTGGGCTGACCTACGCGGCAACCTTCTTTGTGATTGCCGTGGTGTCACCATTATGGGGCAAACTGGCGGATCGGAAAGGCCGGAAACTCATGCTGCTACGGTCCTCGTTGGGGATGGCCGCTGTCATTGGCTTGATGGGGTTTGTGACCAACGTTTGGCAGTTGATTGGCCTGCGCTTTTTACAAGGTTTCTTTGCGGGGTACATTCCCAATGCCAGTGCGCTGATTGCGTCGGAAACGCCGAAGGAGAAGAGCGGCAACGCCCTGGGCATCCTGACGACCGGTTATGTGAGCGGTAATTTGATTGGCCCAGTGTTGGGTGGTATCCTGGCCCAAGTGTTTTCGATTCGCTGGACGTTTATCCTAACCGGGATTTTCCTGATTATCGTGTTCTTCCTGAGCGCAACGCTGGTCCACGAACACTTTACGCCCATCAGTAAGGCACGTCAGGCCCAGGCCGGTTTTTTCCTGAAACAGGTGAAGAATCCGACCCTCATCGTGGTGTTATTGATTTCGACCATGTTTATTCAAATGGGCAATAATTCGATTACCCCAATCATTAGTCTGTATGTCCGGCAGTTGATGCATCACACCGGCCCCATCACGCTGGTTGCCGGAATCATCGCGGCCTTGCCAGGGATTTCAACGCTATTGGCGGCTCCAAAACTGGGTGAATATGGCGACCGGCACGGCACACAGCGCGTGTTGGTGTTCGGCTACGTCTTCGCCGTCCTGATGTATTTCCCCCAAGGCTTTGTGACCAGCGTTTGGCTACTCGGCATTTTCCGGTTCATGATTGGCATCTCGGACGGCGCTCTGTTCCCGGCTGTGCAGACGATGTTGACGAAGAATGCGCCACAATCCTTGACCGGGACGGTCTTTAGCTGGAACCAATCCTTCCAGGCCCTCGGCAGTATGCTGGGCGCCATGTTGGGTGGGGTGGTCGCCAACTGGTTCAATTACAACGGCGTCTTTATGTTTACCGCCTTGACGCTGCTATTAAATTTCTTATTACTAGCGTGGCTGGTGCCCGAAATGCGGCAATGGCACAAGCGGCCCGCTAAAAGGAGCATAAATTAATGGCTAACGAGAACTTACCCGCGCAGTTTCCCAACGACCCGACTTCACTAAAGGCCATCGATCAGTTTCGCGCGTTGATGTTAAATTATCGGAGTGCGGTCCAGGTGGTTGAAACCAAGATTCACTACCTCGACCAGGAATATCAAATTCAAAATGGCCACACACTGGTCGACAGCCTGCAGTCACGCATCAAGTCGCCGGAGAGTATTATCGAAAAGGTGCAGCGCAAACACTTGGCACTGAACCTGCAGACGCTACCGGACCAGATGCATGACATTGCTGGCATCCGCGTCATTGTGCGCTTCGAGGATGATATTTTGTCCATGGAACGGCGCCTGGAGAAACAACCGGATATTAAAATTTTAAAGCGCAAGGATTACGTTTCAAAGCCGAAACCCAACGGCTACCGGAGCCTGCACCTGATTTTAGCGGTGCCCGTCTTTTTGGCGGCTGGCGTTCAGGAGGTCACGGTCGAGGTCCAGATTCGCACGATTGCCATGAATTTCTGGGCCTCGCTCGAGCATGAATTAAGTTATAAAAAGAACGTGCACCACCAAGATGAGCTGCGGCGTGAGTTGATTGCCAAGGCCGAGCTGGTGCATCAATTGGACCAGGACATGAATGGCATTAAGAATCAGATCCGTGCAGAAGAAAATATTTAGTATGGTTTTTAAGCGTGGTCGACAGCCAGTCGGACGCGCTTTTTTACGTCAGAGAGCGTTGCATTTACCTGCTAAAGTAACCGCTTTCGTGATAAACTAAACCTATGAAGGGAGCGGATCATATGTTACGAAATAAAGTGATGACTGTTTTAGCTGTTAGCGCCTTGGGACTGGGGTTTGAAGGCCTCATCCAGGCACCACAACCGGCAGCCGCTAAGCAGAGCGTTTACCAGAAGATTCCCAAGCGTTACCGGGGAACTTGGAAGCTCAAACATTCGACCGGTCGCGTGAAAAAGGGCAGTCAGCTGAAGATTAAGGCACGGGTCTTTAAGAGTGATTTCGGTACATACAAGGACAAACAACTGGGTGTTCACATTGGTAAGAAGGTTGGCAAGAAGTATGTGTCCGTCTTCCAAATCGCTAATGGGAAGCAGGTTGGCGAGTACAACGTTTTGCGCCGGACGCACTATAAGAACCAGGTCGCACTGAAGTGGACGTTCAACACCTCAACCGCCTACTACGTCAAAGCCAAGTAACGGGTTAAAACCGAGCCTAGTCGTGGTGGTTTTCGTTCCCGGTGGCAGATTCAAAGTGCCCGGCTATGGGGTCGGTTACAGCCGAAGGGCGGGCTTCCACCTCAACTTTGAGCCAGAGTGCGGTCTCAAAGGTTGCCCCGTGGGCTAGGCTGGAACAAAACTCCAGCCAAGACCACCGACACAGCCGGTCACTTTGATCTGCCTCTGGTCACTAACAACGACCTAGTTGGGTCCAGTTTTCCCAGCTCCGTGGCTGACACGGGTTTGACCCGTTGCTCGGTTAGGTCTTGAGGTGGTTGGTGCTGGCCGGGACGTTCACGCCGTTTGTGTCCTAATAGTGGAACGCGTACCTGCTCCAACGTGCCATTGTTCTCAGCACGTCACGCCAAGTTTCTTTGTTAAGTTACCTTGCCAATCGGTTTCCTAGTGCCCAAGCTCTGCTCATCTAGTGATACGCTAAATGGTGAGGGGAGTGGATAGCTATGCTGAAACAATTATTCATGACGACAATTGCTGCGACCACTTTGGGCTTGGGGGCCACCATGTTGACGGCGCCTCAGCCGGCCGCTGCGCAGAGCATTTATCAGTCGGTGCCACAGGCTTATCGGGGAACTTGGAAATTAAAGCATGCCACTTGGTCAGCGAAAAAGAATCTCAAATTAAAAATTACCGCGCGCTCGTTTAAGAGCCAGTTCGGGTCTTACGCGGGCAAGGAACTGGGTGTCTATCAAGGCAAGCACAGCATCTCGGTCTTTAAGATCGCCGGGGGCATGCAGGTGGGGGCGTACAACAACTTGCAACGCACGCACTACCAGCAACAGCCCGCCCTGAAGTGGTCGTTTAACGGCCAATCGATGACCTATGTTCGGGCACGGTAAATCAGTTGATACTTAGAACGACAAAGCGCCTGGGATAAATTCCCAGGCGCTTTTACGGCGTACTTATATATGGCTGAAACGTGCGCCAAGAGGCAGCCAGTTCCGCTTAAAACTGATAACCAAATAATCCCAAACCAGGATTATCCGGGTATCAGCCTTAATGCTCGCCGGCTAAGCGCCTCTTGTCCCACTCTTTTCGTAACAAAAAAGCCTCAGCATCAGCCAAGGCTCCGTTTATCGATCAAGCTTAACGTGACTTTTTATCACTGGAAGCTTGGTTATCACGGCTAAGTAGCGTGATTCCGTTGACCGCAATCACAGCGACTACTGCCATCCAGATCCCAATTTTCATGGGTTCCCAAGTCATTTGTTCCAACGTACCACCGATGTAACCCATAACTTCGCCGAAGATAACGGACCAAAAGATCACGACTAAATTAGATTCAAGCCACTTCACACGTGTCACCTCACAATCGTTATTAGTTTACCACGATTAGTCCTTCAACGGGTAATTAAGTTTGCGCTCGCAGGTAATTTTATTCCCAATTGACTGTGTGGCCTAACAGAGCGTGGTCGTCTGTGTTGCGATTGGTGGCGTTTTCTAGTATACTGTATGAAATATGAATTAGAGATGGTTGAAGCGATTGCTTTCAAGAACAGCGTCCTCCTTGGGTTGGGGGGACCGTTTTGAGGCGGTCGCTTTTTTCGTGCGAGGGAGGAAACTTGTGGAACTATTAAAAGACTTAACGTTAATCTTATTGGCAACAACCGTGGTGGGACACTACTGTACCCGTATCGGGATTCCGGCCGTCATCGGCCAACTGTTAGTGGGGGTCCTAGTGGGACCGGCCATGTTGGGCTGGATCTCACTCAGCCACTCACTGGAAGGCTTTGCGGAAATCGGGGTCATCATCCTGATGTTCATCGCCGGACTCGAAAGTGATTTACAACTGTTGAAACGCTACCTGAAACCCAGCGTGTTGGTCGCCCTCATGGGGGTCCTGATTCCCGTGTTGGGGACGTACGCCGTGGGGATGTTTTACAACCTGGGCGTCACGGAAAGTTTATTCATCAGTGTGATTTTCGCCGCGACCTCCGTTTCAATTTCCGTGGAAGTCTTAAAGGAAATGAACGCGTTAAATAGCCGCGAGGGGACCACGATTCTGGGGGCCGCCGTGGTTGATGACGTGCTGGCCGTTGTGATTTTAAGTGTGTTGGTCAGCACGACCGGAACCGCCGTTGGTGAGAGCGCCGCGCAGTCTAGCAGCCTCTTACTAACCACGATTGAACAGGTGATTTACTTTGCGGCCATTTACTTTGTGGTCCGC
This sequence comes from Levilactobacillus lanxiensis, assembly GCF_016861655.1. Lineage (GTDB taxonomy): Bacteria > Bacillota > Bacilli > Lactobacillales > Lactobacillaceae > Levilactobacillus > Levilactobacillus lanxiensis. The sequence continues at coordinate 83,193 of NZ_BOLN01000001.1, read as the reverse complement.
TGGTTAGCGCCTTACATGGCTAAAATTGGTGAACGCCTGTTGATTCCAATGGGCCCAACACTGATGGCCATCATCCTGTGTTTCGGGATGGCTTACGTAGCCGAACTCGTTGGCTTAAGCGACGTGGTCGGGGCCTTCTTTGCCGGTATCGCTATTTCCCAAACGACGGCGCGCTCCACGGTCGACCGGCACATTGAGCCAGTTGGCTACGCATTGTTCATCCCCGTATTCTTTGTCAGCATTGGGCTGAACATGGACTTTAATGGGTTGGGCAAACAGATTGGGTTCATCCTAGTCCTGACGGCCGTGGCCGTTCTGTCCAAGTTGATTGGTGCCGGGAGTGGGGCCAAAATGGCCGGCTTCTCCTGGGGCAGTTCCGCCGCAGTGGGCGCCGGGATGGTCTCTCGGGGTGAAATGGCTTTAATCATCGCACAAATCGGGTACGCGGCTAAGCTGATGTCACCCGTTCGGTACTCAGCAATCGTGGCGGCCATCATTATCGCGACGCTGTTGGCACCGTTCCTGTTGCGGTGGACGATGGACCGCGTGCACCATGGGGAAGTCGACCGCTCCAAAGTCCGCCCGTCCGAATAAAACGAGCTTTTGTTGGCGCCTCCGGGCTGGTGAAAATGGGCCGTGACGCTGTGGGCGCACGTCTGGAGCCGAAGGGCGGTCTCCAGACTTACTTTGAGCCGAAAACCACGTCTCAAAGATAGCAGTTGTCTAAGCGGGGAACCCGCTAAGGCAACTCCCACGGCTGAGCCCATTTTCACCAGCCCTGCGGCTGACACTGGTTTGATTCGTGATCGGCTGTAGTCGGCTTTCGTGTGTCTAACAAACATTGTTTGGCGACGCGACACTTAATCAATAAAATACAATGCAATCGAATGAGTCAACCCTCAAACAAATTTGGTGGTTGGCTCATTTTTTGTTTCCATTTTTCACCATTTCCCGTCGTTAGGGAATTGCCTACTTGTCGGGGACGGAAAATGTGATACACTGCAATTGTAAGAGCTTTCACTACAGATTGGAGTGCCCGTCATGTTTCAGACCATTCTGACGGCCGTGATGTTATATACCGCCACCGCCGTTGACCTGCTTGTCATCCTCTTGATTTATTTTGCCCATGTCAAAGATAAACGCCAGTACCTGGATATTTACCTGGGCCAGTACCTGGGATCCGTGGCGTTGATTTTGATGAGCCTCTTTTTTGCTTTCGTACTGCACTATGTGCCCGAAAAATGGTTGTTGGGCTTATTGGGATTGATTCCCATCTACTTTGGGATTCGAGTCTGGTTTGTTGAAGACTCCGGGGAGGCCAAAGCGAAGGAACGCCTGCACAGCAAGGGCCTCAGTAAGTTGACCGAGACCGTGGCCATTGTGACCATCGGAAGTTGTGGGGCGGACAACCTCGGACTGTTCGTGCCGTACTTTGTGACGCTGACCCGCCAACAGCTCATCGTGACGCTGATTGTTTTCCTGATCATGATCTACTTGCTGGTGTTCACGGCGCAGAAAATCTCCTGCCTGCCAGGGGTCGGCGAGTTCATCGAGCGCTACAATCGTTGGGTCATTTCGGCCATCTATATTGGCCTAGGACTTTTTATCATTTTAGAAAATGGCACGATTCCGCAGTTACTTAAATTTTTGTAAACGAAAAGCTGGCACTAACCTGTGAAGGGTTAACGTCAGCTTATTTTGGTTAGAAATGATGTTGATTTGCTAAATCTTCTTCGCGCTTCTTCAGGGGCCGTTGCCATTCCACCGTGAACCACAGGAGGATGAAGACGACGAAGCTGGCCAAACTAATGGTCATGCCCAACTTCAGTCCTGGCGTGGTGTAGTGTAGGACAACGTGATTCTTGCCCGGCTTGAGCGGCACGCCAATCATCCCCGGATAGTTGTGGCGCACGGGAAGCAGCGATTGCGCATGCATGGCCGATTGGATGGCGACCGGCTTGCCGTTAACCGTGGCTGACCAGCCCGGTGTTTTTGGAATTGCGACGTAGAGCAGATTTCGGTCCGTGGTGCCCGTGACGTCCCCGGATAACCAGGAAACGCCACTGTTGGCGCGTAGCTTGAACCGTTGTTGCTTTAAGCTATCGACCAGTTTGACGAATTTGCGCTCGTTCATGGAAGCAAACTGGTTGGTGTAGCCGGCCAGTGGTTCCTGGGTGATGTAACTGATTTTCAGTACGTCACCCTTGGTGAACCAGCCCAATTTTGCCAAATAGCGGTAGCCATCGGCCTTGATCATGGGTCTGACGGAACGGCCATTGACCGCCAGACTCGAGTAGATAATCGCATTGGCCGGTGAGTAGCCGTGCAACAGGCCGGTCGCGTTGACTCGCACCTTAAACGTTTGGACGAAACGTTGGCTCGGCATATCCGTTGAACCAGCAACCCGTTTCAGGTCGTCCTCGTGGGCGCGGTGAGTCGTGACGCTCAAGACCTTCACGGGCGCCAACGTATTCTTAGGGGCGTCTAAGGCCGCCAGGATACGTTGCTGGTTGATCAGCGCCGCTTGGTCGTCCAACTGGAGTTTACCAAATTTCTGGGGCACCGCGAAGCCGAAACCGGCGTACGTGTCCAGCAATGAGACGGGGTCTTGGTACTTGGCATTCAGCCGGTACTTAACGCCCATCAGCGTGTCGGTCAGGCTGGTATAGCCCTGCGAACTAATCCGCCGCACGTTGGGACTGAAGTAGCCAAGGTCGTGTTGGAAGACCCGGGACTGCTCATCCAGCGTGGAGCTGTAGTAACTGACGCCAGGATAATTGAACATGATGGCATCGTTGTAGTGGTTGTAAACGCCGCTGTAGGCCCGGCCAATTTGGGAATGGCTGAAGTCGATGCGGTGCAGGTTGGGTTTCGATTTGGCAGCCGTCACTCGGTTGAGGTTGGCGGCGTCCTTTTGATAGTATTTTTCAAACTTAGGCTGAGATCCCCATTCCATGCCCTGAGTGGCCATTAGGAAGGTGCCGCCCAGTTCAAACAAAATCAAGACGCCCATTAAGCCTAGGCGAATCGGGCGCCACTCGGTGATGAAGAGCAGCATCGTGTTGAGCAACAACAGGCCCAGTGCCGGCCACAGTAGGTGAAAGGCCGGTTGACTCATGACGTACAGGTCGTGATTGTAGCTGGGCAGCAAGTGGTCCCAAACGGTCGGAATCACCTGGGCACTCAGAAAGCCGATGACCAGTAGACCCGCGGCCCAGACCAGAGCGAGGACCTTCTGTGGGTCGTTCATCGACTGGGACGGGTGCGTTTGCCAAGCTCGGTAGGCCGTTGTCAATGCCAGGAATGTAAAGAAGTAAACGTTCCGGTATGGAAAGCCAGCGGGTTGTTGGAACATGTGCCAGGTGGTGTTTAATACCGTGACGAATAGGCCCAGTCCCATGACAATTAAGAGCCACATCGTTCGCTTCTTTTCCACCGCGTGAATCTGGGGGGAGACGAAGTAGACGATGAGCAGGAGAAACATCAGTGTGCCCATGAATAACGACGGTGCGTGGTATAAATGGGACGCGTAGGTGCTGGTTCCCGGCGCAAACTGGGCGAGCACTTCCGGTCCAAACATCGGCGTGGGCAGGTAATTATTGATGAAGAAATTACTCTTCCCGGTCAGCAGCATCCCCATCGCTGTTGGAATCAGGACAATCATCGACATCCCACCGGCAACCAAGGAACCAATCGTAAATTGGCGAATGGCGGGCCAGTGCATGTGCCAAACGTCCTTGAATGGCGTGGCGTTGGGTTGATGTTCAATGATTAAGTAGATAAAGTACATAACTGAAAACAGGCAAGTCATATAACCCATATAGTAATTACTAATAATGGTGGCGGTCAGGCTAACCGTGTACAGGCCATAGCGGTGCAGACTGACGATACGGTGCAGGCCCAGGGCCACCAGTGGCAACCAAATCAGGGCGTCCAGCCACATCATGTCATAGAAGTACATGCTAACGAACCCGCACAGGCTAAAGGCCGTGGTGAACAGTAACATGGACCAGCCGCTCTTCAAAAAGGCGTGCCGGATGAAAACAGCCATGGTCAGGCCAATCGTACTAATTTTTAAAATAATGATCCAGGTCATCGCCACCGGCAATTTGGTCGCCGAGAAGAGAAAGACCAGGAGATTGAACGGACTGATGACGTAGTAGGTCAGGAGGGGAATAATGCCGCTCCCAGACCCAAGTGAAAAGGAAAAGAGGTGAAACTGCCCGTGCAGGACGGTCGACCGTAGATTTTCTAGAATGGGGATGTACTGGGTCCCGATATCGCTAAATAATAAGTTTCGTGGGCCAAACGGTGTAATCTGTAAACGCCAAAAGATTAAACACAGAATGGCGAATGGAATTAGAAATGCTCCCCCATACACCCAGCGGCTAACTCTTAGGGCCGCTAGGGTGTGCCGTTGTTGCTTCATGAATACCCCTCCGTTATTGATTCTGGTTAAAATTCGTGTTGCCCGCGCCTCCGGGCTGGTGAAAACTGGGCTGCGTTGTGTCCGTTCCCGGCGGCGGATTCAAAGTGCCCTGCTGTGGGGCCGGTTCCAGCCTGAGAAGCGGGCTTCCACCTCAACTTTGAGCCTGAGGTGCGGTCTCAAAGGTTGTCCCATGCTCTAAGCTGAGTGAGAAACCTCAGCTAAGACCATCGACACAGCTGGTCACTTTGATCCGCCTCTGGTCACTCCCACACCTGGCCCATTTTCCCCAGCCCTGCGGCTGACACGGAATTTAACCCGCATCAACTGTCGTGGACGGTCTGCTGTTATTATTTCATGGTGCGTTTTTTGTTTGCCTGTACTGGTGATTGACTAACCCTCTTAGCCAGTAATTGTGACCCCACTCAAAAGTCAGCGGGGGCCAAACCAACCAGTACCAAATATGTCTGACTATAATAGAATACCATGCAGACTCTTTGGTTAAAAGTCTACCGCAAAAATGGGGAAGCTCTGCCGGTGACGTACCAAACTTCGTAAAAACTTAGCGTTTAGTTAGGGGAACGACTTAAGCTCGTGGTCAGCACCGGGATTTGTTGGCGATTTGGGGTGGCTAGAATGGGCGAATGCGTAAGGGGATTTCGCCAAGTCAAATAGGCATAGCCCGATAACTTAAGGTTACGTTATTGTTAATGGTGTAGGGTATAAGCTTAACTGCCCTGATCGGAAGCGATAGGGTCGGGTAACCACTCCGGATACGCAACCAGTTGTGGTAAAATTTAGCTGATTGACTACTTGAATTTAGTAGCCAATATAATTGGATTATTGCTGAGTAAAGTGAACTGTAAATTAAATGGTTGTCGGTACGAGACGAATATTTCAGGTGCTTATTAAGCGCTAATATATTTTGAAAGCACGCCGTTAGTGATCAGCTGTGTCAACCGGCACACTGGCATGTACACTGAAATAACAGTTGTGGTTGGTCCGTGTCAAATCCGTGTGAGCCGCAGGGCTGGTGGAAATGAGCCAGTCGTGGCAGTGACCAGAGGTGAGCCAAGGTGACCGGCTGTGTCGATGGCCTTAGCTGAGCGATTTTTCTCAGCTTAGCCCATGGGACGACCTTTGAGACCGCTTTGTGGCTCAAAGTCGAGGTGGAAGCCCGCCCTTCGGCTGGAACCGGCCCCACAGCAGGGCGCCTTGAGCTCACCGCCGGGAACGGACGCGACGAGGCTCATTTTCACCAGCCCGGAGGCGCGGACAACGACCAATTTAAAATGAATCAAACCAAATTACTAGGAGGAATGCCCGTTGAGTACTACTGCGAAGGTATTAGTTGTCGAAGATGAAAAGGAATTATCCGCGGACATTGTCGAATTAATTTCGCCAATTTGTGAAACCGAAACCGCCTTTGATGGCGAACAGGGAGAGTTTTTAGCCAGCCAGGATGTCTTTGATGCCATCATTTTGGACCTGATGCTCCCTGGTGAAAGTGGGCTGGACCTGCTTTTACACATCCGAAATAAGGGTATCAAGACCCCCGTACTGATTTTGACCGCTAAGGATACGATTGCCGATAAGTTGCGGGGCTTCAATGATGGGGCCGATGACTATGTCACCAAGCCATTCCACCGAGAGGAATTACTTGCCCGCATGAAGGCCCTATTGAAGCGGACAGGCCATCTGAATAGCTCGGATGTGATTACGCTCGGCCAGTTGGCAATCAACACCAGCAAGCATCTAGCCACCTTTAACGGGGACCCCTTGACGTTGAAGGGTCGCGAATTTGATTTGCTGGCCTATTTGGTGGCCAATCCGGGGACAATTATCACCAAGGAACAAATTTTCAACCGGCTGTGGGGCTTTGACTCCGAGACCAGTCTGTCCGTGGTCGAAGTTTATATGAGTAACCTGCGTAAAGAGCTGAAGAATGCCGGCAGTGACCTGTCGTTGCGGACCATCCGGAATGCGGGGTACATCGTGGAGGCCCCAGATGAGCAATAAAGTTAATCGCGCCCAGCAGTGGCGGCTCTTTTGGAGCAGTTTCATCGGTTTTACCCTGATTTTCGTGTTGCTGGGCGTCATTGTGTTCGTGCTGTTTCGGCGAACGATTCTGACCACGACGGATCAGACACTGCGCGTCGAACGCAGTGCCCGGCTGGCGGGACCGCCACAACAGAAGACGGCACAACCCTTTCAAAAGGATAAACAGGACGCCCAACAGGCCCTGCACCGAACCGCCATTCATCCGTTCATGACCACGACGGTGGTTTTTAACACGAATGGCAAGATCTTAAACAAAACGCAGTTGGGCTCGCGCTACGAGACGCTGAAAAATGTGGTCCTGGACACCTCACAACAGGGCCAACTCCATTCGATTGTCATCAACGGCAAGTATAATTTTCGAACGTTACTGGTGAAGGTGCCGCAGAGTAATACGGACAAGACGGTGGCGGGCAGATACCTACTCATCATGGAAAATATTGACCCGCAAAAGGCCGCCATGCATACGTTTACCAAGGTCATGTTGATCACCATGGGGGTCTTCTGGCTGTTGTCGATCTTGATGAGCATGTGGATGTCACGCTTGACCATGCGGCCGATTCTCCGGTCGTGGGGCCGGCAGACCGAGTTCGTGGGTAATGCCGCGCACGAGTTGCGGACGCCACTGACCATCATCCAAAATAAGCTGGAACTCCTCCTGACGAAACCGAACGATAAAATTATTGATCAGGCGGAAAATATTGCGATTGCCAGTAGTGAAAGTCAGCGACTTCAGAAGCTGACCCAGGATCTGTTGGCGCTAGCGCGGTCGGATTCCAATACGTTACAAACGAACTTTGAAGCGACCCACGTTGCCCAGTTTTTGGACCGGACCGTGGAACCGTACACGGAAATCGCTGCCAGTCAAGGGAAAAAGTTGGTCATGGAACCCGTGGCCGATTTCAAGGCCACGCTGGATCAGAACTTAATCCATCAATTGATGAATATCCTGATTGATAACGCCATGAAGTATTCGCCTAAGGGCAGTACCATCACGGTGACAGCCAAGTTGGTCAACCGTAAATGGCAACTGATTGTCGCCGACCAAGGTATCGGCATTCAGTTGGCAGACCGCAAACGAATCTTTGACCGGTTTTACCGCGTTGACACGTCCCGGAGTCGCCAAACCGGTGGCAATGGCCTAGGCTTGTCGATTGCCCAGTGGATTGTTAGCCTGCATCACGGCACCATTGCGGTCAGGGATAACCAGCCGCACGGGAGTCAATTTGTGGCCACGTTGCCGCTCAATCCAGAAAACGGCCTGACCAGTCGGCACGAAAAGAAACCCAAGAAAAAGTAAGGCGACTTAACCAAGTGGTCGTCAATCAGGTTCCAGCTAGTTGTCTGCGGCTGGAACCTTTTGTTTGCCCTGGGCAATGCGTAACCATTTCAACCCGGAAAAAGTTTCAATGGCGCCGGTTCTATGGTAAGGTTGTTTCATCAAGACCGCTGGCTTGGTGGTGTTTGGTCGTTGTCATTGCCTCCGGGCCGGTGAAAATGGGCCGTGACGCTGTGGGCATGTAATGGCGTTCCCGACGGTGGGTTCAAAACGCCCTGCTATGGGGTCGGTTCCAGCCTGAGAAACGGGCTTCCACCTCAACTTTGCGCCTGAAAAGCGGTCGCAAAGGTTGTCCCGTGGGCTAGGCTGGAACAAAACTCCAGCCAAGGCCACCGACACAGCCGGGCATTTTGCCCCACCTCTGGTCACTCATACTGTCCTCGCTGGCGCATTTTCACCGGCCGGTGGACAGTGTAATCTGCAAGCAAGCGTTTTTTCACCCAAATCATTGGCGTCATGGACATGATGGACCAATACGGTTGATGGACTAGTCAATCAATATACTTAAAATTATTAAAAATAAACATAACGTCAAAGCAGTTTGATTCGGTATCGTGATTATTGTTCGCTAGTGTCAAATGAGTACACTAATGTCAGTGACCAGAGGCGAATCAAGATGGTCAGCTGTGTCGGTGGTCTTAGCTGAGTGATTTCCTCAGCTTAGAGCACGGGACGACCTTGGAAACTCGCGGGTTTTAGCGAGGTTTCAAGGCGAGGCCCCAGACCGCTTCTCAGGCTGGGGGCGGGCCCCACAGCAGGGCATCTTGAATTCGCCGTCGGGAACGAAATTGGTGTTCTCATTTAGACGGTTCGAATCAAACGATGAATAAGGAGTATGTCAAAAAGATGTTAACTATCCGCGATATTGCCGCGAAGGCCGGGGTCTCAGTGTCGACCGCCTCACGGGCTTTAAATAATAATCCGCGTATTAGTCAGGCGACCCGGGAACGCATCCAGGCGCTGGCCGAGGCGGAGGGGTATTTACCAAATTATAATGCGAAAAATTTAACGGCGGGGGAAGCCAATGCCGTGGGGGTGGTCTTTCCGACCGCGGATCACAGCCATCCCGAGAACCCGTTCTACATTGACCTGTTACGGGGGATCAACGGGCAGCTCACGCAACGACATTACGTGTTGTCCGTGGCCATCAGTAAGACGTCCGCAGACTTGTTGGAGAACGTCAAATCGATGGTCGTTCAAGGGAAAATCAAGCGGTTTGTCCTGATGTATGCGCACCACGATGATCCGATTGCGGCCTTCCTGCGTCAGCACCATTTGCGGTTCGTGACGATCGGTCAGCCGGATGACAACGCCAACGACTACTTCGTGGACAACGATAATCTACAGGCCGGGATTGGCGGGGCCACCTACCTGTTGAACCAGCTAGAGGTTAAGCATCCCGTCTTCGTGGAGTCGGCGCACGACTGGGCCTATGAACAACAACGGCGTCAGGGATACGAACGTGTCGCCGCCAGTTTCAACGTGGAGCCGTTGACCTGCAAGTTAGGCGAGGTCAATCGGGCCCGCTTGTTCATTAAGCAACATCCAGAAATTGATGGGATCATGGCGACCGATGACTTTAACGCGATTGAATTTTATCGTTTGGTTCGCGAACAGTCCAGCATCCGTAATTTTCCGGTGGTCAGCTTCAACCACTCGCTACCAACGGGTTTGACGGATGCAGATTTGCATTCGGTGAACTTGTTCCCGGAAAAAATGGGTTCGGCAACCGTGGCTTTGCTGTTTAGTGACCGGGAACCGTTAGACACACCGACCCCTGGACAGATCAGAATTCCGTACGAAATTAAATAGATTGTGAGGGCCTGCACGACTGGCGATAAATCCAGTCGGCAGGCCTTTTTTAATTGTCAGCGGTATAAAAGCGCTTTAAAAAAGTTCCAAAAAAAGTTGCGCAAACGGTTGCATTAATTTCAATCCGGTGCAATAATGATTCATGTAATCGTTTTCAGCAATTATTTAAAAATGAGATTTTAGGAGGTTTTCACATGTCAGATGTTGCTTCTGAAAAGGCACCAACAGCTGAAGCCAAGCCCAAAAGTGGCCTGCCTAAACTGCCTGCCAGCACAATTTGGATGATCAACTTTGGTTTCTTGGGGGTTCAAACGGCCTTCACGTTACAAAGTTCCCAAATGAGTCGGATTTTCCAAACCATTGGGGCCGATCCTAACAGTTTAGGGTGGTTCTTCATCTTGCCACCATTGGCCGGCTTGATTGTGCAACCGATTGTCGGGTACTATTCCGACAGAACTTGGGCACCAAAGTGGGGCGGCCGCCGGTTACCTTACCTGTTACTTGGGACGATTGTCGCGGTCATTGTCATGTGCCTGTTGCCTAACTCAGGGAGTATGGGCTTCGGGTACGCGTCACTAGCTGCCTTACTGTTCGGTGCCATTACCGTGGCCTTCCTGGACTTGTCTTCTAACGTTGCCATGCAACCGTTCAAGATGATGGTCGGGGACATGGTCAACGATGACCAGAAGAGTTACGCTTACGGGATTCAAAGTTTCTTATCCAACACGGGTGCCGTTTTAGCCGCCATCCTGCCATTCCTGTTCGCCGCAATTGGGATTGCCAACACCGCTTCTAAAGGGGTTGTGCCCGCAACGGTTAAGGTTGCCTTCTATGTTGGGGCTGTCCTGTTGGTTATCACGAGTTTATTCACAATTTTCCGGGTTCACGAATATGATCCAGATACTTATGCAAAATACCATGGCATTACCAAGGAAGATAACGCTGAAGGTGGGAACTGGTGGACGTTACTGAAGTCTGCGCCTAAGGTCTTCTGGACCGTTACCTTAGTTCAATTCTTCTGCTGGGTTGCCTTCCAATACCTGTGGACTTACTCCGCCGGTGCTATCGCTGCCAACGTTTGGCACACGACGAACGCCGCATCCGCTGGCTACCAGGCTGCTGGTAACTGGTACGGGGTCTTAGCCGCCGTTCAATCTATCGCCGCTGTGGTTTGGTCATACGTTTTGGCTAAGTTACCAAACAACGTGCACAAATTGGGTTACGCCGGGAGCTTAGGTTTAGGGGCCCTTGGGTTTATCTCCGTCTTCTTCCTGCACAACCAATACGCTTTGATCGTGTCATTTATCTTAGTTGGGATTGCTTGGGCTGCGATGAACACTTACCCATTGACTATGGTTACCAACGCCTTGTCCGGTGCCCACATGGGGACTTACCTGGGGTTGTTCAACGGATCAATTTGCTTGCCACAAATCGTTGCTTCCTTAGCTAGTTTCGCCTTGTTCCCACTGCTCGGTGGTGCCCAAGCCAACATGTTCTTGTTAGCTGGTATCATCATGGCTATCGGTGCTATCTCCGTCGGCGCCATCAAGGAAACTTACAAGGCTTAAACGGATGTTTAATTCGCCTTACCGGGTGAGAAAAATGAGACTGGAACGCTGTGGGCAGGACGCCCGAAGCCGAAGGGCGGTCTTCGGGCTCGCTTTGAGCCTCTTAGACCGAGTCTCAAAGTCGCCATTTACTGAGCAGTGCGCTCAGTAAATCCCCCGGCTGAGCTCATTTTTCTCACCCTCACGGCTAACATCGGTTTAAACCGGTCAATTCTTTTCTTTGACTGATTGCTTCAAGTTGATTGACGTTAGCTTGTATGATGTCATTGTGATACTGGTTTGTCTTATCGATTACCTGTTGATCAATAGTAGGTTACCGCAATGTTTAAACCAGTATTAGCCGCAGGGGGCCTGTAAATGGGTCCAGCCGTGGGAATCTTCTTAGTGGCTTTGCCGCTTAGAAGATTGATATCTTTGAGACGCTGTGGCGGCTCAAAGTAAGCACGGAGACCGCTCCTTGGCTCCGGGCGTTCGCCCACAGCGTTCCGATCCCATTTACAGGGTCCCGGAGGCGGAACTATTTATAACATTGTAAATAAACTGGTCAAAGGAACTTTGGCTGGGGCGGCCTGAGGGTTTAACCATTTTGGCTGAGCGCTTGGGTCGTTTTTCATTAAACAAAAATAACACACTTAAAAAAGGAGACATGTTTACCATGAAACGTATTTTTGAGGTACAACCTTGGAACGTCATTACCCATACTTTTGACCCCCAAGACAAGCGTCTTCAAGAATCCATGACTAGCTTAGGTAACGGCTACATGGGGATGCGGGGCGACTTTGAAGAAGGTTACTCTGGCGACTCTTTGCAAGGCATTTACTTAGGTGGTGTCTGGTATCCAGACAAGACCCGGGTCGGTTGGTGGAAGAACGGTTATCCCAAGTACTTTGGTAAAGTGGTCAATGCCGTTAACTTTATCAAATTACCCATCGAAATCAATGGTCAAGCCGTTGATTTAGCCAAGGATAAGTTTAGCGACTTCACCTTGGACCTCAACCTGCAACAGGGTGTCTTGAACCGGTCATTCACGGTTGAACGCGGGGACGTCAAGGTTGCCTTGACCTTCCAACGCTTCCTGAGTGTGTCCCAACAAGAACTCTCCGTTCAAAAGGTCACGGTCAAGAACTTGAGCGACGCCAGCGTTGACGTCACCATCAAGCCAAGCATCGATGCCGATGTTAAGAACGAAGAAGCCAACTACGACGAACGCTTCTGGGACGTCTTAGCCGCAGAACAAGGCCAAGACAGCGGTAGCGTGGTTGCCAAGACGACGCCTAACCCATTTGGCACCCCACAATTCACTTCTGGGATGGAAATGCGGACCGTGACGGATCTTAAGAACGTCGCCGTTACCCAACCGAACGACAAAGAAGTGGTCAACGCCTACACCGGGAGTTTAGCACCACAAGCAACGACTGAATTGGAAAAGCGGGTTATCGTGGTGACTTCCCGTGACTACGACAGCCAAGAAAAATTAACGGCCGCGATGCATGAACTTAGCGACAAGGTTGCCAAGTCTTCCTATGAAGAGTTGTTCGACGCCCACACCAGCATCTGGGGCAAGCGTTGGGAAAAGTCCGACGTTGTCATCAACGGCGACGATGAATCGCAACAGGGGATCCGTTTCAACCTGTTCCAGCTGTTCTCCACTTACTATGGTGAAGATTCTCGCTTGAACATTGGGCCTAAAGGGTTCACGGGTGAGAAATATGGTGGTGCCACTTACTGGGATACTGAAGCCTTCGCCGTTCCCGTTTACCTGGGAATCACGAACCCCGAAGTGACCCGCAACCTGTTGATGTACCGTTACAAGCAATTGGACGGTGCCTACATCAACGCCAAGGAACAAGGCTTAGACGGTGCCCTCTTCCCAATGGTGACGTTCGACGGGATCGAATGCCATAACGAATGGGAAATCACCTTCGAAGAAATTCACCGGAACGGTGACATTGCCTTCGCCATTTACAACTACACGCGTTACACCGGCGATACCAGCTACGTCCTGCATGAAGGGGCCAAGGTCTTGACCGAAATTTCTAAGTTCTGGGCCGACCGGGTACACTTTAGCAAGCGTAACAACAAGTACATGATTCATGGGGTCACGGGTCCTGACGAATACGAAAATAACGTTGACAACAACTGGTACACCAACATTTTGGCCCAGTGGACGTTGAAGTACACGTTGGAAATCTTGGGCAAGGTTGACAAGGAAACGGCTAAGAAGCTGAACATTTCTGCCGACCAAAAGGCCAAGTGGCAAGATATTGTTGACCGGATGTACCTGCCTTACGACAAGGACTTGAACATCTTCGTCCAACACGATGGCTTCCTGGACAAGGACATCGAACCCGTCAGTGCTATTCCAGACGGGCAACGCCCAATCAACCAAAACTGGTCGTGGGACAAGATCTTGCGTTCACCTTACATCAAGCAAGGGGACGTGCTCCAAGGTATCTGGGACTTCATCGACGACTTTACGCCGGAACAAAAGAAGTCAAACTTTGATTTCTACGAACCACTGACGGTTCACGAATCAAGTCTGTCTCCCGCAATTCACTCCGTCTTAGCCGCTGACTTGCACTACGAAGACAAGGCCGTTGAATTGTACAACCGGACGGCACGTTTGGACCTGGACAACTACAACAACGATACGGTCGATGGCTTACACATCACGGCCATGACCGGTGGTTGGATTGCCGTGGTTCAAGGATTCGCTGGCATGCGGGTTCGCGATGGCCAATTACACTTTGCGCCATTCCTGCCTAAGCAATGGAAGAGCTACAGCTTCCGTCAAGTCTTCCGTGGTCGTCTGATCGAAGTCAGCGTTCACGCTGATGGTCCACACTTCAAGCTGATCAGTGGGGAACCATTGACGATTGACGTGGCTGGCGAAAAGGTCAACTTAAGCGCCGCAGTCACTGAGTAAAAATGTGTGTGTACGATTTTCGTTCCCGACGGCGGGCTCAAGCGGCCCTGCTGTGGGGTCGGTTCCAGCCTGAGAAGCGGGCTTCCACCTCAACTTTGAGCCGAAGTGCGGTCTCAAAGGTTGTCCCATGGGCTAAGCTGAGTGAGAAACCTCAGCTAAGTCCATCGACACAGCTGGGCGGCTTGGCCCGCCTCTGGTCACTGACGTGGTTCGCACCCATTTTTATCAAGCTGATGGCTGAACAGTTCTAGCCAGCGCCTCCGGCATGGTGCAAATGAGACCGGTTCGCTGTGGGCGCCCGTCTGGAGCCAAAAGGCGGTCTCCAGACTTACTTTGAGCCTCCTAACCCGAGTCTCAAAGGTAGCAGTTTTCTAAGCGGTAAACCGCTAAGAAAACTCCCACGGCTGAGCTCATTTTCACCATACCTGCGGCTGACACTGGTTTAGCCCACAGACAGTCGTTTTTATCAGATTTGATTGAACGTTAATTACACAAATGTAGTCAAAAGGCAGCGCTCACGTTAATGGTGGGCGCTGCTTTTGCTGTCGATTGAGGTTAGGGAGTTCATCGTGCATCCCCATGTGTTGGGCTAACGCCTCGAAGATATCGCTAGGTATAATTTACGCAAATTTCAATCCGATTCAAGGGGATGATGGCGGTGAAAAAGCAAGACTTCATCATCGACGATAACTTTAAACGACTACGAAACTATTGGCTGGCTTACGCACTGGGGTTGGTTACTTACCTGCTGGGACTTTTGGTTGATTGTCGCTTGGTATTCGGCCAATTTGTGCCGGTGTGGGATGGTGTTTCCTGGTACCTGACGTTTAACCTGGTGGGGCTCTTTCCGGTGATCTGCATTGTCGGTGAAAAAGTGATTGTGCGCCATTACCGACGCAGGGTGCCACAGGTTGGTGATGCCTCGGCCGCACTTCAGAATCAACATATCTATGTGCACATGGGTGGGCCGTTCTTGATGGGTGGGTCCGTGCGTGTTAAACGGCCGACCAGTCACACTGGTGATTTTGACGTTTTGGTTCGCCGGTTGATTGATTTCTTGGGCGTTGTGTTGGCGCCACTAGTTTTAGTCGGGTTGCTGGGGATGCTTGGCTGGCAAAAGTTGATGAGTCGTTAAAAATAGCTCCTCACCGTAAGTGGTGGGAGCTATTTTAGTGACGGCTTTAACGAATTGCCCGTACCAGTTCATCAGTCAAAAAATGGGCTAACTGTTGAATCGTTTGATCCGCTGTGGTCAGGGTCATGATGGAGGTGTCGGTGCGAATAAAGTTGGTTGGCAGGGGCATTAGGTTGTAGCGGCCCGCGGGCAGGTGGCGTTCGGCCAGCTTGCGGGTCGTGATGGTTGTGGCATTGGTCATGTTGAAGACGGTTTTCAGGGCGCTGGCCGGCGTCGGCAAGAAGAGTTGGTTGCGGGGGTGAATGCCGACGCGCTTGAAGAGGTTATCCACGTAGGCTTGAAATTCGGAATGGCCAGAAAGCCCAACGTAGCGGCACTCCGCCATTCTGGTCAGCGTGTCGTCCTCCAAGGGCAGATAAAGCGTGCTGGGATCGAATGGCTGACAGGAGTCGGCAATCGGCAGATAGAAAACGGGCGAGGGGAGGTCGGTGATCTCAATGTCCGCGGCGTTCCAGCGTTGACCAATGGTAATATCGATAGCGCCCTCGGCCAAGTCGCTGGCCACATGGCGGGTCTGCGATTGGGCGAGTTCAATGTTGGCTTGAGGATGGGCATCCAGGTAACGCGTGATGGCGTCGATAATGTCCTCAGTCAGAAAGGGATTCCCGTTGCTGATGCGGATGGGGCGAGATTGCTGGGCCTTGAGGTTTTCAATGCCTGTGTTTAGACTGTCCTCAGCACTGGCGATTTTTTTCAAACTAGCGAGAATAAAAACGCCAAACTTGGTGAGTTCGATGGGCTTGTCACGGCGGTTGATCAGGACAACGCCGAACTTGGTTTCTTCGTCCTTTAAAATGCGGCTCACGTAGGGTTGACTCAGGTAAAGTCGGTCGGCAATTTCTGAGATAGTGGCGGAAAATTCGACGGATTGTAGAATGCTTAACAAGGTTCGTTGACGATTCATGGGATAAGGCTCCTTTGGTCATAGGTTATTACACTTTGGTTATATTTTAAAAATGAATCCGTATTGGTCAAACACGTTCTTTGCTAATATAATAGCACTTGTGAATAGACTTACAAATTAAAAATAATCAAAAATCACCCAGGAGGTAATAGTCATGACCAATCGAATTTGCGATATTTTAGGAATTGAGAAACCCATTATTCAGGGACCACTACTGTGGTTGACGGATGCTAAATTGGTGGCCGCCGTTAGTAATGCCGGTGGCTTAGGAATGCTGGGGTTCAACGCGGGCCAAACCACGGGCACCAAGTCCTTAGATGAGACGATTGAGCGGATGCGTACAGAAATCCACAAGACCAAGGCATTGACGGACAAGCCTTTTGGGTTGAACTTTGGACCCACCGGCGATCCTAAGACCGATACCTTTACGCGGCCAACGCTAGAGCTGATCTATGCCGAAAAGATTCCGGTCGTGGCCTACGTGGGGCCAATCGTCCCAACGCTGTTCAAGGAATTACACGAACACGGGGTCAAAATCGTCTACCGGTACATCACACCGTCCGTTGAGAACGCTCAAGAAGCCGAAGCCAATGGTGCCGACGTCATTGTAGCCACTGGGTTTGACGAAGGGGGGACCGTCCCCGAAAGAACGGTGGGGACCCTGTCCATCGTGCCGTTATTAGCCGATGCGGTTGATCATACCCCAATCATGGCCGCTGGGGGCATTACGGATGCCCGGACGGCGAAGGCTGCCTTTGCTCTCGGTGCGGAAGGTGTGTACTGTGGCACGGCCTTTCTGATGAGTCAAGAATCGCGGATGGCCGAGAACATCAAACAACAAGGTGTTACGACTAATGCCGATGACATGTTAATGTACCGGTCAGAGCCAGCTTACTACCGGTCCTTGCCGGGCGAACTGCCCAATCATTTGATGGAGATGAACCAAGCTGGCGCAACCGGTCAGGAAATCTTCAAGGCCTCTAATGCGTATGATGGTATGCGCCAGGGGATGCTGGTCGGTGACCTGAGTAAGGGGTACGCCTCATTTGGTTTAGGGATTTCTAACATCCATGCGATTGATGCCGTGCAAACGATCGTTGACCGAATCAGCGCAGGAATTCCTGCATAGAAAGTAAAAAGGAGCCGTGACGATTGGGTCACAGCTCCTTTGTCATATAGTGTGTTAAAAGTCATTCGGCATATTTTCCTGTTGCTGTTCCTTGGCCTTGACCATGGGCGCATCTTCTTGCCAGTAGGCCAGCCATTCACCGTGCGTGGTCAGGCTTTCCAAGTCGAGTTGGTCCTTAACCAAAAAGTCTTGTTCGAGCCGCTCTTTGAAAGTCGTGAGGAGGTGTTGCATGGTCGCGAGGTTTGCGTTCAGGTCGTCGCTACCCAGGTTAGCGATGTCCGCTTCAAATTCCGTGCGGATAGCGGTTTCAATTTTACGAAGTTGGCGTTCTTTGTCGCGGGCTAGTTTCGGTTGGTTGTGGACGTCAAACGCCATGGCGGGACTCACGCCAACGAATTGTGCGCTGATTTTAGGTAAGTCGAGGCCGTAGGGAACCTGATCCTCATCCCGGTTGCCATAAACGGTAAAGTCGCGAATGACCGTTAAGATTTCTGTCATGTGATTTTCTCCTTTTTAGGAACAATGTTATCTCAAGTTTACGGCATGGAAAAACCCACGTCAAACGGAGCCGCGGGCAGCGTTTGACGTGGGTTGGATTTTGAAATTTTGTTCAGTCTTAGTAATGGACTGTGCCGTTGACCGGGAAACGGCTTTAGGTCTTTTGACCGGTTCTACACGGTTCTGTCCTGGTCCTGGCGGCCTCTGAAACGTGCTACGCGGGGCAGGCCCCTGCGCTTAACTTTGGTTCGGCAATGGGCTGTATCGTTGACCGGGAAACGGTGTTAGATCGTTTGACTGGTTCTACGCCTGTCTATCCCGAGTCTGGCGGCCTCTGAAACGTGCTCCGCAAGGCAACTCCCTCCGCTTAACCCCATTAAGCACCGGACCGGGTCCCCCGGTCGGGCACTTAATGACGTTAATGCTCAGGAGTTAACCGCCTTGCTCCGCACTCTGTCTACCAGCTAGCCTTCCGGACCCCGGGAATCTGTCCCTGATGGGCTAATTGGCGGAAGTTTAACCGGGATAACCCGAACTTGCGCATGTAGGCGTGTGGCCGGCCGTCGAGGTGGTCTCGGTGATGCATCCGGGTTGGGGAGGCATCCCGCGGTAACAGGGCGAGTGCTTCGTAATCGCCCGCTGCCTTTAATTCAGCGCGGCGTTCCGCGTACTTTTCAACGGTTTTTGCAATCCGTTTTGCTTTTGCAATCTTTGACTTCTTTGCCATGAATAGATGTCGCTCCTTTATAAATAGTAATGATTACGTTTTACTAACTTATCATAGCGGCCATTTAATTGTCAAACGAAGCGACTCGAAAATTCCTAGTAGGCGCAATCACTTAACGTTGCTAAAAAAATCTGACCACCCACATAAAGTGGAAAGTCAGATTTTTTTTCAACTATTTTTAGAAAAACACACGCAGAAAAACTTTCTGCTAATACTCACGATAGGCTAAGCCAATCACTACAAGTAAGCACGTGATGGTGAGTTAAACCTGTGTCAGCACAGGCTTGGTGAAAATGCGCCAGCACGGTAAGTGTCAGTGACCAGAGGTGGGCCAAGGCGACCAGCTGTGTCGATGGTCTTAGCTGAGGTTTTTTCTCAGCTTAGAGCATGGGACGACCTTTGAGACCGCACTTCGGCTCAAAGTCGAGGTGGAAGCCCGTTTCTCAGGCTGGAACCGACCCCATAGCAGGGCGTTTTGAACCCACCGCCGGGAACGGAAAGTTACCGCATGCGTCAGCGTACTTTTCACCAGGTCTGTGGCGAGGGCAACGACCGTTTAGCCCACCAAAATCAAAGGCTTAGTAAGTGATGTCGTAGATGATTTCGTCGCGCTTGGTCTCGCCTGGCGCCAGCTTAACGTCCCCAAATTCAGGGAAGTTCTGGGAGTCGGGAAGTCCTTGTGCTTCCAACGCAACGCCCATGTAAGGCTGGCCAGCACCAGTCGTCAACTTCATGTCGGACGTGAAGGAGTTCGCGGTGAAGACCACGAGACCGTTACGCTTGGACTTGATGGTGACGGCCCGGTTGGATTGCGGATCGGATAATTTAGCGACCATGTCATCGGCGCCCGGAACCACGTGGTACACGTCATCGAAGCCCTTTTCGGGGATGTCTTGGAGTCCACGGATGGCCTTGCCTAAGTTTTGACCGTCGGCGAAGTCGTAAGGGGTGCCAGCGTTAGCGACCATCTTCCCGGTTGGTAATTTTTCGCCGTCAAGATCGAGGTGTTCTTGGCTGTTGATCTGCAACGTTTGCCCAGAAATCAACTGGTCATCGCCGACGTTAAAGTAGACGTGCAGCGTTGGATTGAAGAGGGTGAGTGCCGTGCTAGTGGCTTCGAAGGCCAGGGTCACCCGGTCGTGGTTGTCCAGACTGTAGATCATTTTAGCGGTCAGGTCACCAGGGAAGGAGTCGTCGGTGCTCTTGAAGGTGTGGGTCAAAATGATTCGTGCCTTGTCGGGGTCCGTGGTGTCCAGGTTACCGGCCCAGTTGACCGTGTTGAAGCCGTGGGGACCACCATGCAGGGTATTCTTTCCTTCATTAGGATCAACGTGAACGGTTTGACCGTCTAAGTCGAAAGTTCCCCGGGTAATCCGGCCAGCAGTTCGGCCAATGCCCATGCAAACGTAGAACGGATTGTCTAGGTAATCGGCCATCTTGTGGTAAGATAGCACCAGATTCTTATCACCCTTGGCAGTCGGCACCATTAACTGGTGCAACGTGGCTCCCCAGCTCAGGATGGCAAGCTTCACACCATTGTCATTTTCAATGGTGTATTCAGTGACGGCTTCATTTTGGTAAGTATCCCAGTGGTTCGTAGCAGTTTGCATAGCAAGTCCTCGATTTCTATTTGTCTAAAGCGGTTTCATTTAAGTCTATCATATATTTTTGTCCGGACAATTGTCAAATGAATTTCTAACAAAAACCAATAATTGGTGCGGTTAATCACAAGGCTGTCGTGAAGCAACGTTTGTTTGACCAAGATAGGCCATAACTTATGCGGATGAATTTCCACGTAAAAATGTTAACGGTGACAAATGTTTTATGAACGAAATTTCACTTGTGTACAATTGAGAGAACTGGCATAATGGATTAGTTTAAGGAGGGTTGCGGTATGTGGCGTAAATTACGTTGGTTGCCAATGGTTTTGGGTGCAAGTTGGTTGGGGTTTCACTGGGCAAGTCGGCAGACGACCCCGGCAGAGCCCCTGCGACGACGGCGACCACGGTTCACTTACACGACAACGCCGACACTCTTTATTCCTGGTTGGGGTGGCAACGCGTGGACCTATAATGGGTTATTGCGGTGGCTGGCTCGAGCCGGATTTGGTCACAAAGTGTTAACGGTGCGCGTCGACCGTCACGGGGAGTTACATGTCACTGGAAAGTGGACCGGCCAAGCCGATAATCCACTGATTCAAGTGATATTTGACCATACGTTTACGGCCGACTATCAACAGCAGATTAGCTGGATCACCGCGATTTTGCGGTATTTAAAAAGCCACGACCACGTGCAAGCCTATAATCTCGTGGCTCACTCGTGGGGTGGCAGTGCTGCAGTTAATAGTTTGTTATTGTACGGTGCGGCGGGGGATGTTCCCCGGCTGAACCGGTTAGTCCTCTTGGGATCTCCTGTTGACGAACATGATGCGGATCACCCCGTTGATGCCACTTTTCAGCGGCTACGGGCCACGCCAGTCGACTGGTCGGCTCTGGGGACGGGAATGATTCACAATGTCTACGGCACGCTTTCTGGCCGACTCACGGATGGGTCCGTACCGGTGTCTCAGATTACCCCACTGCGCCCGCTACTAGCGGACAGTGCGCTTGGGTATCAAGAACACCACGTTCCCGGCGTTGGGCACGGCCGGCTACACAGCTCACCACGGATGTGGCGGCTGATTGCCCGGCTACTGTGGGCAGACGAATGAGACAGGCTACCAGCAACTAACCGTTTGAATGGTTTAGTTACTTTTAAACTTCGTCGGCTAAAATGGCCTCAATGACGTCTAGTACGCCATCGTGATCATTGTCGGCTGGGGTAATTAAGTTGGCGACCTGTTTCACGGAATCGGTTCCGTTTTGCATCGCGACGCCAAGACCCACGTGAGCCAGCATCTCCCGGTCGTTATCGTTGTCCCCAAAAGCAGCGATTTCACTGGGGTCGATGTGCCACGTCTTGGCGAGTTCGGTCAGGCCAATGGCCTTGTTCATGTGGGCGGCGACGATGTCGATACTGCCGAAGCCACTGGCCATGGCGTTGATCTGTCCCGGGAACCGGGCGTTGAGCTTAGCGGCCAGTTGCTGGATGGATTCGTTGGGCCACTCACCGTTGATTTTGTAAATGGTGTCGTGGACCTGCGTCAGGTCGGGCACGCGAACCACGTTATTGAAGAAGTATGCCTGAGATTTTGCATCCGTGGGCTGGTCCGTCTGGTTAATGTAGGTGCCATGGGCACCGGACAGGCGGAGTACCTGTGGCCGCAGCGTTACGTCGGCGAGAATGGCAGTTACGACTTGTTTGACGACCGTGGCATCGACCGGTGTTTCTAACAAGGTCTGGCCCTGGTTAACAATCAGGCTACCATTCTCCGCAACGAATGTTTGGACGCGGGGCGTGGGGGCAAACACTTTCTCTAAATGGCCTAAGTGGTTCCCACTGGCCACGACAAAGTGGATGCCAGCGGCCGTCAGGCGCGTGAGTTGTTGGTCAAAGCGGGTGTGATTGTATTGCCGTTGTGAATTCAGGAAAGTCCCGTCAACGTCGGTGGCAATCAGTTTAATACGTGTCATGTTGGTCTCCTTCATGTGTTTAAGAATTTCTAATGTTAATGATAAAGACTTCCGGTTAGGAATTCAATGGTGTATGTTAACGAGAGAATGAAAATAACGGTTCTAATTACTAGTGTTTTTAATCAATATGTTATAAACTATTAATAAATCGGTAACATAAAGACTGAAAATAAGGGTTATAATAAATGGTTAGCGGGTCAGATAGTAGAAGCCACGCTAACGCAATGCAGAAAGGAAGAAAGATTAATGACGCAAACGAACGATTTAAACCAATCCTTGGAATGGTTCTCACAACTCCAAAAGATCATGCGGCCAGTAACCACGATTAAAACGGAGGATATCACGATTTCGTTGGAACAATTTAACTTGTTGCACGCCATCACTGACCAAAAGGAAGAATTCACGCCAACCAAATTTGCTGGGCAAATTGGCGTTTCCAAGTCAATGATCTCCGGTCAAATCTCTCGGTTACTGCGCGCTGGTTTAATCGAAAGCATCGCCTCACAAGTTGACCGTCGTCAACACAACTTAAAGTTGACGCCAGATGGTGTAAAAGTTTATACCCAAGTTCGCGGTCAAGTTGTCGAACGCCTCAACGGCTTGCACGATGACATTTCACAATTAATGTAGTCAGCCGCGAAAACGAGACCGTTTCTGGATTGACCAGGCGGGGTTCGTTGGCGAAATGTAAACAAAGTACGTTAATTTTCATGTAAAAAATAAGTCCCCTTTACGACTGGAATCTTTCAATCGTGTGACATTTTGGTTAAGATGGCCCAACGCTTTCTTGTCTTAGCTATAATGGAACATGTAGAAAGAATTTGGAACTGGAGGGGATTTTTTGAATTTGAGGAAAAAGCTCGGCCTATTGGTTACGGTTGCCGCGGGAGCAACATTAGTAGGTCTAAGCTCGGTCAATGTCTTACCGAGTCTGAGCGCGAACGAGTCAGTTGCCTACGCAGCGACAACGATTAATGCAAAGCACCAGGGGATGGTTGCGGACGCCAAGACGGCGAACAATGACGCTTTGCAGAACATGATCGACAAGTGGAGTGGGAGTGTCACCATCCATGTGCCAAAGGGGACTTACCTCTTTGACGCCGGGAACATTAAGTTACATTCGAACATCACGTTTAAGTTTGATAAGGGTGCCGTTTTCCGGATTACTGAAGGCAACCGGGTGAACTTTGTTTATCCTAGTCCGGAAGCCGGTTACGATGGCGGTATCAGCAACGTGACTTGGCAAGGCGCTACGTTCCAAGGCGATAACACGTCTGCCGGACAAAGTGTCTTCACCCAAAGTATCCATCACGCTACGAACGTTAACTTTGACAAGTGTGTTTTTGACAACGCCGAATCACCGACTGGCCACTACATCGATATCGATGGGAGCCACAACGTCAATATTACGAATTCCGTTTTCACCGGATTCAACGGCTCACAAGATTTCAAGGAAGCCATTCAAGTGGACTACTCCAACAAGAAGGCGATGTCTTACAAGAACAAGGGCGACCAATACGATAACTTACCTAGTTATGACGTGACGGTCGACAACAACCAGTTCTTGCCAGTTTCCAAGAAGTCCGGGCAAGTGTCTTCATACGCGCCTAACCCAATCGGTGAACACGCCATCTATGGCCATGGGAAGGCGGGCATCATTCATGACGTCCACTTCACCAATAACACGGTCGTTGATCCTAAGCCACTGATGGACGATGGCGTTGCCACGATTCACTTTAAGGGCATTTCTAACCTGTGGATCACCGGTAACAAATTTATCAACCAACACGTGTTAGGTTCTGGGAACTACATTTACCTGTTGAACTCCGAACCCGATTACACGATGACCAACCTGAACATCACGGACAACACGTTTACCAACGTTAACCCTACCAAGCAGTACGTTTACTTGGATAGCACGTCCGATGATAACCCGATGACGGACGTCACCATCACCGGGAACAATGCCATCACCCAGAAATTGGGTGCCACG
The DNA here is from genome assembly GCF_016861655.1 of Levilactobacillus lanxiensis. Taxonomy (GTDB): domain Bacteria; phylum Bacillota; class Bacilli; order Lactobacillales; family Lactobacillaceae; genus Levilactobacillus; species Levilactobacillus lanxiensis. The sequence goes on along the minus strand of NZ_BOLN01000001.1, from coordinate 59,046 downwards.
TTTGTGAAGGGAAACTTCCCATTGACTAGCGCTGGTATTGACATCCATGACAACAAGATTACCAAGGGTAGTGTGGTCGACACCAATGTGACCTCGCAACAGACCATCACCGACACGACGGTCAACAAGCCATCTGGTTCCAACTCAACTAGCAAGCCCAACAAAGACAAGCAAAAGCTGAAGAAGCGTAAGCAAACTAACAAGAGTGAAAAGTATGTGGGCGGGTTAGACACCCAACACGCTGAGCTCAAAGCCAACTTCGCGACTTACTCCCTGTACAACCATATTCGCGGTCACAAGAACTGGAATATCATGAAGTACAACTGGAAGAAGCAAAAGAAGATGCGCGTTTACGTGGATATGCGGGCCACGGCCGATACCGGCGACTGGTACCGCATCCGCTTCAGCAAGAAGTCCACGACCAAGTACTGGATTCGCAAGGGTGCCTTGCAATTCGATACCTTCTCAAACGAAGAATACAGTCGAGACTTAACGCTGATGAAGATTTACCCGGTTTACACGCTGCCATTTAACGATCCGATGTTAGCCAAGCAAAAGGGAACCACGGCAGACATCTCCGAGCGGCGGGTGACGATTACCCACCGAGTTAAGCGGACCGATTCTGACGGCAAGGTCACGACTTATTACCAAATGAGTAATGGGTTGTGGACGCGTGCCCTAGCCTTCGATCTCGATTCATAAACCATTTTCCTCGCCTTACCGGACGGCAAAAATGGGGCGGAACGCTGTGGGCAGGACGCCCAGAGCCAAAGAGCGGTCTCTGTGCTCGCTTTGAACCGCTGAGTAACGCGTTTCAAAGACGCCATTAAAGAAGCGACGGCAGGTGCCGTCGCTTTTTTAATCCCACGGCTGACCCCATTTTTGCCGTCCTCTCGGCTGAGACTGGTTTAACCATGTCTTTGTTCGTGTGATGATTTTGTAAATAGTTTTACGAGGTCCAACCTGTGTATTTGCGGGTTGGGCCTTTTTTGTGCAATAACAGCATGCAGAGATGCAAGCAACTCTACTGGTCGGAAATAGTGTTATCGGCCGTGGGGTTTTGCTACGATTGTTGCGGTGCTTGTGAATTGTCCGAATCTTTGGGAAATTTCTCTTGCGCCTAATAAAATGTGTTCAGTGATTCGGCTGGCACATCGTGGAGGATATCATAGATGACAAGATTACATAAGCAATTACTGCATGCTGGTCTGGCCTTGATGACGGTAGCAACGGTTGGGGCCGCAATCCCTGGAGCGACGGCTAATGCCGCAACACGGACAGTGCCTCAGTCCTTGAGAAATACCTGGTTTGCTTGGGGAAAAGGCGATGGCGGTGCGAATAGAGTTAAGATTACAGCCAAGACTTATACCAACACTCTTGGGGTGTATCAACATGGTAAATGGCGTGTGAATAGCGAGAAGCATACGCTGAAACTAGGCAAGAAGTTAAAAAAGAATAAGACCTTTACGTTGAGCAAAAAGGCGGACAGGAATGGTTACCGGACGCTGACGACCTTGGATCAGTATAATAAATATGTAATGAAGGTTAAACGCGTTAAAGTTCACAACAAAACCAAGTTAAAAATGATCACCAAATTTTCTGACAACTCTAAGCGAACGGACATGTTCTTCCCGGTGACTAAGAAAATCGTCAACACGTATATGGATTAGGACAAGTTAACTTGAGATAGTTGCGGGCGTTTTTTTGTTTGAGGTACGAAATGTAGAGTTACATGCATTATTCCAGGTCAGGAATAGTATTATCGACCGTTTTAGTTTGCTAGGCTTTACACGGTGTTTGTGAAGCGCTTCAATGACAGAATGTGACGTAAACACCGAATAAAGATGTGTCCGCTGAGTGTAGATGCATCATGGAGGATTGAAAATGACAAGATTACATAAGCAGTTGTTGCGCGCTGGTCTGGCGTTGGTGACACTGGCTAGCGTGGGATTAGCTGGGACAACGGCTAACGCAGCGACCAAGCTGGGCAATTCTGTGCCGAAGTCCTTGTGGGGAACCTGGTACGAGTTGAACAGCCAGTCGGGAATCATGCGGGTCAAGCTGACAGCCAAGACCTACAGTATTTCCAAGGGGTTCTTTATTAAAGGAAAATGGACGCCTAACTGGAACGGTGGCAAGACTTATCGACTAGGGAAAAAGGTCAGGGACCAAAAGACATTCACGATTTCGGCCAAGAATAATAAAAAGGGTTACCGCACGATTACGGCACGCCACAACAGTTATTCCTACGTGAAGTCCCAGTACAAGCGGATGACCTCTAGGTATTCAAAACAGATTGTTTTGGATCATAGAGAGATGACCTATACCAATAAACGACGGCCGACAGTGGGGGATGCATATCCGTCAGAATTGGCGCAATATGCCAATCCGGCCAAGCATTTTTACGATGAGTTTGGCATTGGTAGTCTGAAGTAGGAGAGGTGAAAGAAATGAAACGTGGCGTATTGATTAGCGTTAGTTTGTTGTTGGGGGCTCTCGGGTTAGGGATGAGTCTGCCAACATCTGCGAATGCTGCAACGACAATTCCGAAAAGTATGCAGGGAACCTGGTTCTATTTTAGTGGTGATGAAGATCCAGGACTCACGCGGGTTGTTCTGAAGGACAAGACTTACGATATAGCTTTTGGGACGTTTAGTCATGGAAAATTTGTTAAAAAGTGGAATAACAAGCAACCTTTGAAGCTGGCTAACCAATTGACGGTTAATAAGACGTTTACAACCAGTAAGCAAGGTAAGAAACTGATACTGAAGACTAAGATGGCAGATTGGGGACTGATTACATACACCTATTCGATGAAGAAGGGGCATCTTTATCAGCATTGGGAGAAGTATGACGGTGGCTTCAAGAACGCTTACTCAAGCGCTACATTTAAGTATAGTAAGTTGGCTCATCCAGATAAGTATTTAAGTGACGTGTACAAAAAAGGATTAGATCCTCGGGTGTAACACGTAGGGCTTAATAAATTGACTAAAGGAGTAATAATATGAAAAAATCAGTATCAAGAATGGCACTTGCCCTGTCATTATTAGGACTGGGGATTGTTGGTGCAACCGGCGTTTCGACAACGACGGCCCATGCTGCTAAGTTGTCAGCTGTCCCTAAAAATTTACGGGGAAGCTGGGGCACGTTAGGTGAAGATTTTTATATGGTGACTTTCACTAAGAATAGTTTTTCGTTCTCCGACGTCACACAAACCAAGAGTAAAAATTGGGTGATGCAGAAATCAACTGATTTTTACCAACACTTGAAGCTGGGTAAGAAGGTTAAGGTGAATAAGACATTTACAATCAGTAAGAAGAATAAACATGGTTATGTATATGTTCACTCAAAAAGTAAGGGTGATAGTTTTACCAATAAGTATTACTTTAAAGTCAAAGGTAAGACGTTGAAGTGGAGCAATTATCCGAATGGCAAAAGGGCTGAAGAGTATACGAAATTGCCGACGATGGCTAGTCGGAAGGCATTCTTCGGGAGCATCTAGACAACAACTGTGCAGTTTTTGTGTGGATGATATATTTTTTGATAATACGAGGAGAATGTTGAAATGAAAAAATTAGTGAAATTAGGCGTTACAGCGTTAGTTGCTGTGAGCTTTGGCGGATTGACAGTTACGACGGCGGATGCAGCGACCTGGCATAAGGGGTTGCCCAAGATTGTTCGGAACAAGATGTACCGGACTAAGTTTGATATGACTTATCCAAATGATCCGCAATACACTTGGTACAAAGGGACTAAATCGACGTTAATGGAGCATGCTACGCAAAGTGGTGCACCATATAAACCTTCTAAAACAAAGTATAAAAAGGTTGGTAAGACTTACATCATTCATGGTTATGACAAGCTCAGTACTGCTAGAAACAAAATGTCTGGCAAATCCGGAAAGGTCTACGGTTACATTCGAGTCCGCAAATTAAGCAATAAGAAAATCAAGATTGCTGACGGTAAGAAAACTACTAAGTATGAGGGAAAGTATGTCACAATGCAGCGCTTTTACCACTTTCCCCGGGTAAATGGTCGGGTCCAAAAGTAGGGTATAAATGTAAGTCAATTTGTGCCGTTTTAGCGCAAGTGATATATTTAACGGGGTGAATGGTTGTGATCTGACGCCGACTAACCAGAAGTGTTATGGCACAGGTGACAAGTCAATTTGCCTCGTTTTCGTACATAGGTAATTTTTGAAAATAAGCCGCGCGTACGCGTACAGAAGAGGAGAAATAACAAGATGAACAAGTTTATTAAGGCGGGAGTATCTGCCCTGGTTGTCGCTGTCAGTGTTGGTGGGTCAGCGATAACCGGAGAGGCTGCGACTTGGCATAAAGGCTTACCGACATTTATTCAGAACAAAAAGTTCAAGAGTAAGATCAAGGGTCATACAGGCGTGTGGTCTAAGGCTACTAAAACTACAGTGTTCATGAAACATACCCAGGGTGATCCAACGCCAGCCATCAGTCATACTAAGTATAAGAAAATGGGAAAGGTCTATTTGATCAAAGGTAAGTATCACGATTCCCGCATGGGAAAAGGCATGAACACTTACTATTACCGGGTTCAAAAGCTCACTAGTAAAAAAATAAAAATGGCCAATGGTAAGACTGGCAAGCTGACTACGATGACAAGATTTAAGCATGCACCTAAGAATAGTCAGACTTGGTGGTAGTGGAATGCATGAAATGGGTCATTATCTTTTAGCATACTCAGTTGAAGCGGACATAGGGAGCTAATGAATAAGATGAAAAGAAGAATTTTATGGCTAAGTTTGCTGGTGGCACTTGCCGTCGTAGGTGCTGGGTGTGGCAGACAAGCTAACTCTAAGACGGGTCACAAGGACAGTCAGTCAACCAAGGTTGCCGACAGGACTGGCAATAAGCAAGCCACCGCGACTAAAGCGGAAACGCCTAAACCCTCAGCGTTGACGACGTTGTTGTCTCCACTGATGGGGAAGAATGCTGAAGATCCGAGTACCCAATCGCACAATGAATTGACGTATTCTCAGTTCTATTATCAACATAACAATTGGTACTGGCGGTTATCTTCTAAGGCACAGAAAACAATTGTTGGCGGAAAGATTACAACCCTAAGTGGGGATTCTAGTGAGTATAAGTTGACCGGCAAGCAGACCAACGGGGATAAGTTTACCGTGAAGTTAACGTGGTATTCTTCAAATCAATCTTATTGGCTCAAATCCAGCACGCCCAAGTTTAATCGGGCGTACGTGGTTGGCGACACCAATGGGTCCTGGACGACCGGGGCACCGACAGCGCTAATTGGGACCTGGTCGACACATATTTATAAGCCGGCGCCAAGCAAGTACGATGATGCCGAAACACTAAAGAAGGCGCCTTACAGTCGAACCCGTTTCTTTATCAGTGATCAAGGAATCGATGGCCAAAAGGATAGCTTCACGCCGAAGTATACCGTTTATGATACGGGAAATGGTTGGGGGGCCAACGATGCGACCACCTACAAACAACTTAGCGACAATACTTATTTGTTGCGTACAACTTCAAGCGGACGACTTTTCAATGTCTACAAGGTCACACTTAAAAATAAACAACTGACCGTGGCGGGGGGCGAGAGCGACCTAGCCAATCTGAACAAGGTTTCTAGCAAACCGGGGCAGGCCTTTGGTTTCGACAACAGCTCGGCACTACATTTAACCTCGAAGCAACTGGATAACTGGATTAATCGGCACTTGTCGGACTTCAATCGGGACTCGCATCAAGTCAAGCAGGCTTCATTTATGGCAGATACGGACAAGAAGGGGCGGGTGACCGTCGATGTCTACGATTATGGCCGTAACATCCCGGTTGCTCCGCGGGTTGGTCGGTTCCGGGTCACCGCAATGGGGGTCTTAGAAGGCCAAGAAGCTGGTGATACGATTTGGTGGCCAGTTTCTGATGATCCAACCAATTAACATTTCTGAAGTGGTGTCACCAGGCAAAGGGGTTAAGGGCTGAGGCATAGACAAAATCACCGACACTAGCGAGTCGGAAGACGTTCTGCGGTAACTATTAACACCCCAGTTTGCGCCGTTTTAGCGTAAGTGATATATTTAACGAGGTGAACGGTTGTGAATTGACAGTAATTTCAATTCGACCGATTACCTCGTTTTGTACATAGGATTTTAAAATGAATTTTCAGGAGGAAAACAAGATGAAAAAGTTTTATTTAGCTTTAACCATTCTGGCCGTTGCGACGGTCGGTCTAAGTGCCACAACCACGCCGGCTGCGGCCAAGACTGGCGTCAAGGTAATCAGTACCAAGAAGGTCAAGAAGACCGCCTACCATGCCACGAAGGGGACCATTTACAAGACCAATAAGCTGACCAAGGTTGCCCACCACGCCAAGAACTACAAATACACGACGTTGTACGTGACCAAGCAGAGCACGGTTCGCAAGGCTAATCACAAGAAGGCCGTCTACAGTTACATCACCACGAAGAAGGCCCGCGGCTGGATTTTGCGGAGCTATTTAAAGAAGGGGGTTGCGCCTAAGAAGTCGACTAAGACGATCCAGACGACGACCACCACGACTACGACGAAGAAGAACGACGACTCGACCACGACGCAGACCACGGCGTCTACGTTTAACGCCCAAGCGGCCAACGCTGATTTCTTAGCCATGGTCAACAAGGAACGGGCTAAGACTGGCGCCGCACCACTGACGATTGCGACTAAGCTGACGAATTTGGCTAACCAACGGGCCGCTGACTGTGCGAAATTAGGCGATATTACCCACTACGATAGTGCGGGTAACACGGTCTACCTTGAAGAAGGGCCTAAATTTGGTATCGACTTCAACGAGGGCCTGAGCTCTGAATGCCTGTACATGGCCGATGAGGGCTTTGTGGGCGACTACCAGAAGGCTGGTACCAATGCCGCCGACCAGTACCTCTACCACGATGCTGAGTCCAACTGGGGTCACCGGGACAACCTGATCAACCCTGAAGCCAAGACGATTGGGATTGGCTGGAAGATTTCTAACGGCACGATTTACAACGCTGTCGACCAACAAGGATAGTAAATATAAATGCAGCCCACCGGAGAATACAAATTTTTCGGTGGGTTGTTAAGTTTTCCTTCAAACTTGATTCACATCAATGACACCGTTTTCCTGAAAATGGTACACTGTTTCCAAGTTCTAGCGAGCATCTTCAAACAATCTTCACCTTTCCACCGTAAAACGGTTGCATTCCCCTGATAGAGTGTATTGTAAGCCCATGAAAAGTGGACGAACAGGCTAGCCAATCGTGAGAATCTGAAGAAATTGTTAAAAGGTGGCCTAGACCGAGTAAAATGGGTTTCATCATTCCAGATTGTGGTGTACAATGAGAAGCATAATTAGCACTCAAACAAAAGAGTGCTAATCCAAGTACCTCATCGAAGATAATCAATTGGAGGGCGATTCTATGATCAAAATGTACTTTCACGCTAAAACGACTGCGGTAACTAAAGCCATGAAATGGTTGGCGAACCACGATGCCATCTTTACCGCTCGTGACATTAAAAAACAACCTTTAACCAAGGATGAAATTCTTTACATGCTTTCTTTAACTGAAGAAGGCACCGACGACCTGATCTCAACGCGTTCTAAGGCTTACAAGGCCTTGCCTGCGTCCGTACAAGACATGGGGATGAACGAACTCGTTGATCTCTTGCAAAAGAATCCGGGGATTTTAAAGAACCCGATTGTCGTCGATCAGAACAAGTTAGCCACTGGCTTCGACCTGGAAACCATCCGGGAATTCGTGCCAGCCGCTTACCGTAAGAAGGAACTGGCCAGTTTCTTCAAGATTTTAAACGGCGGGAACAACAATACCGCTCTGGCTTAACACCAGCATAATAGAAGAGTAGATGACCGAGCACCGACACAATTTTGTGGCGGTGCTTTTTCTGTTGGTCACTGATTTTCGCTCCCGGCGGCAATCTTCGCTCCCACTGCTGTGGGAAACGCCTGCGGCCTGGGGAGCGGTCCTCCGGCTCGCCTTGAAACCTCGCCAGAACCGCGAGTTTCCAAGGTCGTCCCATGGTGTCGGCTGGGAAAGACCCCAGCCAACGCCATCGACACAGCTGCGTCCGCGAAGTTGCCTCTGGTCGCTGACAACGGCTAGACCAGAAAAGCACTGCCACAGCTTGTGTGGTGGTCGAACTTTACTCATCGATAGTCCGATTGCGCAAAAAAAGACCGCGACTTCTCACGGTCATCATCGATTGTGTTTAATCTTAGCTCAAACTAGCCGGCCGGGAATATCCCACCGTATGCCACCACGAAACGTTGGTAGCTTCGTTGACCACGCCGCGGAGTTGGGCGTCGATCATCTTGTTGCCACCCTTGTAGATACCGACGTGGCTGATGTTGTTCTTGCTAGTGCCGAAGAAAATCAGGTCGCCGGCCTTGGCGTTGGCGGCGCTCACGTGGGTGTAGGTGTCGTACTGGGATTGGGCCGTCCGGGGCAGCGTCTGGCCAATGGCCTTATTGTAGACATACTTGGTAAAGCCGGAACAGTCAAATGAGCTGGGGCCATTAGCGCCGTACACGTAAGGCTTACCCAGCAGGGACTTAGCCTCACTGTAAATGGCGCTGTACGTGCCGTTACCGGTCGTGGCGGTGCTGGTGTGGGCGTAGCTCTTCTTCTGCAGGTAACCGTGCCAGATCCAGCCGGAAGCGGTCTTCTTGCCGTTGGTGACGTAGTAGTACAGGTACTTCACGCCGTCCTTCTTGACGATATAGCGCTTCTTAGTGGCGTGCCACGTGGTGTTGGGGTAGTTCTTTAAGTAGTGCGTTTTCTGCCCAAATTTCATATCGCTGGCACTGCCACTTAGGTTGTAGGTCCAACCGGTCGCGCTCTTGCGCGTGTAGGCGGTGTCGGTCATATTGCTGGTGCTGACGATGGTGTTGGTGCTATTGGCCTGCGCGGTGGTTTGGTGCAGTGCGGGCACTAAGGCAGCGGCGAAGGCCACGGCCAAACTAACTTTTTTAAGTGTTTTCATCATTTTAATCCCTCATATGTAAGATATTTGTGGTGCTTGCTACTCCTTCTAAGATAACGTATGGCTGTAACAAATTGATTACGGGGTGACATCATTGCGGTTACCATTGTGTGTATGTCAGTAATGTAACAAGGGTTGGATGACTTGGGTAAAATGACGAGACTAGTTGTCATCAGGCTCTAATTGTTCAAAAAGTTCATGGAAACTAGTCACCAAAAAGTCGACCTAAGCTGTGCCGGGACGGCGGTTAGTTGCGGTAACAAACTTTGACAGAATTCACATCAAATTCTCATATTAAGCAGTTAATCTGTAACCGTTAACATTTCAGTATCTACAATCCTTACAGATTGTGTTAGACTATCCGTAGCGCTTATTAATTCCATTACATATTAAGAGGAGGGTGTTATTTTATGAATGGCTTTATTGGTGAGTTTTTTGGAACCCTGGTTTTGATTCTTTTGGGTGTTGGGACCATGGCTAGTGTTAACTTGAACAAGTCCTACGCTAAAGGGTCAAACTGGACCTACGTGTGTGTGGCCTGGGGTATGGCCGTGACAATGGGGGTCTATGTTGCCGGGTTACTCGGTTCACAAGGCCACTTGAACCCAGCCGTTACCATTGGGTTCGCGCTGTTTGGTTACTTCCCATGGGCGGACGTTGTGCCTTACCTGTTGGGTCAATTCTTGGGGGCCTTCGTCGGGGCCGCGTTAGTTGCAATTCAATATTATCCTCATTTTAAAGATTCTCCTGACGAAGCCAGCGGTAACCACGTGGGAATCTTCTCCACGAAGCCCGCTATCAAGAACCCACTGTACAACTTTCTCTCTGAAACAATCGCCACTTGGGCCTTCGTCTTCGTTCTCTTGAACTTAGGGAACTTCACGGCCGGCTTGAAGCCGTTCGTCGTTGGTCTGGTTATCATGGTTGTCGGGATGGGCTTAGGTTCCACGACTGGGTTCGCTTTGAACCCTGCCCGTGACTGGGGTCCTCGTCTGGCTTACACCATCTTACCAATCCCTCACAAGGGAACGGCTGAATGGAGCTACGCTTGGGTACCAATGTGTGGCCCACTGGTTGGTGGGATCTTAGCTGCCGGCCTGCAATACTGGATTACTTATTAACCATTTTTCGGTCGAAATCGACTGGTTAGTCGTTGGTTTGGTCACTTGCTTTTCAAAGGCGTGACCAAGTCCGTCCGAAATAAGATTCATTGCTTAAATGCAACGCTTAACAACTAATGGATTAAGGCTTTAAAGCGCTAAAAAGAGGCGACCGGGAATTCCCTGGTCGTCTCTTTTTGTGCTGTCATGACAGAAATTGCTGGAGGTTTTGATAAACGTTGGCTTCCAACTCGGCCGGCGCCATGCCCCGTAGATTGGCAATGATGCGCAGACTCTGCTTGAGAATCATGGGGTAGTCCGTCACCGTGACCGGGCGGTGCTGGGCCCATGTCACGGCGGCCAGACCGTCCGTTTCAACCAGGAGACGGTTGAGGGGAATGGTCTTGGCCAACTGGGTGACGGCCGGATCGGTCAGAACATCGGGGCCAATCGTGAAGTAACAATCGAGTCGGATATAATCTGCTTGATACTCGGGTGAGGCGTACCAGTGAACCAGGTAGCGGTTGGGGTATTTCTGAATATTGGTCAAGACGGCGCGCTCACAGCCCTTGGTGTGGAGCACGACCGGTTTGCGGTGGTCGTGGGCGAACCGGAGCTGGGCCTCGAAAATACGCGCCTGCTCCAGCAGATTCACGTCCGTCCAAACGCTGTCCATGCCAATTTCGCCAATGATGTTGGTGGCTTCCAGGTAGGGCGTGACCTCGGACCAGCGCAGTTCGGTGGCCTGCCAGGGATGAATGCCAAAGCTCAATGGCTGATGGCCGTCGATGAGCTGACGATTGGTTTCCCATTCGGTGGGTGACTAACAATTGATCAAGGCTAAAATGTGTTCGTCGCGTTGGAGTGCGGCGAGTTCAGAACTGCCATCCAGATGACAATGCGCATCACATAACATGGTGGAGGCCCCCCTCGAGATTTGTTGCATTGAGTGTAGCACGTTCTGGTGGCACCACCTACTGGGAGGGGTTGGTTGGCACGGTATTTTGTAAAAGGGGCCAGTTAGGGCCCTCTCGGTAGGATTGGTCAATAGCCTTTCTTTCTACACAATTTAAAATTTGTAACATAACAATTTTCACGAAAAAACGGCCAGACTTTGTGAAAAGGTTAAACCGTATTACTTGCTATGGTGACCGTGACGTAGGCAATTAAATCACAATTTTATCTTGTGTGTAAATTAGTCGAATTGACGAATACCACTGTTAAACGTTTTGCCCATTTAGTAGATTTTAAGGGGCGAAGTGGCTATAATTATATTTGTAAAGAGCATAGACCGTTTTGCATCAAAAACGGGTGGATCAACAACTACTCATGCGGCGAGTGAACTACGATAACATGTTTTTAGAGGGGACTGTTATTTATGTTTAATACCAAAGAACACTATAAGATGTATAAAAAAGGGAAAACCTGGATTTTTGCCAGCATCGTCACAGCCACGTTAGCCTTGGGGGCTTTCGGCGGTCAGACGGCCCATGCGGATACTAGCGAAGCCGCCACGATCGATGAAGAGACAGCGACCCAGGAATCGGTGAAACCAGCGAAACAGGTGACACTCGGTCAGCAGCAACACTCACAGACGCCGGCCGATACGACGGTTAAGGAAGCCACTGGAACTACCAATGAGACAACAACGTCGAGTGATGGAACGAAAGATCCAGTGACGGTGCCAGCTAAGGAGACAGAAACAACGCCGGCTACGGATAAAACCAACGATTCAGATGGCGACACGGCGGACAAAAACGGGGACGCTGATTTACCAGCAGCGCCAACGCCAGGCACAGACAAAGCGGGCGCGACGGACGACAGTAAGGTGACCGAAAAACCTGCCGCAGACGCACCAATCGACCAGACCAATAATGAGGTCGCGTCGACAACTGACGAGCAATCAGTGCCGCCAGTTAATACGGTTAAAAAGGTCAATCCACGGTTGCGGTCAATGGCTGCGCCAACACCAACGCCAGCTGTGACGGCAGCACAACCCGTCGCTGAGGCTGAGGAGTCGATTGATCAGTGGATGCCGAATAAGACATTACAAAACTTCATTCTGAAGCAGTTGAATGCAGGTGGGTATGGGAAAACTTGGAATAGCGTTGATGATATCACCAAGGCAGATATGCTGAACTTTACACGTTTAGATTTCCAAAGTGTTTCGACCTATATTGATGGAAAAACGGAGTTCTCTTTGGAAGGACTTCAGTATGCAACTAATTTAACGAATTTAGATTTATTAAATAGTCTGGATTTGTCACCTGCATCAATGCGTGGAGACATTGTAGATATCACACCGCTGGCAAGCCTTGTTAATTTGCAACGGTTACAACTTAGCAGTCAACGAGTGTCTGACATTACACCTTTAGCAGGGCTGAAGAAGATAACAGATTTGAACCTTAGCAATGATTGTATTGCAGACTTTTCGTCTTTAAACAGTGCCCAGTACACTAAGTATTTAGGGGTTTCGGGACAGTTTGTTCTGCGGCCAGTTGTTTATATTCCAGTAACCGGTCTGTACTCAATGGAAAATCTGGTTAAGGCCCCTCAAGGTCAAAGCTTTACGTATGCTGGTTCTGCCAGTAAAGGCATACCAATTACCCCTGCGACTTCGCCTAATGGAAAAGTTGGACTCTTTTATAGTGGCGGATCTAGTACGCTTACGGGAAACCAGATTGATTTTCGAGTAGTTCAAAATCAAATTATGCCTGGTCCAACGGTCAGCCCCTATGAAGGGTATACAGTTCTTCAAAATCCCTATACTTTCTATCTGATTTCGGTCTATCTTGATGATAGTGGTAATGAGGTTGCTGATGTATTTACCCCATATGTTGTCGCCAACTATGCCGAAGACGTAACGGTCAATTACGTTGATGAGTCTGGCCAGAAATTGGCTGACCCGGAAACCTTAACCGGGCTAATTGGTGAAGGCTACACGGCACCAACGAAGGAATTTGCCGGCTATGAACTGACTGAAACGCCAGCCAACGCGACCGGGACCTTCTCCGACACGGCCCAGACGGTGACCTTCGTTTACAAGGAAGCTACATCATCCGTGACCGTACATTACCAAGATGAAGCCGGGACGACGATTCAAGCCGACACGGTGGCTTCTGGTCAGGTGGGGACGACTTATGACATTGCCCATCCTGACATCACCGGGTACACCTACAAGGAAACGCAGGGGGATGCCCAAGGGACCTACACGGATACGCCGACTGAGGTGACCTTCGTGTACACCAAGAACGCTGGGACCGTCACACCACCAGTTGTCACACCAGACCAAACGATCACGGTCACCGTTCACTATCAAACGGCGGACGGCACCACGGTCGCACCGGATGAGCTGGTAACTGGGAAGGCCGGCGACACCTACACGACCAGTCCAGCGGCTAACGTGCCGGATGGGTACAAGCTAGTGACTACGCCAGCCAATGCCAGCGGGACATTAGGCGACAGCGACTTCTCCGTGACTTACGTTTACGAAGAGACTGGCGGAGATGGCGACAAGGTCACGCCGGATACGGACAAGCCAACGACCAAGCCGACGAAACCAGGAACCAAGCCTGCCACTAAGCCAGCTGCGACGCAGAAGACGCCGGCTAAGAAGACTCAGGCCGGTGGTCAAGCAGATGCCTTGACTAGCAAACGTGGTGGCAAGACCATCGCGACTGTGGCCAAGGGTGGCGCCGCCGCTAAGGTAGACTTAACTGCCAAGGCGGGCACGCAAGCAGATCACCCGGCGATTTCAAAATCAGCTGCGGCCGACCTGCCACAAACCAACAGTAGTGAACAGACCTCACCATTCTGGGGTGTCGCACTGTTAGTGGCGGTCTTAGGCGTATTTGGATTTAAGCTCAAGCGCAAAGAACAATAAGCAGAATGACGGAACGGACTGAGCGGAAATGCTTGGTTCGTTTTTTGTTACAGCTTTCTGATGATGTACCCATGAAAAACAAACTAATTTATTGATGGCTAGCTAGTAGATTGTTTATTTAGAAGTCAAGCTTGATGGTAGTTTCAGTCGCTTACATTTTAATAATAACTTTGTAGCATGTCATAAACGGTTTTTGGGGTGTGGACATTCTATGAGTTAATCAATATAATGACCAATAGGGAGAGAATTAATTGAGATGCTAAATTAATAGGTGAGTGTGAAGCGTGCGGACAAGTACTTAGGGAGTGAGTATGATGTTGAAACAGTGCGGTGGATCAGAACATTATAAGATGTACAAGAAGGGGAAAACTTGGATTTTTGCGGGGATCCTAACTAGCTTCTTCTTGGTCACGACGGTGGGAACCGAGACGGCTCATGCGGATACGGCTGATAACGATGCGGTACAAAATGATACTCAGCAGGTCGTGCAACAGCCGGCCACCCAAGAACAACAGGTTACACTGAAGACGGCGGTGGTTCAGAAAGACGAGACGGTTCCGCCCGTTGCGGATGAACCCGAAGAGAACGTGACGCCGGACGCTGAAAAGTCTGCGACTGATGCGGCAGAAAAGCAGACGCCAGCGGAACCGGAAACCACGCCGCCCGTTGTCGAAGAGTCACAAGACAACCAGCATACAGGCGAACCAGCCGCAGAGCCAGCACCGGTGGGGGATCCTGAGGTGTCTTCGGCCAACAAGGTCACCGCAGTCCAAGACGAGACAAACGACGTTAAACCGGTAACCGAAGTGATGCCGCCAAAGGCCAAAGTTAATCCACGCTTGCGGTCGATGCCAGTGCCACAAGCCGTGACGGCGGCTCCCGTTACTGCAGCCGTGCAGGCGGACCAGTCGATTGATGAGTGGATGCCGAATAAACGCCTTCAGGGTATGGTTTTATGGACGTTAAATAATAGTAAGCTTGGGAAGACATGGGCTGATGCGAGTGAGATTACAAAAGATGACATGTTATTGCTGACAACATTGTCTACGGATAATGGACAATTCTCTGAAAATTGGACGTCAACTTATATTGATGGAAAAACTTCATTTTCTTTGGAGGGTCTGCAGTATGCCACGAACTTGACCTCACTCGATTTAATTAATAATTTAAATCTTGGAGAAGGTTGGTATAACGGGGATATTACGGATATCACTCCGCTCAGTGCCTTATTTAAGCTGACGTATTTACAATTAACTAGTAACCGGATTACTGATATATCGCCGATTGCGGGGCTGAAGAACATTATTGAATTGGAGATTCCGTACAACTATATCTCTGATTTATCTTCGTTGAATGCGGCTCAATATACTAAGCGGTTCACTTTCAACAACCAACTGATTATAAATGATCCAGTTGTAGTTGACGGGGAATCACGAACATATACGACCCCGATTGTGGTTAAATTGCCACAAAACTATCAGTCGACGTTGACACCTAAAATCGGTTATGGGTGGGCTTACCACACCACGACAGAAGTTTATAACTTTTTGCCAGCTGGTATAGATACTGTTGTTGGCGGGAATATCGTTTACTCAGAAATTCCTGATCAGGTTATGCCGGGTTCAACCGCTGTTCGATTTGACGGGTTCACAACGTATCAACTCCCTTACTCTTACTATTTGAGTCAGTCTTACTTTGAGGGAAATAACGGAAATGGGGCATTGGACTTTTCTGTTTATACGCCATATACCATTGCTGCTAAAGCACAAGCAATTACCATTCACTATCAGGATACGGAGGGAAAAGAGATTGCGCCGGTTAAGGTATTGCCGGATGGCATGGTTGGTGATCCTTATACAACGGAGCCTTGGGCCATTAAGGACTACACTTTGAAGACAACGCCAGAGAATGCAACGGGAACCTATGGTGATACGGCGATTGACGTCACTTACGTTTATACCAAAAACGCTGGCACGGTCACGCCTCCAGATGTTACACCGCCAGTTGTCACGCCAGACCAAACAATCATGGTCACCGTTCACTATCAAACGGCGGATGGGACCACGGTCGCACCGGATGTACTGGTAACCGGGAAGGCCGGCGACACCTACACGACTAGTCCAGCGGCGAACGTTTTGGATGGGTACGAGTTGGTCACAACACCAGCCAATGCTAGTGGGACACTGGGGGACAGTGACTTCACTGTGACCTACGTTTATGCTAAGTCGGGTGGGGATGCCGATAAAGTCACGCCGGATACGGATAAGCCAACGACCAAGCCGACTAAACCAACCGCTAAGCCAGCTGGTAAAAAAGCGGCGGCTGCTAAGAAAGCGACAAATGGTGGTCAGGCCGCTCAGCTTGTTAGTGGTAAAAAGGTTGCGACTGTGGCCAAGGGTGGCGCGGCCGCTAAGGTGGACTTAACCGCCAAGACGGGCACACAGGCAGATCAGCCAGTAGTGACGAAATCAGCCGCTGCTGACTTGCCACAGACCAACAGTCGTGAACAAACCTCACCATTCTGGGGTGTTGCACTGTTAGTGGCGGTCTTAGGTGTATTCGGATTCAAATTCAAACGTAAAGAACAATAGGCACGTAATCAAACAGACAGTCATGGCTCGGCAAAGATACTTGTCGAGCCATGACTGTCTGTTTTGGCGTTTATTTAGTCTGATCAAACTTTTTAGCCTGTTCACTCCAGGCTTCTAACTGCGTATAGACCAGTTCAACATCGTTGGCAGGGACGTCGCCCAGAACCTGGTCCCAAAGCGACTGTTTGAGCTGACGAATCGTCTTACAAGCGGCCTTTCCCTTAGGCGTGATGCGAATCCAAGTGATTCGGCGGTCGCTGTCATCGGGGGTTCTGGTGATGTAGCTGGCGTGTTCAAGTCGGGTCAATTCGCGGCTCACTAGGCCCTTATTGATGGCAAGCTCGGTCGTAATTTGTTTAGCCGTGACGCCATCGTGCTCATTGATGAAGAGCAGAAAATTGGCGTTGCTGGCATTGATCTCGGGTAGCGTCAGTTCGTGATTCATGGCAATCTGAAAGCGACGGTGGAGTGCGCCGATAAACTTGCCAATCTTGGTGATATCCAAAACAACGGCCTCCTTTTTGTTTAGTATAGCATAACATATAGTTGACAAATAAACTAAATTCGGTTATTCTTTAATAGTTGATTTATCAACTATGGGAGGATTTTAAATGACTTTGAAACAGCGCTTGATTTTTTCTTTCTTGATGTGCACGGGGATGGCTAGCAGCATGAGTTGGCTAGGCATGGCAAAAAATATGGGGATCAATGCCAACATGTGGCGGGTGTTTGGACTGTCTGTCGGACCGACGATTCTATTTGCGTTTGTCCTCAATGTGTTGGTCGTCAGTAATCTGAGTACGTTGCTAGTCAAAATAGGGACGCGGCCGCTGGTCAATGCGTCTGCCATTCAGCTAAGGGCCGGCACGATTCGTAGCTGGACGATGCTGCTGGTGATGTGTTTTACCATGAGTACCCGCGCGCTCTTGATGAACGGAACACTGGCCCACATGACGGTGACGCAGTTTGTCCTGAGCTTCTTTAGTACCTTGACGATGGCCTATTTTGTCCGTGATCTCTTGATTATGCCGGCGATTCAACGACTGATGACACGGAAGCAGCGGGTTTAGGGTAGGGATTGTTGAATTTAAAATGAAATTTTTGACGCAAAAATGTCCTATCTTCCGGAATAATACCGTGAGAGGGGCATTTTTCAATCTGCTAAGGGTCGAGAGTGCGCAAACAGACTTGAACCATTGTCCTGTCTGGTTTCAGGATAAAAATTTTAATAAAGTATTGTTGTCATGACCTTCTTAAAGAACGATGAATTTTGGCTTGGTAACCAGGGCTACATCTGCTAAAGTTAAGGACATAACGGGAGGTAGAAGATGAAAATTTCAGTGAAACAATTATGGGTGTTGGGAATTGTGGTTGGGTCGATGATGTCGGGGACGACCGCTACAGCTGCTACTTTGCTCATGGGGGCACATTATTCTCAGCAACGCGCGAATTCAGTTAAATTAGTGTGGCGGCGGAGTATGGCCCGCAAGGCTTATCATCCAACGGGGGCTGCGGGCGCGCGTTACTCCAAACACCTGGGGATTCGCTACCAGGCGACATTAGATACGTTGACCCACCATACGTTTTTCACCGATGCGCATGAGAAGGTTCGGGTGAAAGCAACTGGGAAATCGCGCATCTATTATCACGTTAAGACTTCTGACGGCTTGTTTGGCGGCTGGGTCTGGCGCGGTTATTTGAAAGCCGGTGTCACACCTGGATTGGGCAATGCTGGGCAGACACCGATTCTGAAGGGGAAGCTTGATTTGACCAGTGCTAAAAGCACCGCGAAGTTTGATCGGGACGTTGTTGCTTACGAGCAGAAGTTGCGACCGAATTTTAAATTTAAAGCCAAGGCAAACCAGCTTTCTCAGTTAGAAGCTCAAAATTACTTGAATCGGGATGCAAATAGCTTGGCGGCTATTCAGAAGATTGATGTAGGAACGTCACATATGAATGGGAGCATGGCCTACATAACCATTAGTGATTTTAATCAACGATTAAGTCGTGGGACGAGTTACACCAGTCAGGTTAAAAACATGGCAGAATTTTTTGATGATTTACTGTCCAGTTGGCAAGCATCACCTCAGGTAGGCATTGGTTTTTACACGCTACCAGACAATCAATTGACCGGGAAAACACCGACAGATTACCGAGCGTTTTACGCGGTGAGCTATGAGGATGATAACGAGTAGGCAGTGGCCCTAGCCGGGATGGCTGTATTAAATTGGTTTCAATTTATAAATAAAGTACGCAATCACGTTAAGACGAGCTGAATGATATTTGGCTCGTTTTTTATTTGGAATTGAATTAAACCGGTAATGATTATTGCTAAAGTAAGACTAGAATATAAAATTAGTTATTAAGAAGAAAGGTTTCACATATTTACTTGATTGCTATGTGGATATTTCATATAATGATTTTGTGAGATGGCCGTTATAGCCTGCTTACAAGTTGGATAAGAGAGTAGGGACTGAATAGGGGGAGTTTATATGGACAAAGTTATTAGAAAATATAAAATAATGTATAATGCGGATAAAAGATGGCTAGTGATGACCACGGTCGCGGTCTCGTTGGTGTGGGGAATCTTGGATAGTCAGCCGGTATCTGCGGATGTTGTGCCCGATGCTGGTGCTAATCAGGAAAATGTTATGGCGGACTCTAACCAGGAGACAATTTTAAATCAGCAGAAGACGCAAACGTTGACTGTCACTGAAAAAGATCCGGCAACGGATGAAGCTGATAAACAAGCTACCAAAGACGGTGAAGGTTTTGTGCAGACACCTGTTGCAGATCCGCAAACACCATCAAACTCAGAAACGATTAAAGATTCAAATCGCGTAGATTCGGATGGGATAAGGAGTACTGACACTTCATCGCAGGAAAAGACTGACTCAGTGGATGAAAATAAAGTGACTGAGAAGCCCACAGCAGTAGCATCGGTGAATCAATCTGACAGACAAGCCACGCTACCAGATGATTCAAACCCTGTGGTAGTAAACAAGGGACCTGAGATCCAGAAATTAAATCCAAAGTTGCGGTCAATCCCGTCAACACAAACATCTGCTGTAACGGTGGTCCAACCGGTTGCTGAGACTGAGGAGTCGATTGACGAGTGGATGCCAAATACTAAATTGCAGGCAGAAATATTAAAGACACTGAATAATATTTCACCCAATGGCAAAAGATGGAAAAATGTTAGAGATATTACGCAATCGGACATGTTGTATCTAACCAGTTTGAATGGCAGTGGAACAACATGGATTGATGGGCACACACCCTATTCTTTGGAAGGCCTTCAATACGCAACTAATCTTACAAGCATTGTATTTAATGGGTTAGCCCAAGCACAAGATGCATTGTCACCCATCTACTCTGGAATTGAAGATATTTCACCATTGAAAAATTTAACAAAATTACAGACGGTTTGGCTTGAATGTAATTCAATCTCTGATGTGACGCCACTTGCAAATTTAAAGAATGTTACTAGCCTGCAATTGGAGTTCAACAAAATTTCGGATTTTTCATCACTAAATCCAAATCAGTATACATATTTCAACTACGAATCACAGTTTATCACGTTGCCTAAAATCTACGTTTCAAGCGCAACGAGAACTGCTGAAATGCCATTTAGGGCTTATCTTCCTGGCGGACAGTTGGCGCCGCTGATTCAAGGAGGAGGAGCAACGCTTGTTCCTGCCGAGTATATAACGCCCTCGACTGAAAAGTTTTGGTTGTGTGGACGTGGTGGTGTTGCAACAGAGAAAGATGGCGGGCTAGTTTATACCAATTTGAAGAACAATGGACTCTATCCCTTTTCCAAGTATAGTGGTGCACA
Source organism: Levilactobacillus lanxiensis (assembly GCF_016861655.1). Taxonomy (GTDB): domain Bacteria; phylum Bacillota; class Bacilli; order Lactobacillales; family Lactobacillaceae; genus Levilactobacillus; species Levilactobacillus lanxiensis. Next base: position 38,623 of record NZ_BOLN01000001.1, on the reverse strand, counting down.
GGTGGTGCCCAATCAGCTGCTATTTTACATGGTTGGAACGTATGCTTACCCTGCTAGCACTAGTGAGCCGTTTATTGTGGTGGTACAGCCGTACGAAATTAGTGATAGCTTAGTGTCAGTCACGGTTAGATATTTGGATGAGCAGCGCAAGCCACTTAGGCCGAATAATATAGTTAATGGAGTGATTGGGAAAAAATTTAGCTTTGACGCACCAAATATTGCTGGTTATGAGACACCGTCGACAATCACAGGAATCTTTTCTCCTACGCCCAAACCAATCGATTTCATTTATAAAAAGGCTACGATGACAACCGTGGCCGTGTACTACAAGGATGAGTCTGGAAATCCAATTCACGACAACATAGAAATTTCTGGTCAAATTGGAAAAGCTTACAATATAGATTACCTTGATATTGACGGATATACTTACAAAGAAACGCAAGGGGATGCTCAAGGGATTTTCACGGACAAGCCAACTAAGGTTACCTTCGTGTATAACAAGAACACTGGGACTGTTACCCCACCAGTCGTTACGCCTGAGCAAAAAATTACAGTCACTGTTCATTATCAAACAGCGGATGGTACCATGGTTGCACCGGACGTAACTGTCACGGGTAAGGTGGGGGATACCTATACGACTAGTCCCGCCGTAAAGGTAGCAGATGGGTATCAATTATCTGTGACGCCAGCTAATGCCAGTGGTACATTGGGTAACAAGGACTTTGCGGTCACCTATATTTACGAGAAGACTGGTGGAACTGGAGATAAAATTACACCAGATACAGACAGGCCAACGACGCAACTGAATAAACCAGCGATTACGCCATCCGTTGACAAACAGATACCGGCGAAGAAACCTCAAACGGGTGACCAGACAGATACTTTAACTGGCAGTCATGGTAATCAGGCAGTTACCACAGCGGTGTTCAAGGCTGGTAAGCAGACAGACCAGCCAAATATTTCGAAGACAGTGACGGGTAGTTTGCCGCAGACCAATGATGACGAGCAAAGTTCACAGTCTTGGGGTATTGCGCTGTTAGTTATGGTCTTGGGACTATTTGGATTAAAGTTGAAGCATAAAGAGCAATAATCAAAGCATTACAACCCAAAAGGGCGCCAACGAAACCATTGGCGCCCTTTAACATACTCGAAAAATAGATGTGGGTCGAACTAATTCAAGTGACGAACTACACTATTAATGTTTTATCCTATGCTGGCTTTTCAAGCGATAACCGGTTATACTAGGGGTGGTTAAGGATGACCAACTACCACACTAATTATCGATTTCGTTACACCACTGTTGCTACCGGCAATGATGCCGACAAATTGAGGAGGATTAATGTGCTTAAACGGGATGAATCAACACACCGGGTGAAGATGTATAAGAAGGGGCGCACGTGGGTGTTTGCCGGCGTTTTAACGGCAGCGCTTGCGTTTGCGGCGCCAGAGAGTGTCCAAGCGGATACCACTGGTGAAACACCTTCCCCAGCCAAAGCAGAGACGACGACCACGACGAACGCCCATCAGGATCAAGAAGTGACGCTCACGACACCAGACGTTGACGGTCATCCAACCATGACAGAAACAGAGACGGTTACTAATGTTGAAAATGAAAGCGGTACCATAAACGATTCGGTAACAGCAGGCGACCTCGAAACTGAAGCCGAAGACAAGACGACCACCACGCCAGAGAAACCAGCGACGGATGTCACGACAGAAGATCCACAGACTGCCGAGCCTATCGCGGCCGACACCGTACCGGAAACGGCCGTGCCTATTTCAGAAACGGCCAAGCCCAAGACCCACAAGCAGACCGGCGCAACGACCGAGTTGAAGGCCGTGAAATTGGTCAAGGCCGAGGTTGCCAAGCCGGCCACGGTGAAGCTGGCGCATCAGCAGCGGGCAACCGCTATCAGCGAGTGGATGCCCAACACCACACTCCAACAGGCCGTTTTGAAAAATCTGAAATCTCAGAACCCAGGTCAGAGTTGGAACAGCGTCGATGACATTACTCAGGCAGACATGGCGCTGTTGAAGACCCTGTCAATCCAGAGTGGGGCCGGCACCTATATCGATGGCAAGACTGAGTTCTCACTGGTTGGCTTGGAATATGCGACAAACCTCACGTCGTTAAGCATGGGGGCTGGAAATTTCAACACGGCCCCGGGGGCCTACTATGGTGACATCGCTGATGTGACGCCGTTAGCGGGGTTGACTAAGCTCGAAAAGCTGGACCTGCAACACAACCGAATCACCGATGTGACACCACTAGCCAATTTGACAAACCTTAAAGAACTCCTGCTGTCGTACAACCGTATCCATGATTTCTCACCGTTAAAGGGCATCAACTATAATAGTTTTCATGCGGGCTCACAAATGGTGATTTTGGACCCCGTTAAGGTGAGTGCCACGGACCTGAGTGCCCACCTGAAGATTCAATTTATCACGATTGATGGCGACCTGATTCAGCTGGAGCAGGTGGCGGTCCGAATCGCCGACCCCGTCTTCTACTACAACGGCGCCTTTACCTACCGTTTCTACTTCACCGGTGGGGTTGGGGTCAGTGACGGTCAGGGCGGACTGAACTATACGGAGCTGAAGCCACAGATTCCGGGCATCACGGAGTATCCGACCGTGACAGTCGATCCACAGGAAAATAACTACTTTCTGACGGGCCGGGCGGATGGCTCGGACTCGTATGGCAGTTACCTGTTCGTGGTTGCCCAGGGCTACGATATCGCGGAGGACGCGGCGCCCGTGGTCGTTCAGCATCATGACGAGCAGGGCAACGCCATCGCCAAGGATGTGACGCTGCCAACGGGGATGGTCGGGGAAGACTACACGACCACGCCACTAGACATTCCGGGCTACAAGTTGAAAACGACGCCGGAAAACGCCACCGGTCAGTACGGTAGCGAGGCCATTAAGGTCACCTACGTGTATGAAAAGGATGGCGGCGGTACCGTGACTCCACCGGTCGTGACGCCGGCTGCGGATGTCACGATGACCATTTACTATCAGCTGGCGGATGGCACCAACATCGCCGCTAGCCAGACGATTAGCGGGAAGCCAGGCACCACGTATTCGACGAGTGCCTTAGATGTGACCGGCTATCGGCTGGTGACCACGCCAGGAAATGCCAGCGGGACCTTTGGCGACGCAGATGGCACTATCACCTACGTTTATGAAAAGCTAGAAACTGGCGGTGGTGGGGACCTTATCACCGATGGGAATGATGGTGACGACGGGGACTTGGCGACTGGCGATGGGGATGATGATCAGAAACCAAGCGTTTCCGTGACGACGGCCCAGGATGAAGGCGGCGCGGGGGCAACGGTCAGCGGTCAGCCAGTTCAGTTGGCTAATAGCGCGACTGCCACGCCACAGAAGTCCGCAGCCCCAGCGACAACCCTGCCACAGACCAACGACCAAGCAACCTCAGCCTGGTGGGGCGTGGCGTTACTAGCCGCGACGACTATTGGTGGCTGGCTAGGTTTTCGTCGGAAAAGTGAATAAGTGAGTGGATGAAAGCCTTGATGTCTAGGACGTTGAGGCTTTTTACTGTCAAAATGTAAACGCGGGTAAAGACAATCGTTATATTATAAATAATTAATATTATAGTAGATTTTCACCGACCACTCCACTATAATAATTGTTAACGAAATGGTGGGCAGGTCCCACTATTAACATAATTATTTTCGGTGACACGGCACTAGTTGACGAACTTTAGGGGGAAGACAATTGGGGAAACGACGAAGAAAAAATTGGCAGAAGTATGGGTTATGGACGGCAGCAACGTTGGCCGGACTCGGCTGGCAGCTGACCACGGGGACGGTCGCTGAGGCAGATGAGGTGGCCGATACCGCGCCGGTGGCAGAGTCGGTGGTGACGGCGGAGACGAAGGAAGAATCGAAGCCGACGAGTCTAGAATTAGAACCGGGAGCGTCCAACGCTGAATCTAGACCAGAGGATGAGACTGCAGTGGAGCCAGGAACTGTTGCAGATCCGGGGACAGTAGCGCCGTTGGCTTTAAGCGGTGACGGCGTCGTTTTATCTCAGCCCGGCAAGCATAAGTTAAGGCGGGTTAAGGCCAATAAACCAGTTGATGACCAACAGTCCACGACCGCAGTGGTTGCGGCGACACCGGTGTCAGAAGTCGTGAGTGAGAAAACTGATGCGTTACCCAAACAACCTAAGCGCACGGAAGCAGCGATTGATCAGTGGATGCCAAATAAGACGCTACAGACGGCCGTTTTGACGGAGCTACGGCGTGAGCCACAGGCAGACCATAAAACCTGGACGGCCGAGAATGAGATTACGCAACAGGATATGTTGCGTCTAGATGCCCTAAGCATTACAGGTAATGCGGAATCAAGCGGAATTAGTACATATATTGATGGGCACACAGAATTCTCTCTCAAGGGCATCGAATATGCCAAGAATTTGGAACACATTGCCTTAGGCGGAGGATTGGCGAATAATAGCCCCTATCAAGTGTTTGGGGATGTCGTGGACCTCTCACCACTAGCTGGCTTGACACACTTGCGGTCAGCCATTCTCGATAACAATCGAATCAAAGATATTTCACCGTTGAAAAATCTGAATAACCTGGAACAACTCTATTTAACCTTTAATCAAATCTCGGATTTCCGGCCGCTCAATGGCAAAGACTTTTGGCAATTAACGATTACGGAACAGTATATTACGTTGCCTACGATTAAAGTCGACCCAGAAAAACGGACGGCCCATATGTTGGCCCCCTACTATCTGCCCAGCGGAGATTTCCCCGGCTTGTATAGTCCTGGGGAATGGGTTGAACAAATTATGGATTTTCATATTGATGAGAATAACCATAATGATTATTATTTCAATCGCTATATCTATCACAATATTCCCAATGATGATGTTTTGCTGGGGGGAGATATTGACGAGAACGATTGGGGAAATCTGACCTACGTTAATATTCCGGACCAGAAGCCAGGGGATGCGGAGCCTTTAGAGGAGCACCAAATACAGCTTCCCAATTATTACTACTTGGTGGCGATGGCAGATGTGGAGCCGGGGGATGTGGTTTCCGATGACTCAGACGTCGAATGGTACGTGATTCAGCCCTACACCACAGCTAAACAGGCGGGAAAAATTACCGTTCATTACCAAGATGAAGGAGGAAACTCTCTGGAGAAGGATCATGAACTTCCAATGGGGTATGTCGATGACGCCTACCGCACAACCCCGCTAAAAATAAAGGACTATACGCTTAGTAAAACGCCGGAGAATGCCCAAGGTGTCTATATAGAAACGCCCATCGAAATTACTTATGTTTATCGGAAGAATGCAACGGAAAAACCTAGTGTCACGCCTCCAGTTGTCACACCTCCTGTCGTGACACCCCCGACTGTGACGCCGCCAACTGATGGGGGAACGACTCCAACCACGAAGCCCACGCCCGGTCAGCAACCAGATCAGGTGGATACTGGGAGTAAGCCGGATCAGGTAAAGCCGGTACCAGTTAGTGTTGCCGGCAGTGCGGCTGACCAAGTGGATGGAGAAACGACCAATCAGGCGATGACACCGGCTAAGCCACATCCCAGCAAATTGCCACCCGTCATGCCAACGACAGCGCAGTCCAAGGGCAACACACTGTTACCGCAGACGGATGGGCAAAGTGCCTACCAGCTTCTGGGTGTGATTGGCCTGCTGATTGCCTTTTGGGGATTGGCGTATCGTGGAAAAGATTAAAGAATTAGGGAACTTATATGACCAAAGCCAAAGAACACTGCCGAGTAGGGGTGTTCTTTTTGCGTAAAGTAAAGAAAAATAACGAATATAGGGTGCACTAAAATTATTTAAAATGACGATTCTGGACTTAAACGACAGACAGCTGATTTTGTCCCTAAAAGCCGTGTATAACCGGGCATGAAAGTGTTAGATAATTTTTAATGCAAGATAGGTAAAACCATTGACGAAACGGGGATTCATCATTATCAAAATTAATTGTTTTGATGAAAACACGGTTCAAGTGTGATTAGTTTTATCGCCTGACAATTAAGCTTGATTTTGTTGTGAATCGGACTACAATGTAGATATAGAAAAGGCTATCCACTTTTACTGAAATGTTACAATTAAATCAATGACTAGGGCGAACGCAACAACACAAATCAATGAGGAGGAAGTTATCATGCGGAACTTAAAGAGTGAATCAAAGGAACACTACAAGAGCTACAAGGCAGGCAAACACTGGGTCTTCGCTTGCATCACGGTTATGAGTCTCGGCTTGGGTCTGGTGGGGGCCAACGAAACGGCACAAGCTGATACCAATAACGCGAGTGAACCAGAAACAAGCGTGGTCAAACCAGCAGCTGATGAGCAAAATCCAGCAGTCGGCGACACAGTTGACACTCCGGTAGCTAACAGCGATTCAGGTTCTTTAGACAAAGGCGATGGTTCTGCAAACGGTGCGGGTGCGGTCGATACCGATAAGGATATTAACAAAGACATCAACAATGACGATAGCAAAAATGCCAATGTCGAAGATGCTAACAAACCTGTTGACCAAGATAAGGATGTTCCAAATAATGTAGCTGGTGACAAGCAAGATGATTCTAGTAAGGATATCCAAAACCAAGGGCAACCAGAAAACCAGCAGCAACTCCAAAACTCAGTAGAACCTGAAAATAAAGTTAAACAAGAACCTCTAGAAGCACCAGTAGATGAGAATCTTAATGGGGACAAGCAAGAAGACGTCAGCAATCTTGGCGCTGCTAAGTCAGTGGTTGAAAGTGACTCCCTGTTACGGGATGAAGCACCAAGCATTGATGCGTCTGTTTGGATGCCGGATGCAAACTTGCGGGCCTGGGTTGAAGCGTCCTTGAGCAAAACGAACAAGACGACTGTAGATGATAGCAATCTGGCCACTTATGTCCAAGGAGCGACCGTGCTTTCACCTGACTCATCAAAGACTTTCGCTGACGCCCAAAGTCTAGAAGGTCTGCAATATTTCACGAATCTGACTAGCTTTACTTACTACGGCTACGTCCCGGCTTCTGGCATGATTGATTTCTCATTTGCGCCTAACTTAACCTATTTGAAACTTTACAATAAAGGCACTGCAACCGGCACTATGGATGCGACAGCGCTCGTTAACTTGCTGGCTAACAATAAAAAATTAACATCGCTGACTGTCAGTAACTATGGCTTAACTGGACAGGTTCCTGACCTTTCGGCATTTACTGACTTGAAGTCTCTTCAAATGGATAACAATCAACTGACTGGCGCGATTCCCAGTCTGACGACGATTCCCAAGGTGACATACTTATATCTGGGATACAACCATTTAACGGATATTCCAGACATGAGCGGGTATACTGGGATGTACGATTTCAGCCATAATAATCTGGTCACGGGGATTCAGAAAAACATGGGGATCTTGGGCAACTCTATGTATCAAACCGTTACCGGTAAAGACTACATCATCACCCCAACAGTCCGTTCATTTGACCCAATTACTGATGTGATCAAAGGTGTTCAGGATGAGAATGGTCAACTGGACCTCACCGATCCGATGGTTGCGTACAATTTAGGTACTCCAGGAGATTTGTACTTTACGGTCGAGGCCGATCCGGACAACCCGATTGGCTTTAACATTGTGGCTGCTGAAAGGACACCCGATGGTACCTACACCATTGAGGTCTTCAATCAGAAGACCAATCATTACAACTTTGATTTGACCTTCACCGTAACTAACGCCAAAGATCCTGTCGTTGACCCAGGGACTGGCACCACTGACCCTGGCACCGGCACGACAGACCCAGGGACTGGTACCACAAATCCAGATACCAACACCAATCCGGGTACGGGTACCAGCACCGTCACCCCAGGTACCGACACCACAACGCCTGATCTCACAGTCGATAATGGCGGCGATGCAGCTCAAGCTGTAACGGACACCAATCCGGACACTACCACCACCCCACAAACCGGTGGGGACGCGGCGACAATTGACACTACGACGCCTGTTAAAACTAAGCAAGTTGCCAAGGCTGGTCAGGCTGACCAATTAGTCGCAAAGCCAAGTCGTCAATCTGCTAAACCAGTCACCGAGTCCAAGGGTCAGGCAGCTAAAGTTGTTGCCCCAAAGGCACTGGCTTCTAGCGGTCAACAACAAGCTACCACAACGCCCAACCAGGCCAAGACGACGTTGCCACAAACCAACGAACGGAGCGGCGCTAGTCTGCTTGCTGTGGGGATTGCCTTGATCATCGCCACCTTCGGCATGGGCTTTACTGCTAAGCACCACGAATAACCATAAATGTTAATTATCTGAGGGTTCGCTAAATATTAGCGGGTCCTTTTCTTGTGAACTTTTTAGCCAAAATGGTCATTGTGGTAAACTAACGGACGATTAAGTAGTTTTTGTTCAAAATATTTTCACCATTTATATTGATTGTTTCCTTAAGAAGGCCCAAAATGGGGGTGGAGTTTATTTGGGAAAGGTAGGGATTTAATCGATATGGAAACGAAACGGACACACTTCAAAATGTATAAGAGTGGCCGTCGCTGGGTCTTCGCTTGCGCTGTGATGTTAGTCACGTTAGGCGCGGGGGCCACGGTAACTGCCAATGCCGACACGAACACATCGAGCGCCAGCGATACGACTGAAGTTAAGGCCGCTGCAGGTTCTGAGAGTCAGGCAGAATCAACTGGGGCAACCTCACAAAATGAAAGCAAATCTAGTAGCCAATCAACGTCAACGAGCGCATCTTCAATGTCCTCAGAACAAAGCAGTTCTGACGCACAAGATAGTTCAGTTAACAGTCAATCGACCAGTTCATCTTCAGCCAAGACGGTGAAGACGACCAGCGTTCGGCCAGGGACGACCTTGAAAAAGGGCACGTTGAAGCCAGGCCTCAAGGCAAACAAGTTAGTTAAGAAGTCAATCAGGAAGACGGTTAAAAAGGCCACAACGACTGAGACGGTCACTTACGCCCACACCAGTCCGGCTAGTGCCAAGGCCGTGGTTGCCAGTTTAGCTAGTTCTGAAAAGCCGCAAGCCGCTAAGCAAACGATTACCAACATGCTCCAAAAGCTTGCCGGAACCGCCACGAAGACCAGTGCGTTTGAACCTTACGCGGATTCTGGGATTCAAGCCGGTGGCAGTGTTTACGATGACTTCCCTGATCTGAACAACATTCTTGGGGTCTCCTCCGTCTTTCACATTTTCGCCCGTGAAGCCGAATTGAACGCCCACACTAACGGGAACGTGGCCGTCCAAAACTTGACTGGGAACGTGAACTTCGGGACTAACATCATTGAAGAACTGCTCGACAAGGATATTTCTTACATACAGAACATTACCAACATTGCCAACAGCTCCTTCGTTTCCGGGGGCTCAACTCGGGAAAACAAGGTCATCTTCGGTAAAGGCATTGAAATTGATATCAGCAACCCGAACCGGCCGATGGTCAACGGCCAATACATTGACCACTTATTGGCGCAGGAAGTTTACCAAGACCAAAACGGTCAAACGTACATCGACTTTGACGCCGAATTTGCCAAGCTGAAGGCCTTGAACGAAGCCCTGGCCAATCAAAAGAGTGAAGCCAGCTATTCCAACAGCGACTTTGACGACCAGAACAACCGGGTCATTGATATCAGTGACATGACGCCAAACGCTAACGGCCAAATCGTCATCAATTTGACACCGGACGTGCTCAACAGCAATACGCCACTGACCATCTCCGGCTTATCACCAGACGCTGATGGGACCACTGTCATCATCAACGTGGATACCGGTGGTGCGGCGGATTATGACGTCAACTCTCAAATTAAGATCAAGTACAGTGACGGGTCCGACCGGGACAATCACGAAACGGAAGACTTTGGGGACAACCATCTGCTGTGGAACTTCTACAACAGCGGCGCCAGCGATAAGCAATACACCGGGACGTTGGACTTTAAGAAGGCCTTCCAAGGCAGTATCTTAGCGCCATCCGCTACGGTCGTTGCCAGCTCCAACATTGATGGGAACATCATCGCGGACAAGGTCATCGTTAACGCCGAAACCCACCGTTGGGACTTGCAAGATAACAAGGACAACGAAGGCGACGGGGACGGCGATGGTGAAGAAGACCTCGAAATCCCTGTACACCCTGGTATCGATGTTGAAATGCCAGAAATTCCTGGTACGGAAGGTCCTGACACAGAAGGTCCAGACACCGAAACGCCTGGGACTGAAGGTCCTAACACTGAGAACCCGAATACTGAGGAACCGAACACAGAAAATCCTGACACCGAGGAGCCTGAAGGCGAACCTAACGGTGGGGACGAGAACTTAACCTACGAGCATGAACACCCAGAATACACGGAAGACATGGCGCAAGACTTTGAAGACGACTTGATTGATTTTGAGGCTGAGCGTAACACGGCCGCTGAAGAAACCTTGTTGAACAAGGTGGATGCTGCCATCGCCGCTGCTCGGGCCAAGGGTGACACCACATTAGTTGCCCAATTGGAATCCGTTCGGGGCAATATCTTACAGGCCTTGGGCTTGTCTGATGGCTTACCACAAACTGGCGAAGCTAACGATAGCTGGTTGAGTGCTGTTGGGTTTGCACTGGCGGGCACGTTATTAGCCACCGGCATCGCCGTCGACCGCAAGCGCCGGTACTAAAGCGGGTGCTTGCGCCTTACCGGGCGTCCCAAATGGCTCGGAACGCGGTGGGCGGACGCCTGAAGCCCAAAAGCGGTCTTCAGACTCGCTTTGAGCCGAAAGTCACGTCTCAAAGACGCCAGTTCTCTAAGTGGCCTAAACCGTCACTAAGAGAACTCCCACGGCTGAAGCCATTTGGGACGCCCTCACGGCTTACACTGGTTTAGTACCGTCGTTGGCAGTCTTGTTTCTTGAGATTTCTAACAGGTGGTTTTGAATCGGTGGTTGCTGAGTCACATGAATCGTTGCATTTCAGTAGAATAGACAGAAACAGGCTTTGGCCTCACGCTAGTTTGCGTGGGTCAAAGCCTGTTTTTAGTTTGGAAGTCTTTTAGAGAATCATACGTAAGCCCATGACGAGTAGGAGCACGCCCATGAAGGGTTTGACGTAGTAGTTGAGTTTTTCTGGATTCACGTGCATCAGGAGACGGGGCGCACAGATGGCGCCGAGCACTGCACCAATCATCAGGCCGATGCCGACGTGCCAGTCGATGTTGTTGGCCGACAAATGGAAGAGGAGACCGACCAACGAGGTGCCGACTAGAACATACGAGGAGGTGGCCGCGGCCGGTAACATATCTAGACCGAGGACCAGGAGTCCCGCAATAATGGGCCCGCCACCACTCAGTCCGGCCACACCGACCATAATACCGCTCAACATACCATAAATAGCGGCCTGCAAACCCTGATGGCGCGCGGGTTTACTGGCGTGCGTCAGGAACCGTTTGACCAGAACCTGCACACCTAAGCCGGTCAAGATAATGGCGACAATCCACGTGTAGACGTCGTTGGGAATGTAGGGGGCCAGTAGCGCGCCGATTACCGTTGCGGGGATGGCCGTCATCAGCATTTGGTTACCGACCTTAAAGTGAATTTGACCGGTGCGATAGTGGCCATAAGCGCCGACCACTAACGAGGGGAATGCCGTAAATAGGGACGTGGATGCCGCCACGGCTGGGGCGAGCCCGAAGACGCTGGTCAACAGACCTAAGTAGATGGCCGCGCCGCCACCCCCGGTTGAAATAACCAATAGGCCAACTAAGAACCCAATTATTAGAAAGACTAACCACATCATTTACCCAATCGTCTCCTTACCGACTAATCATGTTGATTAGTTTACCGGTTACGGTGGGATACGTCAATTTGGTGGGTGAGTGGGGTGGAAGGACTTTTTCTTGGAGGTGCGGTTGTTGATATTGGTTTGGGGCGTTAGATTTTCTCTCGCCTTGATATCCGGAAATATGCTTCCTCTGAAACGTGCTACACGAGCCAGACTCCTGCGCTTAGCAAAAGAAAGGACTTCCGGCCGACGTTGTCGACCAGAAGCCCTTTCTTCGCTAATGCTCAGAGTCTAAACGGCTCGTTCCGCACTCTAGTAACTAGTCCACCCACCATCAACCGGCACAACCGTCCCGTTGACGTAGCTTGCGGCGTCTGAACATAAGAACAGCGCCGTTTGGGCGATTTCGTCGCCGGTTCCGGGTTCTGGTGAAAGTGGCATGCCGACACTTTGCCGTTGCATGCCTTCCTTGTCAATCCCCTTCATGGATTCGGCAATGTTGGTCTTGATGCCACCTGGGGCGATGGCGTTGGTTCTGATCCCAACGTTTTCGTACATGTAGGCGGTGTTCTTGGTCAAGCCGACCACAGCGTGTTTCGAAGCCGTGTAAGCCGCACCGGCCCGGCCGCCACCAATGCCACCGACGGAAGCGATGTTTAAAATGACCCCGGATTTTTGCTTCGTAAATAGCTTCAGCGCTTCCCGAGTTGCCAACATAACGCTGGTCGTGTTGACCGTCATAACGCGGTCCCACAACTCGTTGGTCAGTGTGCCAACAGGGGCCATGTTGTCCATGATCCCGGCGTTGTTGACCAGAATGTCTAAATGCCCATAATTATCGACAGCCGTCTTGACCATGGCGACGACATCGGCTTCCTTCGTCACGTTGGTGACAGCGGCGACGGCGTCATTACCCGCGTCGGTGATGGCCTTAACAACCTCGTTTAACCGGTCTTCATTGATGTCGGCGGCGACAATTTTGGCGCCTTCCTTGGCAAATAATTCGGCCATGGACTTCCCCATGCCGGACCCGGCACCCGTGATGATTGCAACTTTACCTGCTAATTGTTGAACCACGTTACTCACTCCTTGTTTATATTGATTTTAGGGTTAATACCTAACCCTTATTATAGTCTCTTTCGTGTTGGAAAGCGCTTAATATGCTGGGAGCTGAGACTAAATGTTTGACGTCAAAACAAAATGGTGTAACATTTAAAGTAACATCAAAAGGAAATGAGGAATGAACCATGACAAAGTATGTGATTACCGGGGCCACCGGCCATTTAGGCAGCCAAATCGTGACCGAATTAGGGAAGCGAGTTGCCGCTGAAACAATCACCTTGGGTGTGCACACACCAGCGAAAGCCGCTGCGTTTGCCCAACAGGGGATGACGGTTTTACCGTTGGATTATCGTGACCAAGCCAGTATCGCCGACAGTCTTCAAGACGCCGATGTCGCTATTTACGTGCCCAGCAAGACCCACACGAGTTTTAGCCGGGTGACCGAGTTTGAAAATGTGATTGCCGCAGCTGAGACGGCCCAGGTCAAGCACTTACTGGTCATGGGCTTCATTGCGGACCAGGCAGATAATCCATTTGACCTGTCCGCGTTCTACGGGTACGTGCCGCGGCGGTTAGCCTCATCCAGCCTTTCCTACACCATTTTGCGGAATGCGCTGTACGCCGATCCGCTGGTGCCTTATTTACCAGAATTAATTGAACGCCATAACGTCATCTATCCCATGGGCGATGCATCGCTGAGCTTCATCAGTTTAGCGGACAGTGCCGCAGCCTTCGCAGAGGTCGCCGTCACACCAAGTCTGTGGACGCAACCGATGTACACGCTGACGCAGGAACGGTCCTACACCATGCCCGCCTTGGCCCAAGTCTTAAGCCAAGTGTCAAATGAAACCATTGGTTATGCACCAGTAACGCTCAAACAATTTGAAGAGATGTACAATGAGGGCAACGAAGGGCACATGCTAGCCTCCATGTACGCCGGTGGGGCCAAGGGGTTGCTGGCGACGGTCACGGATGATTACCGCAAAATCATGGGTCACCCAGCCCAAAGCCTGCCAGATTTCTTAACAGCGAACCTTGCGAACAAAGATTAAATCGGTATAATTGTCGTTATGATAACGCTGGTAAAAGGTAAGTGCTTTTTGTTCTAAGAATGACTAAAAATGGTGAAGTAAAATTGCCAAATCGGGTTTAAACCAACATGAGCCGTGAGATCGGAAACATTGGCGTCCGCCCCAGCGTTCCGAATCATTTTTGCCGACCGGTAAGGCGTTGTTAGGCTAAGCCAATAAGTGGCGAAATGGTTGCATGAAACTTAAAATGGACGTTAGACATATGTGGGTGATTAATTAATATTCAAGCTTATTGTCTAGGTAAAATAACTGATGGGCGAGCCAATCCATTTACGCACCCCATCAATAAGTGCCGAGAAAATCCAGAAGGGGGCTTGTTCGTGCGTTATTCGCATAAATTGAGTGATGCTGTTCATATTTTGGCATACATTGATATTTGTCATGATGGCGATTTATCCAGTGCGGCCATCGCATCCAGCGTGGAGTCCAATCCCGCTCTGGTACGGCGGTTGATGGGCGCACTAAGGCGGGGCGGCCTGTTAGCCACCCAACAGGGGTCCGCGACGCCTAAGTTAGCCCGCGACCCGGCTGAAATTAATTTGCTAGACGTCTATCGCGCCGTGGAAGACGACGGCAATCTATTACACGTGGACGATAAAACCAATCCGCACTGCATCGTGGGTGGCAACATCCAGGATACGCTGCGAGTGGCCTACGCGGAGGTCCAAGCGGCCGCGGAAGCGCAGATGAAAGAAGTCACGCTGGCCCGGCTGATTGGCGACATCCTGACCCGGGAACGACAAAAAAATCAATAAACACCAACAAACCCGACTGGCGCAATCTACCAGTCGGGTTTGTTGTCTATTCTGTTGGGGGGGAACCACGGTTAAGGTCGCGGTTCAATTGGGGAAACTCACCTGAGGGATGGTGAGTCGTTTTTGAGGGATCGGTTAGTGTTTGGAGGAGGCTAACCGGTTAAGGGGGGAATTGGGGTAGTCGTGCGCGTCAGTGTTTGGGGGAAACTGGCCGTAGCGGACTAGTTCAGTGGACTTATTTCAGTTGGCTGTCGTGGTGTTGTTGATCCAGGTTTAACGCGCTGGCATCAACGGCCGTTTGGACTTGGCTAGAAATTTGGCTGGACGTCACGTGCTTGTGAAGCTTGATGGTCATGGGTTGAATCGCGGGTTGTGCCTGTTGTTTCAAACTGATGGATGTTTCCGCAACGGCGGGCGCGGGGGTTGACACCTGGGTGGTCGCCGCGGAAGCCCCGGCGGACGTTGCCATCAGGGTCGTCACGGTCATGGCACCTAACATTACTTTAGTCATCATTGATTTAATTTTATTCATGTTACTCACTCCTCGGTTTGTTGGTTTGGCGTATCGCTTTCGATGTATTAGTTATACCATCCGGGACGCCCAATCATCTTGAGGGCGGAATAAGCTTAAACTGTGAATTTCTTAGAATCGGTTTAGGAAGTGTTGAGAAATGAGTGGAAATGCTGGTGTATAAAGATTCTGCTGATTGAAAAAGCACACAAAATTCGTCTGAAATTGGTCGAATTTTGTGTGCTTTTATTTTTTGTTGCGGTTGATTTGAATCCTATGAGCTGAATGTTGAAACGATTATATTGAAAAAGTAATCGGCCATACAGCCGTGGGACGTTCAGGGCTAAGTGGATGTAAGCCGTGAGGGCGGCACAAATGGACTCAGCCGTGGGAGTTCTCTTAGCGGTTCACCGCTTAGAGAACTAGTATCTTTGAGACGTGATCTACGGCTCAAAGTAAGCCTGAAGACCGCTCTAAGGCTTCGGGCGTCCGCCCACAGCGTCCCGGTCCATTTGTGCCGCCCGGTAAGGCGGAAAAATCCGGTTAGCCCTAAACGTCGTCGCGGCTGAGCAGGGTGATCTCTTCGCCCGCAGCCTCGCGCCGGTCGATATTGTCCTCGCCCCACACGCACAGCTCGTGAAGAATTCCCGACAGCGATTCGCCGTAGTCGGTCAATGAATACTCAACCTTGGGCGGCACCTGCTTGTAAACGTGGCGGGCAACGATGTCCGCATTTTCCAATTCGCGCAGTTGTTGCGTCAACATCTTTTGCGAAATCTGTGGAATGGCGCGAGCAAGTTCGCTGGTGCGCATGGTTTGATGGCGGAGGTGGCACAGAATAATGGATTTCCATTTGCCACCGATGATCTCCATCGTAGCTTCGACACCAATATGATAAGTTTTTGTGGGCATGTCAAACGGCCTCCTGTCTAATAGTTACCTTTTGGTGGGTAGGGCACTTTAAAGTCGGTTCTTGTTCTCCGGTTACTAACCAGTATAATCATTATTTATTACGTTAGCAAACGAAAAACGAGGAGGTCATTATGACTAAGAAAATTTCACCAGCCATGACGTTATTGGCGCTGGCTATCAGCGCATTCGCCATTGGCTCAACCGAATTTATCAGCGTAGGGTTAATGCCCCTGCTGATTCAAAGTTTCCACATTAGTATCGCCCAAGCCGGGTTAACGGTGTCCGTTTACGCGTTGGGCATCATGATTGGGGCCCCGCTGATGACGCTCCTGACTGGCCAAATCAACCGACACACGTTGATGATCATTATTATGTTGTTATTTATCCTAGGTAATTTAGTCGCCGCCTTTGCGCCCGCCTTCATCGTTCTCCTGGCGGGACGGGTAATCGCGGCCTTGGCGCACGGCATCTTCATGACCGTCGCTTCCGTGATTGCGGCGGACGTGGTGGCCCCTTCTAAACGGGCGTCGGCAATCGCCGTGATGTTTACCGGTTTGACGGTGGCCACGGTGACCGGTGTGCCGCTGGGAACCATGATCGGCCAATTAGGTGGCTGGCGCTGGTCCTTCATCTTCATCAGTGCCATTGGGTTGATTGGCTTGGTGGCCGACTACGTGTTGGTGCCGCGCAACCTGCCATTGCCAAGTAAGGCGACGGCCCGGGGAATTCTCCGCGTGCTCGGCAACCCCCAAATCTTGGTGGCCCTGTTAGTGACGGCCTTAGGTTATGGCGGCACGTTCGTGGCTTATACCTACCTGTCCCCACTTTTGGAACAAAAAATGGGGTGGTCGGCTGGTGCCGTCGTGATCATTCTGGTCGTGTACGGCTTGATGGTGGCCATTGGCAATACCTTAGGCGGCCGCTGGGCCAACGCGAAGCCACTGGCAGCGCTGTTGAAAATGTTCACGGGGCTATTCGTGACGTTATTAGTCTTGACGTTTACCGCTAATAACCAATGGTTGGGCTTACTGACCGTGTTAGTGATGGGCTTCTTTGCCTTCATGAACGTGCCCGGCCTGCAGCTATACATTGTTCAGCTGGCAGAAAAGCAAACGCCGAACGACATCACCATGGCCTCGGCCCTCAATATTTCTGCGTTCAACGTGGGAATCGCGTTGGGCTCCGGTATCGGTGGTCAGGTCACAAGTCAATTTGGGTTGGGCTGGACGCCGCTGTTCGGTGCCGGCATGGTGGCCTTGAGTATTGGGTTAACGCTGTTACTGATTCGGTTAGCCCGACCAGTGAAACGATTGATTCACAAGTTTAACGAATACTAAAAAATAAGCAAAACAATTAAAACCAGCGCCAATCTTGTGGGATAAGATTGACGCTGGTTTTTTGCGCGTGCTGCTGGCGCAATGGCCCGGAGAAAATTGGGGCCGTTATTAGCTGTGGTGTTAAAGAATTAAACCGCCAAATTTGTAATGGCAGTCGCGAAGAAACTGGCGTGAAACTGTTTTTATAAGTGACGTTATATTTAAATAATTATAAAAGTTAACATTGATTGTCATGAACTATCTCATCCTGTATAATCCAAATTATGTTGGTTAATAGGCTTATACTTATTTGGAATCGGACTAGGGGGAGGATGACATGAAACGGTGGTTGATGGGGATGGTAGTGGGGTTAAGCCTACTATTTCCGATGATAAGTGGTCAGGCCAATGCGGACTTAGACCACGCGTTGGCAACGGCGCCACAGGGAGTTCCGTTGGATAATTTATTTTCGATGGCGGGAGAAGACAATTTTACGAAGTTGATTGATTCACCTTTAGTGCCATCTTCAGTTGCCCAGATTACCCGTGACAATCCTGATTCGAAGTTTGTCCAGGCAGGAGCTATTTGGTCTAAGACGGGGCTAGCCCGGACGAATAATCAGTTTAATATGAATGTGAATGAGCATATCGCGTTGTGGCTGTATTTCGGCAATAAGGGTGATGAAGTTGCTAAGCTGAATATGCCTGGGTCAGGCATGGCCTTTGTGTTGCAAAACTCGGAGAGAGAAGGCCGGGCGGTTGCGGGGGCCGGTGAGTCTTTAGGCGTGTGGGGGAATGACCGCAACGGGCTGGGTGTTGATTTGGTTACGAAAACTGCGATTAAACAAAGCTGGGCGTTGGAATTTGATACCCACGTTAATCGTACTACTACGGTTGGAAAGAGTGATTCATTTGATCTCGATGCGTCCGTCAATTCTGGCATGCACATCGCCAGTGGCTATCCGGGGGAAGTAGCCACTTATCGCAAATTAGGAAGTGACAGGCAATCCTACTTTAGTATGAATCACAAACAGCCTAAGATGGTGACGAACTTTGCGGATGGTCAGTGGCATCATTTGACCTTAGACTGGCAAGCGGATAAAAAACAAATGACCTACCACTACAATGATCGTGATCCGGTGACCGGAATGGCACGGGGTGGACTAGATGTCGTTCAGGATACGGTGAGCGTAGAGCCTAGTAAACTAGGTGCGACGGCAGATAACGGCAATGTTTATTGGGGCATCACCGGGTCGACTAATCCTGATAATAGTGAAAATGCCCTGGCAATGGTTGATAGTTCCGACAGTCTAGGAAAAATCACCCCGCACGCCACGCTCTACAATTTGACGACCAAACAGCCGGTCCCGGCTGGCGGACGGGTGGCCGTGGGTGATCAGGTGCGCTATCAGTATCAATTTGATTATGATGCCGCGACCAGCAATCAGGATATTCAGCCGTTGACGATGAATCTACCATTGCCGCAACCATTGACCTGGACGGTAGGTGGGGTCAGTTATGATCAGAATCCCATTAGCGAACCGTTTAGTCTGGCTGAATTAAATCAACCTGAGGTTAGAAAGTCCTGGAAGGAAACACTGGATAAAAGCCGCAACCGGGTGACCGTTTCAGCGACTGGAACAGTCCCGGCGGTGAGTCATGAAACGACTGTTCCGGCTGTGACAGCGCGCTTTTACGGCCCCAATTACCAAACGCAGTTGCCGTTACCCAGCTATCGGATTCAGGCGGGCGTGCAACTGAAGTTGGCCAATTTAGGCGATGCCACGCAACAGCTCGGCCATCATGAGGATGCGAAGGTACGGGTTCAGCTGACCAACAACGGCGAGCCCTTTGCGGTGGACGAGTTGGCGGGGTATCGATTACGAGCTAAGCTGAATGGCCAGACCGTTTCCATGACTGATTTAGCCGGTCAATTAGTCGCGGGACAACCAGTCGGTACGACGCAACTAACTGTGAAATCGGCGCTCCTCAAGTCAGGAGACAATCAGCTGACTCTGCAGGCAGAAGACAAGGCGGATGCGCAGGTCCATTCCAATGAAATTCAGGTCACTTTGACGCGGGGCCCCGGAACATTAGGCTTTACGGAGGTATCCCCTGAAGCAGACTTCGCAACCACGACCTTGACTGGAACAGCACAACACATTCAACGCAAGTCGGGCTGGCGGCTAACCGTGTTGGATGAGCGGGGACCGCAGCGGCGGTGGAAATTATTCGTGCAACAGCAGACACCGTTCCGGACTGCTTCTGGCCAGCTATTACGGGGCCATGTGATTTTCATGCGAGGTCATGAAGAACAGCCGGTGGGTGATCAGAGCCAGGCCGCGGTGCTGGTTGCGGAAAAGACGACAGCGAGTGACTCGGAACAGACCAGCGTGAGTGGGAGTTGGCAGGCGGATCAAGGGCCACATATGCTCGTGAATAGTGATACGCTCGCGGGCAAATACCAAGGGGTGCTGGAGTGGCGGCTCCAAGACGCGCCTTAAATTTATCGATTTGCGTTTCCGTTCCCGACGGTGGGCTCAAGGTTCCCCGCTATGGGGGCGGTTCCGGCCTGAGAGGCGGTCCTCCACCTCGACTTTGAGCCGAGAATCGGTCTCAAAGGTCGACCCATGG
Source organism: Levilactobacillus lanxiensis (assembly GCF_016861655.1). Lineage (GTDB taxonomy): Bacteria > Bacillota > Bacilli > Lactobacillales > Lactobacillaceae > Levilactobacillus > Levilactobacillus lanxiensis. The sequence goes on along the minus strand of NZ_BOLN01000001.1, from coordinate 18,575 downwards.
TCTAAGCTGAGAACAAACCACTCAGCTAAGACCATCGACACAGCGGGGAACCTTGGCCCACTTCTGGTCACTGACACTGACTGACAAATTTATGGCCGTTTGGGCTATTATATATTTAATAATATGTAAACGAAAAAAGGTTCCTGCCCGCAGCAGAAACCCATAAAAAACTGGAAGACCCAACGACTAGGGCTGTAAAACTTTTTCCAGTTCGGCGACTAAATAGCCGGCTTCAACGTCATCGTCCCACGCCCGATTGGGGAAGAGGACGTACCGATCCAGGACGTAGCCGACAACGACGGCAATCATGTAACGAAAGATTTCGTTAAACGGCCAGTCGATGATGATTTTGTTTTTTTGTAACAACAGAATGGTATCTTTGAACGCGGCAATCAATTCTTGGCGAGCGGTCTCAATGAATTCGGTCCGCAACGTTTCGTTGTAAAGGAGCTCACTGAAGAAAACTTTGATGGCATCCTGGTTATTCGCCGCGAACGCCATGCGGTTACGGACGAAGAAGTCCAGAAACTCATGGAGATTGGCGGCGGGGTGCGTCAGCGTTTCCCGTTTGAACTCGGCCTCGACGTCGGGGATGATTTCGTGAATGATGGGCTCCAGGGCCGCCCGCAAGATATTGGCCTTGGATTTAAAATGTTTAAACATGGTCCCTTCGGACTGGTGCGCGGCTTCAGCAATCTGGCGCGTACTCGTATTGGCGTAACCCTGTTCGGCAAAAAGACGGATGCTGGCAATCAGCACGTCTTTTTGTTTTTGCGTCAGGTCTTCGTTGGCCTGAATGACGTCAGGGAATTCGTCCAAAATTTTCTTATTTGACATGAAAATACCACCTTTGGTTGAGTCAAATTTGTTTACGATTAAAACTGTCTTTGTATTTGCCTCCGGGCTGGTGAAAATGGGCCGTGACGCTGTGGGCGCACGTCTGAAGCCAAAGGGCGGTCTTCAGGCTTACTTTGAGCCGAAAACCACGTCTCAAAGATAGCAGTTGCCTAAGCGGGAACCCGCCAAGGCAACTCCCACGGCTGAGCCCATTTTCACCAGTCCTGCGGCTAACGGTAGCAGTAGATTTAATCGGTAATGTGCTGTCGTTATGAGTATCTGCAGCCTAGTTTACGCCTGACACCCCGAGTTTAGAATGGCTGTGTGATGACACTCTGCGTACATGTCAAACCGAAAGATGAAGAAATCATCCTCGGGTGAAACTGGGGTGCACAGTATTAGTGACCAGAGGCAGGGCAAGGTTGGCAGCTGTGTCGATGGTCTTGCCTGAGGTTTTTTCTCAGGTTAGAGCATGGGTCGACCTTGGAGACGATGATTTTGTCGGCTTCAAGTCGAGTCGGGAGACCGCTTTTCAGGCTGGAGCCGGGCCCCATAGCCGCTAACCTTGAACCCGCCGTCAGAAACGGTACTAACACAACCAGTGTAACCCGTAGAAAGCAGGAATACTAGAGCAAAAGAGCCGGTCTGTCTGTGTCCAGGACAGTCCGGCTCTTTGTGTCGTCAGGGGTGAAACGGAAAATCTAAGCGTTGTGGGTTGACCCGACTTTGCGGTAAGCCAGGACTAACTGGATGATGGCTAGGACCACGTTGACCCAGTTAACTGCGGTGAACCAGCCGACCAGAACGGCCACGCTAGCAGCACCGTAGAATACCCAGAATCCTAGGATGATCGCAATCACGTTGATCCAACCGAACCATTTCATCAACTCCTGGTTATCCGTTGCAAAGCAAGTCCAAACACCGTTAACAACTAACCAAATAGCAAGAATCCAAAAAATAGTGGTAAACATGATTATAATCCCCTTTCCAAATCTTCGAGCGAGTACTTACTCGCCCTCAAGAACAACTTCAGTTTACCACCATTTTTTAAAATGACAACCCTTTTTGCCAAAAATTTTGGGCAATGAAAAAGGCGACGCTGAATCCCTTAGAGTCCCAGGGATAGCGTCGTCTTTCTCAGTCGAAATTAAATTTACGGGTTTAAAAATAAGTTTATGGCAGGTAGTTACCGGCAGCAAAGTAGATGTCGTACCATTCCTGCTTGGTCAAGTTAACGTCGGCACCGGCCGCGCTATCCTTGATGTGGTCAGGGTTCATGGTTCCCAGCAAGACTTGAATGTTGGCTGGGTGCCGGAGAATCCAGGCCGTGGCGATACCGTTCTTGGAAACGCCATACTTGTCAGCGAGTTCTTGGAGCTTGGCGTTCAGTTCAGGATACTTAGGATCGTTGATGAACATGCCTTCGAACAGACCGTATTGGAAAGGTGACCAAGCTTGAATCGTGACGTGCTTACGCCGTGAAAATTCAAGTAACCCACCGTCGGTCACGGCTGGGGCATCGTCCATGTTGACGCGCAGACCTTCCGTCACCATTTGGGCATGTGCGGCACCAAATTGTAGTTGGTTGAACATCAGCTTCTGGTCAACGGCTTCCTGAACCATCAGGTATTGTTGCACGTTGAAGTTGGAAACCCCAAAGTGACGAACCTTGCCAGCCCGTTGCAGGGTGTTGAAGGCGTCCGCAATTTCTGCGGGGTCCATCAGTGGGTCTGGCCGGTGAAGTAAGAAGGCGTCCAGGTAATCCAGCCCCATCCGTTCCAAAATGCCATCGACAGAATCCAACAAGTGTTGCTTGGAGAAGTCGTAACGTTGGCCAAAGACTAAGCCATCATGGCTGCGACTTTGATCCAACACGATACCACCCTTGGATTGGATGTAGAAATCATCGCGGGAGAGACCGGACTTAGCCAGCGCTTCCTTGAAAATCTTTTCGGATTGACCATCGCCATAAATGTCGGCGGAGTCAATGTAGGTAATGCCAGCTTCGTGCGCAGCTTGTAAAGCTTTAACGGCATCGTCAACGGAGAGCGTCGACATGCGCATGATTCCCAGGGCAACGGCTGACGCTTGCCAGTCGGTCCCGCCTAATTGCAGTTGTTTCATCGGAAAAACTCCTTTAATTATAGAATAAAAGCTTACAGGTACTAGTGTACACGACTTTTACCAAAAATTCGCGTGAGAGCCTTCCAGCACTTGGTTGCGGGTGGACACTTGTCTTTGTATTCGCCTCCGGGCTGGTGAAAACTGGGCCTAGTCGCGTCCGTTCCCGGCGGCGAGCTCAAGGCGCCCTGCTGTGGGGCCGGTTCCAGCCTGTGAAGCGGGCTTCCACCTCAACTTTGAGCCGAAAAGCGGTCTCAAAGGTTGTCCCATGCTCTAAGCTGAGGAAATCGCTCAGCTAAGATCATCGACACAGCCGGGCACCTTGGCGCGCCTCTGGTCACTCCCACGACCGGCCCAGTTTTCCCAACCCTGCGACTAAGTCTGGTTTTGCCCGCGCGAGTGTGGTGGCTCTTGGGCTAATTTTTTTTGCAGATTAGTTGGTGGTGGCTTCTTTAACATTAACCAAGCGGTTGCAAGAAGTTTGTCTCTGCATTAAATTTCGTCGCAATTGTGGACCAACGTAGCCGGAGGAGGCCAGGACGGAGCCAGCTGTGGCGACGGGGTTGGCTGGAGGGTCTTGTACGGGCAGTTGAAGTAGGCGGTTTACTGCTTAGTTGGCAGTGGGGATAGTGTAAACCAGAATGGTTGCTCTTGGAATTTGGTATTTTTATTGGATTGTGCAACATCAGCCGATAGGGCGGACAAAATGAGCCTAGCTGTGGGATTCTCTGTGATTTTCAGAGAATGGTGACTTTGAAACGTGGGCTTCGGTTCAAAGCAAGCTGGAAGACCGTATCTCAGGCTTCCGGCGTCCTTCCCTCAGCGGACCGGTCTCATTTTGGCCGCCCGGCAAGGCGCTGATTTTGCCAATCTGTTTTTAAAAAATGTTGACAATTTTCCAAGAACCGTTATAGTTAATTACACAAGTAACTAACCAACAAACTAATGAGTGGGGGAACTTAACATGACAACAAACACAGTGGTCAGCGTCAGTGGCCTAGAAAAAACGTATGGCAAAGCAAACGAACGGCAGTACACCGCCTTGAAAGGATTGAACTTCACCGTCGATTCCGGGGAATTCGTCGGCATCATGGGGGCGTCCGGTTCCGGGAAGACAACGCTGCTGAACATGCTGTCCACACTAGACACGCCAACCAAGGGGGACGTGGTGGTCAACGGCCATGACGTCACTAAGATGCGCGGTAACCAGCTCGCAGATTTTCGGGCACAAGAAGTCGGCTTTATTTTCCAAGACTTCAATCTGTTGGAAAGCTTAACGGCTGAAGAAAATATCGGCCTGCCACTGGCCTTGAAGGGGACGCCATCCAAAGTAATGGATCAGGCGATTCATGAGGTGGCTGAGACGCTGTCGATTGCGGATCTGTTGCAGAAATACCCCGCTGAACTCTCCGGGGGCCAGAAACAACGGGTCGCCGCTGCCCGGGCCATCGTTCACCATCCCGCCATTTTAATGGGGGATGAACCGACCGGGGCGTTGGATTCGACCAGCGCACGGGAATTGTTGGATCTATTGACGACCATCAATGAACAACAAAAGATGTCCGTCCTCTTGGTGACCCACGATCCGTTCTCAGCTAGCTTCTGCCAACGTATCCTGTTCATCAAGGACGGGCAGATTGGCTCTGAGTTACGCCGCGGCGACCAGGACCGGAGTACCTTTTATCAGGGGATTTTGAACGAATTAGGCACGTTTAACGAGTAGGGGGACGCACGATGTTAGGAAAATTAGCTTTAGCCGGGATTAAGAACCGGCGGCGAGACTATCTGGTCTTGCTGGCAGGACTGACCATGTCGGCCGCCATCTTTTACATGTTCGCCAACCTGGCGACGAACCAGGCCTTTCTGAAGGCCAACGCCGCCATCTCCTCCGCCAACGTGATTTTTGGCTTCGGGGCGGTCCTGTTGATTCTGATCACCGTGGTCTACATCATGTATGCCAACAGTTTCCTGCTGAGCATGCGGCAACACGACTACGGGCTGTTCATGATGCTCGGGGCCACGCGCAAACGAGTTGGGGAACTCGTCTTCTTGGAAACGTTGATTCTGGGAACCCTTGCGACGGCGATTGGTTTGGTCTTAGGACTATTGATGAGCAAATTCTTAGTGGGCTTCCTGCTAAATATGTTGGGGCTACACCTGAGCCATTTGACGGCGGTCTACGTGCCAGCCATCGTGGCCACGGGCGTGCTCTACGTGGGGTTGTTCATTCTGGCGTCCCTGTTTAACCTGATCAAGCTGACGCGGACCACTGTTTTGAAATTGTTACACAGTGATGAATTGGCCAACCAGCCGAAGGTCAAGCCGTTGCGGCAAATGGTCCAAGGCGTGCTGGGCATCGGCTTACTGGCTGCCGGCTACTGGGCACTGGCTGACATCAAGGCACTTCAGTTATTAGCGATTCCAATTGGCCTGGTGACGATTACGTTGGGGACCTACCTGTTGTTCCGGGCAACCATTTTAATGGTAATTCGGGCGTTACGTCACACGGGTTGGGCTAAGAAACACTTGAACGGCTTCCTATTAGGTCAGTTAAACTTCCGGGTCCACAATTATACGCGGATGTTGACGATTGTGTCGTTGCTCTTTGCCATGGCTTTGGGCGCAATCACCGTCGGCTCCGGGTATCACCGCCAATTGCCGATGATGGCCGAGAAGATTGGCACGTACACGGTTGCCGTGCATGATAAAACGGCGCGTGAGCAGAAATTGATCGACCAGTTGCACATTGCCCATCAGGCGACCTATACGCAAAAGCGCCAGGGCAAGACGGTGTACTACAACGCCAGTGAATTGACGGCAACGCCCGTTGAACTGCGGGCGCACAGCAATTCTGGCAACATGAATGACCAGAAGCTGTACACGGAATCCTTGACGAAATTCAAAAAGTCCGGTATCAGTGATCTAGACTTTCTCAGTTTAGCCCTGGGCAAGGTGGGCGCCTACGCACCGAAGATCTTGACGGCCAAGCAGTTTGCGAAACAATCCGGCACCGTGGTCATGGTCACCACAGTGCGGGTCAAGAACCTGCAACAGGACCTCCCAGCATTGAAAAAATTGAACAAGCTGGAAACGGCGCGCTTCAGCCAACCGGGTACCATGACGGTCGGCAATTACCAGAACTATGAAATGATGTTGGCCTTCTTCGGGGGACTGGAATTCATTGGGTACTTCTTGGGAATCGCGTTCCTGGCCATGCTGGCGTCCTGCTTGATGTTTAAGATCCTCTCTGGGGCTCCCGGCGACCAACGGCGTTACCGGATGCTGTACAAGGTCGGCGTGCGTCAAAGCTTGATGCGCCACGGTATTGCAAAAGAAATTGGGATTTTATTCCTGATTCCTGGTATCATGGGAGTAATCGATGTTTTGTTCGGGCTACAAATGTTTAAGCCACTGATGGCCGCGCCGATGAGTCCCTATCTGGGAATTGGCAGTACCTTCCTGATTTTCATCGGGCTGTACGCCATTTATTACCTCATCACGCTGGCCCTGTACTGGCGCATCGTGTTGCCACAAGCACCGAACGACTAGTGACGAAATGCACGTCAAAAGAATGTGGGAAATTGTATGAATTTTAACTTTGATAGTCCGGAACCGATTTACCTGCAGGTGGCCGAGCAGATGGAAGATGCCATCTTTACCGGTATTTACCAGGCAGGTGAACAGGTCCCGTCGACGACTGAAATGTCCAAAGAATTTCATATTAATCCGGCGACTGCCTTGAAGGGCATGAACCGCCTAGTCACGGCGGGGATGATTGAAAAACGCCGGGGGCTGGGGATGTTTGTCACGCCGGCAGCTGAGAGCATGATCCGCGAGAAGCGTCGGTCAGAGTTCTCGGAACGCTACGTGGCGGGTTTCACCAGCGAGGCCAAGAAGCTCAACCTGTCGGAAGACGAGTTGATTGCCATGGTCAAACGGAGTTTTGAAAGTTAATGTCCTAACCGTAAAAGTCGTCAACTGCCGAGTTCATCGGTGGTTGGCGACTTTTTGGGCTTGTGTAAGAATCAGGGGTCTTCCATTTTGACACTGCCTATTTGTAAGCAAAATCGTTTACTTTCAGGCGAACTGGGTGTATAAATGATTGTGCACAATGAAATTGTTTTAACAAAACAAAAGCCGACTGCTGAGAACGGATAATCCCAGAAACACGGTCATTTTAACCAGGACCTGGAAAGAAGGATTTAATGATGAAAATTTCAATTAAAGATGCGGCCAAAACGTATTTAGCCGACAATGTTCAGCCGGAGACGGTGCTCTTATTAACGCTGGATGACGGATCCAACCAGTACTCCACCTTAGGCGGGAGCTGTGCCATTGGCGACAAGTTCCAGTTCGTGGCCTTGACCCAACCGGACCCCAAGTACAGCATTCCCGTTGAAAATGACGCCGGTCTAAATCTGTGGACCAACGCTGACACGGAACTGTACCTGAACAACGGCTTGATTCTGGACCGCGTCTTCAACCAACTTTCCTTACGCGATGACACGGGAATCCTCGACAGTGCCGTTGGGATGATCACCTACACGGCCGAAGAAAAATCCGACTTAGATTTGAAGAAAGAAATGCAAACGTTAGGCACCCGAATCTGCTAGGGGTCGGAGCGCGCTCGAGAGTTACTTTCGGGGGCGCTTTTTGAATGCAACCTATCATTTAAGGCAACCTGGCTAGGGACTATTGCCAAGTGTCCGGTGAGACGCGTATACTCAAACTACGTAAAAGTTATGGGAGGGGATTTTTTTGAGTAAAAACAGTAAAGTTTGGCGACTACTAATTGGACTACTTAGTTTAGTCTTTGTGTTAGTTGTCAGCCAAACTGCGACACCAGCTAAGGCGGCCACACACAACGGGGCTGATTTTACCACCGCGGCTAGTGTCACGAACGGACCAGACTTCAAGCATGCTGATACGATTGACATTCAGTACAAGCTGAACTTTGGCAACACACCAATACATAGTGGGGACACCATCACCCTGGACTTTCCCGAGAATTTAAAGGGGAAGACACCAGGAGATACCTTTGACGTGACGGATGAAACCGGCCAGGTCATCGGTAAGGCCGTCGTGTCCGACACGGGCGTAGTCATCACCATGAACGATGCGCTTGAGGGCAAGACGAATGCAAAATTAACGTTGAATCTGGCCACCAAGTACCGTTACGATGATTCTGGTGAGAAGGACGTTGTTTTCCCATTGGAGAATAACGGCAGCAGTACCTCGCAAATCAACATCGTCGAAAACGACGCCAACATGTCCAAGAAGGGGGTCCTGCAAGACGATGGGACCATCAAGTGGACGATTTTAGTTGACCGGCGTGAAATTGAAATGCAGAACCTGGACATCAAAGACACGATTGGTGATAACCAAGAACTGATCAAGGGTGTTACCGTCAGCAACGCTCACTGGAACACCAACACGAGCTATACTCGTGAAAAACCAGCCATGACGGAGGGCACGGATTACGATGTGACCTACACGGACAAGGGTTTTGATTTGAAATTTAACAATACCGTGAATAATTTGGTCACGATTGACTACTACACCAAGGTGACCGATCCTTCACTGATCCATTCCGGCTACAAGTTCCGTAATAATGCCGTGATGACCTGGGGCGGCGGCAATTCCGGTGGGAAGAACTCGGAAGAAGCCAACGGTAAAGTCTCCTCTTCTACGGGGAATAGTGGTTCCGGGAGCGGTGACGTGAACGAAACTGACGAAGAGGACGAGGACGAAGACACCGGGACCATTGATGTCGATGGCGGTACCGAAACGGACGAGGAAGAAGAAGCCCGCGAGCAAGAAGAAAAGGAAGCAGAAGAGAAGGAAGAAGCAGCCAAAGAAGCTGCTAAGGCCAAGAAGAAAGCTGCTGCCAAAAAAGCCGCTGCTAAGAAGGCTGCCGCAGCCAAAGCCGCAGCTGCCAAACCAGCAGTGTCCAAGGCGACCGCAACGCAGACGCCAGGCACGACAACGACCATGCACCATGCTAGTGCCAACACCAAGTTACCTCAAACCAAGGATGCTAATGGCAATATTGCCAGTCTCCTCGGTGCAACGGTCTTCTTGGCAACGCTTGGCGGTGCTGTGATTCGTCGGCATTTCTAAGTTAACTGAGTCATTGATGTGAGACTTGCCGTTGGGCGGGTCTCACTTTTTTGTTGCGGTCAACGGTTGACCGTTCAGTTAGTTCAGCGGCTAAAATACTGACTCATCAAGTGTGGCAAAAGTCACAAGCTCTGCTATACTCAAGTTACAAACAAATCAATGGGGAGGGGATTTTATGCAACAACTACGTCAGTACAAACAATTCTGGTTCGTTATCATTCTAGGGGTCATTGCGTTATGGCTCCAATTTGTGAATCACCAGGCGGGTTATGCACAAATTCTGATTACCGGATTGGGTATTTTGCTGGCTTTAATGATGTTCGTTGAAATGGTTAAGACGTTGCGGTCAGGAAAATTTGGGGTGGACCTGCTCGCGATTACGGCGGTTGTTGCCACGTTGGCGGTTGGCGAATACTGGGCGGCCTTGATCGTCCTCCTGATGCTGACCGGGGGTGACGCGCTGGAAGACTTTGCCGCGCGGCGAGCCAACAGTGAGTTGCAGGAACTCCTTAACAATTCGCCCCAGTCGGCGCACAAGGCGGATGGCGACACGATTACGGACGTTGCCATCCAGACGGTCGTCGTGGGTGACCGGTTGTTGGTCAAGCCCGGCGAAGTCATGCCCGTCGATGGGACGCTAGAGACGGGTCCAACCACGGTCAACGAATCCTCACTGACTGGTGAAGCCCGCCCCATTGATAAACAGGCCGGTGACACCGTCATGTCCGGGAGTGTTAACGGGGAGGCCTCGGTCTATCTGATTGCCGACCAGACCGCCGATAACAGTCAGTACCAAAACATTGTGCGGTTGGTTAAGCAAGCCGAGTCACAACCAGCCAAGTTCGTACGGATGGCCGACCGTTATGCCGTGCCGTTTACCTTGCTGGCTTACGTGATTGCGGGGATTGCCTGGTACCTGTCCGGCGACCCAGTTCGGTTGGCGGAAGTGTTAGTTGTGGCTTCACCGTGTCCCCTGATTCTGGCGGCGCCGATTGCCCTGATTTCAGGGATGAGCCGGGCCAGCCGAAACGGAATCATCGTCAAGACGGGGACCACGCTAGAAAAATTGGCGCAGGTCAAAACGTTTGCGTTTGATAAGACCGGGACCATCACCCAAGGAAAATTGGTGGTCGATAAGGTCGTGCCGGTGACGGCCGTTCCAACTGAAACACTCCTGCAACTGGCAGCGAGTGCGGAACAACATTCGGGTCACGTGCTGGCGCAATCCTTAGTGGCCGCGAATACCGAACCGCTCTTGGTCGCGACAGATGTGAAGGAAACCACGGCACAGGGAGTTGTCGCCACCATCAACGGCCAAGTTGTCCGGGCCGGGAAGGCGTCCTTTGTGAGCGATGAGCCTATCAAGAAGCCAGATCAGACGGCGGTTTATGTGTCCGCTGCCGGAGTCTATCAAGGGTACGTGAGCTTCAGTGACCAGGTCCGGCCGGAAGCGGCCCAGACCATGAACGACCTGCATCACCTGGGCGTCGGCAACCTTCTCATGATTTCCGGGGACCGCGAACCGATTGCCAAACAGATTGCGGGTGAGGTCGGTATCGACCAAATTCACGCCGAGTGTTTGCCAGCGGATAAGATTCAGGTGCTGGCGGACCTACCTGCGGAACACCGGCCGGTTGCCATGGTCGGTGACGGTATCAACGACGCGCCATCCCTGGCGACCGCCGATGTTGGCATTGCCATGGGGGCGCACGGAGCCACTGCGGCCAGTGAATCTGCCGATGCCGTTGTCCTGAAGGATGACTTGACGCGGGTCAGCATGGCCCGGGCAATTGCCCACGATACCATGCGAGTCGCGAAACAAGCCGTGATGATTGGGATTATCATCTGTACGGTCCTGATGCTGATTGCTAGTTTCGGGGTCATTCCAGCCATCATTGGGGCGGTGTTCCAGGAAGTGGTGGATACGGTCACCATCCTCTACGCCCTCCGCGCCCGGACTGACCGGTAAGTGGTTGCCGCCTGCGGTGAGTAGCTATTCCAGCCCGTGGGGCACGACTGAAGCCGAAAAGCGGTCTTCAGCCTCGCCCGCAAGCCTCACCAAAAACGTGAGTCTTGCGGACGTCCCATGCTGTAAGGTCGAAGAAACCGACCTAACACCATCGACACGGGATTCCATAGCTACTCACCTCCGGCTACCATTACCGTTCAGCTGCTTGTTCCAGTTGTTTGATTCGACGTAGCAATGTCTATGGTGTAAGCAGACTTAACCACCTCCGGCTAACGTTCCGGGTCAGTCGCTTGTTCCAGTTATTTCAGTTGTGAAAAACTGGATAGCTTAGAGAACTGAACTGATGGCATGTTCCTTTGAAATTACCTTTTATAATAAATTTAATGACACGAATGAAGCACCTAGACGGAACTGGTCTGGGTGCTTTTTCATTTGTCGACGGTTTCTCGGGGGGGAAAGGTCGTGAGTGGAGACTTTTTCTTCTTTCGTGAATGCGGTATCATTGAAGCAGATACATCTGCTTAAATAATCGAAGAGGAGTCCGAAAAATGACAAAATCAATCCATACTGATTATTTCTTTGATGAAACAGCTTATAACACGCATGATGGGGGCTATGTGCCACTAGAGGAACCCGATGTGCCACAACAACCATTGCGGGTGCCACCTCTGTTGAAGCCGGATAAGGAAACGCCGACGGATACTTATTACACGGTCGTTGCGCAGACCGGTGAAACCCAGTTGTTGCCTGGTAAGAAGACCAAGACCTGGGGCTACAATGGCTCCTTACTGGGTCAAACGGTTGTCTTTGCCAAGGGCAAGACCATGCATATTGATTTGAAAAATGAATTGCCTGAACTGACCACGTTCCACTGGCATGGGTTGAACGTTCCCGGCCCTTATACCGATGGCGGTTGCCACGCCCCCGTTTATCCCGGGAAGACCCGCCACATTGATTTCAAGGTTGACCAACCAGCCGCCACGCTGTGGTTACACGCTCATCCGTGCCCATCAACGGCGGAACAAGTTTGGCACGGCCTGGCTGGCTTAGCGCTGGTCACGGATGAAACGGAAGCTAAGTTGCCGTTCCCACACAATTATGGGGTCGATGACATTCCGTTGGTTTTGCAAGACCGCCGTTTCCACGAGGATAATCAGTGGGATTACGAAGCCGACTACGATCCAGATGGCGTTCAAGGGCCAACAGCCATGATCAACGGGACCATCAATCCTTACTTTGATGTCACCACGCAACGGCTACGCTTACGGATTTTAGACGGTGCCAACCGGCGTGAATGGCGGTTACACTTTAGCGATGACCTGCCATTTACGCAAATTGCTTCCGATGGTGGCGTGATGCCAGAACCCGTTGAATTCACCCACTTGATGTTGACCTGTGCGGAACGGGCCGAAATCATTGTCGACTTTGGCAAGGTGACCCCGGGCCACACCGTCACGTTGTACAGCGATGATGTGCCGTTGGTTCGTTTCCGGGTCCACGATTTTGAAACGGACGACACCCAGTTGCCAGACCACCTGGTCGATATTCCAAATCCAGACGTGACACCTGATACGCCAGTCCGCAAGGTCGTGATGTCCGGGATGGATGAAGCCGTTATGATGGATGGCAAGAAATTTGAAATGCAACGGATCGACGCCCGGCAAAAGGTCGGCAACGTTGAGCTGTGGGACGTCACCAACACCAACGACATGGACGCCGGCATGGTTCACCCGTTCCACATGCACGGGACCCAGTTCCTAGTGCTGTCACGGAACGGCCACGAACCATACGCCAACGAACATGGGCTGAAGGATACGGTCGGCGTCAACCCAGGCGAAACGGTTCGAATCAAGGTTTGGTTCGAACACACCGGGGTCTACATGTATCATTGTCACATCATCGAACACGAAGATGGTGGGATGATGGCGCAGATTGAGGCTTACGACCCAGACCATCCACAGACGTACAAGCTGATGGATATGGACACGTTAATGAATGCGGTCGCAGAAGAACGCGGGATTGACGTGAAGGACTTGAAGCTGCCTGGGATGAGTTCTTATGAGAAGATGGGTATGAAGATGTAGAGAGTGCGGAGCGAGCCGCTTAGACTCTGAGCATTAGCGAAGAAAGGGCTTCTGGTCGACAACGTCGATCAGGAGCTCTTTCTTTTGCTAAGCGCAGGAGTCTGGCTCGTGTAGCACGTTTCAAGGAACCACAATCTTGGAACAGCTGATGTTCCGCATAAACTAGCGCAAACAAAAACCGTTTGGAACGTCCATTCCAAACGGTTTTAATGGCCATGTGTTTTCCCACGCAATACGTGATCCACGTGCGCTAAGGTTTCATTGACGATATCTAAAATATGCGGGTCATCGAGTTGATAAAAACTCTGTTTGCCCACCCGACGCGAGGACACTAACTGTTCCTTTTTGAGCATGGCTAACTGGTGGGAGACCACGGATTGTTCCGCTGCCAGCAAGGTACTGAGCTCGCTGACGTTGAGTTCCCGTTGTTCCAGTAAGTAGAGGATTTGTAGGCGCGTCGTATTGCTTAATAATTTAAAAATATCCTGAGATGCACCCAGCGCGGGCTCTGTAATTAAATGCACGTTTTCAGTAATATCCGACATGAAAAAGCTTGCTCCTTTCATATGAACGTGATAACATATGTCATAGATAACATATGTAAGGGGAGGGGTTCATGATGAAGACGATTTTAACCGGGGTGACGGCGTACATCTCCACCGGGTTAGACTACTTAATTATTCTAATGGTAATCTTCGGCCGCGTAAAGCACCAAGACCGCTGGCTGGTCCTAATCGGGGATTTTTTAGGGACCATTGTCCTGGTGGGAAGCTCGTTAGCCATCGCGTTTTTCCTGGGTTTCGTGCCCGCACCGTGGCTACTGGGCTTTCTGGGATTGATTCCAATTTTCTTGGGAATCAAGCTCTGGGTGGCCGGGGATGACGATGACACCGACGCCATCGCGGCCAAGGTAGCTGATCCGAAACGCCTGATTGGCAGTGTCGCGTTGATTACCATGGCAACCTGTGGGGCGGATAACGTGGGCATTTATGTGCCGCTCTTCACCACGGTTGCGCCAGCCACGATACCGCTGATTTTGCTGACGTTTGCGGTGATGGTCGTGATTTTCTGGGAAATTGGATACCGGCTGGCCTGCTTGCCCAAGGTAGCGGCCGTTTTGGAAAAGGAAGGGCGCTACATTACGATTGCCGTGTACATTCTGATTGGGCTGTACATCCTATGGGACAGTGGGACGTTCCAGCATTTGTTAGCCCTGTGATAGCGGAACAGCCTTCATGAAAAAAGCGACACCCGCAATTTAGTGGGCGTCGCTTTAATTGTGTTGTCGGTTGAAAGAGTGACTAGAAGAATAATTTGCTGGCAATCGTCACACCGGTTAAGAGGACGACGGACGACAGCGTGGCTGCGAGAAAGGCGTTACCCCCGCGCTGGAAAATAACGCGGAAGTTGACGCTCATGCCGAGGGCAGCCATCGCCATGCCCAAGAAGATGTAGGCCAATTTGACCAAGGCAGCTAATGTAGCGGCACCCAATGGAATCCAGGTACCGATGACGCTGGTCAACAGGAAGCCAGCCATGAACCAAGGAATCGGCAGCTTGGTTGGGCCGTCATTGGTCGTGGTGCCGGCCGTTTGCTTCTGGTACCACCAGCCAATGATGAGGGCAGCCGGTGCCAGCAACAGAACTCGCGATAATTTGGTAATGATGGCCGTATCCAGACTGACCGGACCGCCCGCGCTCCCAGCCGCAACGGCGTGGGCGATTTCGTGCAGAGAGCCTCCCGTCATGACGCCAAATTGAACGGCAGTCAGGTGGAGCAGGGGCTTCAACCCGATTTCAATCAGCGTAAAGACCGTTCCTAAAATGGCAACGATGGCCACGGCCAGAACTTCGTTTTCACGTTGCCGTTCGGCCTTGTCCGGGCTCACCTTGATCTGCGGTGACACGCCCATCACTGCGGCGGCCCCACAGATGCTGGTCCCGGTAGCGGTGAGAATCGCCAACTCCCGGTCGACGCCGAGCTTACGGCTGAGGTTGTAGGTCAGAAGCACCATCCCGGTAACCACGACGGCGGCCAGGGTAATCGTCTTGACGCCAGCTTGGGCGAGTTGAATCAGGTTCAATTTGAACCCTAAGAGAATAATCCCTAAACGCAGAAATTTATTACTGATGAACCCAATGCCGGCGCGATTGGCATTCACCGCGCGTGGTGCCAGTTGGAGCGCCATGCCCAGCAGTAGGGCGATGACTAGGGCACCGACTAAGTTCAGGTAATGCAGTTGGGCCAGCTCACTGCCGGCGACGGCGCAGATTAGTGTTAGGCCAGCGGCACCCCAGAAGCTGCGCGTTGCCATAGTTGCTCGAATATCCAAATGAAACTCCTCCTCAAATATGTTTTGCAAGTGTGCGTTCCCGACGGCGGATTCAAGGTGCCCTGCTGTGGGGGACGCTTACGGCCTAAGAGGCGGTCCTCCAGCTCGCCTTGGAGCCTGGAAAGCCACCAGTCTCCAAGGTCGCCCCATGGTCTAAGCTGAGAAAAATCACTCAGCTAAGGCCATCGACACAGCTGGTCACCTTGATCCGCCTCTGGTCACTCACGGTTGCCAATTATTTAGCTATCGTTCATGCAATCCTATTGCTGGTTTCAGCTGGATTGTCGTTCTTATTAAGCAAGTAATAGTTTACTGGAAACTCGTTATAAGATAAAATTGGGATATTTAATAACGCTATAAATTCAGCTTATAATAAAGACAACTTGGAGGTGTCCCAATGTTAGATAATCGCTATCAAACATTGCTGGTCCTGGTGCAGACCAAATCGTATACGCAAACGGCGCGGCAGTTGTTTATTACGCAGCCGGCCGTGTCACAACAGATCAAGAGTTTGGAGACAGAACTAAACGTTGAGTTGGTGCACTACGAGCGGCCGCATTTGACCATCACACCGGCGGGGCAGGAGCTGGCCGCCTTTGTGCAGCGGGTGCAGGTACAGGCGGGAAAGGTCGTTGCCAGCCTCCAGCATCCGCAGGCCCAACGGCAACTCACCTTTAGCACGACCCTTTCGCTGAGTGAATTTCTCGCGCCGCAATTGATTCGGTTGCTACAAGACCAGGCAGATTACCGGCAAGTGACCTGTCAGGTGACTAATACCCAGGCGGCGTTGACGGCCATTGACGAGGGGACCAGCGATTTTGCCTTAATTGAAGGAAACTTTGACAAGACCCGTTACGACTATCAAATTGTTCGGGAGGAACCCTTCGTTGGCGTCATCGCCGCAGATCAACCGGTCGCCCACCAGTCGGCCGTGAGCTGGCACGACCTCACGGCATATCCCTTGTTGGTCCGGGAAGAGGGGTCCGGCAGCCGGGAAATCCTGGTCAGTCTGGCTCAGGCGGCCAATGTCACGTTAGCTGAGTTCAGCCAGTTGATCACCGTCAATAATCCAGCGGCCATCCGGCAATTGTTGTTACGGGGTGCGGGCATCAGCTTCGTCTACCGCTCGGTCGTAGCCGATGAGTTGGCCAGTGGTCAGCTGAAGGTTCTGCCTTTACCGGCCGGCCACCTGTTACACGACTTGGACGTGGTCTACGCCCGCGACAGCGTCTTCGCAGCAAATTACCAACGCTGGGCTAGGGCACTGGGGAATGGAACGGCTAGATAACTTAGAAAAAGCTAATTTTTTTCTGAATGATAAGTGAATGGACACGACTTTGTCTCGTACGCCGACTACCAATAGAATTGGTGACAACTGCACTTTGAAATACGTCATAAGAATGGCTAGAGAAACGGTGGCAATCGGATACTTGGGCTAAATCAATGTTAGCCGGGAGGGTGGTGAAAATGAGTTCAGCCGTGGGATTTGCTGGGCAGAGCCTAGCAAATGGCGACTTTGAGATTCGAATTTTGAGGCTCAAATCGAGTTCAGAGACCGTACTTTGGCTCTGGACGTCCTGCCCGCCGCGTTCCAATCTCATTTTCACCACCCGGTAGGCGCTGTAAACATTCATAAAATAAAGGTTGCGCCCGTTATTCTTTGAGCGTAAGATTAGACAACTGTCATTAAATATTGTTATTATTATAATATTGTTGTCAAAATCTCAGAGAAGGGGTGAGCTACCGTGACGAAAAAAACGAAACGGGCCATTTTTATCTTAATCTTTAGTGAATTTTTAGTGTGTTTAGGGATCAGTTTGATCATACCGGTCATGCCATTCTTGAAGACCGAGCTGCATTTAACCGCAACCGACATGGGGATTATGAATGCCCTGTTTGCCTTCGCCCAGTTCGTGGCGTCACCCCTGATTGGGCGACTGTCCGACAAAATTGGTCGGAAGCCAGTCCTGACGGCGGGCCTGATTTTATTCATGGTCTCCGAAGTCCTGTTTGCCCTGACCAACTACCTGTGGGTCTTCGACATCTCCCGACTGATTGGGGGGCTGTCCGCCGCGATGGTTGTGCCAACCGCCATGGCGTTAGCGTCCGACATTACCACGAAACGGCAACGGGCCAAGGTTATCGGCTGGCTGTCGGCGGCCTTTAGTGGGGGTCTGATCTTGGGCCCTGGTATCGGGGGGATTCTAGCCGGTATCAGCTACAAAACGCCGTTCTGGGTGGCTGGTGCGTTAGGCCTGATCAGTGCCATCGTCTTGATTAGCCTCTTACCAAATGACGTCGAAACTAACCGCGTCGTTGAAGAACCAGCGGTGGATGCGCAGCCTTCCGCTCATCCGATGACCCGGGCGTTTTGGACGGTGCCCATCATCATCTTATTTACGATGATTCTGGTCTCTTCCTTTGGCCTGCAAGGGTTTGAAAGTATCTACAGTATCTACGTAAACGAAGTATTTAACTTTAGTTTGAGCAACATTGCGTTGGTTTTGACGTTAAACGGACTGATTTCCCTGTTCCTGCAGGTGGCTATGTTTGACACGCTCGTTAGCAAATTTGGTGAGCGCCGGGTCATCCGGATGTGCTTCTTCTTGGCAGCCATCTGTACGATTTGGATTACGCAGGCGCATACTAAGATTGAAGTCATGATTGCCACGCTGGTCATCTTCTCAGCGTTCGACCTCTTGCGGCCAGCGATTACCACGCTGCTGACGAAGGCTAGTGAATCCGACCAAGGTCTGATCAATGGGCTGAACATGTCTCTGACTAGTATCGGGAACATTGTTGGGCCAATCATGTCGGGGATGCTCCTCGACTGGAACACGCACGTGCCATACCTGGTTGTGTCTGGTTTCCTGATTGTCTCCTACCTGATGGCGTTCTTACTGAAGCGGCCGGAGAGTTTGCGACCGAACCAATCAACAGAATAAATAAAGTAAAGAGGCTGTGACATAACTAGCCTCTGTAGAACAAAAATGAGGCACGAAACCGAACTTTGGTTTCGTGCCTTATTTCCATACTCTTGATTCTCAAGCCGTCTTCTCCTGGTGGAGACTAACTTGAGGATATTCAATGCTAGAACGAGGATTCCAGTTT